>CAIRHC010000011.1 GCA_903878275.1 Candidatus Vogelbacteria bacterium | reverse complement strand
GGCTTAACCCAGCCACAGGTGGTCACAACTATCGGCCAAACGTGCCTTGTGCTTGGCACCGTATCAACGGTGACCAGTGCAACGGTACCAGCCGGTCAAGTGATAAGTTGGTCACCGACTGGTTCGGTTCCGTGTGGGACGGCGATTAACATCGTCATCTCTACTGGCGCAGGAGAAGGAGGACCCGTTTTATCCGGGGTGGTTTTCCCTACCGGGAATCTCATCCTGAATCACGGGCAGGACTACACTTTTGAGTGTAGTGAGGCCTCGGGAGGAAAGGGACCGTACACTTACTTCTGGATGTTCGGAGACGGTAAAAGCGGTAGTGGTCGTGTGGTTCATCACACTTACGCTGCCAACTTCACCAGCGACGGGATGGATATCCGTTGCCTTATCCGAGATTCCAAAGTCGGTGGAGATCCTGATCCACCAGATCTAACCCTCACGGCATGGATCACCGTGAATTAATTGTTCTTTTGTTCAGTCTTGTTCAGTCCTGACTCGTTCTACCAACTTTTGTTGGTCAAGAATGAGCCAGGACTTTTTTGTTGACAAGAAAGCCCTATTCGTGATAGGAATGGGTTAATAAAAAGATCGACTTTTTACCAATTATTAAGGCTTTTCAAAGCCATAAATTAAAAGAAATATTATGAATAAAATAATCAAACTTGCCGGTACTTTCTTGACGATCGCTTTGGTTATCGGATTGGCTGGTGCGGTTAATGCCGCTACTTTGACTGCAACTATCACTGCTCCTGCTAGTGGTTTTAGCACGACAATTGGACAAACTGTTACTTTCACTGGTACTGCTACTGGTGGTAATGGTCCTTATGACTATGTTTGGAATTTTAGCGAAGGAACCGAGAAGGGTGGCGCTAGCGCTACTTATGTTTTTACTTCCGCTGGAACCAAGAACGTCACACTGACTGTCTCTGATTCCTACGGTGCGACAGCTACCAAGAATGTTACTGTTACCGTTGCTACCTCTGGCACTGGTCCAGTCATTTCTGCTATTAGTGCAACCAACATTGCTCAAACTAGCGTGACTATCGTTTGGACAACTGATGTCGCTTCTGATAGCCGAGTAATCTATGATACTGCTTCTCATCCTACTTTGGGAACAGCACCAAATTACGGTTATGTCAGCTCGACAGTTTTGGATGGTGCTAAGGTTACTAGCCACTCCGTGAATATCACTGGTTTGTCTCCTAGTACTAAGTACTACTTCCGTGTTATTTCTTCTAAATAATTAGGAGGATGAAAAAATACCCGCCGACCAAAATGGTCGGCGGGTATTTTTTGCTACCCTGTTAAATAAATTTTCTTGGCAAATTTATTTAACAGGGTAAACCTTTGTGTTATAGTAAGTTATTATTCTATAAAATTGGTAAAAAAAATGACAAAAGATCACTTCATAAAAAACGAACCATTAGCACCGCACACCACTTTTCGTCTAGGTGGCAAAGCTAAGTATTTTTTCACAACAAACAACAAAGAAGAACTGGTCGCTTGCGTAAAACTGGCAAAAAAAGAAAAAATGTCTTGCAATGTGATGGGCGGGGGAAGCAACACTATTTTCCCAGACAAAGGTTTCAATGGCTTGGTTGTGAAATACCACGGCGGAAAATTGTCAGCGAAAAATTTGGACGGCACAAAAATCAAAGTTGACGTTTGCCTTCCGCTTTGGGAGCTTGTCAATTTCTCGGTTAAAAATAGTTTGAGTGGTTTGGAATACCTATCAGGCATTCCCGGTAACGTCGGCGGGGCGGTGGTCGGCAATGCCGGGGCGTACAATCATTTTATTGGCGACTTAGTAGAATCAGTCGAAATTTTCGATGGGCAAAAAATTCGACAGCTAGCGAATAAAGATTGTCGGTTTGGTTACCGTGACAGTATTTTTAAAAAGAAAAATTGGGTTATTCTGTCGGTTGTTTTGAATTTGATCAAAGGCGACAAAAAAACTTTAACAAAAATTTCTCGCGACTTAATAAAAAATCGAAACGAAAAATATGATTATAATATTTTTTGTGCCGGTAGTTTTTTTAAAAACATTCCACTGAAAAAAGTGCCAAAAGCGTTGTTGAAAAAAATTGATCCAACCAAAATTGCTGGTGGAAAATTGTCGGTCGGTTATTTGCTGGAAGAAGTGGGTGCGAAAAGTTTAAAAATCGGTGGTATTTCGGTTGCTTCATTTCACGGTAATTTTTTGGTCAATGATGGTACCGGCAAAACTGCTGACTTGAAAAAACTAGCAAACAAATTAAAGACCTTGGTAAAAAATAAATTTGGAATTGAGCTGGAAGAAGAAGTCCGATTTATTTAAAAAGGAGTTGTAAAAAAGCGAAAAATTGTAGTATCATACTATCTATGTCCGACTATAAACCAACCATCGGTCTGGAGGTTCATGTGGAGCTTTTAACCAAGACTAAAATGTTTTGTCGTTGTAAAAACGACCCGAACGAGAAAAGTCCAAATATGAACATTTGCCCGATTTGCACCGCCCAACCGGGAACTTTGCCGATGATCAACAAAGAGGCGGTTAGGCACATTTTACGTGTTGGTTCGGCGGTGGGTGGTACGATTGCCGATTTTACCGAATTTGACCGCAAGAATTATTTTTACCCAGATATTCCCAAAGGCTATCAGATTAGCCAGTATAAATACCCGTTGATTTCTGGTGGAGTTTTAAATGGTGTCGATATTACGCGGATTCATTTGGAAGAAGATACGGCTAAGTCTAGTCACGATGATGGTGCTGGTGAAAGTTATGTTGATTTTAATCGTTCGAGTTTGCCGTTGATGGAGTTGGTGACCGAGCCGGTAATCCACGACGGTGTGACAGCTTCAGCTTTTGCCAAAGAGCTCCAGCTATTATTGCGCTACCTCGGTGCCTCTGAAGCCAATATGGAAAAAGGTCAAATGCGGATCGAGGCGAATATTTCCGTGTCGAAAGATGAAAAACTCGGGACAAAAGTAGAAGTGAAAAATTTAAATTCTTTTCGATCGGTGGAGCGGGCAATTGAAGATGAAATAAAAAGACAAATTGAAGCTTTGGAAAAAGGTGAGTCAATCGTGCAGGAAACTCGCGGTTGGGATGAAAACAAACAAAAAACTTTTAGCCAGCGTTTGAAAGAATCGTCGCACGATTATCGCTATTTCCCAGATCCTGATTTACCAAAACTTTTTATTAGCGAAATAAAAGATTTTGAAAATATCGGTGCGACTTTGCCGGAATTGCCTTGGCAGAAAAGAAAAAGATATACCGAAAAATTTGGTTTGAAGTTGGAAGATGCGGAGGTTTTTGTCGCTGACCACCAGCTTGCTGATTTTTTTGATGAATTATCAGAAAACTTAAACGAAGATGCGAAATTAATTTTGACCGCAACCAATTATATCACCTCGGATATTTTGGGGTTGGCGAGTGCCAGCGGTGAATTGAAATTGCCGGTCGCGAAGGCTTTTGCCGATTTGATAAAAATGACGGTGGCTGGTGAGGTGTCTTCTCGTGGTGCCAAAGATATTTTAACGATTTTAATTAAAGAAGGTGGTGAACCGAAAGATATCGCCGAGAAAAAAGGCTTGTTTCAAGTACACGACGAAAGCGCCATAATGATGATTGTGGAAAAGGTGATTGTCGATAATCAAAGTGTGTTTGAAGAATACAAAGGTGGGAAAGAAAAGTCACTAATGTTTTTGATTGGGCAGGCGATGAAAGAAAGTAAGGGCTCGGCGAATCCGGAAGTGTTGAAGAAACTTTTTGAAGAGAAGATAAGGTAAACAAAACCGCCCTGATTCGACTAGTCGAATCAGGGCGGTTTTGTTTTATTTCGATTGTTTGTTAAAATTACCGTATTAAAAATATACTTCGCCGTGGCGGAGCTAACTTAAATAAAATATATGGTAAAAGTAGCAATCAACGGCTTTGGCCGAATCGGACGAGCTTTTTTCAAACTCGCAATTAAAAATCCCGCGATTAAAATTGTCGCGGTCAATGATCTCGGTGATCTTGATAATCTCGCTTATCTTTTAAAATATGATAGTGCTTACGGCAAATTTGACGGCAATATTAGCATTGCCGATGGTAATTTAGTCGCCGACGGTCAGACTATTAAATTTTTACAACAAAAAGATCCAATGGAATGCAAATGGGGTGATTTGGGTATCGATGTGGTCGTCGAATCAACCGGCGTCTTTGAAACTTATGCCAAAGCGAAAGCCCATATTGATTCTGGTGCGCGTAAAGTAGTGGTGTCGGCGCCGATTAAAGATGAACCGGTGGCGGGTATTCCCGGTGGTATTTTCTTGATGGGTATTAATGACGAAAAAATATCAGAAGCAGTGATTACTTCAAATGGTTCTTGTACGACCAACTGTGCGGCACCGGTTATAAAAATTCTTGGTGATTCGATTGGTATTGAAAAAGCCTTGCTTAATACTACTCACGGCTATACGGCAACGCAAAAATTGGTGGATGTGGCGGATGCCAAAGATTGGCGTCGTGGGCGAGCGGGAGCGGTCAATCTTATTCCTTCCACAACCGGCGCAGCGATTGCGGTCGGGCAAGTTATCCCCTCAATTCAAGGCAAATTTGATGGCATTGCGGTGCGGGTGCCGGTCATCACTGGTTCAATGATTGATGTGACTTTCATTGCGAGTAAAAATACCACAGTTGAAGAAGTAAATAGTATTTTAGAAAAAGCGGCGGCTGATCCAAAATGGCAAAAAACTTTCAGTGTGACAAAAGAAGCTTTGGTTTCGTCAGATATTCTCGGTAGCAAATATGCGTCAATTGCAGATTTATCGTACACAAAAGTTGTCGGCGGAAATCTAGTGAAAGTAATGTCTTGGTACGACAATGAAATGGGATACACCCACACTTTGGTCGATCACGTAATCAAGCTTGGATCTTAATTTTTAAAATGATGACAACAAAAAATATTTTTTGGGCAATTATCGAAGCGGTGATTTGGTATGTTTTTATTTGTTATTTTCTTTATACGACGCAAAATCCAGTTGATATTTATGCTAGCGGTTTGATTTTACTGGTACTTGCTTACGCCGGGATGATGGCTTGTCCTTGGGTTCGTAGTACCGCGGCTTGGCGGAAAATGTTGGGAAAAGAATAAAAAAAGAATCCCCGCCGAACCAAAGGTTCGGCGGGGATTTTGGTACCAGTCAGACTGGTCCGAAGTGCTGCGGTTTAACGACCGCAACTACTTCCCCTGTGTCCATCCGTTGCTGCTCCTGAATTCTCAAGACCATCCGGACCGTCTCCTGATGAAGCTCTTTGCTCATCCCGAGCTCCGCGAGGCGGTGCTTGAGACAAGCCTCGGACTTCGGCTGATAAAAACATCCGCCAAATGTCCTACACCAGACAGTTTGTCCGGGGTGGATCGGACAGTCTGTCCGAGCAACTCGATTCTCTCGGCGAGTGCCGTTCGAGATCTCGTCTTGGCATTTTTTGCAAATTGGACTGGGGCTGTTTAGTCCACAGTATTTGCACCTCTGTAATTTAGCCATCCTTACTTCCTTTCCTTGTTGTACAAGTGTTTAAGCCAGCTTTACTTACTCCGAAATGAATTATAAAACAAATTTAAAAAAAAGCAAGTATTAACCGCCAAAGTTTACTTACAAACTTTGGCGGCGGGGTGGGACACTGTTTAGCCACGCATAGCAAACGGTCCAATGTTTGATTTGCGGTCTTGTAACCGCTGGATGAGCTCGATACGAGCCCGTGTTTCTTTGTGGAGCTCGTCCTGCCAGTGTCGAGAGCAAGTTCTGCTTTTGGTAGCAAAATAACCGGCGGTGCTCCCAAACGCTCGACACCAAATTTTCTTGCCGGGATGAAGCGGGCAATCGTCGCGGAGCTTTCTTCGATCTTTTCTTTGTCCGGCTCCAATTTGCTCTTGACAGTTTGAGCAGATTGGAGCGGTGGCTGTCAGACCACAGCAGGTGCAATTTTGAACCATAGCCATACAAAATTCCTCCTTTTGGTTAATTGAACTTATCTGGTCTGATTATAACCAGAAAAAAAGTAAAGACAAATTTACCGGTTGTGATATAATTCAATTATGAAAATATATTTAGGCACCGATCATGCCGGGTTTGAGTTAAAAGAACAAATCAAAAAGTATTTAGAAGAAAATAGTTTTGAGGTTGCCGATCAAGGTGCTTTTGCACTTGATTTAAATGACGATTATCCAGACTATATGAAAGTTGTCGCCAAAATGGTGCAAAGCGACGAAGGTAGTCGCGGAATTATTTTTGGTGGTTCTGGTATTGGTGAGGCGATTGTTGCCAATCGTTTTTCTGGTGTGCGCGCCGCGGTCTATTATGGCAAGGATTTGAATATCATAAAAATGACGCGCGAACACAACAATGCCAATGTCTTGTCGCTCGGCGGGCGTTTGGTTGGAAAAGACGAAGCGATTGAAGCCGTCAAATTATTTTTAACCACCCCTTTTTCGACCGACGAACGGCATCAGCGTCGAATCAATAAAATCGATTTAGATATTAATCCGAGTTCGATTATGTAAAATTATGGTTGAGATTATCCCATCACTTATCGTCAGTGATTTTGAAGAATTAAAATCAAAATTAGCCGAGCTAGACGGTTTGGTCAATTGGGCGGAAATTGATGTGATGGACGGTGTGTTTGCGCCAAATGTTACTTGGCAGATTGCCGATGATTTGTCCGAGCTCGACGGCAAAACAAAAATAAGTGTGCATTTGATGACGCAATTACCCGAGACGATTATCGAAGACTGGCTCGAATGGGTCGATCGCGTGGTGGTGCATATTGAATCGACGACCGAAATGGATCTTATTGCTGAAAAATTTTCAACTCGACCAAATGATTTGGCAATTGCACTCGAGCTAGAGACGCCGATTGAAAAAGTTTTTCCATATTTAGATAAAATAAAAACTGTTCAGCTGATGAGCATTGCGAATATTGGCTATTACGGTGAAAAATTTGACGACCGCGTGATTGAAAAAATAAAATTACTGCGCGAAAAAGATAAAAATGTTAGAATAGTAATTGATGGCGGGCTAGACTTGGAAAATGCCAAAAAAGTTTTGGACGCAGGTGCTAATGATTTGGTAGTGGGTTCGCATATTTGGCGAAGCGATGATATCGCCAAGGCAATTAAAGACCTTCAGTCTTTATAATTCAAAATTAAAAAATCAAAATGCAAAATGACAGATTTAAAATTATAAAATGTTCGGAAAATTTTGCAGTTTTGACATTGTGATTTTTCATTTTGATATTTACATTTTAAATTAAAGTTATGCTACTAACTGATAGTAAATTGCAATTTCTGAACGACAAAGCCCGCGACATTCGGCGCTCGATTATTGAAATGCTTACCGAAGCCAAGTCTGGGCATACGGCTGGGGCCTTGGGCATGGCCGATATTTTTACGGCGCTTTATTTTGGCATTTTAAATCACAATCCGAAAAAGCCAGATTGGGCGGAGCGTGACCGACTGGTCTTGTCCAATGGTCATATTTGCCCGGTACTTTATTCGGCAATGGCGCATTCTGGTTATTTTCCTCTGGAAGAATTAAAGACTCTGCGACGCTACGGGTCACGTCTGCAAGGTCACTCACATCGTGAGTGGCTTCCGGGCGTGGAGACCAGTTCTGGTCCGCTTGGTGAAGGCCTTGGGCAAGCGGTGGGCATGGCACTGGCTGACAAAATGGATCGTGGGCGAGTGTCACAGAGATTTTTCTATTGCTTGATGAGCGATGGCGAACTACAAGAAGGTTCGACCTGGGAAGCGGTCATGCTCGCCGGTAAAGTTTGCCCGCACAATTTAATCGCGATTGTTGACCGCAACAACATTCAGATCGATGGTGTGACCGAAGATATAATGCCCCTGGAGCCACTCGCCCAAAAATTTCGCGCCTTTAATTGGCACGTGATTGAAATTGATGGTCATAATTTTGAAGATATTTTTTCGGCAGTAGGTCAAGCCAAATCAGTTTTTAATCGTCCATCCGTAATCATTGCACACACCACACCCGGCAAAGGCGTACCAGCAATCGAAGGTCGTTATGAATGGCACGGCAAAGCGCCGACGGAAAAAGAGGGGAAACAAGCGATTAAAGATTTAAATAAAAATGATTAACCTTAATCCAAAACTTTACGATAATAATATTGAGCTTAAACCAATCCGGGATGGGTTTGGTGAGGGGTTACTTTTGGCGGGGGATTATGACAAAGATGTGGTGGCTCTTTGTGCTGATCTGAAAGAATCCACTCGCGTCGAAGAATTTGCCAAAAAATTTCCCGAGCGGTTTGTCGAGGTGGGTGTAGCTGAACAAAACTTGGCGGTGGTGGCTTCGGGTTTGGCTTCGATGGGTAAGATTCCTTTTGCTGTTTCGTACGCGATTTTTTCGCCGGGGCGAAATTGGGAACAAATTCGGACAGCGATTTGTTATAACAATACCAATGTCAAAATTGTCGGTTCTCACGCCGGGCTGAATGTTGGTGCTGATGGCGGTTCACATCAAATGCTAGAGGATATTGCTTTGGCGCGGGTCATACCACGAATGATCGTGGTGGTGCCGTGCGACGCTCTTGAAGCGAAAAAGGCGACGCTGGCGCTGGTGGATATAATTTGTCCGGCTTATCTGCGCTTGGCACGAGAAAAAAGTCCGGTTGTCACCTCGGTTACGACGCCGTTTGAGATCGGCAGGGCGGAAATTTTTCGCGAATCAAAAAGAGCGCAAGCGGTGATTATTGCTTGTGGTTTGATGGTGCATCGAGCGATGATGGCGAGTAAAAAACTGGCGAAAGAGGGAATTGAAGTGACGGTGATAAATAATCATACAATCAAACCGTTGGATGGAAAAACAATTTTAGCGGAAGTGGAAAAAACTGGGGCGGTCGTGGTGGCGGAGGAACACCAGAAAGCGGGTGGCTTGGGCAGTGCCGTGGCAGAATTTTTGGCGCAAAATTATCCGGTACCGATGGAATTTATCGGTGTCGATGATAAGTTTGGTGAATCAGGAGGTTCGGCGGAACTTTTGGAACATTTCGGACTTGGGGTGGATGATATTATTGAAGCGGTGAAGAAGGTGATTGATCGGAAATAACGTAATAAATAAAAAGAATCCACCGATTTTTGCTTAGCAAAAATCGGTGGATTCTTTTTATTTTTAATTAAACGATTTCCTTAATCGCAAACTCGTCAGACAAGCTGGCAATTTTTTCTTCGATTTTTTCTCTAGTCAAAAGTCCAGCGTGTGGTCCGATTTGTCCGACGACCGAAGCGGAATTGGCTGAACCCCAAGCGAGAGCTTGGCTTGCCGGCAAACCCAAAAAGGTCGCTGACAAATAAGCAGAAGCAAAAGAATCGCCAGCCCCAGTGCGTTCAACCAAATCTCCTTCGTTTGGGAAAGTTGGTGCAAACCATAATTTACCTTCAACTAAAGCGTAAGCGCCATTTAAGCTGTCGGTAATCACCACTGTTTTTGGTCCAAGTGCTTTTATGCCTTCCGCCAATTTTCTCACGTCGGTATCGGTGGTTTTTAAGATGGTCATTGCTTCTTCTTTGTTGGAAAAATAAATTTCGGTTGCTTTATAAATATCGGACAATTTTTCATAACCAGCACGGACTTGCATTGTGCCGGGGCTAAAAGCTAATTTCGTCTCCGGGTGTTCGTCTAGGTAACGAGCGACAGCGTGTTGCATATCAATGGAATCTTCGCCAAGTGAAGTCAAATAAATCCATTTGGGCGGAGTAAATTCTGGCAGTTCGTAGCGGAAATTTTCGTGTTTAACCAAAATGGTGCGGTCATTTTCGTACCATAAAACATAATTATAATTGGAAGCCACGCCGATATTCTTTTTGATCAACTTTGTTTCAATTGGAATTTTGTTTAAAGATTCAATAACATCCTGACCATTTTCGTCGTCGCCGATATTGGAGATAATGGCGACTTTAAGACCGAGTTTGGTGCTACCAGTGGCGACATTGGCACCATTGCCACCGGCCGGAATGACCGTCACTGATTCGTAAGGAATTTTTGACGCAAACTTTAAACAAATTTCACAATCTTCTTTTTTAATGTTGCAGTGAAGGCTGGCTTCTTTTAAACGAATAAAAGCATCAGTCCCAATATCACCGATAGTAATTAAGTCAAAATTTTCCATCCCAGTTAGAAGCAAATAATGGCTGGTAATATGTTCTCGACTTCTTGATTTTTTGTTTCCGTCATATTTTTATTTAGATTATGGTTAAGCTTCTAACGGGATAAATATAGTTGTCACTTTATAATTATTTATCACTTATGCTATTATAATAGTATGCAAACTTTAAGACAAATAATAAAAGAGGCGGAGGATAGGAAGGTTGCCATTGGGCATTTTAATTTTTCTAATTTGGAAGGGCTGTGGGCGATTTTTCGTGGTGCCAAAAATCTGGGTGTGCCGGTCATTGCCGGCTTGTCGGAAGGTGAACGAGATTTTGTCGGTGTCAGCCAAGCCGTGGCTTTGGTCAAAAGTTTGCGTGATGAATATGATTATCCGATTTTTCTGTCGGCGGATCACACCTATTCTTTTGAGCGAGCAAAAGAAGCAATCGACGCTGGTTTTGATTTGATTGTTTTTGATCGGAGCGAATTGCCACTCGAAGAAAATATTGCCGAAACAAAAAAATGTGTGGCTTATGCACGCGAGATTAATCCGGAAATTATGATCGAAGGCGAGCTCGGTCATATTGGTAAGTCGTCAAAAATGCTTGATGAAATTCCTGAAGGCACAGAAATTGAAGGCGAAGCTTTGACTAAAGCCGAAGATGCCCAAGCTTTTGTGTCTGGTAGTGGTGTTGACTTGTTTTCGCCAGCTGTGGGCAACCTGCATGGAATGTTGAAACACGCGCCGAATCCTCGCTTGGATCTTGAAAAAATTAAAGAGCTGAAAAGTGTCGTCGGTGTGCCGATAATTTTACACGGTGGTTCTGGTACCTCTGATGAAGATTTGTTGGGAGCGGTTCAGGCTGGCGTGTCTGTCATTCACATCAATACCGAGCTACGCTTGGCTTATCGTCAAGCATTAGTCGAATTTTTACAGGAAAATCCTGACGAAATTGCACCCTATAAAATTTTGAAAAATTCAATCAAAGTGATGCGTGACGTGGTGGAAAAAAGATTGAAGCTTTTTTCTGGATTGGGTTAAAATTAAAATGATAGAAATTAATCCCGCCGATTTTTGTAAACAAAAATCGGCGGGATTAATTGTCCCCAAAATTTTTTGCTTTTTAATCATCATTATGGTCAAATGATGGCGGAGTTTTTGTTCGTGTTTTTGAAAAAGAAACGAAAGGAGTCGGTTGTGTTTGATCAATTTGAAGCTCTTGTTTTTGTCTATCCCGAAGTGGCAAAAGGAGATGCCAATCTCGTGGTGGCTGGCTTGTTTCACTGGGGAGCAAAGATCTCCAAAACCAAAGAATTAGCTTTGTCTAATTTGGTGATTGCCCCAGCTCCCATACTTACCGCTCGAGACTTTGATTATGACAAGATCTATGTGATCTTGGTCGATGGTTCGGTGGATTGGCATAAACTAGATTTACCAAACAACGTTTGCGTTTTTCCAACCCGCACCGCGTTTCCGGACCTCGGTCGTTTTATGGATCACTTGATGATTCATCGTGTCGGTCTGTCAAATTATCAGATTGATCACAGCCCCGAAGTTCAGAGGCGGTCGCTGGCGCTTGTCAGCTAGCTAAGGCTCGCGCGTCTTTTTAATAGCGGTTTCTGCCCAGAAACCGCTATTTTCATTGATAATTTTGACTTTTTCCGTGTTTTGGTTATAATGCCCTTACTTATGATAATTAAATTGAGTGCAAAAAAGAGGGAAGTTTTTGGTAAAAAACTAGCCAAAAACCGCTTGGCTGGTGAATTGCCGGTCATTGTTTATGGCGGTAAAGCCAAAGCCGAATCTTTTTTGGTTGATACTATCGAATTTAAAAAAGTTTTAACTCAAGCCGGAGAATCTTCGATTATTGCTTTGGATTGTGCTGGCGTCAATAAAGATGCTTTGATTCACGAAGTTCAAGTTCATCCGATCAACGGCGAGCCGGTTCACGCCGATTTTTTGGTGGTTGATAAAAATAAGCCGATTGTGGTCAGCGTTCCATTGATTTTCGAAGGGGTGGCACCAGCCGTGAAGCTTGGTGGCAACTTGGTCAAAGTTTTGCACGAAGTGGAAATTGAAGCTTTACCAAAAGATCTACCGCACGATTTGAAAATTGATATTTCTGTTTTGACCGATTTAGATAGCCAAATTTTAATTAAAGATATTGTTTTACCGGCTGGTGTGACTATGCAAAATGAAGCAGAAGAGGTGGTGGCTTCGATCTCTGAAGCTGGCGAAACTGTCGTGGAAGAAGCTGTCGAAGCTGTTGATTTGTCGGCGATCGAAGTAGAAAAGAAAGGTAAGAAAGAGGAAGAGGAAGTGGCTGAATAACCTTGTCGATTTTCTTTTAGTTTAGAAAAAATCTCTGCTATAATATGAAGATGGTTTACGATCCGTCGCTTTCCAGACGAACATTTTTTTGTAGTCTATTTTTAATTTTTACCATTTTTTTGCCAGTGGTTTCTTTGGCGGAAACCGAAGCCGAGATAAAAGCCAAAGAAGATGCTTTGCGGGCAAAATTGCTTGTCGTTGATCAAGAAATAGTCGTACAGAAAAAATTGGTTCAAACCCAACAAAAAGAAACGGCGTCAATCACGCGCGATGTGAATATTCTGACGGGAAAAATTAACACCGCTCAATTAAATATTCAGTCTAAAAAAATTACGATTGAAAAGTTGAGTGGTAATATTGTCGAGAAAGTCAAAACCATCAATGTTTTGGATGATAAATTGGCGACCCAAAAACAAACTTTAGCCGAATTGCTTCGCCAAACTAGGGAAACCGACAATCGATCATTTCTGGAAGTTGTTTTGGCAAACGAAAAAATGTCGGATTTGTTTGTCGATCTCGGACGTTTTCAGTTCATTGAAAAATCGACCCAAAAATCTCTCGATGAATTTCGCCAAACAAAAAATCTGACCGAGCAGGAAAAAGCCGATTTGCAGAAAAAACAAGATGCCGAACGCGATGCAAAAAAAGCGATTGAAACCGAGAAAGCTAGAACCGAAAGATTAAATAAAGAAAAGAAGGTTTATTTGGCGGTGAGCAAAGACCAGGAAGCCGCTTACAAAGAAATTTTGGCGAAAAAGCAAAAAGAACAACAAGCGATTCGTAGCGCACTTTTCAGTTTGCGTAATGCCGCTAATATTACTTTTGGCCAGGCTTATGATTATGCTAAGGGCGTTCAGGTTAAGCTTGGTGTGCGTCCGGCGTTTCTTTTGGCGATTATTACGCAAGAATCTAATCTTGGTAAGAATGTGGGGACTTGCAACCGGCCGCAAGATTCGAAAAAATGGACGGATATTTTGCCGGGACCAGATGCTCGCCAAATGTATTTATCACTAGGAAAAAGCTGTAAGAAAGCAACCACAAAATGTTCTTCGCGTGATGATCAAACGCCATTTTTGGAAATAATGAAAAGCCTTGGGCGAGATCCGGAAGGGACGCCATTGTCTTGTCCGATTTTGAGTGCTGGACCATTTGGCGGAGCGATGGGTCCGGCACAGTTTATTCCTTCGACTTGGGCGATGTTAAAGGATCGGATTGCTGGTGCTCTTGGTAAAAGTATTGCTGATCCGTGGGCGCCACAAGATGCTTTTATGGCATCTGGCATTTATTTATCTGATTTGGGGGCTGATGCTGGTAGTTATAGCGCAGAGATCCGAGCGGCGTGTAAATATTACGGTTCAGGCGGTTCGTCTTGCTCTTATGGCAATCAGGTGATGGATTTGGCGGCAAATTATGACAAGCAGATTGATGTCTTGCAAAACAACTAAAAATTTGCTATATTTCCTTGGTATGAAAAAAGACGCCCACCCAAAATATTTTGATAAGACGAAAGTTGCCTGCGCTTGCGGTAACGCTTTTGAGGTTGGCTCAACTATGGAAAAAATCAACGTGGAAATTTGCAGTGCTTGCCATCCTTTCTTTACTGGTAATGAAAAAGTAATGGATACCGCTGGTATGGTGGAGAAATTCAAGGGACGAATGGCAAAGGCGACCAAGCCGAAAGCTAAAGCGGTTAAAAAATAACTGACTATTTTCCCGCCGGCTTTTGGCGGTCAACCGCCAAAAGCCGGCGGGCACATTACTATGGAACTAGAAGATTTTCGCTCAAACCCTAAAACAGCTTACCTCGCTGGTCTTTTTAGTGATTTAGAAAAACAAATTAAAGAAACTCGTGAACTGGCATCTGGCGATGAAACGGTCGGTGAACTTGCCGAAGAAGAAATAAAAAATTTGGAAATTCAAAAAGCTGATTTGTGGCAAAAAATGGTAGAAATTCTCACGCCAAAAGAAGGGGAGAACGATAATCCGGAATCTTTAATTATGGAAATTCGTGCCGGCGCTGGTGGTGATGAAGCCTCACTTTTTGCCTACGATCTGTCGCAAATGTATATGAAATATGCCACCACCAAAGGCTGGGATTTTGATTTAATGGATGAATCTTTGTCGCCATCGGGTGGTTACAAGGAAGCGGTGTTTGAAATTAGCGGTGAAGGAGCTTATGAAGATTTTAAAAATGAAACGGGTGTGCATCGCGTCCAGCGTGTGCCGGCGACCGAAAAGCAGGGGCGTATTCATACCTCGACCATTTCCGTAGCGGTGATGCCGATTAAAGTACATTCTGATATCAAAATCAATCCCGGCGATTTAGAAATTGAGTTTACGCGTTCTGGTGGTGCTGGTGGTCAAAACGTGAACAAGGTGGAAACGGCGGTCCGTATGGTCCACAAACCGACTGGCCTGGCTGTCCGTTGCCAAAAAGAACGCACCCAGTTACGCAACAAAGAAAAAGCGCTGGAAATGTTGACCGCTAAAATTCAGCAATTGAAAGATGAGGAAGAAGCCCAAAAAGAGTCGGCCAATCGCAAAGGACAAATCGGTACCGCTGATCGCTCGGAAAAAATCCGTACCTACAATTATTTACAAGATCGTATTACTGATCACCGCATTAAACAAAATTGGCATGGGATGGAAAGAATTATGGCTGGAGAAATGGGTCCGATGGTGGCAGACCTGAAAGAAGGACTCAAACAGTTGGATTAAGGTTGCCTTTTCCGCCCTTTTCTGGTAAGCTGTTCCCTGTATGCAAACGGAAGAAAAAGATATCAAAAAGGAAGCTTTGGTGAAAGAAATGTTTAAGCTCGGTGCACATTTCGGTTATTCTCGTTCCAGCCGACATCCTTCTGCCAAGCCATTTATTTTTGGTTTTAAAAACAAGACTACTATTATTGATTTGGAGAAAACCGCTGATCTTCTCGAGAAAGCTAAAGATTTTGTTCGTGAACTCGGCAAGCAAAAGAAGCAAATTATCTTTGTTGGTACAAAAAAAGAAGCTCAAGAGGTGGTAGAAAAGGAGGCGGTCAGGGCGGGTATGCCTTTTGTGAATGAACGCTGGATTGGCGGTACATTGACCAACTTCAAGGAAATTCGAAAAAGAATTGATCGCTTGGCTGAATTGATTGAAAAAGAAGCCAAAGGTGAATTAATGGTTTATACCAAAAAAGAGCGATTGGTTTTAGCCAAAGAGCGAAAAGATCTCGAGCGCTATTTTGCCAGTATTTCCAGCGTGACCAAAATGCCCGGTGCTTTATTTATTGTTGATGTCAAGAAAGAAAAAATTGCCAAAGATGAAGCGGTCATTATGAAAGTGCCGGTCATCAGCTTGGCAAGTTCTGATTGTGATTTGTCCGACATTGATTATCCGATTGTTGCCAACGACGGTCAAAAAGCTAGTATTGCTTTTTTCATTGATCAAATTATCTCCGCCTACAAAGAAGGCTTGCTCCTCGCTGAAGTAAAACCGGAAGAAAAGAAAGACGAGATTGTCCTCGAGAAAAAACCCGCCCAAATTTTATAAGATAAAACTTAAGCAGGTAAATAAAAAATATTATTAGTTTAGTTGTTTGTAAATTTTTTTATGATAAGCACTGAACAGATTAAAGAATTAAGAGAAAAAACTGGGATTTCCATCGCCCAGTGTAAAAAAGCTTTGGAAGATTCGGGTGGTGATATGGTCAAGGCATTAGATTTTTTGAAAGCTAAAGGTGCCGAAGTAGCGGACAAAAAAATGTCTCGCGAGCTTCACGCCGGAGCGGTGAGTTCGTATATTCACAGCACCGGTAATATGGGGGCTTTGTTGGAGATTCATTCCGAGACTGACTTCGTGGCAAAAAATCCCGAATTTCGGGCTTTAGCTAGTGATATCGCTTTGCATATTGCAGCTATGGAACCAAAAACTGTCGAAGAATTGCTCGCTCAACCGTTTGTCAAAGAGCCGAGCTTGACCATCAATGATTTGGTAAAAAATCATATCCAAAAATTTGGCGAGAGGATTGATGTCGTGCGTTTCGTGCGTTTTGATACAAACGGAGCGGTTTAGGGTTTTCTATGAACAATTACATTTTAATCGGTTTGTCTTTTTTGTCGCTTGCCGGCTTGGTCGGTCTTCTTGGGTGGAAAATCAAAGCGAATCGAGAAAATAATATTGATCATACCCAGCTCGATGATTACGGCATTACTCATCTGGTGGTAGATTATATTGCGTTTAAGATTGTTCATTTTTGCAAACAGACGATCAATAAGGTATATTTATTTTTGTTGTTTTTTACCCGCAATGTTTTGTCGGTCATCCGCTTTGTCGTGTTTAAAATAGAAAAAAAGTTTTCGTCGGTCGCGGAATTGGCGAAAGAACGCAAAGCTGTCCACAAAGAAGGTCCCGTCTCTTTCTTTTTGCAAGAGATCAAAGAGCACAAAGAAAACGCGATGGCGGAGATAAAGATCGCGGCGGAGGAAGAGAATAGGGAATAAAAAGAAAGTAGAAATTAGTTTGTAAATAGAAAAAACAAGCCGGTGTAGCTCAGTTGGTAGAGCGCCACTTTTGTAAAGTGGATGTCGTGGGTTCGATCCCTGCCACCGGCTCCAGAAATTATTAATCTAACAAATTTTTTTATGAAAAAATATTTAATTATTTCTCTTGTTGTTGTTTTAATTTTGTTGGGGGCTGGGCTGGTTTATTTTAATTTAAAAAACATAAGTTCGGTAACCATAGAGAATTCGCAACCGATTGCTTGTACCAAAGAAGCGAAAATTTGCCCAGATGGCTCGGCGGTCGGTCGCCAAGGACCAAAGTGTGAGTTTGAAGAATGTCCTTTTACACCTGATGTTGTAGATGAGATGACACTTTCTGGCATATACAATATTTATAGTGGTGGGATGTTTGATGGCAAAGTTTGTTTTTACCCAGACGAGGCTTCTTCTAAACTAATTCCTAGTTCGGATAATGACACAAGGATTGCTTGGTTTTGTTTTTTAGATTCAGAGAAAGCAAAGAAAGAACTCAATTCGGGGGAAATTGTTCCTAACTGCCAAATAACTGGAGCTAAAGCCACAATCATTGTTAGTAATTATGTTTTGTATCGAGGAGAGAGCGAGGGATTTGACAAGGCGAACTTAAAAAATATTTTAAGTTCTGATAAAGGTAAGTGTTTAGATAAAGCCAGCTAATTTGAATTCCCCTCATTTTCCGCTATAATCTTTAAATGGTAAGTCCTGAACAAAAAGGTCATATTCATCCTTTAACCCAGACGATTTGGGAGGCTTCTAAAATCTTTGAGAAAATGGGTTTTTCGGTGGCGAGTGGTCCAGAGGTGGAAACCGAGTTTAATAACTTTGACGCCTTGAATGTGCCCGCCAATCATCCGGCTCGCGCGATGCAGGATACTTTTTGGTTAAAGCCGAAAGATAAAGGAATGTTGTTGCGAACGCATATGACCGCTGTGTCATTGCGGGAATTGGCAAAAAAGCAATTGCCTTTGCGAGTAGTTTCGCCAGGACGGGTTTTTCGAAACGAAGCGACCGATGCGACACACGAAGCGCAATTTTATCAATTTGACGGCTTGGCGATTGACAAGCCGGGGAAAATTACGATGGCTGACCTGAAAGGTACGCTCGAACATTTTTATAAAGAATTATTTGGCAAAGATATCGAGATGCGGATGCGCGCCAGTTTCTTTCCGTTTGTCGAACCCGGTGTTGAGGTAGATATAAAATGGGGTGATCGCTGGCTTGAAGTTTGTGGGGCGGGGATGCTCCATCCCAATGTTTTCAAGGCGGCGGGTGTCGATACAAACGAATGGCAGGGCTTTGCTTTTGGTAGCACGATCGATCGTCTGGCGATGATTAAATATGGGATTGAGGATATCCGTCATTTTTATGCTGGCGATCTACGATTTTTGGAACAATTTTAATTTTATTTTATGCGATTTATTTATAAAGAATTAGAATCATATTTTGCCGAGCCATTGCCAGCTGTCCAAGACCTGGCGGATACTTTGACGATGCACGCTTGGGAAGTAGAAGAAGTAATTCCAAAAGGCGAAGGCGATTGGGAAATGGAAATTAAAATTTTACCTGATCGGGCTGGTGATGCTAAAACCCCGCTTGGTTTGGCTCGAGAAATTAGCGCTTTATTTCCTAATCTTAAATTAAAAGAAGCTCCGGTTTTGCCAGATAAGGAGACGGCTCGGGCGGAAATTATTTTTACAATTGATAATATCAATAATCTTTTGGGCACAAATTTAACTGAAGAAAAAATTATTGATTTTTTGAAACGAGAGAGAATCCAGATTTTAAAAGATTCTGAATCGAATTTAATTGCCCTCATTCCAGCCGATCGACAAGATTTGAATATTAAAGAAGATTTGGCTGATGAAGTGGTGCGACTTTTGGGTTATGACCAAGTGCCCACTAAAATACTAAAGGCTGATATTGAAGTCAAACATAGTCAAACTTTTATTTTGGCAAATAAGGTACGGTTATTTTTTGCTAGCCAAGGTTATGTCGAAATTTATGGCTATACTTTTACGAATCGTGGCGAACTTGAAGTAGAAAAGCCGTTGTCGTCCGACAAAGCATATTTGCGCGATAATTTAAGTGATGGAATGAAAAAGGCGGTGGAATATAATCTCGGTCGGGTTTTATTTGATACCGACGAAGTAAAACTTTTTGAAATTGGCAATGTTTTTGTCGGTGGCAGTGAAGAAATTCGAGTCGTCACTGGTTTTGGTTGTAAGAAGCCGAAACCAAGGTTGGAAATTGTTGAGAAAAAATTAACAGAAATCGAAATTAAAGATGGGACTGAAAATCTGGACCAATTTGTTAATCCCGATGTCCATTATCAAGCGGTTTCAATCTATCCACGCATCATCCGCGACATTGCGTTTTGGGCGCCAGCTGAAACTAAAAAAGAAGAAGTGATAGAGCTGATTAAAAAAGAAGCTGGCAATCTTTTGACCGAAGGACCGGTGCTGTTTGATGAATTCGCAAAAGACAATCAGACATCTTTTGCGTTTCGTCTAGTTTTTCAATCTTACGAAAAAACTCTGCAAGATATTGAGGTCAATGAAATTATGGAAAAAGTGACAGAAGTCTTAAAACAAAAAGGCTTCACTGTCCGCTAGGGTATATTAAAAGGGGTGCATCGGACTTGACGCTACCCCTTCTCGGCTGTTTTGAATCAACAAGGGTGCCACCCGTTTTTTTTGAGCTTGCAAAGCTCTGCGCCCTTACAAAGGCGTTATTCACCCTTGCGGGTGGGAGGAACTGCGAGTAAGTCAAATATTTGCCTAGATAAATCCTACAGTGAAAAAGAAAGACATATCTTCTCCTTGGTTGGACTTCCTGCTACAAAGTACGACGAACTTTAGACAGCGGATCCTCCTTTCCTTTGGGTGCCGTCTGTTTTTAATGCTAACAAAAATACATTTTTTGTTCAATTGGGAGCGGTGCATAAGTCACTTTTCCTTGCTGTATTTTTGGTTTCTTTTGTGTTATACTGTCAATATAATCAGCCTAGAAAAGCGGTTATTTTTAATGATTTAATCTCATAAATAAATGCCAAAAGAAGAAATAAAAAAGCGAAAATATGGTTCTGACGATATTGTTGTTTTGGAAGGACTAGAGCCGGTGCGTTTGCGTCCTGGTATGTATATCGGTTCGACTGGTACGGATGGACTCCACCATTTGCTCGTCGAAATTTTTGATAACTCACGCGACGAAGCAATGAATGGTTCCTGCAATGAAATCGAGGTGGCGTTATTGCCGGGCGATATTGTACGCATTGTGGACAATGGCGCTGGTATCCCGGTGGAGGTTCACAAGAAGACTAAAGTCTCGACGCTCGAAACAGTTTTGACCGTTTTGCACGCTGGTGGAAAATTTGGCGGTGAAGGTTATAAAATTTCTGGTGGTTTGCACGGTGTCGGTGCGTCAGTGGTCAATGCTTTGTCCGAGTGGCTCAAAGCCGAGGTCCATCGCGATGGTGGAAAATTTACTCAAGAATTTGAGCGTGGTAAAAAGAAATACAATGTTAAAAAAGTTTCAACTTCAAAATTAAACGGTACGATTATTACTTTTAAACCCGATGCCACAATTTTTTCGGAATTAATTTACGATTGGAATCGGGTCGTGAACCATTTGCGTGGGCAAGCTTATTTGGTCAAAAGTTTACGCGTTCGAGTAATTGATGCTCGTGAACATAAAGGCCTGCCTGCGCAGGCAGGTAAGATCGATACTGACAAAGTTTTTTATTTACAAGAACTTGGTTTGGAAGTGCCGTCAAAAACTTTTTATTTTGAGGGTGGTTTGTTGTCGCTGATTAAATTTTACAATCAAAAAGATAAACCGATTCATCGCGAGATTTTTTATGCCGAAAAAGAGGCGAATGAAGTAATAGTGGAGGTTGCTCTGCAGTATGTCGATGATATCGATTTCAAAGAGGTGAGCTATACCAACAATACGATTACACCCGAAGGCGGTATGCACGTGACTGGTTTTCGCACGGCTTTGACCAGAATTTTGAATGACTACGGCAAGAAAAATAATATTCTAAAAGAAAGCGAGGGAAGTCTGACTGGTGATGATGTTCGTGAGGGTATGACCGCGGTTATTTCGGTGAAGCTTCGTAATCCACAGTTTGAAGGTCAGACCAAGGCTAAATTGGGGAGTGTCGAGGCACGTGGGGCCGTGGAAACGGTCTTTGGCGAGGCTTTTTCGGCTTTCCTAGAAGAAAATCCCGATGATGCCCGCTCGATTGTAAACAAATGTATTTTGGCGCTCAAGGCGCGCAAAGCGGCAAAAGCGGCAAAAGATAGCGTGATCCGAAAAGGGGCTTTGGAAGGAATGACTTTGCCGGGTAAGTTGGCGGATTGCCAGTCACGAGATCCCGAAGAATCTGAAATCTTTATTGTCGAGGGAGATTCTGCCGGTGGCTCGGGCAAGCAAGGACGTGACCGTCGGATCCAAGCGATTTTGCCGCTCAAAGGTAAAATCTTGAATGTCGAAAAAGCTCGACTTGATAAAATGCTGGCATTTAAAGAAATTAAATCTCTGATTATCGCGATGGGTATCGGGATCGGGGATATGACCGACATCAATAAACTTCGTTATCATAAAATTATTATTGCGACCGATGCCGACGTGGACGGCGCTCACATTACCACTTTACTTTTGACTTTCTTTTTCCGTTATTACCGCATCTTGATTGATCTCGGCAAAATTTATATTGCCCAACCGCCACTTTACAAAGTGAAAAAAGGTAAAGAATTTCATTATGCTTTTAGTGATGAAGAAAAAAATAAAATAATTAAAGAAATGGGCGGTGCGGTGGAACAGATCGAAGAAATTGAAGCTGGTGAAGAAGCTGAAACCGAAGAAGAAACAGACGAAGAAGTGGTCAAGAAAAAAGCGGGCCTGCCTGCGCAGGCAGGTAAAATTTCGATTCAACGCTATAAAGGTCTCGGTGAAATGAATCCCGAAGAGTTGTGGGAGACGACAATGAACCCAGCGACCAGAATAATGAAACAGGTGACAATTGACGATCTTGATGACACCGACAAAACTTTTGATATTTTGATGGGCAGTGAAGTGGAGCCAAGAAAACTTTTTATCCAAACTCACGCGCATTTGGCGAATGTGGATGTGTAGAGAAATTCGGAGTATTGCAGTTCAAAACATCCGAATATCTAGTTTAATTAAAAATAATATCGCCGGCTTTTTATCAAAAAAGCCGGCGATAAAGGTTGTGCAAGGTCATTGTCCACCACCAGCCGTGAACATCGCCCGCACCAACTCCTGGGATGTTTCGACTAGAAATACCTTGTCTTTCGGGGAAAGATTATTGGCATCCAGCCAAGGGAAATTTCCAATGAATTTCAGGTTTTCTTCGGAACCGGTGTAGCAATCGTCAAAGTCGATTGCCGATTGTTTCTGTTCGTCAGACAGTTGGGCGGGATCTATTTGGCAATACTTTTCTTGCCAAGATAGTTGTGCTGCGTCAGGGCTATCGGAATAGTCCGTGACCGGGCAACCGGCAACGATGACTACTGCGATTGTTGCCAACACCAACGAAACAAAAGCTATTTTCATGAAAACCTTCCTTCCGGCGTGGCCGGGGTTTGACTTGAAAGAGCAAAGTTACTTTAAATAGAGTATCATAAAATATCTACCTTGTCAAATTAAGGAGATCTTATCGTTTAAGATATTTTAAGGGACAAAGATAAAAATTCTAAAATAACAAATTGACAATATGATTATGTTTGTTGCTAACCCAACAATTAGTATTACTATGTTTAATAGTAAATTTAAATAATAACTGACAAGGCTTTTTTTACGATAACCTTCGGAATAACTAGGATAAAAAACGCTATAACCGAAACCTGCTACGCCCATATGTCCGGTTTTTAAACCGGTTAGTAGTATTTTTGATACTCTTGATAGGAAAAAAACAAGATTTAGGATAATAAGAATAGCTAAAAATATAAAGAAATTTTTATTGTCCATATTTTTTATTTTCTCTCTTTGATTTCTCCGGAAATTTTGGTGATGAAATCTGGTAGATTAAATTTAGCCCCTTTTTCTGCTCCGCGAATTTCAACGGTGATATTTTGTTCTTCCTTTTCTTTGTCACCGATGACAATCATATACGGCACTTTATTCACTTTACCGTCGCGGATTTTTTTGCCCATTCCTTCGTCGCTGTCGTCAAATTCGACGCGGATATCCAGCGCTTTTAATTCGTCAGAAATTTTCTTGGCGTAATCGTTGTGATTTTTACGAACGGGAATAATTTTTACCTGAATCGGTGACATCCAGACCGGAAAATTGCCGGCGTAATGTTCGATGACCACACCCATAAATCTTTCGAGTGAGCCGGAAATGGCGCGATGAATTACCACCGGTCGTTCTTGCTCGCCTTTTTCATTGGTAAAAGATAGATCAAATCTTTCCGGTAAATTGAAATCACACTGGATGGTGGCGAGTTGCCACTGCCGACCGATGGCATCTTTAAACATAAAGTCCAGTTTTGGTCCATAAAAAGCGGCTTCGCCCTCGGTACGTTTGTAATTCAAATTATTTTCTTTTGCCGCCTGCTCCAAAGCTTGTTCCGCTTTATCCCAGACTTCATCGCCACCAAGATACAGACTTTTATCTTCGCCACGGACAGACAATCTGACCCAATAATCTTCCATCATATTCATTGTCGTGTAGAATTTTTTAATTATTTCGACAATCGTACTGACCTCTTCATTGATTTGCGAGACGCGACAAAATAAGTGACCATCATCTTGAGTGATGGCACGGACGCGGGTGAGACCGGCGAGTTGCCCGGCTTTTTCATAGCGATACACGGTGGCTGGTTCGAAATAACGAACGGGCATTTGGCGATAAGAAAATTGATTGTCCGAAAAAATTTGCATATGATGCGGACAATTCATTGGTTTCATATAAAATTCTTCGTCGCCACCTTTAACACGGAAAAGTTCCTCGCCGAATTTGGCGGCATGACCAGATGTCTCGTACAAATTTTTCTTGGTGATGTGCGGCGTCCAGACCCGGTCGTAACCTTTATTTTTGTGCAGTTCCCATAAATAATCTTCGATGGCTTTGCGAATAATCATTCCGTTTGGTTGCAACAAAGGCAGACCAGCGCCGACTAATTCAGAAAGAGTAAAAAGTTTTAATTCTTTGCCGATTTTTCGGTGATCTCTTTTTTTAGCTTCTTCTTGTTGCTCGATATAATCATCCAAATCTTTTTTGTTGGCAAAAGCGACCGCGTAAATGCGGGTGAGCATTTTATTTTTTTCACTGCCTTTCCAATAGGCACCGGCGATGTGCGTAATATGAAAAGCGTCGCGCGCGATTTCCTTGGTGTTTTCGATATGCGGACCGGCGCATAAGTCAGTAAAGGTTACCCGGCTATCGTTAGAAGACGGGTCGCCAGAACGATAAATAGAAATTTTCTCGCCTTTTTCGGCTAGTTCTTCGATTAATTCTAGCTTGTAAGGTTCACTGGCAAAAAGTTCGCGGGCTTGCTCGGCAGAAATTTCTTCGCGTGAAAAAGTAATATTTTGACTGACCAAAGCTTTCATATCTTTTTCTAATTCCAAAAGTGACGCTTCGTCTGGCGTGACTGTGCCAAAATCAAAATCGTAATAAAAACCATTGTCGATGGTTGGTCCGATTCCAAGTTTGGCATCCGAATATTTATTTTTGACCGCCATTGCGAGCAAATGGGCGAGTGAGTGACGAATTTTTTCGATGTTTTCCATAAGTTTATTTGTTATTTAATAATTTTTTTACTTGACTTTCTAATAATTGGGTGTATACTTTAGGTCTAAATGGCTTCGGCCCGACTCTACCGAAAGGTAGAGGATAAAAACAAAAAATTCAAGGCAATAAGTCCTTGAATTTTTTGTTTAATTCTTCAAAATCTTTTTCTTCGATCGCTCCCATATGCCGAGCTAATCTCTTGTTGTCAATTAAGCGAATTTGCGATAATATCGCTAAGCTCGTAATATTTGGCAAAAAAGAGAAACTGAAATAGTATCTTTCGCTTTTCCCTTTGTTTTGTTTGGTAGCTTTAGTCAAAGGTATTCCCCAGAAAATTTCATTATTAAATTTTCGGTAAACAATAATCGGTCTTAAAAAATCACTTCCTTTGCCGTCTTGCTCAAAACCAACATTTTTACCTAAGTGACAATACCAAATTTCTCTTTCATGAAAAAACAGCCGAGTTTCATCCGGTTCTTTATTTAGATTGATTTTAATTTGATTCCAGTTTTGATAATCTTTTTCCATTTTTTTTCTTGGGCGAACATTTTTTAAATGTTTTAGCTGTAAGCAAAACCGCCCCGACAAAATGCGCTAGCGCATTTTGTCGGGGCGGTAAATTGATTTTATTCAATCCTGCCAGAGGCAGGTAAATCTCCGCGGGTCCACCCGACTTTTTCATCTCGCCGAAGCTTTAGCGTGGGCGGACGTCTTATTTCTTGATCGAATTAGTCAGCAAGCTGATCCGATGAGGACTGTGTTTGGTAACCACAGCAATCTTCAATCTTGACTACATCTTAAATTTTATAGATAAAAAAGTCAATCGATGTTAAAATTAAAACATTAATAATCTTCTAAAATTTTTATGAAAAAATATTTAGTTATCGCAATTTTTGTCTTAGGTCTTTTGGTTTTGCCACAAGTTTCAAAAGCTAGTACCTTAGATGGTCTAACCTCTATCATAAATAGACTTTCGGTTATCGTCGAACAATTAAAAGGAAAAACACTCGGTGCTATTGTTGTTGTTTCAAATCCTGTTTATCATCCAGCTGATACTGACAAAAATTATAAAATAGAATTAGCCGAATTAAATGCCTATAAAACAAATTTTTACGATACAAAAAAGATAAGTTTAACTCAACTTTCTCGTGTGGTCACATTTTACAACGCCGGTGGCTACAAAGTTGATCCGAGTACTTCAGATGGTTTTGCCCCGATATTGTGTGGTGGTGGGGTCTGTGTTCGTAAAAACACGCTCATATTTGTCGATAGTGCATTGTATAATTCTATAAAAAACAGTATCGGTACCTTTATCAACGATCTAAAAAAAGATACTGGTGGCAATGTAACTTTGTTGAGTGGAGAATGGGGTTCTCCTTCAGTAATTAAGAATAAAATTTCGGAGTATAAAGATGGATTATATGGGATTTTTTTGATAGGAGATCTTCCTTATGTTGAATTTGCTAGAGCTGGGGATCCTGGACTCAAATTTATATCTGATTATTTTTATGCGGACATTGATAATAATTGTCTTTATAATAATCAGTATGGTTTTTATGACTTTGAAACATGCGCATTTGGTCCAAGTTGGTATGAAAAAACTTGGGTTGCAAGAATAAAACCTAACAACAAGACTGATCAAATTACTGCCTTGATAAAATATTTTGATAAAAATCATAGATATCGTACGGGTCAATTGACTTACGATAAAAAGTTTCTTTACTATAATACCGTAGCAAAAGGTAGTGAGTTAGATGACTCTCAAATTGATAATTATATTAACGATGAAATGAATAAGGGGGTATTTCCTGGGACTCTTTACTCGTTATCAAACTCTTCGTTATTAATAGCTAAATCTGACACTAATCCTTTAGAAATTGATTCTCGGTATCTTACCGAGTTGTCTAAAAAATATGAATGGGTAAGATTAAATAACCATGGATCAAGCAATTTACATGAATATAATATCACGAGCAATAGTATCTTTGATATGAAGCCCAAAGCTCTGTTTTACCAACTTGAATCGTGTCTTTTGGGTCAATTTGATCAGGCTGATTATATGGCAGCTTCTTATGTTTTTTCGGATGGTGATGGTTTACTGGCTTTGGCTGATACTGCGGTCGTAGCAAATTTTAATTACAACGAAGAAGATTCTAAATATATGTTCTTGTTGTCTAGGGGTGTTAATTTTGCTGAAGCAATGCGAAATAAAATATCTCTTTATAATACATGGATTGGCGATCCAACTCTTAAACTTAGATATTTGGTTACTCCGAGCTCTAGTAATATTCAAGTAAGTAAAACTAATTTTGATCTCGGAAAGATAAATAGTGGCTATCAATCAAGCATAAATTTCAAAATAAAAAATATCGGTACGGCTCCTTTAGTTGTTAATGCAATACCTAGATCTTACGCATTCCACCCTGAAGATTTTATTTGGTTGCATTCCTCACTTTATGAATATATGACAATTTTACCAGGAGCTGAACAAGAATTTAGTTTTAATATTGCGATAAGAACTACACCAGGAAAATATAAAATGAGTGGGATATCTATTTTGTCAAATTCTGATAATAATCCATTGATAAACACAAACTTGACTTTCGAGGTTCTATAAAAAAACGCTACCCTAAATTATTTTAAAGAAATTCTAGATAGTTTCTCTCCCAATTAATTCCTAAAGTTCCTTAACCCCCTCCACAATAATACTCGGCTCACCATTTCTGTGACTTATTTTGCCTTTGACGGCAACACATTTATCCACCACTAAAATATTTTTGTATTTTTCGTAGGTTTCGGAAAAGACCACGCATTCGATGCTGTCGGTAAAATCAAATAATTTCAAAAATGCCATTTGAGTATTTTTCTTGGTGATAATTATTTTGACTTCGCTGATAATTCCGCCGGAGACGGCGAGACCACCTTCTTGCAACCCGCGCTGGTATTTTATAGTGTTTTGTTCTTTCTCAAATTTTTCGCGATGATTGTCGAGCGGGTGACCAGAGACATAAAGACCGAGTAATTCTTTTTCCCACGCTAGTTTGACCAGCGGTTCGATGGCTGGACCATCTTTTAATTTTAGACTTGCCAAAACCGGGGCTTCGGTCATCAGACCAAAAAGGGAACTCTGGTTAGTGTTGGCGTTTAATTCTTGACGATTGAAAGCGAGCATTTCTTCGGTGTTGAAAATTAATTTCCCGCGGTCTTCGCCGAGGCTGTCGAGAGCGCCGGCTTTGACCAGCGATTCGAGTGATTTTTTATTTAAGTTTTTGTGTTTTATTCGCGTGAGAAAATCAACCAGATTTAAATAAATTCCATTGGCTTTTCGTTCATCGACAATATAATCCGCAATTTCGGTGCCGAGATTTTTTATCGTATAAAGACCAAAACGAATGCGATCTTTTCCGTCGGTATTTTTTTGGGACATTTTGTGGGCTTCTTCACTTAAATCGGTATGACCCAAACCTTTGATGACCGAAAAATCGCCAAAGCTTTCGTTGATGTCTGGTGGCAAGACCGGCAGATCAATTCTTTTACATTCCTGAATGACTTCAGCAATTTTTTCGGTGTCACCCGATTCGGCAGATAAAACGGCAGTCATATATTCGGACGGATAATTGGCTTTCAAATATGAAGTCTGATAAGCGACCCGACCATAACTAGCGGCGTGCGCTTTGTTGAAGCCGTAAGCGGCGAATGGCTCAATTTGCGACCAAAGCTCGAGCGCTTTTTTCTCATTAAGTCCGCCGAGCACCAAACCTTTTAGCAACTTATCTTTTTGCGCTTGCATTTCGGTGGGAATTTTTTTACCCATCGCTTTTCGCAATTTATCCGCTTCGGTCCAAGTGTAACCAGCGAGATGAATCGCGATCAACATTACGTCATCTTGATAGGTCAGCACGCCGAAAGAGTGTTTCAGTATTGGTTCAAGTCGGGGATCAAGAAATTTTACTAAGCGTGGCTCGTGTTTGCGTTTGATGTATTCCGGAATCGCTTCCATTGGTCCGGGACGATAAAGAGCGACCATCGCGTTGATATCGAAAATGGTGGTCGGCTTGAGTTCTTTGAGCCAGCGCGTCATACCGGCACCATTTAGTTGAAAGAGTCCGATCGTTTCGCCTCGTGCTAACATCGCAAAAGTTTTCGGATCGTCGAGCGGGATTTTTTCGATATCAACGGTCACACCATAAACTTTGCGGACAATTTTTACCGCATCTTCCAAAATGGAAAGGTTGCGAATACCGAGGAAGTCGTATTTTAATAAGCCGGCATCTTCGACAGCGTGCATTTCAAATTGGGTAATGGTCTTGCCACCTTTGGGATCAAATTGCACTGGCGTAAAATCGGTGATGTCGGTCGGAGAAATGACGACACCTGCAGCGTGGACAGAAATGTGTCGGGCGCAACCTTCAATTTTTTTGGCGAGATCAATAATTTCTTTGACCCTTGGATCTTCTCCGTCGTCGTACATTTTTTTCAACTCTGGCACCATTTCCATCGCGCGGTTGATGGTCATCGGAAAACCTTGAGCGCCCATCGGAATCAATTTAGAAATCTGATCGCCGAGCACATACGGAAAACCGAGCGCGCGAGCGACGTCAAGCACCGCCCCGCGTGCCATCATCGAACCAAAAGTTCCAATCTGCGCGACGTTGTTGTCGCCATATTTTTTGCGGGCGTATTCAATAATTTCGTCACGGCGTTTGTCGGCATAATCCATATCAATATCGGGCGGTGAAGGACGATCGGCATTTAAAAATCGTTCAAACGGCAATTCGTAATAAAGTGGATCGACTGTCGTGATGCCAATAATAAACGAGACAAAAGAACCGGCGGCGGAACCTCGAGTGTTGGTGAAAATGCCAATGCTTCTGGCGTAATGAAGTAAGTCGGACACGACCAAAAAATACGGGCTATAACCTTTTTTGACGATGACTTCGAGTTCATAATCGACTCTTTTTCGTGCTTCATCTTTTCGATCCGGATTTGTTTCGAGATATTTTGCTAGACCTTCTTCGGCTAATCGGCGGAGTTCGTCTTCGTAAGATATACCAGCCGGTAAATCGTATTTGGGAAAATGCCAGTGACCAAGCTCTAAGGTGATGTCACACATCTCGGCGACTTTGAGCGTGTTTGTGATGGCTTCGGGTGTGTCTTTAAAATATTCCGCCATTTCTTCGGGACTAGTGAAAGAAAAATCTTCTTCCATATTGGTCACACCTTTTACTTCGGTGACATCGTTGCCGGTTTGAATAGCAAGTAATGTGTGGTGGGCGCGAGCGTCGTCTTTGTTTAAATAGTGTGTGTCTTGAGTGGCGACGAGCGGAACATTTAATTTTTTCGCGAGCTTGATGGTATTTTTTGTTAGTTCGGCTTGGCGTTCAATTTTTGGATGATGCATTATTTCGATGAAATAATTTTCCGCGCCAAAAATTTTTTGATAATCACTGACAAGTTTTTCGGCGCCGGCTTCGTCGTTGTTTAAAAGCAGACGCGACAATTCTCCGCCCATACAACCAGACAAACAAATAATTCCTTCGTGGTATTCTTCTAATAATTCGCGGTCAATGCGGGGTTTGTAATAATAACCTTCGAGGTTGGCTTTGGTGGTAATTTTAATTAAGTTGCGATAGCCGGTATTATTTTTTGCTAGAAGCGTGAGGTGATAACGTTTGGCATCGAGATGCGGTTCTTTGTTGAAACGACTGCGGACGGCGACATAGGCTTCCATTCCGATGATTGGTTTGATGTCGGCATCGAGGCATTTTTTATAAAATTGAATGGCGCCGTACATATTGCCATGGTCGGTGATGGCGAGGGCGGGCATTCCGTATTCTTTCGCTTTTTTGACGAGTTGGGGGATTTTGATCAGACCGTCAAGCAGACTATAATGTGTGTGATTATGAAGATGGACAAAAGACATAGAGGAATTATAACAGAAAAAAATAAATATCTAATAGGCATTGATGAGGCGGGGCGGGGATCACTGGCTGGACCGGTTTCGGTGGGGATTTTTGTTTGGCCCGTGTCGGCGGGAAAGCTCGAGAAAGTTTTTGCGGATTATCCGATTGGGCGAGATTCAAAAAAATTGTCGGCCAGACAGCGTGATTTTTGGTTTGGGGAGATAAAAACTCGTGCCGAAAAATGCGGGGCATTTTTCGGCGCGTCTTTAATCAGCCATAAAATTATTGATAAGCAAGGGATAAATCCAGCGATAAAATTAGGGATAAAAAAAAGTTTAGGGAATTTCGCCGACCACGAGGCTAAGCCTCGTGGTCGGCGAGAAGGGTCTTCAGAAAAAGAGTGCCTAGTTTTGCTTGACGGTGGTCTTCGAGCACCCGAAAATTTCCCCAACCAACAAACTATCATCAGAGGTGACGAAAAAGAATTGGTTATTTCGTTGGCTTCAATCGTGGCAAAAGTCTTGCGTGATCGCGAGATGATTAAACTCGCTAAAAAGTACCCAGATTATGGTTGGGAGAAAAATAAAGGTTATGGCACCAAAGCGCATTATGTCGGTCTATCGAAAAAAGGGGCTTGCGATATCCACCGCCAAACCTATCTTGCTAAATTTTTTAAATTATAGTATAAAAATAAAGGAAAAATCGTGCTGTTTATGTTGCGCAAACTCACGGAAGGAGTTTTCCAATGAAGAAAAAAAGTACGGAAATCAAGGCGAAAAAAACCAAATGTTTTGATTTCACCAAGGCGTCGTTAGAAGAATTGGTGGCGGTGATAAGATATGGGATACCTGACGGGTATCACTTATCCAAGTGTCTCAACCAAAAAGAAGCGATTGAACTTGCTTGGAAAGAGTGCAAGCGCCGATCCGAAGGTGATATTCGTCGGATGATAGTATCCTTCGGCGAGATTCAACTTTTACTCACGGTGAGCAAACTGCCAAAGATAGAGGAGGATGATCTTCTAACCCTTTTGACTCTTGGACCGGAGGTTGCTCGCTTCGCGATGTCGAATATTCGATTGCGTCGGCAGACGCTTTCCCCGCAGTTTTGGGAAAAAGTTCGCAATCAGCTTCTAGTAATCAACCCGGTCGTCCGGGAAGACGTTCGGGCACTTTTGCCCAAGAAGAGCGCTGCTTAACTTTCTTTTCAAAAGCACGATTTTTTTTCCAAACCGGCGTCTGCGCAAACGCCGGTTTCACCATCTCTGGCTGGTCTTAATTTGCGTTTTTTAATAAAATAAGGTAGTATAAAAACACTATGGTAGTACGAATGCGACACACAAGAGCCCATACGGCAAATCGCCGATCTCACCACGCTATTACGGCGCCTCGTCTTTCGGCGTGCGATAAATGCAGTAGCCCAAAACAAAATCACCGAGCCTGTTTGACCTGCGGTTCCTACAACAAAAGAGAGGTAATCAATGTCCTGGTGAAGGTAGAAAAAAAGGAAGCCAAACGAAAGAAAAAGGCAGTGGCTGAAGGCAAATAAAATTAAGTTTTTAAATTAAGTGGTTTTTTATTTTGAACATTAAATAATTATGGCTAATCGGCATTTATCTCGGAGTTTAGCAATGCAAATCCTCTTTGATTGGGATTTCAACGACGGCGATACTTCAAAACTCGATAAAGTGACCGAGGCGGTGGTGGAAGAATTTGGACCAGGTTTGGATGAAATGGCTTTTGTAAATGAGTTGGTGGACGGTGTTATTTCTCATAAAGATAAGCTTGATTCTATCCTCGAAAAGGCGGCACCCGATTGGCCGATCGGACAGATTGCAGTGGTTGATCGCAATATTTTGCGTCTTGGTTTGTACGAATTAATTTTTGGTAATCGCAAAGATGTGCCAGCCAAAGTGGCGATAAACGAAGCCATTGAACTCGGTAAAACTTTCGGTGGAGAAAATAGCGGACGTTTTATCAACGGCGTGCTCGGCACTGTGTACAAAGAACTTGGCGAGCCAGACAAAGATCAAGTCTCTGGTCGCAAAATTCGCAAACCTGATGTCGCTTATGAAGATATGCCAGTCGAAAAGCTCGGCGGGGCGGTGGTCTATTGTCGCGACAAAGATAAAATTTTTCTGGCTTTGGTTCACGATGTCTTTGGTTATTGGACTTTGCCAAAAGGGCATATCGAAGTAGGCGAAGAAGTCGAAGCTGGCACCGTTCGTGAGGTCAAAGAAGAAGTTTCAGTTGATTCAGAAATTAAAGGTGAGCTGGGTTTGAATGAATATATTGCTTCTGATCCGGAAAGAGGTAAAATTCGTCGACAAGTCAATTATTTTTTGGCGGAATGTAAAACTAAGAAAACGTTGAAGTTGGAAGAAAAAAGTGGCTTAGACAATGTCGGTTGGTTTGCGATTGAAGAGGTGACCGAGCTTCGAATGTATGATGACATTTTACCGATTATTACCAAGGCGATAAAGAAATTAATGGCGCGGTAAGATTTAAATATGGGTGCAGACTTATCACAATTTGAGAAAAAAATTGGTTTTCATTTTAAAAATAAAGAGCTGTTGAAGACGGCTTTTATTCATCGATCTTATTTGAACGAACACAAAGATTGCGAGCTTGATCACAACGAGCGCTTGGAATTTTTAGGCGATGCTGTGCTCGAATTAGTGACGACTGATTTTTTATTTAATAAATATAAGGACAAACCGGAAGGGGAGCTCACCTTGTATCGGGCGGCTTTGGTCAATGCCAATACTTGTAGCGCGTTGGCAAGCGAGCTTGGTGTGAACGAGATGCTTTTTTTGTCGCGCGGCGAATCAAAAGATGTCGGACGAGCGCGCCAAATTATTTTAGCTAATGCGTACGAGGCAATTGTCGGGGCGATTTATCTTGATCAAGGTTATGAATCAGCGAGAGTTTTTATTGAAAAATTTTTATTGTCCAAGGCGGAAGAAATTATTAATAAATCAATGAGCGAAGATTACAAAAGTGATTTTCAGAAAAAAGCTCAAGAAATATTGAATATTACACCGAGCTATAAGCTGGTGTCTGACAGTGGTCCTGATCACGACAAGATTTTTACCGTCGGTTTATTTTTACAAAAAGAACAAATTGCCACCGGCGAAGGCAAGTCAAAACAAGAAGCCGAGCAAGAAGCGGCGCGAAAAGGTTTGGCGGTTAAGAAGTGGGAGAAAAAATAGAGAGGCTCAACCTTTTACTTTTTTAAACCACAGAAAAAGCCCCAGCGGGGCTTTTTCCTCTGCTCCAAGTCGCCATTTCGCCCTTGTTGCTAAAGCAACAAAAAAAACAAAGGGCGAAAACCATGCTGGCGACAATTCCGCAAGGGTTTAAAAAAGTAAAAGGTCTCGCCTTGGTGGCGATGAGGATTTTGTTCAGCTTCTTAATTTTCAATTGCCTTTCTCAATGCCATCAAAAGGCTAATTCTCCGCGAACGGTGGTGACGGAGATTTTAAACAGAAACAAGTCTCGCCTTGGTGGTGACGGGAGGATTGTGCGAGATTGGATATCGCACAAAATATCGCACAAAATAGTTTTAAAAAAGTAAAAGGTTTCGACTTGGTGGTAAGAACGATAATTCAATAAAGCAAACAAAAACTGCTCCGCTTTTAGCGGGGCAGTTTTTGTCGGGTTTCTTCATTTCGTCCTTTTGGACTCATAAGCCTAGACACACATCTAAGAATGAAAGAGAAGTCAAAGTGCGAAAAACTTCTCGAGTTATTTTTTTTGGTATTGCATCTCGATGTCAAAGATCGAAATGGTTAAAACGTCAGGTTGTTCGTTTTTGGTGCCGTTTGTGTTATCTAGCGGCGACCATTATTTTTGTTTGTTTGGTGGTGGAACGGACGATTGCTTTGGTTGATGAACCGTGAGCCGTCATAGTTCCGTTTACCTGTTCCTTCTCGGATAATTTCGATTACATTATCGGACATTTCCGGATTTTGGCTTATGTGTTCGCTGATTTGCTCGTCCGCTCTCTTTTCGAGTGCGAATAGGCTAGCCAAAAGTTTGAGAAATTCCGGTCGGCAATTTCGAAGTTTGCGTGTTTCGTCGGCGATCTTCTTTACTGCTTTTTGGGCTTTGACTAGTTTGGTATATTCTGGAGAATTCTTGCGAATTCCAGGACAGCCAATAAAGTCAAATCTCAAACTCTGAACCCACGAAAGATCCCGGAAGCATTCACGGTATTTTTTAAGTACCGCTAGTACGACCTTGTCTTTTCTCTCGATTTTGGCGAGAACCTCGACAATCTCGGAGAACCTTATCATTTTCCGAAACTCCGCCATCTCCATTTTGTTATCTTCCTCGTATCAGTTTCTCCTTTGGTTTAAGATGACTCCTGCCCAATTGCAGAAATTATCTATCAACCAAAGGAGAGTGCACTTTGATTTTTAAAGAACAATTTTAACTTTTTCTATTATACACCTATTTAACAGTTTTGTCAATAGCCGAGAAATGCCCAGTTTTAAGGCTTTAATCACTTCAAGTTTTTATCTTAATAGTTTATAATTTACATAGTGACTCTCAAAAAGTTGGAAATTTCGGGTTTTAAATCTTTTGGTCGCAAGGCGACTTTGTTTTTTGATTCGCCGGTAGTAGCTATCGTCGGACCAAATGGTTCGGGCAAGTCAAACGTCGCCGAAGCTTTCCGTTGGGTGCTCGGTGAACAATCTTTAAAATCTTTGCGTGGTAAGCGTGGTGAAGATTTAATTTTCAATGGTTCTAGTTCGCTTGGGCGACTGTCGCGAGCGAGCGTGACGGTGACTTTCGACAACCACGATCGGCATTTTAATTTAGATTTTGATGAAGTCGTTATCTCGCGTGAAGTTTTCCGTGAAGGCACTAATGAATATTCGATCAATGGTTCGGCGGTGCGCTTGAAAGATATTATTGAGCTTTTGGCGAGTGTGTCGCTCGGCTCATCTGGTCATCATATCATCAGTCAAGGTGAAGCGGATAGAATTTTAAATGCCAATGCCATAGAGCGTCGTGGGATGATCGAAGATGCGCTAGGCTTGAAAATTTATCAATGGAAATTGCAAGAAAGTGAAAAGAAATTGGCGAAGACTGAAGAAAATATCAAACAAGTCGAATCGATCAGGCGAGAAATTGCGCCGCACTTAAAATTTTTAAAAAAGCAGGTAGAAAAAATTGAAAAAATCAACGAGCTCAAGAAAGAAATGTCGGATATTTACAAAGAATACCTGTGTCGCGAAGAAATTTATTTGAAACACTGGGAAAATCGGTTGGCGGATGATCTGATTTCGCCAAAAGAAAAATTGCACGAGATTGACGAGCGTTTGGTGGAGTTGGAAAAAACTGCTACTCGTGACACTCGTCAGATTGCCGAACAAAACGAATTACGTGAAATTGAATCGCAAATCAGGGTGGTGCGTGGGCGTTACGATGACCTGTCACGCAAGCTTGGTCGCCTTGAGGGTTTGATTGAATACGAAACCAAGCAAGCCAAATTGCCAAAAGCGGTTAGCTCGTCTGTCACGATTTCTTTGCACGAAGTAAAAGGTTGGCAAGAATCTTTAAATAATTATGTTGGCGAATTAGAACGAGCCTTTGATTTGTCGTTGGTCAAGCACGTGGTGCAAAATTTGCGATTGTTTGTCGATTCTTTGCTGGTAAATTATGAACAAGAAAATATTGCCGAAGAAAAAGCCGAAGAATTGACGCTCGAAATAAATAAATTTGAAGCCGAAAAAATTCAGGTTTTGGAAGAAATAACCAAACTAGAAGACGAAGAAAGAGACTGGCAAAATAAAGCGGGGACTTTGCGTTTGGCGATGACTCACAATACCGAAGAAACTCGCGAAGCCGAAAAAGCTTTGTTTGAATGGCGCGTAAAAAGAAGCGAACTTTCGGCGACGATTCAAACCTTACTCGCCAGAAAAGAAACACTGACTTTGGAACGCGAAAATTTTCGGCAAGAACTTGGCGAAGCTGGTGTTTTACTCGGACGAGAAATTTTGGATTATTCGGGTTTGCCGATTGATGACAAAGAGGCATTGATCGAAGAACGGCACGCCCAAGAAGACCGCCGGCGAAAAATCGAACGAGCGAAAATTCGCCTTGAAGATATGGGTGTGGAAAGTAGCGATGTCTTGCGTGAACACGAAGAAGTGACGGCTCGCGACGCTCATTTGGCGAAAGAACTTTTGGATTTAGCCGAAAGTAAAAAAGCCTTGCTCGAAGTGATGGACGAATTGCGGGTCAAAATAAATGAAGACTTTAGCACTGGTATAAAAAAAATAAACAGCGAATTTCAGAAATTCTTTAATATTTTGTTTGGCGGTGGTTCGGCGGGACTGGAAGTGGTTTTACCGCGCAAGAAAAAAGAGGCGAGTACCGAAGATCTTTTGGAAGAGGCAATCGTGCCAGATACCGCCGAAGATGAAAGTGGCGGTGGAGTGGAAGTGGCGGTCAATTTGCCACGCAAAAAAATCAAAGGTCTGGCGATGCTTTCGGGTGGTGAAAGAGCGCTCACTTCGATCGCGCTCCTCTTTGCGATGTCTCAAGTCAATCCACCACCATTTTTGATTCTTGACGAGACCGATGCGGCACTTGATGAAGCCAACTCGAGGAAATATGCCGATATGATTGAAAATTTGTCAAAATATTCCCAACTGATTTTAATTACGCACAATCGTGAGACAATGTCCCGCGCCGGCATTTTGTATGGTGTGACCATTGGCGCCGATTCAGTCTCGCGTTTGATCTCAATTAAATTTGATGAAGCCGAGGCTTATGCGAAGTAGAAAAATAATCGAGAACAATCTTGGTTATTTTTTAAACAATCCCGAAATCAATCGTCTTCGCCACTCGATCAGTTTTTAGAACTTTGATTTTTAGGGTATCTCCTAGGCGATACGTTTTTTTAGTTTTTTCGCCGACGAGGCAGAATTTTTTGTCGTCGAAGGTGTAGCGGTCATCTTTTAAATCAGCGAGACGCACCAAACCTTCGGCGCCAGTCGAGAGTTCTTCGACGTACATACCCCACTTGGTCGTGCCAGATACGACGCCATCGAAAATTTCGCCGATGTGTTGCTCCAAATATTCGGCTTGTTTGTATTTGATCGATTCGCGTTCGGCATCGGTCGCTCTTTTTTCCATATCTGAAGAGTGAGTACAGAGTCGGTCATAATCTTGCAACATTTCAATCGCGGGATATTGTTTGTCTAAATAATAAGTGAGCAGGCGATGAACCATTACATCTGGATAGCGACGAATCGGCGAAGTAAAGTGGGTGTAATCTTCAAACGCCAAACCAAAGTGCCCGATATTTTTCATGGCGTAAACGGCGCGACTCATCGATCGAACAATCGAGCGATTTAAAATATTTTCTTCGGGCGTGCCAGCAATGGTTTTCAAAAAATTATTGAGTTCACTTGGGACAATTTTTTTACCTTTGATTTTTAAGGTGTGGCCAAATAATTTTAAGAATTTAATTAGGTCGGCAATTTTGTCGGGATTTGGTCCCTCGTGAATTCGATAGACGAACATCAAGTCTTTGTGTCTTACAAAGCGAGTGGCAAATTCCGCCACTTTTTTATTGGCGAGCAACATAAAATCCTCGACGAGTTTGTGCGAAGTCAGCCGTTCTTTTTTGTAGACACTAATCGGCTTACCGTTTTCGTCAATTTCAAACGACACTTCGTCTTCTTCGAAAGCGAGCGCGCCGTCGCGAATTTTCTGTTTGTCGAGTTCCTTGGCGAGATTGTTTATCGTATTTAATTCTTCAAAATAAAGTCCGGTGCCAGCGTCGATAATTTCCGCGACATCTTCGTAAGAAAATCTTTTGTTGGAATTGATGATGGTGCGACCAAACCACTCGATTAAAATTTCCGCTTTTTTATTTAGTGTGAAAACGGCGGAGTAGGTGAGACGATCTTTACCTTCGACGAGACTACACAGATCGTTCGACAAGACTTCAGGAAGCATTGGAATGGTGCGATCGACTAAATAGACCGAGGTGGTACGTTTGCGCGCCTCATTGTCGATGGCGGTGCCGGGGCGGACATAAAAAGAGACATCGGCAATATGCACGCCGACTTCAAATTCATCGTCAGAGATTTTTTTGAATGACAAAGCGTCATCATAATCTTTAGCGGTTTTCGGATCGATGGTGAAAGTGGTGATATTGCGGAAATCTCGACGAGTTAAAACTTCCTGTTTAAAATTATCTTCTGATTCTTTTAAAATTTCTTCTGATTCTTTTAGCACGTCTTCGGAAAAATCAGTATCAATTCCGCGATCGTAAATAATCGCTTGCATTTCTGGCTCGTGTTCACCGGCTTGACCGAAAACTTTTAATAAATTACCGTTTGGTTCGTCGGCGTCTTTTTGCCAGTCGGTAATTTCCACCAAAACTTTGTCATTGATTTTGGCGCCACTCTCGGCAATGTTTTCGGCATTGATTAAAGTATAAAATTTAAAACTATCAGGTTTTATTTTTAAGCCGTTTTCCGTCTCAACGACGGTGCCGGTAAATTTGGTTTTGCTCCGTTTAATTACCTTTGTTATCTCGGCATTGTCATCTTTTGTCCGGCGGTAGGCGATAATATCGTTGTCTAGGGCGGTGCCCAGACTGCCGGGCGGGACAAAAAGCGTGTCTTCGCCGGGTCGTTCGATAAAGCCAAAACCTTTGCCGTTGACGCGGATGACACTGGTCGGAGCCTCTGATTTTTGGTGTTTTTTGGGCATGTTCAGGCATTATAGCACCTTTTGGGCAAATAAGTAGGTAAGAGTGAACTTTTGGGCTTGCCAGTATGGCTAAAATTGACTTTAGGCTTAGTTTCTGATAAGATGTAAACAATGTTAATGATCAGATTACAACGGGTTGGACGCAAAAATGACCCATCTTTCCGGATGGTTATTGTTGATTCTCACGAGGCTGCTCAAACTGGCAAAGTCATTGAGGTTGTCGGTTCCTATGATGCTCGTCAAGGTTCGCCAGCGATAAAAGAAGATCGTGTCACTTATTGGATGTCGGTGGGTGCCAAATTGTCTGATACTGCCTACAATCTTTTGGTTCGCAAAGGCATTATCAAGGGTGAAAAGAAAAATATTGCTTCTAAAAAACTCGGCAAGAAAGTGAAAGCTTTAGTTGCTACAAAGACTGCTAAAGAAGAAAAAGACAAAGCTGACGCCTTGAAGAAAGCCGAAGCCGATAAAGCAGAAAAAGAAAAAGCGGAAAAAGAAGCCGAAGAGGCAAAAAATGCTCCCGCTCCTGCTCCGGAAGTTGCTGAAGCTCCAGTCGTTGCCGAAAAAGTTGTGACCGAAGAAGTGCCAGCCGAAGTGGAAAATATTATGGATGCGGCTGAAGTGGCTGTTGTTGAAACTGTTCCCGTTGAAGAAGTGGCTGTGGCATCAGAAGAAACCCCGGTTGCCTAAAAGATTTTAAATTTGTGATAAACCGCCCGAATTTTTGCTAAGCAAAAATTCGGGCGGTTTTTGACATCCGATCGTTTTTAAATTATCATAAATATTAATAATAGGTCGAGAATCCATTAGACATTAAGATAATATTATGACCGAAATGAATAAAGATCAGGAATTCCTCGAGTTTGTTGTCAAAGCTTTAGTTGACGCACCAGAGGATGTAAAGGTTGACAGAAAAGTTGACGAGATGGGCGTCCTGATGACGCTTGAAGTCAATCCAGCCGATATGGGCAAAATCATTGGCCGACAAGGCAACACTGCCAAAGCGATTCGAACTTTGCTTCGAGTTGTCGGAATGAAATTCAATGCTCGCGTTAATCTCAAGATTAACGAACCAGCTGGTAGCGCTCCGAGACCGATGATGGGTAGCACCGAAAATGCTTCTCGTTCGGTAGATCAAGCGATGGAAGATCTAAAAGGAATCTAAATATAACCAGAGGTTAATCCTCTAAAACAAAAAAACCGTGCTATTACACCCAGTGCGGTTTTTTTGTTGATTTTACAAAAGGCTAAAAATATGGTACATTTTAGGAATGTTAAATTTCCATATTATTTCCATATTTCCGGAGAGTTTTGAATCTTATCTCAATTCTTCTATTTTAAAGCGGGCGCAGACGGCGGGGCTTATTAAGATTGAACTGTATAATTTGCGGGATTTTACTTTGGACAAGCATCGCAAGGTGGATGATCGGCCTTATGGCGGTGGGCCAGGGATGGTGATGGCTGTTGAGCCGATTATTCGTGCAGTTGAGGCAATCCAGAAAAAGAATAAGAAGGTTAAATTTAAAACTATTCTTTTTGCGCCGGGCGGAAAAGAATTTAATAATAAAACCGCGGAAAAATTTTCTAAGACAAAAAATGCGGAGCATTTGATTTTAATTTGCGGTCATTATGAGGGGATTGATGCGCGCGTGAAAAAGATTTTGAAAGCGACCGAATATACTATCGGTCCGTATGTTTTGACTGGTGGAGAATTGCCCGCGATGATTATGATCGATGCAATTACCCGCCGAATTCCGGGTGTGCTTGGTAATGATATTTCGCTAGAAGAAAAAAGGGAATCGGCGAGTACTGAAATGTATACCAGGCCGGAAATTTTTGCCCATCAAGGCAAAAATTTCCGTGTCCCAAAAGTCTTTTTGTCTGGGCATCATAAAAAAATCGAGGAACACAAACTTAAAGTTCAAAACTCAAAGTGCAAAATTTAAACTGGAAGTTTAAATTTTAAGATGAGGCAACCACACAAAACTGACGACCGTCGGTTTTGTGTGGCGACTGGCTGTTGCTCAATGTTTATAAAATTGGTAAATCTCTGTAATTTGTGGTATTATTTGGGTATTAAAATTAACTCTTAATTTATGAATAAAAAAACTTTTTTTACATTCTCTCTATTTTTGATTATTTTTTTCTTGCTTGGCACCCAAAAAAGTTTTGGCATATCTGAAATTCAAAAAAAAGGTAGTCCACCTGCTGATGATTATTATTTAGGTTGTTATTCAACGGCAGAAACTGATACTCCTGTTGAATCTTGGTTGACCTATAAAGATGAGACTGTCGGTATTAGCTTCAAATATCCAGAAGGGTTTGTTATTTCAAAAAATGGTAAAAGTGTAGATATTAGCACCCCTTTTAAATGCAATAAAGTTTCCAAGGCAGAGGTCTTGCCAGCTACAAGTGATGTCGCGAGCATCTGGCTTGATGACGAATTATCTAAACCACATTATAATGTTCCCGGTGGTATTACTACTGTGTTTGATAAAAAATTAAATCTTTGGTTGACTTATGGTGCTCAATTTTGTGCAGAAGGTATGGTTTGTGATTTGTACAAGATTGACTGTGAACCAAAACGTGGGATCTTAACTTCGTCTGGGAGGATTGGGATTACTCGGGCAGATGGAGGAGAGGGTGATACCCCTATTGGCTTTCCAGGGATGGAAGCTTTTCAAAAAATTAGTGACTCCATTCAACTTTTAGAAGGCAAACCAGCAGAAGCCTCTTGCAAATTACCTGATGTGGATTATTCTAAATTACCCAAACTAAAAGATTTGAAATGGTGGGGTATTTTATGGTCAAATACTATTAAAAAAGATCTAAAATTGAATGTAAGTTTAGATAATAATCTACCACCTAATATTGGAGTAGTTTTTTTTCTTAAAAAACCAAACCGGCCGTAAAGATACATCTGATAAACAACTCGTGTCAAAAAATGTAAACAGTAAAACTTACCTTATTGATTTTTCTGAATTAGTAAAAAAGGGAATTAGTATCCGTAGTACGTCATTGAATAGTGGTATGTACTCTATTTATCCACAATATTATTATATTTCATCAGATGGGAATAAAATCTTATTAAATCAAACAACAGAAAAAGGAACGGCTATAAAATTGAAAAATAACACCAACTCGATATTAAATGTTAAATTAGATCCACCTATTTCTAACAACTACAAAACTAAAGGTGGACAATATGTTTTAGCAAGATCTTTGAAAGGCAGCTATCAGCCTCTTACTTTTCGAGTAGAGATGGGGAATCTATATCAATGTAATAATAAAGTATCTTTTAATGGTATGGATGAAGATATCAATGTTAGCTTTTTAGAAGATGGTCAAATTTATTATAAAGATTTTGAGAGAGCGACAACAAGTATAATTTTTACTCCAACAAAAGAAATGTTGTTGACTATGAAAAAAATGGCAGTTAATTTTAGCTGCTTGCGAGCGGATAATAATAAAGTTGTCCAAAAAACATTTGATTTTATCTCTGAATAGATGTGTGGAAAAGAATAAATAAAGACGCTTTGAATTATAAAAAGCTAGACTGACTTGCACCTTTTTAGGGGGTTTCGAGGCTGTCGAGCCGAGAACTTCAGGATTTTTTAAGCTTCAAAAAATCTGTACCCTAAAAAGGTGGCAAGGAGGGAGAGCTTTTTAATTCAAAGTTTACCGCTAAGAAAAAGAGATAAAATTGGCTAAGAATGTCAAGAAACCGCCCGGTTTGGACTAGTCCAAACCGGGCGGTTAGGCAAGCCCGGGCGTAACAATTTGGTGTTGCTTGGGTTTTTGATTTACTTATCATTGGGGTTATCAAAATCTAGGGTAAATTACTGTCCAACTGTCAAATTTAGGCCAAGCGGAACTACACCAAATTGGTCGCCCGGGCAAGTGGATAACTTTATTTGACATATTTATCCAAATAAGTTATTCTTAAAGTCAAGCAGGCAAGAGTGAGTTTTGGGCGCCTATCTTGCTAAATTTCCTCATTTTTTTAAATTTACAAAAGTTTCTCTTCGGGAAACCATTTTGTTTTTTGGTCTAAAATTTATAAGCGCAAATAACCTTTTTATAATGCCGATTAAACAAAAGTTTTTTTCCCGGTACAAGAAGCCACTGGCTTCGATGCCGGATTTAGTAGAGGTGCAAAAGAAATCTTATGAGTGGCTAGTCAAAGACGGACTAAAAGAATTATTTAAAGAGTTTTCACCCATCCGAGATTATTCGGAAAAAAAGTTTGAGCTAGAATTTACCGGTTTTCAATTAGATGAACCAAAATTTGATGAGTATTACGTCAAGGAAAACAATCTCTCCTATGACGTGCCTTTGCGGGTAAAAGTTCGTTTGCGCAATAAGCAAATGAATCTTGATAAAGAGCAAGAAATTTTCTTGGCTGATTTTCCGCTTATGACCTCGCACGGTACTTTTATCGTCAATGGTATCGAGCGCGTGCTTGTGCCACAACTAGCGCGTTCTTTTGGTGTTTTCTTTACTGCCAACGAAATCAAAGGACGGAAATTTTTCGGGGCTAAGGTTATCCCATCTCGTGGCGCTTGGATTGAATTGGAAACCGAAATCGACGATGCGATCTATGTCCGTATTGATCGCAAGCGAAAATTCCCGATCATTTCTTTGCTTCGCGTGTTGGCTGATATTGAAGACAAGGTTTTGACTGATGAAGAAATTATTACTGTGTTTGAAAAACAAGGGGTTAATACTGAATACATTAAAAATTCTCTTGCCAAAGAACACGCCAAGACTTTAACCGATTCTTATTTGGAAATTTACAAGCGTTTGCGTGATAGCGATCTAGCGACTGCCGCCAATTCGAAAGAATTTTTGAAGGCTTTGTTTGGTCGTGAAAAATATGACTTATCGGTTGTCGGTCGTGTCCGTTTTAATCAACGTTTTGAATTGCCATTGACCGAAGCTGACAAAGAAAATCGCGTGCTGTCGTTTGGTGATTTGGTTTTGATTATTTCCAATATCATTAAATTGAATACGACCAAAGGTGCCAAAGAAGATGATATTGATCACCTTGGTTTTCGTCGCATTCGCTGTGTCGGTGAAATGCTTCTTGCCAAAATGAAAGTCGGTATGATGCAAATGAAACGCAATATCCAAGATCGAATGTCCACAGTGGATAGTGCGACTTTGCTCCCTGTCCAAATTCTTAGCCCACGACCACTGCAAGCTCGCTTGAAAGAATTTTTCGCGACAAACCAGCTTTCACAATTTATGAATCAGGAAAATATGCTTGCCGAGTTGGAGCATTTGCGCACCTTGTCTGCGCTTGGACCGGGTGGTCTTACTCGAGAACGAGCAGGTCTTGAAGTCCGCGACGTGCACTCTTCGCACTACGGCAAGGTTTGTCCGATTCACACCCCAGAAGGTCCAAACATCGGTTTGATTTTGCACTTGGCGTCTTACTCTCGCGTCAATGATTTCGGCGTGATTGAGTCACCATATCGCAAAGTCGTGAAAGGAAAAATTACGGATGAGGTGGTTTATTTAAATGCTTTAGAAGAAGAAAAGTATGTTGTTGCTCACGCGGGTGTGGCTTATGACGATGACGGAAAATTACTTGATGAAAAAGTAGAAGCTCGTCGTAATGCTTCGCCAGCTTCGGTAAAAAGAGAAGAAGTAGAATTTATTGACGTTGCCCCAAACCAAGCTTATTCTGTTGCGACTTCGATGATTCCATTTTTGGAACACGATGATGCCAACCGGGCTTTGATGGGTTCAAATATGCAGAAGCAGTCGGTGCCTTGTGTTATTCCCGAAGCTCCACTTGTCGGCACGGGGATGGAAAGTAAAGCGGCTCATGATTCTGGACGATTAATTCTCGCTAAAGAAGCCGGCGTGATTTCACACGTTGATGGCAATAGCATCCGCATTAAAAAAGATGACGGCAAGGAAGACAACTATAATTTGGCGACGTTCAAAATGACCAACGATTATACTTGTTTTCATCAACGACCGGTGGTTGATATTGATCAAAAAATAAAGAAAGGCGAAGTTTTGGCTGACGCCTCCTCATCTGATCAAGGTCAATTGTCGCTTGGTCAAAATGCCCTCGTCGCTTTTATGCCTTGGGGTGGCAACAACTACGAAGATGCGATTGTTATTTCGGAACGACTTGTTAAGAAAAGTAAATTCACGTCTATTTATATTGAAGAGTTTGAAGCGAGCGTCCGTGATACTAAGCTTGGACCAGAAGTGACGACTCACGATATTCCTAATGTCGGCGAAGCGAAGCTCTCAAACTTGGACGAAGACGGCATTGTCCGTATTGGGGCCGAAGTCGAACAAAATGATATTCTGGTCGGAAAAATTACACCAAAAGGTGAGACCGAACTGACGCCAGAAGAAAGATTGTTGCGGGCGATTTTTGGTGACAAAGCTCGTGATGTCAAAGATTCATCTTTGCGAATGCCACACGGCCGAAAGGGTCGTGTGATTGGTGTAAAAGTTTTCTCGCGAGAACGTGGCGATAAATTGGAATCGGGAATTATTAAAAAAATTAAAATTCAAATTGCTCAACTGCGAAATATTTCCGTTGGCGATAAGATTGCCGGACGACACGGCAACAAAGGTGTTATTTCCAAGATTCTACCAGAAGAGGATATGCCTTTTATGGCGGATGGGACACCGGTGGATATTATTTTGACACCGCTTGGCGTGCCTAGTCGTATGAACCTCGGTCAGATTTTTGAAATGCACTTGGGTCTTGCCGCACACACGCAAGGTTATCAAGCAATTACCCCAGTCTTTACTGGTGTGACCGAAGATGAAATTAAAGAAGAATTAAAGAAATCTGGCTTTAACGAAGATGGCAAGGTCAAACTTTTCGATGGTCAATCTGGTGATGAATTTGATAAGCCGATCGCGATTGGTTATATGTATATGCTCAAGTTGAATCATATGGTGGAAGATAAACTCCATATGCGTTCGATTGGTCCGTACTCACTTATTACTCAACAGCCACTTGGTGGACGATCGCAAGGTGGTGGTCAGCGTTTTGGGGAAATGGAAGTCTGGGCGCTTGAAGGATATGGTGCAGCGAATGTCTTGCGCGAAATGCTCACAATCAAATCCGATGACATTGTCGGACGATCTTCGACTTTCGATTCGATTGTTAAAGGTGAATTGATAAAACAACCAAATTTGCCGGCGTCGTTTAATGTGATGTTGAACGAACTCCGCGGTCTAGCTTTGGATATTGAGCTTAAAAAGACTAACCAATAAAATCTATGACTACTAAAAATATAATCACAAATTCCTACAACGAGCGGACCACTTTGCCCGCTGGACGAATCGACAAAGTCGTTGATTTTGATGCGATTACTTTGAAGCTGGCGTCTCCAGAAAAAATGCTTGCTTGGTCTTATGGCGAAGTTACCAAACCAGAAACAATCAATTATCGTAGCGGGCGAAGCGAACGAAACGGTCTCTTTGATGAGCGAATTTTTGGACCAGAAAAAGATTATGAATGTTATTGTGGAAAATATAAGCGCATTCGCTACAAAGATATTATTTGTGAAAAATGTGGTGTGGAGGTCACTCGCTCGATTGTTCGCCGTGAACGAATGGGACATATCGAACTTGCCAGTCCGGTGGCGCATATTTGGTTTGTTCGTGGTGTGCCATCAAGAATCGGTTTGGTCTTGAATCTCTCGGTCGCCGAAGTAGAAAAAGTAATTTATTTTGCTGGCTACATTATCATCAGCGTCAACGAAGAAGAGAAAGCCCGAATGATGCGCGAACTTGATGGTGAATACAAACAAAAAGTAAAAAATATTAAAGACGAAGAGGATAAAGAAAAATTGAAGACTTCGTTTATGGATGCCAAGAAACAGCTCGAAGCCTTGGTGCCTTGGCGTGTGCTCGACGAAGTCCTGTATCATCGTTTGTCATTAAAATACAGTACGGTTTTTGAGGCGGGGATTGGTGCCGAAGCAATCCATCAGATTTTTACGGGTCTTGATTTGGCGGCACTAGAGCAAACTTTAATTGGTCAATTGGAAAAATGTGGTTCGCTGGAAAGAGTGAAATTGCAAAAAAGAAGCAATATTGTCAAATCTTTACGACGCTCTGGTGTCCGACCCGAATGGATGTTTTTAAAAGTGATTCCAGTTATTCCGCCAGCGCTTCGCCCGATGGTGGCGCTTGATGGTGGGCGACACGCGACCTCCGATGTCAACGATCTTTATCGTCGAGTCATCAATCGCAACAATCGTTTGAAAAAACTGATGGAACTTTCCGCGCCAGAAGTTATTTTGCGAAATGAAAAAAGAATTTTGCAGGAAGCGGTGGACGCGCTGCTTGATAATTCAATGCGACAAGGTACCGGCGAAGGGGCGATGAGCCAAGCTCAACGTCGTCCATTAAAATCTCTCGCTGACAATTTGAAAGGTAAACAAGGCCGTTTCCGACAAAACTTGCTCTGTAAGCGTGTTGATTATTCTGGGCGCTCGGTGATTGTTGTCGGTCCTGAACTAAAACTCGATCAATGTGGTTTGCCGAAACATATGGCACTTGAACTTTTCCGACCATTCATTATTGCGCACATTTTGCGTGACGAGCTTGCTTTCAATATTCGTGGTGCTGGTCGCTTGATTGACGAAGGTATTCCCGAAGTCTGGGCGATTTTGGAAGAAGTGATTAAAGATAAATATGTGCTTTTGAATCGCGCACCATCTTTGCATCGTTTGAGTATTCAAGCCTTCAAGCCAATTTTGATTGAAGGTCACGCGATTCAACTTCACCCGCTTGCTTGTTCGGCTTTCAACGCGGACTTCGATGGTGACCAGATGGCGGTGCACGTTCCACTTTCCGAAGTGGCACAAAAAGAGGCGCGCGAGATTATTGCCGCTAACAAAAATTTACTTAAACCAGGCTCGGGTGATCCAGTGGTCAACTTAAGAATGGACATCGTACTCGGTAGTTATTGGATGACGAAAATTATTGATGGCGAAAAAGGTGAAGGTAAAATTTTCTCTAGCCCGCAAGAAGCGATTTTGGCAAACGATTTTGGCGAAGTCGATTTTCGTGCCAAGGTGAAAATTTTGGCGACTGACAAAGAACGTTACCACGAATTTTCGGAGCAAGTTTTTGAAACTTCAGTCGGACGAATTCTCTTCAACAATAATCTACCAAAAGATTGGCCGTTTATGAACAAAGAAATCACTGGAAAAATTATCACCAAGTTGATCGACGACCTGATCATTAAATACGGTGCTGAAGAAACAGCGATCATTGTCGATAAAATTAAAAGCTTTGGTTTTCGTTATTCGACCAAGTCTGGTATCACTTGGGGTTTCCAAGATGTCCAAGTGCCGGAAGGTAAAAAAGGTATTATTGCCGACGCCAAAGATGAAGTAGAAAAAATTGAAAATAATTTTGGTGAAGGACTTTTGTCTGAACCAGAACGTTATCGAATGGTCATTGAAGCTTGGAACAAAGCCAAAGTTAAAGTGGAAAAAATTGTGCCTGGTGCGCTTGATAAAGAAGGTCCGGTTTCCTATATGATTGACTCAAATGCGCGCGGTTCGATTAGTCAGGTCGTGCAGATGGCAGGTATGAAAGGTTTGATTATCAACCCGGCTGGTCGCTTGATCGATTTCCCTATTATTCCTTGTTACAAAGAAGGTCTTTCACCGCTTGAATATTTCATCACGACTCACGGTTCGCGAAAAACTTTGGCGGACACAGCCCTCAACACTGCCAAGGCTGGTTATCTTACTCGAAAATTGGTAGATGTGTCGCAAGACGTGATCGTCAATGAAGAAGATTGTGGCGACAAAGAAGGCAAATTAATTAATCAAGGCAACTTCTCGGCACTCGATAGCGGTATTGCCAACTTGATCAAAGGACGAGTTTTGACGAAAGATATTCTAGGTAGTGACGGCAAAGTGTTATTTAAAAAAGGTGATTTATTGACCAAAGCCGATGCGCTAAAAGTGGAAGCCAATAATGTAATGGAAGCGACCGTTCGTTCGCCACTCACTTGTAAATCGACCAAAGGTATTTGTCAGCAATGTTATGGCTTGGATGTTGGTCGGGGAGCGGTAGTAGAAATTGGTCAGCCGGTCGGTGTGGTCGCAGCTCAAGCGATTGGCGAACCGGGAACACAGCTCACAATGCGTACCAAACACTCCGGCGGTATCGGTACTGGCGGCGTGGACATCGTCGGTGGTTTGCCACGTGTCGAAGAAATTTTTGAACGACGTACGCCAAAAAACCCAGCTCTTGTTTGTACCGTCAATGGCGAAGTGTCTGAAGTGAAAAATGCTGGCAAAGAATATATCATTACGGTTTTAGTTGATCCAGAAAGTCGCAAGAAAACTACCGATAGTACGATTGAATTTGTCGTACCGTTTGTTTTGACTGTGCTTGTGCAAAAGGGCGATAAGGTTAAAAAAGGACAAATCATTACCGACGGACCAGTCGAATTGCCAATCTTATTTAAACTGGCAGGCAAAGCGGTGACTGAAGATTACATTATGAAAGAGATCAACGCCATTTATGAATTGCAGGGTGTTAATATCGCGCGAAAGCATATCGAACTTATCATCAAGCAAATGTTCTCTCGCCGAAAAATTAAAGATCCTGCTGATACGAAATTCACGGTGGGTGAGGTGGTGGAATTTGTCGAATTGTATGAAGAAAATGAATTGATGAAAGAACAAGGTTTGGCAGAAGCGACTGGTGAAATTATCTTGCTCGGTATTTCCGAAGTGGCGCTTTCCACCAGCTCATTCTTGTCGGCTGTCTCCTTCCAGCACACAACTAAAGTTTTGATTGACACCGCCATTAAAGGTGGTGAAGACAAACTTCGTGGTCTAAAAGAAAATGTCATTATCGGTCGCTTGATTCCCGCTGGAACTGGTTTGATCAAAGGCTATGGTGATGATGTGGATAATGAATTTTTGGCTAAAGCCGATCTCTTGAATGAAGAAAAAGCCGAAGTGGCAGAGTAAAAAACGATTATTAATTAATAATCTAAAAATTATATGCAAAAATATATTATCGGGATTGTCTTGCTAGTTTTAATCGCGGGCGGTGCTTATTATTTAGGAGTAAATAAAAAAGAAAATAACCCAGTGGTCCCTGTGCTGGGGACAGAAACACAGGTCGTGCCTCAACCGGATAATTCTGGTATGAAAAAGTACATAGATAGTTCTATGGAATTTGAGTATCCAGATAATCTTATTTCTGTCACAAAAAATGGTGATGAAGTGAACCTCGGTCATTCAATAGATTATAAACACGGTGATTTTTGTGATATGAAAGGTGATGGAACAGTCTTAGATAAATTCACCGATTTTAATGTTTCGTTAAGGGTAGTTAATAAAAATATAAAAGAAACATTAGATGAAACTCAAGGATTTTTAGCAAAAGATATTTTTGCAAATGGTGCCTTTAAATTATCACCAGGTCGTGTTGACACTTTTGATGTGGGTTCTCTGAAAGGTCACCAAATCACTTCAGGCGTAGAAGGCTGTGGCGCTTATACTTATTATTTTTCAATTACTTCAACAAAAACTTTAGTCGTTGCTCGGTCTTTTGTTCCAGAGCTTAGTCCAATCAATGCCGATAATAAGACTTATCTAGGTTTAGCTGGAGTGATACTGCCTGACCAAGAGGTGGAACTTTTCACAAAGATCCTGACTTCTTTGAAGGTTAATTAAAAAAATCTTCCTCCTCTAAACCTGATTGAATTGGTCTAAGTAAATTGTATTATTAATTAATAATCTAAGTTATGAAAAAATATTTGATTGGATTAGTTATTATCTTGGCGATTTTAGTTGTTGGATATTTTGTTTATTACAAAAATCAAAATGTCCAAATCTTGAGTGTCAATAATGGTAGTTCATTGCAAAAAACCGGTTGCCTTGTAACCTATGATGGTACAGTTAGCGATGCCGAAAAGAAAGATAGTGGCCTAAATTATAAATGGACATTGGATCAAATCAAAGCACAGAGCAGTCTCATCGAAAATAAACTGAAGGAAGGTTTTACCCTGAGACAGGTTTGTGAACAAGGGGATAAAAACTTATTATTCTTTGATTTTAAAGATGGCTATTGGAAAGCCGCTGGTAAAGTTAATGATGATATTCTCTCGGGACTTGCCAAAGATGTAGTTATTGGTGTTTCGGGTAAAAATTTTGAAAATCTAAAACTATACTCATCGAAAATAGATGGCTACCGGTTAGAAGGTGAGGGAAGTTGTATTTGTCGCTTTAATGGGTTGTCGAACGATAAAGTTTTGTACACCTGCGTTAATGCTTCCTCTAGTGGTGGTACTAACAAATGGTATGTTTTTGATCTTGGACAAGAAAAAAATGTTCTGGTCAAAATTACAAGTTGGACAATCGGAGGGCAACAAAAAGAAAATATATTGGATCAGAGTCTGATTAAACTTTTTCAGTAGTTAACTAGAAAAAATCTCTTTCCTCTAATCCTGATTGAATCAAGATTGATTGAAAAGTGCCATAAGGGATTTCTTTGGCGGACATTTTCAGAGTAACGTTTCTAGTTGGTCGTCCAGTTTTGCGAAAACGAGCGTGTGAACCTTTCTGTCGAATAAAAATAAAACCCGCTCTTTTTAGGACTTTTAAAATTAAGCTAAGTGGTATTGGTTTAGGCATGCTTCAGACAAAAGGGAGCGAAGCTTGGTCGGACAATCTGGTTGATTTTACCAGAGGGGATATTTTCCAAATGTAATTCCAGTGCTTCTTGCAAGCTTGCTAACGCTTCTTTTTTAGAGTCGCCAAAACTGGAAACAGCCGTGTTTAGATTCCAAGCCACATAGTATTTTCCTTCTTTCCAGACGACATTTTTGAGATTAATTTTACGCATATAATTATAATAAATTATGACCAAAGATAAGTCAATTTTCGTAAAGTATCAATTTTTTGCTAACATAATTACAAATGTCTTCTTCTGTTGAACAAATTAAAACCAAGTTGGGAATTGCCGAGCTTGTTGGCTCTTATGTCAAACTGGAAAAAGCCGGTCTTAATTTTCGTGCTTGCTGTCCGTTTCATCACGAAAAAAGCCCGTCGTTTTTTGTGTCGCCGAATCGCGAATCCTATCATTGTTTTGGTTGCAATAAAGGCGGTGACATTTTTAGTTTTGTTCAAGAAATTGAGGGGCTTGATTTTGTTGGTGCCTTGAAACTTTTGGCGGAGCGGACTGGCGTGGTTTTGGAAAAAGTCAATTTGAAAGATAAATCAGAAAATGATCGGCTTTATCAAGTTTTGGAATTGGCGACAAAATTTTTCCAAGTTAATATTAAAAATCAACCAGAAGTTTTGGCGTACATTAAAGATCGCGGTTTGACTAAAGAAACTTTTATGAGTTTTCGACTTGGTTATGCCCCAAATGGTTGGCGAAATTTGGCGGACTATTTAAGCAAAAGTGGTTTTACCGATGAGGAAATGGAGAAAGCGGGCTTGGCGACAAAATCGGCTTCGGACAATAAACGTGATAGTCGTCCTTATGATCGTTTTCGTGGGCGGATTATGTTTCCGTTGTTTAATCCGGCCGGAAAAACTGTCGGTTTTTCCGGCCGGATATTCGGAGTGGCGGAAGCCGGCACCGCCAAATACGTAAACACCCCACAAACCGTTTTATACGACAAATCTAATTTGCTATATGGTTATGATCGAGCCAAACAAGAAATGCGTCAAAAAGATTTCTGTATTTTGGTGGAAGGGCAAATTGATCTGGTGATGTCACATCAAGCTGGTTTACTAAATACCGTGGCGGTGTCTGGTACCGCTTTGACCGAAAAGCATTTGCAACTTATCAAGCGTCTGACCGATAATATCGTGTTGGCTTATGATTATGATTTGGCGGGACTCAAAGCGTCGTGGCGGGCGATAAATTTGGCACGAGCAATGGAGCTCAATGTGAAAATTGCCAAACTGCCATCAGGACAAGATCCAGCTGATGTGATTAAAAATAATCCCGCCGATTGGCTTACCGCTGTTTCGCAATCTCAACACTATATTGATTTTATGATTGATACTTTGAAACAAGAAGGCAAGACCGGTCTGGATCTAACTCTTGCCGTAAATAATCTCGTTTTGCCGTATATCAAAGTGCTTGATAAAAGTATGGAGCAAGCGCATTTTGTCGGGCGTTTATCACAAATTTTAAAATTACCAGATAGCGCCATTTGGGATGATTTGAAAAAAATAAAAATTGAAGAAAATTTGCCGACCGTCCAAGCCATCGAAAAGAAAGAGGTGATGACTTCGCTCAAAAAGCAGAAAATGATCGAAGAAAGGATTTTTGGGCTTTTGTTCTGGCGAGCCAATTTGCCTAATAAATTTGATTTAGAGATTTTCAAAACCGAGCTCAAAAGTTTGCTTGGAGACGATAATTTTGCTATTAAGATAGTGGAATACGAGAAAGACAAGAACCGTCTGGCGCTAGAAGCCGAGCTTTTGTACAGCGATGAAGATAAGCTCGAGGCCGAGCTAAACGACCTAAAGTCAAATTTAAAAGAAGAGGTTTTGCGAGCGGAATTGCAGGATATAATGCGGGAAGTAAAATTGGCGGAGCAGTCAAATGATGCCGTAATGCTTTCAGAGAAGTTGAAAAAATGTCAAGAAATTTTAAAAGAAATTAACAATATTAAAAAAGGCTAAAATAGCAAAAGCTGTTCGCCCAAAAAAATTATCAGTTTTAATTTTAATAAAATGCCAAAAAGTAAACCAAAGGCTAAAACAGCAAAAGCTGTTCGCCTAAAGAAAAAAGTTGCGAAAAAATTAGTCAAAATTGTTAACCCAAAGAAAAAGATTTTAAAGAAATCTCTTAAAAAGAAGGTGGTTAAAAAAGTCGTAAAAAAACCGATCAAAAAGCTTGTTTCTAAAAATAAAGCCAAGCCGGCGAAGAAGAAAATTCAGACCATTATACACAGAAAAGAAGCCAAATCGCTCGAGCCAAAAAATCTGGCTGAAAAAATTGATTTTAAAATTAAAAATTTAATTACGAAAGGTAAGCAACGAGGTTTTATTACTTTTGCCGAATTGCTAAAAGAATTTCCAAACATCGAAAATGACATTACTTTTCTTGATGATTTGTATGTAAAATTTGAAGAAGCCAATGTCGATATTCTGGAGGAAGGTGGTTTGCTCGAAGATCCGATCGTGGCAGTAGAAAAAATTAAGGCGGAAAAAGGTGACAGCAGCTCGCTTGATTCGGTGCAGATGTATTTGCGAGAAATTGGTCGCCACAAACTCTTGACTGGGATGGAAGAAAAAGATTTAGCCAAAAGAATTTTGCTCGGTGACGAAGATGCTCGTAAAGCTCTTGCCAGTGCCAACTTGCGTCTGGTGGTTTCGATTGCGAAAAAATACATCGGTCGAAGTGCGGACCTATCGCTTCTCGATTTGATTCAAGAGGGGAATATCGGTTTGTTTAAAGCCGTGGAAAAATTTGATTGGCGCAAAGGTTATAAATTTTCGACCTATGCGACTTGGTGGATTCGCCAAGCGGTGACTAGGGCTTTGGCTGATCAATCTCGGACGATTCGTATTCCGGTGCATATGGTGGAAACAATTGCTAAATACAAACAAGTTTTTCGTCGCTTATCGCAAGACCTTGGTCGTGATCCATTACCTCAAGAAATTGCGACCGAGATGGGAATCGAAGTGGAAAAAGTGCATACGATTGAAAAGATTGATCAGAGCACCGCGAGCCTTGATAAACCGACCGATGATGACGATGACAAATCAACTCTTGGTGAATTTATCGCTGATGATAAAATTTCTTCGCCAGACCAAGATTCGTCACTTAGAATTTTGCGTGATCAGATCGAAGATATTTTAGACGATCTAACACCAAAAGAAAGAAAAATTTTGGAGATGCGTCATGGTCTGATCGACGGTGTGATGCGGACACTGGAAGAAGTTGGTAAAGAATTTGGGGTGACACGCGAACGCATCCGACAGATTGAAGCCAAAGCGCACGATAAAATTCGGATGCATGAGAAAGTGAAGAAGTTGCAGGGTTACTAAAGTAAGAATGTGACAGAAAGATTGGGTAGATAGGAAAAAAGCGAGCCGGTTGGCTCGCTTTTTTTACTTACTACTTTTTTATATCTATCGAGCTGGAGTTGCGGTAGCTTCGGCATTCACCTCAACTACCGGTTCTGTTGTCTCTTCGGTTGAGCTAGTGGTTGCTTCGGTTGTAGTCGCTGGATTGGTAACACTATCAATCATTTGCTTTAGTTGATCGGCTGGATAGGCGCCAGTGATAATTTCAGAAATATTTCCTTGTTGATCTGGAGCTTTTAAGAAATTATTGTTTGGTCCGACAATGACAAATGACGGCGTACCTTGAATACCGAGGTTGAATCCTTCGTCAATACTTTTCTTCACGACATCGGTGTATTTTCCGCTCGATAAACAGTCGTTAAAACTTTTTTCATCAAGACCTAAACCAACAGCGGTTTCAGATAATTTAGCTTCATCGAGACCGTTATTTGATGGGGTGATTTCGAAAATTTTATCAACGAAAGCCCAGAATTTTTCATTACCGCCAAGCTCACCAGCACATTCGGCGGCTTCGGTTTCTTTTTGTGACTTTGGATGAAGACTCAAAAGAGGAAGTGGTCGGAAGACAAGAGCGACCTTGCCATCTTTGACATAATCAAGTTCTAATTTTTTAACTTCTTCGTGAAAGATTTTACAAGCTGGACATTCTAGGTCAGAATAAATAACCAATTTGGCGGGAGCATTGATATCACCAAGAATTTTGTCGGAGCTGTCAACGGCTCGGAATTTCGAGGCAAAATCGCTAGTAACTGCGGGTGTCGAAGAAGCGTTGTTTCCAACACCACCATAATAATAAGCGCCACCAAGGGCTAAAATAACGACCAAAATAACAACGGGGATTCCCCAAGAACTTTTAGATTCCATAATTTTACTTGTCCGTCCGCCTTACTGGCGGATTAGGAAGGATATAAATAACTAATAAAAAGGCTACTAATCGACTGGTCTATTATAACCTTTTTGAGCGTTTTGGGAACTTGACGAGACGGCTAGGTACTGCTCGAATTTTTAAGGCTTACGCCCGAACCCGCAGGAGTTTTAGGGATTTCTTCCGAGCTGGTCGGGTTTTCCGGGATTACATTTGAGCTTTCAATGGTTTTTGAGCTCGAAGTGGTGGTACTTACCGGAATTAAGGTTTTAATATCAAATTGAGTGCTGGTAGCTTGCTCTGTTATTTTTTCAACAAAAACTTGTTGATCTTTGTCGATACATTGTCGAGGATAACTTTCCATCACCGGAAAACCAGCTTCAGCACAAGAGGTGAAATCAGTGACGATTTTTTCTGGTTCTGACCACTGGAAAATTCTGGCGATAATTAAAATTAACGCAATGGCAATTAAGGTAAAAATAATAACTCCTTTGTTTCGCATTTTTTGTTTTTTAGCTGATATTGGCACCCGCTGGGACATCTTGTTCTGGTCGCAATAAAATCGGACGACCATTACTATCTTTGGCGGCGAGAATCATTCCTTGGCTTTCGAGCCCCATCAATTGCCTTGGTTCAAGATTGGCGATAATGACAATTTTAAATCCCACAATATTTTCTGGCGCATAAGCTTTGCCGATACCGGCGATGATTTGTCGTTTTTCCTTGTCCGAACCCGTAGGAGTTTTAGGATCACCCAGAGATACTTCTAACTTGAGAAGTTTGTCTGAACCCTCGACGCGTTCGGCGGCTAAAATTTCGACTACTCGTAATTCTACTTTTGAAAATTCCTCGTAATTTATCATAGGATTATTATTAAATTTTAATTTTTTTCTTCTTGAGCGAACATCCTCATCGATGTTTTAGCTCCTTGTCTTAATATATTTATTTTACCATTTTTTATTTCAATCAAGGTAGAGGATTGACCAGTGAGACGTTTGCCATTGTTGGCGAAATAAAAATCAACTTCAGCCCCAAAATATTTTTTCGCTTCGGTAATTGTTTCGGCTGGTTTCAAGCCTTCTGGATTGGCAGACGGCGCGACGAGCGGTCCGGTCTTTTTAATCAAACGATTTAGAAAATTATTTTTTGCCCAGCGTATCGCCAAATTTTTGTTTTGATGTAAGTAGGCAAGGCGAGGGTTATCGCAAGGTAAAACGACACTGACTGGTCCCGGCCAGACCTTTTTTAAAATCTTTTTTTGATCCGGCGTTATTTCAACATTGATTTTTTCAAGGTCTTGCCACGAGCCGATAAGGACGATAAATGGTTTACCGTCCGAGCGTTTTTTTAGTTTATAAATTCGCTCCACGGTTACTGGTGCGAGCGCTAGCCCGACTAGCCCATAAATCGTGTCGGTCGGCAAAATTCCGACCCCACCTTTTCTTATCGTTTTTACTAAATCTTGGTATTTCATTTTCTTAATAAAAGCATAGCTTATCCCTGGTATTTATCAATACTTAACTTGTGGTATAATTTAATAGTATGTTTTCTAATGCCAATGACATTCGTTTGGGCGAGTTTGAGGAAGGTTATTTTGAGTCACTGCCTGATTCCGAAATGATTGCGACGCCAACGATAAAAACCGAATCTTATTATCATACGATTTTTGTTGATAATGAACGAGCGGGGATCGTGGGTTTTATCCCGGTTACGATGGGCATTGACGCCGGCTTTATTCAGATCGTTCTAAGCCCAGATTTTCGCGGAATGGGTTTGTTGGATAAAATTTATCAAGTCTTAGTCGAAAACCACAAGCTCAAAACTCTATACGGGACGATTAAGAAAGATAATAAAATTTCCATTCGAGCCCACGAAAAAATCGGCTTCAAAATTTTGCCAGAAGAAAAACTTAAGTTCCTCCGCGACAAAGGTCTGATCGGCGAAGATGAGATTCGCTTAGAAAAAACTTATTAAAGTGGACCTAGGCGGAATCGGACCGCCGTCTCGTCAATGCGAATGACGTGTTCTACCACTAGACCATAGGCCCTTTATCGAGTAACTCTACAATTATTTCTTCTTTCCGGCAAGGCGGGAGAGGTAAATCGAGGCGATGACCAAAACGGTAGTCACGAGAATTGCATAAACAAATTTAACGATCACCGTGTTTTTGTCGAGCGGGAAAAAAGTGTCAATGAGTGATTTTATCGCTTCGTTCCACGCCAAACCGGCGACAAAACCAAAAGCTGCCATTAAGTAAGTGGAGGTTTGCTCTTGAACTTTGGTTTTTAATTCCGCAATATCTAAATCTTTTTCTTTTTTATTTGAACGAAAGTTTTTTGATTTTTTAGTTTTTTGTTCCATACAAACTATTATACAATTTTTCTGTGTCGTTTAAAAGATTTTCAATTTCAGTTAAACCTTTTTGCCAAAAGTCTTTGGTTTGGATGTCGAGACCGAGCTCGGCAAAAATGGTGGTCGGTGAATCAGAAGTACCAGCACTTAAGAATTTTTCGACGCGAGAAATGTGGTCGGGATTTTGTCGGACAAGACTTTGGAGCGATTTTGAAATAAGAAGACCGCTGGCGTAAGAATAGACATAAAAGAAATTGCGAAAATGGCTCCAGTAAATCCACCAGTTTTCGGTACCAGTGGGGTAGTCCATTGCGGGACCAGTATAGGCTTTCATATTTTCCAAAAATAATTTACCAATTTCTTTTTGCGACAAATAACCTTGCTCGCGGAAATTTTTGTGCAATGCTTGCTCGAAACGATAGGCGGCAACCTGGCGGAAAATAGTGGAAACATCGTCGTCGAGTTTCGCCATCATTAAAGATAGTTTAGTTTTTTCATCTGCTTGCTTGCCAATTTCTTCTAGCACAAAATCTTCAACAAAAGTGCTTGCGACTTCGGCGGTGGAAACAGGTGTGTCAAAATAAAATTCGTGTTGTTTTTGTTTGATCAGCTCATTGTTTAAACCGTGACCAAATTCGTGAGCTAGTGTGGTGACATCACGCAATTGATCGGTATAATTGAGTAAAATGTAAGTCGGCTCTTTGGATGACATATGCGTGCAAAAAGCTCCGTCACTGCGAAATTGTTTTGGATAGACATCAATTTGACCGTTTTTAATAAAGCCATCAAAAATATTTTTCCAGTTTTGATTGAGGCTGGTTAAAACTTGGCTGACTAAACTTATTGCTTCTTGGTATTTGTATTTTTTTTCAGTTTGTCCGAAGCCGACATTTTTTTCGTAATATTTAATTTTTTTCAAACCCAATGCTCGGGCTTTAAAAGCGTAATATCTTTGCGACAAATCAAATCTTTCGGCGACAGCCCCAAGCATTGCATCGACGGTCTCGCTCGGCATATCATCTGATAAGTGTCGTAAAAAATCTGGGCGAGCACTGCCACGAATTTCGTCGATGGATTTTTTGTAACCCAGTACCGAATTGAGCTCGGCTTCGGCGACAGCTGATTTGCTGGCGAGAATTTTATTGACCGCCAGAAAAGCTTTGTCACGCTTTTTCTGATTTTTGTTATTTACCTCGGCGAGTAGTTCGGGAAAAGTTTTGCCGTTTTGTTTTTCTTTCGACAATTCGGTTTCGGTCAGGCGCACCCAATTTAGATAGGCTGATTCGACGTGATGATTGATAATTTTTTCTTCCGCGTTGGATAGTAAATATTCGGCTTCAGCAAAACTGTGTTCGAGAAAATGTTTAAACGGGGAAAGAGCTGGTTCCCCCAAAAATCGCGCGCGATTTTTGGGGGCAATCTTCGCCACATTCAAAGTAAAAAACTGAATATCATTTTGAATCCGAATCGAAATTTCTTTGGCTTTATTGTAGCGAGCTTTCAGTTCGGGATTGTTTTGGTCGAGTTCGGTTTGCAAGTGAAAATAATAACAAACTTTATTATTGTAGCCGTGATTTTTCAGCCACGCTTCATATTCAACTAGAGCTTCGGCGAGGATTTTGGGGTCTTCCAAATAATCCGTGCGATCCTTCCACTTGTCAATAAATTCATAACTGGCACGCAAGGCTTGCTGTTCCGCCAGATTGATTTTTGGGTCTTTGTCGCTGGCAAAAAGGGGAGTCAAATCCCAGTTGGTTTTCAGCTCGGCAGTCTCGGTTGTTTTTGTTTGTTTAGTCATTTGACCCTTATACTATAAGTCTATTCTATCATTGCATTTTATTCAATTTTTGTTAATATATTAGGGTTGTTCTTTTCAAACTACCTATCGATTTTAAAGTGTTTCGCTCCGCGGTAGCTCAGTTGGTAGAGCGGCCCGCTGTTAACGGGTTGGTCGTAGGTTCGAGTCCTACCCGCGGAGCAAAGCACTGTAAACTAAAAACGACTATTGCGGATGTTTTTTTGAAGTGAGTATGAGAATGAATATGATCGCAAAGCTAGTGAGCTTTGCGTTTGTTTTTGGTATAATTTTTAGATGAAAGACATTACTCTTCGTGCCAAGTGGCTCGTCAAGGCTCCTCTTGCGGAGGTGTTTAACATAATGACAGACTTTGAAAAATTTCCGGAATATTTTCCGAAAGTGGCAGAATTTATACAAATCACAAAACGCGAAGGAAATTATTTAGAAATGGATGCGACGGCTAAATCATTTGGTCAAAAGTTTCCGGTAAAAATGAAAACAGAGATTCTTCCCGACAAAGGCTACCTTTCAGACAATGAAAGCTCTAAATTTGGGACTTCTGGCCACGAAGAATTATTACTCTCTGAAAGTCCGGAAGGAACCGTGATCGATTACACTTATCAAGTTGCCATTCACAAGCGCTGGCTTCGCATAATTGCCAAACCTCTGATCGGTTGGTTTTCTCTGAAATACTGGCAGAAAGCGGTCATCGATGAATTAAGAAAAAGGCTCGAGAGATAAAATCTTGGGGGATCTACCAGAGAGTAAAATAGCTCTGCAAATACCTCGGCTTTTTGTAGTATAATTAAGTAACAATGACTAAAGAAAAAATAATAATTATTTTAACCGTCTTTATCGACGTCGTTGGTATTGGAATTGTTATACCGGTGATGCCGTATTTTGTTCAGAGCGTCGGAGCTTCGGCTTTGACCGTGACCTTGTTGTTTGCTGTTTTTTCAATATGTTCTTTTTTGAGCGCTCCGATTTTGGGAGCTCTGTCTGATAAATTTGGTCGTCGACCAGCGTTAATTGTTAGTATTGCCAGTACCGCTGTTGGGTGGTTTGTTTTTGCTGGGGCGAATAATGTTATCGCCTTGTTTGTCGGTCGAATTATTGATGGTATGGCGGCTGGTAATTTCCCGGTTGCTCAAAGTTATTTGGCTGATTTAGCTAAAAATAATAAAGAGAGAACAGCTAGTATGGGTACAATCGGGGCGGTTTTTGGTATCGGTTTTATTATTGGTCCAGCGGTCGGAGCTCTCTTGTCTCATATTTCGATGTCTTTTCCTTTTTATTTTGTCGGGGTTCTGGCTACTTTAAATACAATTGCGGCCTTTTTCTTTTTACCAGAAACAAATAAAAATTTGGCGAAAGACCGGAAAATTTCTATTCATCCTTTCGCTCCAATTAACTTAGCGATAAAAGATAAAGTTTTGCGTTCTCGCTATTTGGTTTTGTTTTTATTTGGGTTGGCTTTTGCCGCTCAACAATCAATTTTTGCTTTGTACACCCAGTTTACTTTTAATTTTAACGCTAATCATACCGGGTATCTGATGGCGATTACTGGAATAATTATGGTCATTAATCAAGGTTATCTGCTAAAACATTTTTGGTTGAAAAAATTTGATGAAGCGAAATTGGAAATCTGGACAATTTTGTTTATGGCTGTAGGTTTTTTTGTGATGACCTCCTCATTTTTGTATGTTTTTATTGCGGGGATGGTTTTGATGATTATGAATCAGTCTATTTTACGGGTCGTAATGTCTAGCCGTATTACTGGTTTTGCTGATCCGACAAAAAAGGGGGAAGTGGCGGGTATTATGTCTGCCTTGATGACCTTGGGTATGGCTATTGGACCTTTGGCAGTCGGCACGATTTACTCTGTCAATGAAAAACTACCGTTTGTTTTAAGTGGTTTAATTTTATTATTGGCTTTTGGTGTTATGTTTTTTTACCGAAAAATAATCCCAGAATCAAGATATCATCACGAAGAAGTCGAGCCGGTGGATGTTTTATAGGTGCTATTTTTAAGCCAATTTTTTCTTATTATTTTGCAAAGTTTTTTTTGCTGAATTTAAAAAATAGTGTATAGTTTGACCATATGAAAATAAAAACTATTGGGGTGGCGGTATTTGGACTGGTTTTGTTTTTGGGACTTTGGTCTTATTCTCAAGCCAAGAATAGCGAGATTGTTTTATGCGTAAAGCACAATGGCTTGGTCTATGTTGTCGGTGAAGGTTTCAAGAAAACCGATTGTAAAAATAATGATTCCTTGTTGTCTTTGGGTACTGGACCACAGGGCATACAAGGAATACCCGGACCGCAAGGGATTCCTGGCGTTGCTGGAAATGATGGTCTGCCTGGTCCAAAGGGCGACAAGGGGGATATTGGTGAAATTGGGCCCACTGGTCCACAAGGTCCCGCAGGTTCATCTTCTGGGGTTGGTATTGATAAATCTCGAATTTATACGAGATACAGCCTTCGTGGCGGACTTAGTGCCGCCAGTACATATGTGATAGTCCGAGCATCTTGCCTTGATTCAAATGACGTTCCTATTTCTGGAGGGTATATGGAAACGAGTGGCGTTCGAGTTTTATCGAGTATGGCAATAATAGGAACTTCGACTGAAATTTCTGGTTGGGAAGTGTCGGCCGAGAGCGATGTCAATGGTACCGTCACTGCCAGTGTCAACTGTCTTCAGATTGATTAATCGGTATTCTTTCGGCGTGTCTTTTGCGCACCATAGTTAGCCTGCTTGTGTCGGAGGGGACGTAGAACCGATGGGAGATTTTTGGTATAATTTAAACGTGAAAAATAAAATTTATTTAACTCTATACAATCTGATTTTTCTTTTTATTGCTATTCTACTTTTTACCTTATCTGATTTTGTTGTGCATTCTATACGTTTGGACTGGTCAGTACCGGAATATTATTTTCGTAATAAAATAATTTTCGCTCTAATTTTTGGAGTGATTTTGTTTTTTGTTCTAGTGCGAATTAAAAATAATGTTCTTAAAGCGGGGATTTTTGCGCTAGTTATTTGTACACTTCTACAGATTCGGTATTTTCTCGAAGGTTATAATTTAAGTTTCGTGGTGATTTTTTGGCTGATTCATACTGTAATACTGTTTGCTCTGGCTTGGCCGTTGTTTTATCTTATTAGAAAAAATGAAGAATATTATAAGTTTAATTTATTTAATATGAAGAAATTAATTTTGGCGGTTGTTGTTTTGATTATTGTCTTTGGGGTCGTTGGTTATTTAACGGTATTTAAACAGGGTAGCGAGCCCATTGTTTCTGCACCGCCGGAAGCTCCGGTTAGTAATGTCGTTACTCCATTGGTTAATTCTGAACAAGGACAAGCGGCACCGGCTAGCGAAATTATTGTGAAGATTAAAAATTTTACTTTTGAGCCGGCAACCTTGAATGTTAAAAAAGGGGATACGGTAAAATGGATTAACGAGGACGCTGTCCCACATACCGTAACTTCGGATTCTGGCAACCTTTTAAATTCACCAACTCTTGCCACTGGAGAATCGTTTACTTTTACCTTTTCTTCTCCTGTTAGCGAAAATTACCACTGCAAAATCCATCCGATGATGAAAGCTAAGATTGTCGCTGAATAGCAGATTATAACTCGGTGACTTAAGGCGGAACAAAAAGAAGGATAGCTTCTTTTTGTATTTCTGGTAGACTTAATAGAAATTAATCAATTAATCAAAAAATAATAAACATATGGGAAAAAGACATACAGGAGTAGGTAAGATGAAAACATCAAGATCGCCAAAAACTAAAAAGCGTTTGGCGGTGAAGAAGCTGATGTTGCAAGCGAAAGCAAAAAATAAAACAAAGAAAAAGTAACAATAATACAAAAATAGCCCTAAGGACCCGGAATCATTGGGGCTATTTTTGTGAGTGGTTGCACAAATTTATTTGTGCTAGGATGGTTATATTATGAACAAAAACATCATTGTGGCGATTGTGGTTGTGGTAGCTATTATTGGAAGCGTTTATTATTTTACTAAAAGTTCTTCGGTTACTCCGGTCGTCATAGACACGGCGACGACGACCGATGCTACGGCATCGTCGACAAGCCAGACCGGTACAACAACGGAAAATATTGGGGAAACGGTGATTGGGACATCGGTCGAAAAAAATGATATCACCGCTTATCATTATGGTACTGGCGATACAGAGCTTTTATTTGTCGGCGGAATTCACGGTGGCTATGAATGGAATACAACACTCGTTGCTTATGAGTTGATGGATTATTTAAAAGCTAATCCAGAGATTATCCCGAAAAATATTAAGGTGACTGTTCTCCCGGTTTTAAATACTGATGGTCTGAAGAAAGTTGTCGGAGCTATTGGTCGCTTTACTTCGGCTGACGTTTCTACTTCGGAAGAGACAGTTATTGATGGTCGTTTTAATGCAAATAGCGTTGATCTCAATCGCAACTTTGATTGTAATTGGCAAGCGAAGGGGACTTGGCAAAAAATGACAGTGAGTGGTGGAAGCGAAGCTTTTTCCGAACCAGAAAGTTTAGCGATTAAAAATTATATTGCCACAAATAAACCGAAGGCGGTGGTGGTGTGGTATAGCTCCGCCGGTGGCGTGTATTCTTCCAAGTGTACCGGTGAAATTTTGTCAGAAACCAAAACTTTGACCGATACTTATGCTGAAGCTTCTGGCTATAAAGCGTACGATAGTTTTGATTTCTACGAGACGACTGGCGATATGGTAAACTGGTTGGCAAAAGAAAAAATTCCCGCGATTAGTGTACTTCTCACAAATCACAAAGATACCGAATGGGATAAAAACTTAGCTGGTATTCAAGCTTTACTCAAATACTATACGAAATAAATAATGGAGTCGCTCTTTTCAAAACGCCATATAATAATTTTTGCGGTTATTGTATTTATTTTTATGGCGTTTTTTGCGAGCGGTTTTGTTGTTATATTTTTGCAGAAAAAAGTTTCAGTTTTACCGACGCCGGTTGCTCCGATTATCGTTGATAATTCTCCTAAAAAAGAGGTGATTGGTAAGTCGGTCGAAGGTCGTGATATCGAAGCTTACACTTATGGCAAAGGTAAAACCCTCGTATTATTTGTCGGCGGAATTCACGGTGGTTATGAATGGAACAGTGTGGCTTTGGCTTATCAGTTTACCGATTATTTAAAAGCTAACCCCAGTTTTGTTCCAGAAAATTTAACGATTTCGATAATTCCATCAGCTAATCCCGATGGAGTTTATAAAGTGATTGGAAAAGATGGGCGTTTTACTTTGGCTGATGTGCCGACAAAATCGCTGGCGTCTGGAACCGGACGGCTCAATGCACACGATATTGATCTCAATCGCAACTTTGATTGTAACTGGCAACCAGAAAGCACTTGGCGAAACACGCCAGTCAGTGCTGGTTCGAAAGCTTTTTCTGAACCAGAAGCGGTGGCGATTCGTGATTTTGTTTTAAAAAATAAACCAACAAGCGTAATTTTTTGGCATAGCCAAGCCAACTCGGTTTATTCGTCAGAATGTAAAGCGGGGATTTTACCGATGACGCTCGACATTATGAATACTTATGCACAAGCTTCGGGTTATGCTCCAGTAAAATCTTTTTCTCAATATGAAATTACCGGCGATGCCGAAGGTTGGCTGGCGTCAATAAATATTCCGGCAATTACGGTGGAGCTTAAAACTCACGAGACGGTCGAGTGGGAACAAAATTTAGCGGGGATCAAAGCTTTACTCAAATATCTTAATTAAGGAATTAGGTAGGTAAACTAAAACCGCCCGAGGTAAGCCTCGGGCGGTTTTGTTGACTTCTAATTAATTTGTCGCACAACCAGCGGCTGGCTGACCAGCGGCGGCTGGGGCTTCGGTACCTTCACCAAAGCCAGGAGCTGGGCTGTCGCTTGATAATTTGGCGGTAGTACAGATCTCCGGTTGCTTGTTGAAAGCGCTACAAATCGTCTTTAACAAGCTGGCACTGTCACGACCCGCTTCGGCTTGAGCACCATTGATGACTAGGGTTGGGGAGCCTTGGACACCGTATTTTTCGTTTTCAGCTTTGTGTACATCGAACGGTGGGAAATTGCCATTCCAATTTTTCTTGCCAGTAAATTGTTCGGTTACTTTAAATTCTTTGTCAGCACTCGCGACGCAAGAATCCATCGCTTCTTGATCGATACCAGTGCTTCCGACACAGCTGGTGGAATCGTCACTTTTTAGGAAACAAGTAAGATAAGGTAATAATTTAGCGGTTTGATCTTTTTCAATACAGTATTGGCGGAGATTTTCCTTTAATTCTTTTTCGCCGTGCATCGCATAATTAACAAACTTTAATTTGAAATCAACTTTGTCGCCTAAGGCTTGAACGGCAGGAATAATTCCTTTTTCGATTTGAGTGCCGTATGGGCAGTAACTCATTACGAATAATTCAACTTTCGGTTTGTCGCTTTTAGTCACGACGGTTGAAGCTTGGTCGGCTCCACTAGAGGTACTGCTCGACATTGGGAAAGCTTCCGGAAAAAATAGTTTGCCGTCTTTGGTCATATACGAATCGATCGGCTTGCCATTGATCGTGAACTTAACTTTATAAAGACCAGCACCAGCACTTGCGAGTTGGTCCAGTTTGGCTGTTGCCTGACCGCCAAGCAGTTTGGTGTTCACAAAATTAGTCACCATAGTTTTGGCTTTATCTGGTGAGACGTTACCACCGATTATCCCTTGCCCAAAAAAGACGACTACGGCAGCGATAATGGCACCGATAATCAAACCACTTACAAAATTATTTTTTGTTCCTTTTTCCATATTAATATTGTGCTGTTAATTAATTTTGATAATAATCCTAATTATACAGATAAATTATCAAAGTCAAAATTTTTAATTTTTAATTTTTGTTTTCTAATAGCCCGATAAAATCTTGAAGGTTTTGAGGCACAAAAAAGGCCGAAAGATGAAATAGGTTTTCCTTGGTAATGGGTGATTTTTTGGTGGTTACTCGTCCGGTAGTGTAGCCGGCTTCTTTGATTAGTTTTTCGATCTGACTGCTGGTCTGACCGTACGGTGTGGCGAAATGACTTACTTTTTTTCCGAGATGTTTTTCTAAGGTTTTTTTGCTGTTAAAAATTTCTTTTTTTAATTCTGCGGGTGTCGCTTTGGAAAAATAAGGATGATACACCGAATGACTACCGATTGTCATACCGGCATCAGACATTTCTTTTATTTGACTCCAAATTAAAAATCGTTCGTCTTTTTCAATTGGATTGGTATAGACGTAAAAAGTGGCAGTGTCGTTATATTTTTTAAGTAGTGGAAAAGCATATTCGTATTGATTTTTCCAACCATCGTCGAAAGTCAGAATTACTGGCTTGGTGATTGGGCTCGTGGTTCCGCGTTCCAAATCTGCCACCATTTGATCTAAAGAAATGGTGGTGTAACCGTTATTTTTTAGATAGGTAAGTTGCTCTTCAAAACGGTCCGGAGAAATATTGTATCTTTTTTGGGCTTCTGTTTCCTCTGGGCGAGTTGGTCGAACCGAATGATAAATTATGATTGGGATATTAAGAGTTTGGTCACTTCGGCTGGTGGTAGTCGTCTTGATAGTTGCGGTGGCAATCACTTGACTGACCGAAGCCATAACCTCATTTTGGGGTAAACTTTTAAGACCAGGAATAGATATTTGTCCACAGATAAGAATAAGGAGAAAAACGGCTAAAACAAAACCGATCTGGACTAAATATTTTTTCATTCACTTATCTAAATAAACTAATTTATGGTTGTTGTGGAGGCGGTCGGGGCGGTGTTCGAAGCTGGTAATTTAAAAGCTTTCAGTCCTTTCATAATGGTATTGATATCTTTGCGAGCGTCAACGAGGTCTTGCTTACCGACTTTGATATCGGCACGGGCTTGGGCTAAAGCGGTTTTGTTTGCTTCTAAAATTTTCGCATCACCGTTGTCTGGAGTTAGGCTGACACTTCGGCTGACGGCAGCTTCGGCTTGTCTTTGGGCGTCAGTTAATTGATTTTTCAAATCGGTCAATGTTGCATTTAGACTAGTTACATCTTTGCCGGCGGCTTGAGCTTCGTTGATGCGAGTTTGAAGTTTGGTGCCGATAGCAGAGAAATCCCCAATAAGAGTGTTCAAGCGGTCGGCGGCGGCGATCATTTGACCTTGTGGAATAACTAAAGCAAAAATTCTGAATGAACTAGTAATTTCTTTTACGTCAGTTTTTAAAGTTTCAATATCGGTGTCGGCATCAATTTTGGCTTTAAGTGAATTCAAGCCGGCAACTTGGTTTTGAATTTGAGAGGCTAAGGAAGCTTTGTTGGCGTCCGAAACTAATTTCATTTCTTGGACCCGTGAGGTTAATTTGTTTAAGGCTTCAATTCGATTGTCGATTTCTTTGTCGCCACGGGCGATGAGTTTGGCGACTTTGGCATCAACTTTTTTTGCTGCTACCGCCGTATCACTAGTGGTTTGAGCCGAGACAATGCTTGCCGACAAAACTAGAGATAAAAGTAGTGTAATAAAAGTGAGATAAGTTATTTTTTTCATATTTTTAAATAATTATTATTGAATCGGAATCTCTTTTTGGTTTTTCAAACTTTGGTCGAGCGTCGTCGAATCGGCGTCGAGATTTTTTAATTGAACATCGACAGCTGATAAATCTTGCTCAAGCGAAGCATCAGAACTATCGGTGGGGGTGCTAATATCTGGTGACGGGTTGATTGGAGCTTGAACTGGAGTCGTGGTCGCAGGTGTGCTAGTTGCGACAACTGGTTCTGGAACTGGGGTTTTTGATGAGCTCATAAACCACCAGCCGGCACCGACCAAAATTAAAACTAAAACAACAATTGCGATATAAATTACATTTTTAGACATATTAATTATGAAATTAAGACTAATAATAAGCGACAACCTAATATAGCCCGATTATATTACACTCTTAAATTGGTAGCAACTAGCGGAAATCCGGCTACTTTTTGGGAGGATTTTCCTCATAAGAAGTCTAGTCATAATCATCTACAAAAAAGTCAAAGAGGGTAAAAAATAGCTCAAGTTATTAAATTATTAAAACACAAGTTCAGCAAGAATGAACCTGTTTGCTGTTGGCGGTGGTAGTGTTAGAATGAATTAACAATTATGGCAGTTTTTAATGATTTAAATCTCGAAAATTGGAAAGAATCAGAAATTTTAACTGATAGTCTTTGGGTTATTAAAGAGAGAGATAAGTCTGGGAAGCATAGCAATTTTTATCATGGCAATTTTATTCCCCAAATACCACACCAGCTAATCTTAAGATATACCAAGAAAAACGAAGTTGTTTTTGACCCATTTGTTGGAAGCGGAACAACTGCTTTTGAGGCTGAAACTCTTGGCAGGCATTTTATTGGCGTTGATATTCAAAAAGACCTAATCGAAAAGTTAAAAACAAAGGTTGATAATAAAGAATATTTTTCAGAAATGATCTCGGGAGACAGCTCAAAAGATACCACTTTTTATAAGGTGAACGAAATTCTAAAAAAACAAAAAAAGAATAATGTTAGTTTAGCAATTTTGCATCCACCTTATGCTGATATTATAAAATTTAGTGATCTAAAAGACGATTTATCAAACGAAAAATCCTTGGAGGAATTTTTATATGGTTTTAGTTTGGTTCTTAAAAACACTATATCTATTTTAGAAAAGGACAGATATTTAGCAATTATTATTGGTGATAAATACACCGCTGGGCAATGGATACCGCTTGGATTTTACTGTATGAATGAAGCACAAAAATTAGGACTTACTCTAAAAAGTATTATAATCAAGAATATGGAAGGTAACCGGGCAAAGCAAAATAAAGAAGGTATTTGGCGGTATCGAGCATTATCAAGTGATTACTACATATTTAAACATGAGTACATAATGATTTTTAAGAAAAGTTAAGACGGTCTTCTGTTATCAATTTGAAAATTCCAGCCATATTGAAACGAAATTTGAAATTATCTCTATTGTTGTGAACTTGGAATTCACCTATTACCACGCCGTCATATTCGTATTTTACCGTGTTGCTTTCATTCCATTCAGAAACTGTTGCTTTTGTAAATGTAATTTTTGTAGGATCCCAAATAGGGCTACTGGTTTTTTTGATTACTATGTATTTTGGATCATTAGTGGGTACATCGCTAGAATCAACTATATTAAAAATATGGATCAAAAAATCACAATCAAACATATACTCCCAATAAATAGCAAGTAATTCTTCGATTCTTGTTAGTGCAATTATTTTAAAAAGTTTGACTTTTTCAGGATAAGCGGTTGGTATGTATGCTATACCTAAGCGTTCTGCTAAAATTGCAAACCAAGTATTTGATGATGCTTGACCAATTTTTTGTGGCGCGGCTTTACCTAATTTTTGTTTGTTGGTTTTTACGGATAAAGTCTTGTTGTTTTCAAGGATAAAATCAATTGTATTTTGATTTTCAGCAACGTGTCTTATCGGTAATGGAATACTATTCATCTGAAAAATATTAGTAATAATGGGTTTAATGGTATTTGTAACATTTTGTACTCCACGATTACGATAGTTATCACTTATAGAAATATTAAAAATATCTGCAATTGAAATTTCCGCGGACACACCTATTTGTTCATTATTTAACATAGAAAAATCTTATCATAAAAGCTTAAGTTTGGACATAGATTTTACCTCAAGTATGTTATAATCAAGATATGAACTACATCGGTAGTAAATTATCATTGTTGGAATTTTTGGAAGAATCAATAAATAAAGTGGTTGATAAAAACTGCGATACTTTTTGCGATTTATTTGCTGGTACCGGAATTGTTGGGCGGTATTTTAAAAAGAAAGGCTATAAAATTGTCGCAAATGATATTCAGTATTACAGTTATGTTTTAAATAGACACTATATTGGCAACCACAAACAATTAAAATTTTCTAATTTAATAAAAGAAATTCCTGAATTGAAAAATATTGAGCTAGCAAACAAAAAAGATTTTGTCTGTAATTATTTAGCAGATTTAAAAGGTACAAAAGGATTTATTTATAAAAATTACTGTGTCGGTGGAACGAAAAATAAAGAAGAACGACAGTATTTTTCAGACGAAAATGGTATGAGGTGTGATGCGATTCGTCAGAAAATTGAAAAATGGAAAACAGAAAAACTAATTTCGGATAATGAATACTTCTTTTTAATCACGAGCCTGCTTGAATCAATTGATAAGTATGCAAACACCGCTTCCGTTTATGGTGCTTTTCTGAAAAAATTAAAGAAAACAGCACAAAACAGTTTAGTTTTAAAACCTGCCCAATTAATAATAAATGATCAAGATCATGAAGTTTTTAATGAAGATATAAATAATTTATTAGAAAAAGTTGATGGTGATATTCTGTATTTAGATCCGCCGTATAATCACCGACAGTACGCCACAAATTATCACTTGCTTGAAACTATCGCTAAATATGATAGCCCGGAAATTCACGGAAAAACTGGTTTGCGAGATTATCAAGAACAAAAATCACTCTATTGTTCGAGCTCTCAAGTAAAAAACGTTTTTAAAGATTTGATTTTAAAGGCAAAGGTAAAATATATTTTTTTAAGTTACAATAATGAGGGATTAATGACGTTGGATGACATTAAGGAGGTGATGAGTTTGAGGGGTAAATATGGGTATTTTACGAAGGACTATGGTCGTTTTAAGGCAGATAAAACAGAAAATAGGGATTATTCGGCGAAAAGAACAACAGAGTATTTACATTATGTGGTGTGCGAATAAAAGAACGGGAGATTGAACTTTAGTATAAGTAAGAACCTTTTATTAACTAATCTAAAATTTAAAAAAATCATGATTGATCCAAAACAAATTGATTTTAATCAACTGCCGAAAAAATTTTGCGATGGCGCTCTTGGTGCTTTCAATAAAGAATTATTTTCTTTTGCGCTAACTTCTGGTAATAGTCTGGATTCTTTTGCCACAACTCCACAAATGATGAAAAGCATTGCTATTTGGGTAGGTGATCAAATTAAAAATTACGAGAAACAATTTGGCGAAATTAATATGGTTACCCCGCAAATTCAAAGTCCCATCCAGATGGCAGATTTAAAAAAACCTGATAACGATAACAACAAATAAAAATATGAATCACCAAAACACCACCACAACATTTGAATTGCCGGGGAAAAAGATTGTTAAAAATTTAGGAGTCGTGAAGGGGATTGTTGTGCGGTCGCGATCGATCATCGGAACAATCGGCGGTTCGCTCCAAACTATTTTGGGTGGGAATATCTCGCTCTTTACCGAACTTTGTGAAAAGACGCGCGAGGAAGCTTTTGAGCTGATGATTAAACACGCTGAAGAAATGGGCGCCAACGCGATCGTCGGTGTGCGTTATGATACGACCGAACTTATGCAAAGTGTCACCGAAGTGCTGTGCTATGGCACAGCGGTCGAGGTGGAATAAATTAGGTAATCTGGCTGGTGAGCAAAAACAAGGATTTTAAAATCTGAAGTTTTGAGGTACAATGATCTCATTATTTATTTAATAAAAAATAAACCTATGAAAAATTTTTTAATAATCGTTGTTGTTTTGGTTGTTGTCGCTGGTGGTGCTTTTTATTTTTATCAAAAATCTAACCCCTCGGCTCCAGTGTTGGATGTTAAAAATGTTATAAATTCGGCAAATTTTAATTGTGCGGCGGGTAAGTCTATTCAAGCGGCATTTTTCAAAGATCAGGTGGCGCTGTCACTTAGTGATGGTCGGAAGATTCTTTTGCCTCAAGCTATTTCAGCTTCAGGTGCTCGCTATGCCAATGCCGATGAATCGTTTGTGTTTTGGAATAAAGGGGATACAGCTTTTGTTGATGAAGTCAGTACGACGACCTTTGCTGACTGCGTTGTTGTGGGGAATATTAATGTGCAAGCAACTTCAACCCCAGTCTCAAGATCGACATCAACCCAAAACGTCAATTCTGCTACAATGAGTTGCCCGCCAGGACAGAAACCTTATTACACAAATTGTGCTTGCGGTTACGGATGCTTTTCTGAAGAGCCAAGGATTGATTGTACAAATATTTGTCCGAGTGATTTTTAATGAAAAATAAAATTATTATTGGAATTTTTATCGTAATTTGTTTGGGTTTTTTGTATGGCTCAAAAAATATTATTGTCTCGTCTTTTTATAAGGCGAATAATCTGGCAGCCGCCTTTTTCTCGATCGGTGTATCGGTCAAAGATTTGGTTTTCAAATATGACCAAGCGAAACCGGGCGGGAAAATTAAGATTTTAATTGTGCCCGGACACGAGCCAAGAGATGGTGGAGCGAGGTACAAAAATCTAAAAGAGCGAACTTTAAATTTGCAGTTGGGCGAAAAGCTAAAAAATATCTTAGCGCAAAATCCGCGGTTTGAAGTGGTGATGTCAAGAGATGAAAATGGTTGGAATCCGGAATTGAAGAGTTATGTTGATAATAATAAAAAAGAAATTGATGCTTGGGTAAAAGATCGAAAAAAAGAAATGCTGGGTTTGGTGGATGACGGCAAATTTACCATCGTCGAAGCGGAAATGGGTCATGCGACAGCGGCACCAGAAGCGGCAACTTTTTTGTTTGGTATAAATAAATGGGCGAGCGAAAACGGTGTGGACGTGACCTTGCATCTTCATTTCAATGATAATCCGAAATATAAAGACAAGCCAAATTATGAAGGCTTTTCGATTTATGTGCCAGAAAAACAATATTCTAATTCGATTTCAAGTAAAATTTTGGCGAAGGATATACTAATAGAAATGTTGAAGATCCAAAAAATAAGTACGATGAAAAAAGAAAGTGGGGGAATAATTGAAGATCAAGAATTGATTGCTTTAGGACGATACAATACCGCCGATTCTTTAAGCGTGCTTACGGAATATTCATATATTTATGAGGATTTTATGCAGAGTACGACGACCCGAGATATTTTTATTGACAAAGCGGCTTCTTCGACAGCTCAAGCTTTAGAAAATTTCTTTGAATCAAGAAGATAAGATGAGGAAAATTTAACCTGTCAATTTTTTTAAAATCGTGTTACAATAGCAATGCTAGGAAAATCGCTCAAAAGGAGCGTATTTTTGTTTAGTTTTAAACTTATGGCAAATGAATCAATTATAAAATTTGACGAGGTATCTTTTGGTTACGGTCACAATCATCCGATTTTGGACGAGGTGGATTTTTCGGCTAAACAGGGAACCAAGATTACTTTAATGGGTCAAAACGGCGCTGGGAAAAGTACAATTTTTCAGCTTTTGACGGGAGCCTTAAAACCAGATTCCGGCATAATTATCGTGTCTGAAAAAATTACCGTGGCGACGGCGAAGCAAGTTATTCCGCGTGATCAAATGGATTTGACGGTGCGAGAATTTTTTCAAAAATGTTTTAAACAAAAAGTTTACGACATTGATCCACGGATCGATGATATTTTAGAAGCGGTCAACTTGCACGCCCCGCACGATCGAATCGTAAAATCTTTTTCTGGTGGGCAACAAGCGCGCTTACTTTTAGCTTCGGCGTTAATTCAAGATCCTGATTTGTTACTTCTTGATGAGCCGACAAATAATTTGGACAAAGCGGGGATTGCACACCTGACGAAATTTTTAAAAGACTACAAAAAAACTTGCATCGTCATTTCGCACGACGCCGATTTCCTAAATGCTTTCACTGATGGCATTTTATATCTTGATGTTTTTACCAGAAAAGTCGAGCAGTATGCGGGCAATTATTTTGATGTCGTAAAACAAATCACCGCCAAGATTGAAAAAGATAATGCTAAAAATGCCCAGCTGTCTAAAACCATTCAGGAGAAAAAAGATAAAGCCAACTTTTTTGCCAACAAGGGAGGAAAAATGCGAATCTTGGCGAAAAGAATGCGTGATTTGGCGGACGAGATGGAAGAATCAAAAGCGGATATTCGACGCGAAGACAAAACGATTCGACCGTTTATTATTCCAGCTCAAGAAGATTTGTCTGGTGAAATTTTAAATATTTCTTCTTTTACGGTTATTAAAAACCACAAACCAGTGACCAGAAAAACCGATATTTCGTTGAAGAAAAATCAACACTTACTTTTGTCTGGTCCTAACGGCATTGGCAAAAGTACTTTGCTCGAAGCTCTAGCGAATGATCAGGCGAAAGGCTCGGTCATTGCTTCAGGGGTTCGCGTCGGTTATTACCGTCAAGATTTTTCTACTTTGAATTTTGACGATACGGTTTTTCAATCTTTGTCAGCGGTGATGGATGAACAAATTGAAGAAAAATTACGAGCGACAGCGGCAAGCTTTTTAATCACTGGCGATTTGGTGTATAAAAAAATTGGTAATTTGTCGGAAGGTCAAAAAGGTTTGGTGGCTTTCGCGCGTTTGGTTTTGCAGAAGCCCGGATTGTTGATTTTGGATGAGCCGACCAATCATATAAATTTTCGTCATTTGCCGATAATTGCCGAAGCTCTAAATAAATATCAGGGAGCAATGGTGCTAGTCAGCCACGTGCCAGAATTTGTCGCTAAAATTCGTATTGACAATACTCTTGATTTAGAAAAATAAATCGCCTAGTATTTATTTTTTTATTTTCTTTCTGCTATAATTGAACTAATGCAAAAAGAAAATTTGAGATTGTACTCTCTATTGGCATTTCTGGGTCTAGCGATAATCCTCACTTTTTTTGTGCTTCGTCCTTTTCTTTACCCGTTAATTTTGGCGGTGGTTTTTGCTCTCATTTTTCAACCACTTTATCGGCAGATTCTTCGGCGAGTTCGAGGGCAAGAGTGGCTAGCGTCTACGCTGACTATTTTAGTTTTAATTATCTTTATTATTGCCCCGCTAGTCTTTTTAGGTTTTCAAATTTTCCGAGAGGCTGAAGGGTTTTATTTTAGTTTGGCTGGTGGTTTTAATGTCCAATACTTAATGGATCTTTGGCCAAACCTCAATCAGAAGCTAAACGAATTTTTACCGATGCTCGGCAACTTTTCCGTCGATATCGAGCAATACCTAAAAAATATTTTAATTTTCTTTGTTCAAAATTTGGGCACGGTTTTTTCCAATCTGGCAAAAATGTTTGTGAGCCTGTTTATTTTCTTGATGGCATTTTTCTTTTTACTTAAAGATGGTGGTCGGCTGAAACAAAAAATTATGGATCTTAGCCCGCTCAACCGTGAAGATGGCGAAATGATTATTAAAAAAATAACTCTGGCAATTGGCTCGGTGGTTAAGGGCAGTTTGTTCGTGGCGGTCTTACAGGGAATTTCTTGTTCGATCGGATTTGCTTTATTTGGCGTCCCAAATCCGATAATGTGGGGATCGCTTGGGATAATCGGTGCTCTTATTCCCGGAATAGGTACGGCCTTAGTTTTAGCACCAGCGATTATTTATCTTTATCTTGTTGGTCAAACTTTAAATGCTTTCGGGATGTTGTTGTGGGGAATTTTGGCGGTTGGCTTGATTGATAATTTTTTGGGACCAAAGTTCGTCGGCAAGGGGGTTGGGCTTCATCCACTTTTGATTTTACTTTCGGTTTTTGGTGGGATTAGTTTTTTTGGCCCAATTGGCTTTATCCTTGGACCGTTGGTGGTTTGTTTACTGTTTGTCCTTCTCGATATTTATAGTGAGATAATAATAAAATAGAAAAACTCTTTGTTTTTATTTTTGTTTGACACAAACCTACTTTATCAGTAGTCTTTTTGGTAGATACTAAATTGGCAATGGTGCCAGCACTGGTACGGTGGTCGTATCGCTTTGTTCTTAGAAATAAAAGGAGGTTGTTATGTCGATTCGGGTTATTGAGATCGGCGGAAAAGGTGTCCGTCGAGCTGATGTCGAAGGTAAGAAAATCGACATTGTTGTTGTTCCTCAAAATCAGCTTTATTGTTTAGAAAGGCTGGTGGAGTTTGCCACCCAAAATCTTCCGATTGAAACCAAGGCTGTGGCGTTTTCGTCGGCGGGTGTGATCGAGGCTTACGACTTGATCGTGAATTCGCCAAACGTTCACTGGCTTGATGGTGAGAGACTGGCATCAACGGTCACGAAATATTGTGGTCAGCCGGCATTTGTCTTCAATGATATGGAAACAGCGGTGACGGGGATGGCAGAGCTCTTTCCCGAGCTTTCGTTTTTTCTCGGCGCGACATGGAGTTCGGGTATCGGTGAACGGTTGTACCGGAAAGGCTTTGGTATTGTGTCTGCCTCGGAAGGCGGGCATACCATGGTCGATTTTTCGCCCTATGCCAGGCTGTGTGGTTGCGGTATGCGTGGATGTATCGAAGCGGTCGCCGGTGGTTTGAGCACGATTCAGCGAGTTGTAATGGAAACCCAAACGTTAGGTATCGTGGTGTCTGGCAACCCTTGCTCTTTTCTTGACCGGGCTTACCAGTCTGGCGATAAATGGGCAAGAGAAGTTTATGGTGGTATCGCTGTGGCGATGGGTGTCCACCTTGCGACTATCTTGCAGTTCAATTTGGATCTGCAGGCGGTGGTCTGGAAAGGTACTTTTGCCCAACACGCTTTGCGGTTGCCGGGCATCGAGCAAGCAATTCGGGCGAGTATGCGTAATCACCTTATGAATCACTCGTGGGAAGCGAAGTTGACGTTTCGTCTTGTGCCGGAACCACCGGAAGCAATCGAAGATGCCGAATCTTTTATTGGTGCGGCGACACTAGCAACCAACCTGCTTAACTTATAAGCGCTCGTTGCGGGGCGTATCCAATCAGACCGTAGTGCTCGAAAGAGTGCTATGGTCTTTAATTTGTGTCGGTAGTGGAGTATTTTAGAGTAGTTTGCTATAATAAGGCTATTACTAATTATTAATTAAAAGGCCGAACATTTTTAACCTAAACATAAAAATATATGGCAGAGAAAAAAGTTAATTCAGCGTTTATGAAGCCAATGACCATTAGTGATGAGCTAGCGGAAGTTGTAGGTAAGGGGCCTATGCCACGATCAGAGGTCGTGAAAAAGCTCTGGGTTTATATCAAGAAGAATGATCTGCAAGATCCAAAGAATAAGCGAGATATTCTTGCTGATGCTAAGTTGAAGGAAGTTTTTGGTGGCAAAGAACGGGTCAATATGTTTGAAATGACAAAGCTTGTTTCAAAGCATTTGTCTTAGTTTGTCCAACCTCGTTTTTTTTAAATAAGTTATAGAAAAAATCGGCAAGTGCCGATTTTTTCTTAATTTAAAAATAAGTTATAATGAGCGGAAGATGAAAGAAAGGATTATTATTTTTTTGAAAAAATATAATCGGATAATAATTATCTCCGGTCTTATTTTTATAGTTACCGGAACCATCGAATTTTTAATGGGACGACTACCTCTTGGTCCGGATGGGCGCTTCGGTTTATGGGAAGGTAATATCTGGAGTAGCGAGCAATCTCAACGAGTAGCTGATCCTTATACTTTTTCGCATCTGATTCACGGAATGCTTTTTTATGGATTTTTATGGTTGGTTGCGCGACGCTTGCCTGTTCGATATCGATTTATCGGAGCGTTGTTATTGGAAGCGGGTTGGGAGATTTTAGAAAATTCACCGTTGATTATAAACAGGTATCGTGAGGTGACGATTTCACTTGGTTATGTTGGGGACAGCATCCTCAATTCTTTGAGCGATATTTTTTTTGCGGGGCTAGGATTTATTTTTTCTTGGCGAGCTCGTCTGTGGGTGATTATTCTTACTATTGTGGCGATGGAAATCGGGACTTTGATTTGGGTGCGAGACAACTTGACGCTAAATATAATAATGCTTACTTATCCGCTCGACGCAATAATTAAGTGGCAATCGGCAGGTCGTCCTTTACCTTAAATTAAAGTCGTTTTAGTCTTGATGACACTTGTGACAACGGCAACCTTTGGGCTTGATGTGTTCGTCCCAATACTCAGCACCATAATCATACGTAATTTCTTCACCGGGCTTAATGTTTTTTATTGCCATAATAAAAACTCGTTTATGCCAAATTTCGGGATCGGCATTTGGATGACAAGAGTGATTGATATAGCGAGCGGTATTTTTCCGATCGGTACCATCGATAGTCGTTTTGGAGTTAATCTCAAAAAGATATTTACTATTGCTAGTATATTCTTCTTTTTCTGATAGAACTCGACCAAAATATTCAATAATACAAGTGCCTTTTTTGATTGGTTCGCCGGCAAAAAGTCCAAGACCGGCTTTTGATTTTTTAACTAATAATTTATAACCTGCTGGTTCGTATTTTCTTTTTTTCATAACAGGCTATATTCTAAACTATTTTCTGGTAAAATGGAAATATGTTTGGTTTAACTAAAAAAGAATTGGCGATTTTTAAAAAACTTTCGACGCCGATTAAAATTCAAGATTTTTTGGATTCATTTCCGCGCAACTGGGAAAAAGATCGAGAAACTTATATGTCGCCACGGCGCACGATGCGTGAAAAAAAGATGCATTGTTTTGAAGGAGCACTTTTGGCTGCAGTTGCTTTATGGTTAAAGGGGGAAGAGCCATTACTTCTTGATCTGAAAGCGCCGGGTGATGACGATCATGTAGTGGCGCTTTACCGGCGAAATGGCTATTGGGGCGCGATTAGTAAAACTAATCATTCGGTTTTGCGTTTTCGTGATCCGGTTTACAAGACGGTGCGGGAATTGGCGATGTCTTATTTCCACGAATATTTCGTGAATGAAACTGGCAAAAAATCTTTGCGGTCTTTTTCGCGACCTTTTAATTTAAAAAAACTGGGTACCGATTGGATCACAGCAGAAGAAGATTTGGATGATATTGTTCAAAAAATAGACGATTCTCGGCATTACAAATGTTTTCCGAAAGAAAATTTAAGATTACTTCGCAAAGCGGACGCGATGGAAAAAAAAGCTGGCGAGCTGATCGAATGGCAAAAAGACGATCCGCGAACTTAATTTTTAAAATTATTCAAACAAAGTCCAAAAATCTTGCCAGAGAATTTTGGGATTGAGGTAGCCTCGATAAATTTGCGTTGGTTTTTTGTTTAAGCCGAGTAATTTATAGACTGCTTCTTGGGCGGTACGGACAGAGTATTCGACAGTAAAAACCGTATCTTTTGGTAGCTCGGAAAATTGACCGACGAAGGCGAAATTTTTGGCTTGATTCGGTATGACTTGTGGTCGGTCACCTGGCGTGCGAGTGATAAACTGGCTGGTGATAAAGGGCATCAAGCAAGGAATACAGTTTGCATTTTTTAATAATCTTTCCTTGTCATTTTCAAATTTTAGGTGAGAGATTATTTCCATTAAAATTTCTTCGCCGATGCAATGGGTCATTTTTTTCTGAACAAAATTACCTAGTTTGTCTGAAAAAAGTCCATAACCCCAAAAAACGCCGACATCTTTGGGTTGATGAATAAAATGTGGCTGGCGGGGCAAGACAATTGAAATCAACCAATTGGAATCAGTAATTGTTATAAAATTATCGGTGTTGGGGTTGTTTCCGGTCAGATTTTCGATGAGTCTAAAAAAGAGGGGATCTGTTACTGTCGTCGTAAAAGAAACAAATTTTGTTTTATCAATTTGGTCAGTGAATTTTTTGGGATTGCCAAAACCTGCGGATTGTTTCGCCAGCCTTTCCCAAAGAAGCCAAGAATTATCTTTGGTTTCTACTTTTAATTCAGGAGCTTCGGTCATTGTTCCGAGACTAGAATTGGCGGTCATCGAACCGATGGTAACGATGGTAATATCGTTTTTAGCTAAAACAATTTCTCGAGCAACATTTTTTTGTTCATAAATTATCTTTTCAACCGTGCGATTTTTTGTTCCGACCGCAAAATCTAAATTTTTAACGTGGCTGTCCATTTCGAAATTTACTCCTTGCTCTTTAAGCCATGTAATGATTGGTAAAACTATCGAATCGTATTGATTGTAATCGGTTCGCCAGACACCGCTCAAGGCACGAAGACCAGTACCTTTAAAATGATGAATAAAACGCAGAAGATAACGGCGAAACTCAACGGCGCTGTGCCAAGGTTCGAAAGCAAAAGTTGAACAAAACAAAAACCAGAAATTTGTTTTGAAAAAATTAGCCGTGAAGTGATCGGAAATTGGAGTTTCGCCGAGGGTTTTTTCAGACTTAAATAATATTTTTATAATATCAATTCGGTCTTTGTTGCTAAAACCAAAAGATGATAAATTTACTTTTTTGCCATCAGAAATTAATCGAGATTTGCAGAGAACCGGGTGTTTCAAATTTAAAATAAACATCTCTTCCTTGACGGTTTCGCCGGGGTGGGCAAGAGAGGGAATGGTCGAAAGTAGATCGTAGGTGCAAACATATTTTTCTTCGAACATCCGACCACCGCGCATCACATAACCTTTTTCGGCTAACTGATCGGCGTCGAGACTACCGCCTTCTTTTTTGGCTTCTTCAAAAATGTAAATATTTTTTCCGGCTAGTCCACCGTCGCGGATGAGAAAGACGGCACTGGCGAGCGAGGCGATACCACTGCCTACCAAAAAAGCTTTAATATCTTTATTGTTTTTCATCTTGTTATTTTACCAAAATCTTTAACTTCGGGACAGTGTTGGTTGCCAGTTCTTTGTGCTACAATAAATTGTAATAAATTAAAATGTTCAATATTGTTTTTATTAGAAATATTATGCTCGCTCTTCTTGGGCTGGTTGTTTTGGTTTTTGTTTCTGGCAATTTGTTTGCCTTAAAATATGATAGCGCTTTCGCCGAGGTAAAGAAAAATCGGAGTTTGCTGGCATCGGTAAATTCTGCTTCAACGATCACCGAGGCGATTCCTGTCCCAGAACTCGACAAAGAATTGTACGATAAAAAAATGGAAATTTTAGCCAACAACACTGTTCACTCTTCGACTTCGCCGGCGAGCACCACACCTCATTTGTGGCCAGCAAAAACTGTTTATCCAAAGGCTGGAGCGATTTTGCCTTTCAAACGAGTGGTGGCATATTATGGTAATTTATATTCTACCAAAATGGGTGTTTTGGGAGAATATTCAGAGGCCGAAGTTTTCCGTCGATTAAATGTGGAAATTAAAAAATGGGAAACAGCCGATCCAGCGACACCAGTCCAGCCTGCACTCCATTATATCGTTGCGACCGCTCAAGGTAGCGCCGGTGCCGATGGAATGTATCGATTTCGAATGCCTGACGAACAAATCGACAAAGTGCTAGCGATGGCAAAAATAATAAATGCGATTGTTTTTCTTGATATCCAAGTCGGCTTGAGTAGTTTCGAAAAAGAAATTCCTCATTTGGAAAAATACTTGAAAATGCCGAATGTGCATCTTGGTCTTGATCCAGAATTTTCAATGAAGACCGGAGCAAAGCCGGGGACGGTGATTGGTACAATGAGTTCGAAAGATATCAATTTCGCGATCAATTATCTGTCTAAATTGGTGCAGGAAAATAATTTGCCACCGAAAATTTTGGTGGTTCATCGTTTTACCCAACCGATGGTGACTGGCTATAAAAATATTAAAGTCACGCCAGAAGTGCAATTTGTTTTAGATATGGATGGCTGGGGAACCAAGGAAAGAAAAATTGATTCTTATCAGGCTTATGTTCAAAAAGAGCCAGTGCAATTTACTGGTTTTAAGTTGTTTTATAAAAACGATTTCCGCCAAAAAGGAAGTGTTATAATGACACCAAAAGAATTGATGAAATTACAACCACGACCAATTTATATTCAGTATCAATAGTGACTACTGAAAAAGGTTAAGAATCAATCCGAGCAGGTTGCCATTGAGTAAAATGATGGCGATTAATATTACGATCGCCACTAAAATTAACAACATCGAAGTTGATGTTGAAAAATCTGGCTCGGTAATATTTTTAATAAGTTTTTTTAGGAAATCCACTTATTATATTATAACAAGTTTTTAATAAAAGTGAAAAATGAAAGCGTCACTTGCTGGTGTGACGCTATAAAATTTAAAACTTTTTGGAGTTTTACTCGCTCGAGACTTTTTCTGGTCGCTGGATTATCACGAATAGATAACTTTCGTAATGCTTCCAACCGTCAACTGGAGTTGGCTCTCGTCCGATCTCAAGACCGGTATAGTAAAGGTTTAAAGGTTCCTGACCTTCGCGCCATGCGACTTCAAACATTTTGGCGAAGCTCATTTGGACATACCAAATAAAAAGCTCCTCGCTGGTCAATTCTTCTTTTCCGAGAATTGCACAAGCGATCTCGCGGTATCTTATCGAGTCTTCAAATTGAGCCAAATTTCTTTCTCGTCTCAAAGTGGTGGCTTTGTCGGTGTTCATTGCAGTCTCCTTCCGTAGTTAAAGACCTAAAACTATCTTTAGTTTAACACTAGCCAACTGCTTTGCAAGGTCTTATACTGTGTAAAAATGAGAAAAGAAACTTATGATGTGGTGGTGGTTGGAGGTGGTCCGTCCGGAATGATGGCGGCGGGGCGAGCCGGTGAGCGCGGACTCCGGGTTCTTTTACTGGAAAAAAATCGCGGGCTTGGTGATAAGCTGAAAATTACCGGTGGCGGTCGCTGTAATATTACCAATGCCGAATTTGATAAAGAAATTTTTTTGAAACATTATGGTCCAGCCAAAGATTTTCTTTATTCGCCATTTTCGCAGTATGGTGTAAAAGAAACTTTTGATTTTTTTGAAAATCAAGGGTTGCCCTTGATTGTGGAGGCACGGAAGCGCGCTTTTCCTAAGACGCAAAAAGCGGAAGATGTATTTAAGGTTTTAGAAAAATATTTAATAAAAAATAAAGTCACGATAAAGACTGGAACAAAGGTCAACGAAATTCGGGCTCGTGATGGTAAGATTAAATCAATCGTGACGGTCGGAGCGGAATATGAAGCCAAAGCTTTCGTTTTGGCGACTGGTGGTTTGTCGCATCCAGAAACTGGGGCGACTGGTGATGGATTCAAATGGTTGCAAGAACTCGGGCATACAGTTAAACCATCGACGCCAGATATTGTACCGCTGGCGGTAAAAGAAAAATGGGTCAAAGATTTATCAGGCGTCTCGCTGTCGTTTATGAAAATTACTTTTTTCTTGGATGGCAAAAAAGCTTTTTCGAAAACTGGTAAAATTTTGTTTACGCATTTTGGTTTGTCTGGACCACTCGTTATGAATAGTGCTCGGCAAGTCAAAGATCTATTGCGTGCCGGTATTGTGACGGCGAAAATTGACACTTATCCGGATACCGATTTGGGGGCGCTTGAAAAAAATATTATCAAAGTTTTTGATCAAAATAAAAATAAGGATTTGAAAAATATTTTTAAAGAGATTGTGCCGGACGGTTTGGACGAAGCGGTTTTTTCTTTGCTAAAAAATATTGACGACCCGACTGCCATGTCTATGCAGGCAGAGCGGGCAGGCAAAATAAAAGTGCATAGCGTGACCAAAGACGAACGGAAACAAATTGTAGATTTATTGAAAGCTTTGCCGGTGACCATCACTGGGCTTTTGGGTTTTGACAAAGCGGTGGTGTCGGACGGCGGAGTGTTGCTCGAAGAAATTGATATGCGGACAATGGGTTCTAAAAAAATAAAAAATCTTTATATCACTGGTGATTTGTTAAATATCAACCGACCATCTGGCGGTTATTCGCTCCAGCTTTGCTGGACGACCGGTTTTGTGGCAGGGGATAATTTGCTCAAATAAAACCAGCTCGGATTTCACCAAGGTCAAATCCGAGCTGGTTTTTGGCTTTAGGTTATTTAGTGTTATGATTTAAATAATATTTATCAATCAATTAATTTTTTAATTATGAAAAAACAAATTTTATTTTCATTACTCGTCGTCGTGACTTTTTGTTTTAGTTTGCCGGCACAAGCAGACACTTCTTTTGATAACGCTTTAACCAAAATGTTTCAAGCGGTTAAAACTGTTGATGCGGTAAATTATAATGTTAGTTTACAAGGCAATGGTTCTGATAGTAAGAGTGGTAGTTTGAAAATGACAATTGGCGCGAGCGGTCAATTCGACGTGACAGAACTCACATCTCCTAAATCTCAAACCTCGATGTCTTTGTCTGGTTCTAATAGTTTTAAATACCCAGCAGTTTCACCGAGCGGTTCTGCCAATCAGAACAATAATTTTAGCGTAAAATTAGATTCAATCTCTTTTTCTGATGTTTTTTATTTAAATTTGCGACAATTTAATGTTCCGGTACTCCAGATGTTTGTTGGTCCAGAAAATTATGCTAAAGTTTCTCCTTATATTGGTAAATGGATTAAGTTTGATTTTAAAGAAATTGAGAAATTTGCTAAAGAGCAAGGGAATGGTAGTTTTTCTTTCGATTCTTACAAACAGCAAGCCAGTTTAGCTCAAAACAAACTAGAAGATCCGGCAGTACTTGTTAAATTGCAAAAAGCTTTTGTTGATTCTCACGCTTTAAAATTTGTTTCAAAAACTAATGCCAAAACCGCTGAAAGCGTAGATGTCGTTAAATATAAATTTGTTGTTGACAAAGCCGGTCTTAAAAAACTTCTAATTTCGGGTGGACAAATAATGGGAACACCGGTCGGAGCCAGCGATGCCAAAAGATTTGATGCCGAAGTCAAACAAACTTACCTACCTTCCGGTGAAATCTGGCTCGGTGTAAAAGATGGCTTGGTTTATAGATTGGTTCTTAATTCTAATATCACAATTCCAGCGACTAAGACCGCTGGCAAAACGACGATGATTGCCAGTTTGACTGCTGGTTTTAAAGATTATAATAAACCAATTGTTCTCGTCGCTCCATCCCCAGTTCAAAGTATCCTTGATATTATTAAGCCCTATTTAGAAAAAAGTATGTTGGTGCCTAATAATGCTATGGTGCCCCCTGGTAAAAATCCTGCGGTGGATACAGTTGGGATGTCGGTGCTATCATCTTCTCGTTTGCTAGCAGAAATTTTTTATTCGAAGAATAATTCTTATTCCGGTTTTTGTCTAGATCGTGAACTGATGACCCTTCTGAAGAAGATTTCTTCTAGTGTTTGTAATATTGCTTCTGATAAGCAAGCTTATTCAATCGCTACAGATTTGCCAAGTGGAAAAATATTTTGTGTGGATAGTACTGGTTTTGCTGGGGTGATTTCTTTGTTTCCTTGGGGGAAAACCTCTTGCCAGTAGATATTGACCAAAAAGGGGATTTCTGCTATACTAGCCGGTACAAAAGTTGCTATTTGAAACAAGTCGATTCATCTATCTCTATTGTGTATTATTAAGTGCAAAATAATTAAATTAAATTAAATGCAAGGTTACGTAAAAAAAATTACGGACAAAGGATTTGGTTTCATCAAGTGTGAAGAGCTGGACAAGGATTTATTCTTTCACAGCAATTCTCTCGTCGGGATTTCTTTCGACGAGCTTACTGATGGTGACAACGGTACTAAAGTTACCTTTGAAACTGAAGACTCTCCAAAAGGATTGAATGCAGTAAATGTGCAACGCGCATAAGACTGATTGATTCTAAAAAACCACCCCGCAAGGCTTGCCTTGCGGGGTGGTTTTTGTTTCAAAGAATCACATCTTCGATGGTCATTCCCGCGAAGGCGGGAATCTAGGTTGTCTGGATTCCCGCCTTCGCGGGAATGACAGAAAGGCACTATCAGAAGTTTTGAGTGGTGCGGTGTACTATCTGGAAATTTGACATAATTAACAAAATAAGCTATACTTAAAAAGTAAGTAAATATCTCACAGGTTTCATTTTTGGGGAGTAAAAATCACTCAAAAACCGATATAGAGCTTCATTCTGTAGACTTTATGGAAACTTAGGAGAAAGACTAGTCGTCTTACCTTTAACATAAAGACTAGAAGCAAAAGAATGAATAATAAAAATTATGGCCGAAGCACTCGCTTCGGGAAGCCGGCGGTTCGCCGTGGCGGTAGTTTTAGTGGCAAAAGTCGTAGCTCTGGTGGTGGAAACGGTGGTAATCGCCGTGGTGGTTTTAATCGTGGTGGTCAGTCGATAAATATTTCTCGATTCGTGTGTAAAGCCGAACCGGTCGCGGAAACCATTCCTTACGAATCAAAAAACCGATTTGCGGATTTTGTGATCGACGAACGATTGAAAGAAAATATTATTGGTCGTGGGTATGTCACACCGACTCCAATTCAAGATCAAGCGATTCCGAGCGTTTTGGATGGTATTGATGTTGTCGGTATTGCCAATACTGGCACTGGTAAAACAGCGGCTTTTCTGATTCCGCTTTTAAATAAAGTAATCAAACAGCCAAACGAGAAAATTTTAATTATCGTGCCGACACGAGAATTGGCGATCCAAATCAACGAAGAAATGGTTTCTTTTCGTGGTAGCTTGCGAATTTTTTCTGCTTGTTGCGTTGGTGGGGCGTCGATTGGTCAACAAATTTCCAGTTTGCGTCGCTCACACAATTTTGTGATTGGTACACCTGGTCGCTTGAAAGATTTGATGGAACGTCGAGAAATTAAACCAGACCAATTTAAAACTATTGTTTTGGACGAAGCCGATCGAATGCTCGATATGGGTTTTGTGAATGATATGCGATTTATTATGTCTAAAATGGCACCAAATCGTCAGACTTTATTTTTCTCGGCAACAATGTCGCGTGAGGTTGATAATTTGATTCGTGAATTTTTGCGTGAGCCAATCACAATTTCGGTCAAGACTGGTGATACCGCGAAAAATGTGGATCAAGATATTGTCCGTACCGTTCGCGGTCAAGACAAAATCGATGTTTTACACGATTTGCTGACTCAACCAGAATTTAGTAAAGTTTTAATTTTTGGACGAACCAAACACGGTGTTGGGAAATTATCCGAAGTTTTATCGGCGCGTGGTTTTAAAGCTGATGCCATTCACGGTAATAAAAATCAATTTCAACGACAACGTGCTCTCGCTTCTTTTAAAGATAACAAAACCAAGATTTTAGTGGCAACCGATGTGGCTGCTCGTGGTTTGGACATTCCCAATGTCTCGCACGTTATCAACTATGACATTCCCGCGACTTACGAAGACTATGTTCATCGTATTGGACGAACTGGACGAGGCGACAAGCAGGGCAAAGCGTTGACTTTCGTGGACTAGCCGAGGTATTTATGCCATAATTGGCACAATGAATTCAAAACAAGATCTATCTAGTTTGTTTTATATTTTATTCTCAATTGTGGTGATTGGCTTTGGTAGCTATCAATATTACGGTCTTTATTCTCGACACACAGAGCTTAACCGACAGTTCGTTTCTTTGACTGAACGAGTTAATTTATTGCAAGCTGATTTAAATAGGACATTAGCAGAAAAAGCTGATTTAACCAATTCTTTAACCGGCGAAAAACAACGAAATGACGATCTGGCTGGTCGGGTGGCGGGGATTACCGATACGGTTGGAACATTGCAAAAATTAAGCAATACCGACAAAGAACTCCTGCAAAAATATTCCAAAGTTTATTTTTTGAGCGACAATTATGTGCCTTCAAGTTTGGCAACAATCACACCGGTTTATCTTTTGAATGAAAAAATCCCAGAGCAAATTCACTCGGGAGTTTTGCCTCGGCTTGAAGCGATGATTAAAAGCGCCGAAGCGTCTGGCGTTGATTTAAAAATTTCTTCGGCTTACCGATCTTTTGACACTCAAGCGGCGGTTAAATCAAGACATCTTGTCGTGTACGGTTCTGGCGCGAATAAGTTTTCGGCGGACCAAGGTTATTCTGAACATCAGCTCGGTACGACGATCGATGTGACCGATAAGACCGGAAACATAACGACAACTTTTGAAAAAACCAAAGCCTATGAGTGGCTTTTGGCGAATGCTTATAAATATGGTTTTATCATTTCTTACCCGAAACAAAATACTTATTATCAATTTGAACCTTGGCACTGGCGTTTTGTCGGAGTAAGCTTGGCGACAAAAATTCACGACAGCGGTAAATATTTTTATAATTTTAGTCAACGTGAGATATCAACGTATCTGGTGAATATTTTTGATTAGTTGTGGTAAAATATTATTTAGAAATTATTAGCTAATATAAAAAAATGCATAAAAATCATTTTGGTTTGGCACTTGGGTCGCTTTTTGCGCTCTTGCATGCTGTTTGGTTGCTTGCGGTCGCGGTGATCCCAGAGCCACTTTATAATTTTATTCACTGGGTCTTAACTTTGCATCATGTTGATTTTTCTTTCAACATTCTGCCTTTTAGTTTGACGAAAGCGGTTATTTTGGTGGCGATGACTTTTGTTTTCGGCTATATCATCGGCTGGCTTTTTATGGCATTTCTTGCTTGTTGCAAGAAACATTGTAAAGGAAAGTGTTGTAGTCAAGAGGGATGTCGGTGCGGTAAATAATTTTTTGGTCAAGCAAAATCCCGCGCAGAACTAGTTCTCTGCACGGGATTTTGCTGTTAAAAAAAACCGCTCTCAACTTCCGAAGAAGTGAAGAGCGGGGATTTTTGTGGGAATGGAAAGTGTGTAGAGAGGTGGTGTTTGTGGGGATAAACGTTTCAAAGAGAAACGGTTGGAAAACTTTAAGGCGCACCTCATACGTACTTCGATTCCTTGCAAAGAACTATTCATTTATATTTTAGCAGTTATTGAAAATTTTTAGCAAGCAGAAAGTGTGGATAACCCTGAAAAATTGGCTTGACCAATTTTTCAGGAGCAGTGGTCTTTTTATGACCATAACCCGAGAAAATCAGTTTGCTGATTTTCTCGGGTTATGGGTGTAACTTTGCTGTGATATTTTTCCACTTGCGACCACCGGTTAAATAAATTATTATTAACCTATGTTAAATTATATTTCTACTGGTGTAATTATTTTATTTTCGGCAATTTCTGTTTATCTTTACTCAATGATGCCACCGCAGATGTTGACTCATTGGAATTTTTACGGTCAAGCCGATGGTTATTCTGATAAAGTCTGGGGAATGTTTCTTTTGCCCGCGGTAACGTTAGCGATATTTCTGTTAGCTTTTTGTTTTTCCAAATATAGTTCCCACAAGAAAAAGATTAAAAAATTTGTAAAATATTACGATGGTTTGGTTTTGTCCCTTGTTTTATTTTTTAATTATTTATTTTCTTTGGTTCTATTAAACAATCTGGGCTACTCGGTAAATATGAATCGTTTCGTCCCGATTGGTCTCGGTCTTTTAATTTTTTATTTTGGGGCGGTTTTTCTCCAGTCTAAACACGACTGGTTCCTTAGTGGTTCTTCTAAAATTTTTTCGGAAACAGAATGGAATAAAATTAGTTATCTGGGCGGGATTTTATTGATGGTATCTGGCGGAGTAAATATCCTTGGTTCTTGGTGGCCGAGGCAAGCATTGTTCTTTGTTTTGATTCCGGTTGTGATCGCAGGATTAATAACGATCATTTATGCCGTTCCTTTTTTGGGAAAGAAAAAAAGACGTACTTAAAATATCCCAATAGATTTATGAAAAAAACCTTGTTTGGCAAGGTTTTTTTTGAGATAATTAAACTTAAGTTATGGTCAAAGAAAAAAAATTAAATAGCCGGTCTTTCTTAAGTAAATATTTTGATTTCGATAATATTTTGTTGGTATTACTCGGATTTTCATTGATTGGTTACTATCTAAAATTATTACCAGAATCTTGGGCTTTTTATACCTTGGCGCCGTTGTCTTTTGCCGGAGCGATCCCGGTTGTTTGGAGCGCGATTTTGGCGATTAAAAATAAGCATATTACCGTGGATCTTTTGGCGAGTATCGCTTTGGTTTTTTCGCTTTTGTCGAAGGAGTGGGTGTCAGCGATTTTTATAAATTTAATGCTTACGTCGGCGCGAATTTTTTTGACCTACACCGAAGCGCGAGCAAGAAAAAATATTGAAAGTCTATTAAAGCTTAAACCGGTCAAGACTAAAGTGAAAACAAAAAATGGTATTGTGGAGGTTTTTGCCGAGCAAATAAAAGTTGGTGATATTGTAGTAATCGATTTGGGTGAAAGAATTCCGGTTGATGGCATCGTTGTCGGTGGCGGAGCTAGTCTCGATCAGTCTTCGCTAACTGGAGAATCTTTGCCAGTGACCAAGGCTGTCGGCGATGAAGTTTTCAGTTCGACCTTGGTCGTCGCCGGAAATTTATTGGTGGAAACAAAAAAGGTGGGGTCAGAAACGACGCTTGAAAAAATAATTGAGTTGGTTGAAAAATCTCAAGCCAACAAAGCGTCGATCTCTACCTTGGCAGATAAATTTGCCACCGTCTATATTTCGGTGGTCTTGGTCGGATCAATTGTCTTATATCTTTTCTTGCGAGATCCGAGTTTGGTTTTGTCAGTGCTTTTAGTGGTTTGTGCTGATGATATTGCGGTGGCAGTGCCGATGGCATTTTTGATGGCGATTGGCTATGGCGCTCGGCGCGGGGTTATTATTAAGGGGGCAAATTATTTAGAAGCAATTAGCCACGCCAAAGTTTTGATTGTCGATAAAACTGGTACCTTGACAGTCGGTCAAATGCAAGTAGAAAAAATTGTTTCTTTTGATGGTGAACCGGAAAATGTTTCTTTGTCTTTGGCGGGTTCATTGGCAGTTGTTTCGGACCATCCGGTTGCCAAAGCGATTGTTCGTTTTATTTCAAAAAAGGGGATTAAAATAAATCCCGCTGATGATTTTAAAGAGATTCAAGGTAAAGGTAGTATCGCCGAAGAAAAAGGGGTTGAAATTTTATTTGGCAAGCCAAGTTTTCTCGTTGAGTCTGGGGTGTCGATTATCGGTGCTAACTTAGAAAAAATATCAGAGCTGGAAACCGGCGGTTTTAATGTGACGGTTTTGGCGATTAATAAAAAACTATCTTTAGCTTTTGTTTTGGCTGACGCGCTGAAACCTCAAATTAAAGAAACGATTGAGAAATTAAAAAAAGATGGTTTGACGAATGTTGTGATGTTGACTGGCGACAACGAAAAAATTGCCGAGAGGGTTTCCGAACAGACTGGCATTGTTAATTTTCACGCCAACTTATTGCCGGCTGATAAAATTAAATATCTAAAAAAATATTTAAATAAAAATTACAAAGTAATTATGGTTGGGGATGGGATAAACGATGCCGCTGCTTTAAGTTTGTCAGATATTGGTATAGCAATGGGCGGTATCGGTTATGACGTAGCGATTGAGTCGGCTGATATTGTTTTAATGAAAGATGATTTTAAAAAGATTCACGAAGTAATCAAATTGTCCCGCTATGTTCAAAAGGTTGTTATCCAAAATTTTTGGATTTGGGGTATAGTCAATGCTGTTGGTCTGGTTTTAGTTTTTACCAAAATTCTTCATCCAACTAGCGCCGCGGCCTTTAATTTTATTACAGATTTTTTGCCACTATTAAACTCTTCTCGAATTTTCGGGCTGTATTTAAAAGGAAAATAGTGCTAAATTAAGATCATATGACTTTATATTTGGTTGGTACGCCGATTGGCAATCTGGGAGATATGACACCACGGGCGGTGGCGGTTTTGAAAGCTGTGCCGGTTTTGGCGGTCGAAAAATGGACCGATACCATTAAATTATTGAAGTATTTTGAAATTGGACAAAAGACAACCTTAAATTACGACGACAAAAATAGTCGTCGAGTGACACCGAAAATTTTGGAAATTTTGAAAGAGCAAGATGTCGCGCTTGTCACTTCGGCGGGAATGCCCGGAGTTTCTGATCCCGGCGCTTATTTAGTAGAAAAAGCTCGAGAAGCTGGGCACGACATAATTCCGATTCCGGGACCATCGGCTTTGTCTACGGCAATTTCTGCGACTGGTTTTTCTGGCAATTTTTTATTTGTTGAATTTTTACCTCGAACGCGCGGAAAAATAATTAAAATTTTTAAACAAGCTAGCGAGCTGGAAGTTAATTTAGTTTTTTTTGAATCGACCTATCGTTTAGAAAAAACCCTGATTATTTTGAAAGAATTTTATCCAGAAGCTAAAATTTTTATTGGCAAAGAAATGACGAAAAAGTTTGAGCAGTATAAAATTATGACGGCGGAAGAGTCATTAACCCTATTATCTGTGGATAAATCATTCGTAAAAGGGGAATTTACCATAGTTGTAGAATTTTAATTGGGCGTGTATAATTAGGTCTATTAAAAATAAAAATGGTCAAAAATTATTAATTTATTTAACAAGAAAAATATGAAAAAAGAAGATGTAAGTATTGAAGATATTTCTTCAAAAAAAAGTGGGGCGGGTAAGTCTAAAATGGTTTTTATTATAATTGCGGTTATTGTGGTAGCTGGTGCTATCGCTGGCTGGAAAATTTACGGTGAAAAAGGTCTGGATTTGGGAAAGCTAGATGATTCAAAAGCTGGAGCGACACAATCTCCAGAAGCTTCTAAAGCTGAAATTGAACAAGTAATGGCGAAAATTTCTAAGCATATGGTGTTGCCGGCGGGAGAAATTCCACAAATGGCGACAATTGCCAATGTCGAAGAAATGGCTAAACAACAAGTATTTTTCGTCGGAGCTCAAAATGGTGACAAACTACTCGTCTTCATTCAAGCCAAGAAAGCGGTAATTTATAGTCCATCGAAAGATTTGGTTGTTAACGTTGGCCCGGTATTTATGGATCAAACTGCTAAAGGTGGTGGAGCTCCACAACAAGCTGTCCAGAGTGAGCCACAACCAGCTCCTGTCGCTAGCCCTGCCACTACCGGAACGGTTACTCCAGCCAAAAAGAAGTAATATTTAATTGATGGAATCGCTCCTTGTCTTTTATCTGATAATCTGGGAACCACTTGGATATGTCTTGTCATTTGTTGGAGCGTTAGCCGAAGGTGATGCGTTTTGGTTTATTTTCTCTTTCCTAACAGGCCAAGGTTTTTATAACCTTGGCCTGATGCTGTTGGTAGTTTTTCTTGGAGCCACGATTGGCGATTCGATTCTCTATTGGATTGGCCGTAAAATTTCTGGCAGAAATCACAAATGGATTGAAAAAGCTGAAAAAGTAGCGAAACCGTTTGATAATCACATAAAAAATAAACTTGGACGTTCGCTGGCGATATCTAAATTTACTTATGGCGTACATAAGCCGATAATGATTCGAGCGGGTATGATCGACATTCCCTACGCTCGTTTTTTGAAAAAAGATATTCCGGCCATTTTAATTTGGGAATTTATTATTGGCACGCTTGGTTATTTTTCCGGTGTCGCTTTTTACGCGCTGAAAGATTATTTGCGTTATTTGGAGGTCGGTGTGTTGCTTGGCTTGATTCTATTTTTTGTGATGATGAAAATATTGTCTAAATATTCCGAAGAAAAGTTATAAAAATATTTATCCCGTTAGAAGCGGGTGATATCTAATCAAATTGAAATAAGTTTAAATAATAATGTATTAACAAAGTCGGAATATTATAAATTTTAAGCTTTTAATGGGATGAAAAAACATCGTTTCTTGTTTGAAAAAAATTTAATGAGTGAACATCTTGATTCTGACGACAAAGAATTAATCAATCAACTATTGAATGTCTTAAGGCTTAAGGTTGGGGAGACAGTCTTACTATTTGATGGTGCTGGTAGCGAAATATCAGCTAAGATTATTTCTTTGGATCGTCAAAAAGTGGTTTTTGGTAAAATTGAAAAGGTTGCTAAAGTTTCAAAAGAAGGGAGAGACGTAACCTTGTACTGCTCTATTTTGAAAAAGGAAAATTTCGAAATTGTGGTTCAGAAGGCGACAGAAATTGGAGTGAATAAAATTGTACCAATTATCACTAGTCGCACCGTTAAGTTTGGTTTTAAAGAAGACCGCTTGCTTAAGATTATTAAAGAGGCTTGTGAGCAATGTGGGCGAGCGTCCCAACCAAAAATTGAAAGCCCGTTAAAATTTGAAGAAGCAATAAACGAAGCGAAGAAAACCAATAAGATCAATATCATTTTTGATCAAAGTGGTGAAAAAATTGGCAAATTAAAAAGTGATAAAATCGCGATTTTTATCGGACCAGAAGGCGGCTGGACTAAAGAAGAATTGATTATGGCTAAAAAAGACGGTTTTGTTATTGGACTTCTCGGCAATCTGACACTAAGAGCGGAAACGGCGGGTATTGTCGGGAGCTACGAAGCTATCAACGGTTTTTAGATTAAATTTGTGTTATAATTTAAGTAATGAAATTGAAACAACTTAAAGATCTTGTTTTTTCAAAAAGCACACGAGCTATATTTTTTGTTTCAGCTATTTTTGTTTTTGAACTAATTTTTATTTTACCGGCATCAAATATTTTACAGCGAAATGGATTTTTGGCATCAGTCTTGCCGGCGGTGTTGATTGATTACGCCAATGAAGATCGCACCGCCGAAAATTTAACACCCCTTCGTTTAAATAATTTATTGTCTCAAGCGGCGCAAATGAAAGCAGAAGATATGGCTCGGCGGGGGTATTTTTCTCACGATGGACCAAATGGTGAAAAACCTTGGACTTGGCTTGATCGGGTTGGCTATGATTATGCTTATGCCGGAGAAAATTTGGCAGTTAATTTTTTTGATTCAAAACAAATCAATGACGCGTGGATGAATTCTCCCGCTCATAAGGAAAATATTTTAAAAAATAATTTTGAAGAAATTGGTATAGGTGTTGCTTCTGGCAATTACGAAGGTCGTAGTAGCGTGTTTGTTGTTCAATTTTTTGCTAGTACCAAAGAAGATTCCCGAAATCAAAAAGTGGCGATGGCTGGAAAAGGGGAAAAACCACTTGCTTATTCCTTGACCGGATCGATTTTTTCGGTTAGTCTGATTTGGGAAAAATTGAGTAATATTTTTAATTTGAAACATTCAACTTGGTGGCAAAGAGTAGTTTCTTCACCTTGCCGAACCGTAAATACCCTTAATTCATTTTTGTTGTTCGCGGTGCTTGCGCTGTTTGTATTTAAAGTCAAAGATAAACGTTGTTTTTCTAAGATTAATATTGTCGCCTTAGTTTTGGTGGGAGTTGTTCTTCTTTTAACAATTTTTGTTCTCAATGGTGGTTGGTTTTCTGGAACAATTTAATAAAATAGTCTTATGAATTTTTTTAGTCTTATGAAAAAACTTGGTTGGTTTTTGGTCTGTCTTTTCGCGGTGGTCGGGTTGGTCTTGGTCGTTGGTTTTTTTGCGGTGAAGTATGGTTGGACAAATACTAGCGGGGGTACAGATCTAAATGATCGTTATTTTAAAACTACTGCCGACAAAGTTTTGGCTGTGAATTATTTGTCAGATAAAGATCTTGCTAAAGAGTTGTGGCTAGCTCATTGCAAATGGCAGGTTATAGGTCAACTTTATCCTGATATCAGTGCTCGACTAAATTCGACTTATCAAAAAAGTTCTTCGACCGATTTAATAAAATTGATTTTAGCGACCGAAGTTTCAGTAAAAGATGATCCGGTTTATCAAAAAGGTGTTGCTTATTGTGAAGAAGTTCAAAGTAAAATTAGCGGTTTGACACCAGACAAGGTTACTGAAGAAGTGATAAAAAAAGTAGAGAGCTGGGCGGCGACCGAAGATTGGCAAACTTTTAAAGGTGCGATTGTTAAAGATAAAGAAGTGATAAATAAGGTTTCGGCTGAAACTGGAGTCGATGCTCGGCTGATTGTGGCAATGCTCGCGGTGGAGCAGTTACGCTTGTTTAACTCCGATCGAGAAGTCTATAAACAAATTTTTCAGCCGTTAAAAATTTTAGGTGTGCAAAGCAAATTTTCTTGGGGCGTAATGGGTTTAAAAGAAGAGACGGCGATTAAGATTGAGAATAATTTGAAAGATTCACAGTCGATTTATTATTTAGGTGAGGAGAGTGCCCACTTACTTGATTTTAAAAGTGCTGATGTGGCGAACGAAAGATTTACTCGTTTGACTGACGAACACAATCACTACTACTCATATCTTTATTCAGCTTTATTTATCAAGCAAATAATATTACAATGGCAGAAGGCAGGTTTTGATATTTCTCGCCGACCAGAAATTATTGCTACTTTGTTTAATCTGGGTTTCAACAAATCAGCCCCAAAAGCGGATCCACAGGTTGGCGGAGCGGAGATTGAGGTGGGTGGTCAGAAATATAGTTTCGGCGGTCTAGCTTTTCAGTTTTATTATTCTGGTGAATTAGCCGATGATTTTCCGATTGTAAATTAAGTTTAGTTTATAAAATGATACTTACAACTCATTCAATTGTCGGCAGTGCTTTGGCGAAAGTTGCGACGGCTAATCCGGTTTTGGCGTTTGCGATCGGGATGTCTAGTCATTATATTTTGGATAGTTTGCCACACTGGGAATATCATCTGGGTTCAGCCACTCACGATCCGAACAATCGCCTAAATGATGATATGGTGATTGGTAAAAATTTTGTTTTTGATTTGATTAAAATCGGTTTTGATTTTTCCCTCGGTTTGGCGCTGTCACTTTTATTTTTTTATGATTCAAATCAGCCAAGTAGTTTGTTTATAGTTTTGGCGGGTGTGGCAGGCGGGGTGATGCCAGACTTTTTGCAATTTGTGTATATGAAAATCCGAAGAGAGCCGCTTGTTTCGTTGCAAAAATTTCACGATTTTTTTCACACCGCGTTGAAACTAAAAGATCATCACTATCTAAATATCTTAATTCAAGTCTCACTTATTGTCGGTGCAATTTTGGTGGGGAATATTTTTTAGATAAAACAAAACCCGCCGTTTCGGTTTTTAAAAACCGAAACGGC
>CAIRHC010000010.1 GCA_903878275.1 Candidatus Vogelbacteria bacterium | reverse complement strand
GCGGCATTGAGCGCTTCGCCTACCGGACGGGTGATGCTGCGCGTGATGAACAAGGCAAAAACCAGGGTCAGCAGCGTAGCCAGCGCACCCAGAATCCTGATCAGGCGCTCCGCAGCGCCTGCCATTTCGTCGGCGCTCTTGCCGGCCTTTTCCATCTCGGCGGTTTGAAACTCGATCAACGTATTGACGCTGGCGATGTAATCGGCCTGCGCCTTGCGCAAATCGGAATCGAAGTCAAAACCAAAGATTTGCAAATCTTTGTCGATGGCACCAAAAAAGCTGATTGGGATGTCGGTCTCGCTGTCGATACCATTAAATTGGCACCAAAACTCGATACCGTAATTATTGGCTCGGGCGATGGAGATTTTGTTCCACTCGTCGAATATTTGAAAGAAAATATGGGAGTGCAAGTGGAAATTATCGCTTTTGGTAAAAGTTCATCGTCCAAATTACGCGAAGTGGCTGACGATTTTCTCGACCTTTGCGAAAATCCACGGAAATATCTTATCTCGAGCGGGGGACCAAGCAATAACCAGAACAATGGTCGCCCAAATCGTCCACGAAATATCCCACCAAAGAAAGAAATAATCTAAATTTAAATCTCAACAAAAAAATCAAGGCACGCCCTTGATTTTTTTGTTTGACTAATCATTTTATTCCGCTATAATGAACAAGCCTTGTTTGGTGCAGGATAAGGTGCGTTGGACGCAACATCCAACCAGTAACGCATCCGTTAAGCTACAATAACAGCAACCAAAAGTAGCTCAAGACCTGTGATGTCTTGCGCTACTTAATTCCTAGGAGCAGCTAGAGATTCAAGTTATGCAAAGCCTACTATGTTTTGCGCAACCAAATTCCTAGGAAGCAATACGGACAAAGTTCAGCTTTGCACCAAAAATACCAGCTGGATCCCGCCCGATTCGTATTGCCCCCGGTCGTTCCCTCGGAACGACCGGTTATTTTTTTCTTGTAAAAAACGGGAAAATATGTTAATTTAAAATTAGTTTTAGCTCTTAACTGCCCCCTACACTCTGGAAGTGAGCCCCAGCAAGAATAACCTCCTTCCAGTGTTCGGATATTTATAGGTCTAAACCTCTACCTATGAGTATCCACCCCTCAAAGCCCCGCCCAGCAATATGTGAGAAGTCACAGTCGATTGGTTCCGGGGCTTTTATTTTGTTGCAAACTAAGTAAAAATCTGTTAAGCTAAATTTAGCTTTGTTCTTACCTCTAAAGCTTTTTCCCCCCCGTTATGTGTTGAGGAAACCACCTTGGTTAATTACCACTTCCTTCCCCCTCTCTAACTTTCCCAACACAGTGGCAATTAGCCCTTCTCCCCGTTTGGCGACTTGCCCGCCTACTCATCCCCCTAATTATCGATCAGTGCCGTTGCTCACACTGGTCGATAATGGGGGTTTTATTTTTACTTTTTATTGGTATTTGCTATTATCAGGCTATTAAAAGATTAATCTTGGGTGACGATCAAATAGGTAGATTTGAAACGGCAAGACCGTAATCAAGTCTAAAATTTGGTTGCCACTCGCAAAAATTATGCAAAAAAAAGAATATAGTATGGAAATTGGCGGACGAACACTAACCGCTATTTTTACCGACATTGCCGACCAAACCAATGGTTCAGTAATGGTCAAATATGGCGAGACAGTAGTCCTTGCCACTGTCGTTTTATCACCGAATAAAAAAGAGGACGCCGATTATTTTCCACTAACCGTCGAATACGAAGAACGATATTACGCTTCGGGCAAAATCGGCGGAGCCAGATATATTAAAAGAGAAGGCAAGCCATCGGAGGAAGCGGTTTTGTCTGGTCGCATTGTCGATCGCTCAATCCGACCACTTTTTGATAGTTATATCCGCAACGAAATTCAACTCATTGTCACCGTGCTAGCTTTAGACGATGACAATGATTCCGATGTGCCAGCGGTTATCGCGGCTTCTCTTTGTCTGGCAACTTCAAATTTACCTTGGCACGGACCGGTCAGTGCGGTACGTTTTGGTTTGGTGGAAAATGAGGGAGCAGAAAAATTAGTCATCAACCCAACTTTCAAAGAGCGCGACATTTGCCAGTTTGACCTGCTTGTTTGTGGCAAAGACGGTTTGGTCAATATGATCGAAGCCGAAGCCGAAGAAACAACCGAAGAAGAAATGAAAAAAGCTCTACAACTCGCCAGCGCCGAAATCGAAAAAATCCAAGATTGGCAGAAAAAAATCATCGCCGAAATGGGAAAAACAAAGCTAGTTTTTGAAAAAATAGCATTGCCAGCCGAAGCCTTACAACTTTTTAAAGAAAATATTGAACCAAAAATCGAAGAGGGGATTTTTGGAGGCACAGGTAAGAAAACCACCAATGATTTAATGACTGATTGGTTGAAAATTCGTGCCGAAAAAATGCCAGAAGCTAATCTTGGAGCCTGGCTGGGAATTTTTGAAGAAGAAATTAACGACCGACTACACAAAGAGGTAATTGAAAACAACAAGCGCGCTGATGGTCGCAAGCTGGATGAAATCCGCCCGCTCTTTGCTCAAGCTGGTGGTTTTTCGAGTGTTGTTCACGGCGCCGGTTTATTTTATCGTGGCGCTACTCATGTTTTGACGACGCTAACACTTGGTGGACCAAAGGATGGTCAGATTGTCGAAGGAATGGAAGAAAATCGTGAAAAATTCTTCTTGCATCATTATAATTTTCCACCATTTTCTGTTGGCGAAACCGGACGAGTCGGTAATGTTGGACGACGATCGATTGGTCACGGCGCCCTAGCCGAAAAATCTTTACGTGCCATTGTACCTTCTCGCGAAATTTTCCCTTACACCATCCGCTTGGTGTCAGAAGTTTTTGCCTCCAATGGTTCCAGCTCGATGGCATCGGTTTGCGCTAGCACCCTGGCATTAATGGATGGCGGTGTACCAATCAAAAGTCCCGTTGCCGGTATTTCAGTCGGCTTAATGATGGAAAACGAAAATAAATATAAACTCATCACCGACATTCAGGGACTAGAAGATCACCACGGTGATATGGATTTCAAAGTTGCCGGCACCAAAGATGGCATTACTGGTATACAACTAGATATTAAAGTTGGCGGGATTCCGGTCAAAATCTTGAGCGAAGCAATTGATCAAGCCAAAATCGCCCGAATGCAAATTTTAGATACCCTCACCGGAGCAATTAGCGCGCCTCGACCAAAAGTTCAAGACTCGGCACCACAAATTATTAAGATTATGATCCCGGTGGATAAGATCGGTGCCGTCATCGGCTCGGGCGGAAAAGTTATTCAGCAAATTACACTCGACACCAATGCCGAGATAAATATTGAAGATGACGGATCGGTGATTATTTCTGGAAAAAAAGAAGCGGTTGCTAAAGCTAAAGCGATCGTCGAAGAAATTACTCACGAATATGTTCGCGGAGAAAGATTTGTCGGTGAAGTAACTCGCTTGATGGATTTCGGTGCATTCATTCGTATCGGCAACGACGCCGAAGGTATGGTGCACATTTCCGAGATCACGCCATTTCGTTTAAATAAAGTTTCTGATGCTTTAACTATCGGCGAAAAAGTGCCAGTGATTATTCGTGAAGTCGATGAACGAGGCAGAATCAATCTGTCAATCAAGCAAGCCGACCCAGATTTCGCTAAGAAAAAAGGACTTGTCCCCAACAATCCACCACAAAACGAAAATTTTCCTAGAACTTAAAAAAGAAATCCGTTATAATATGTGTTGATGGATGATAATAATAAAACATCGTCTTCCTTTCCGCCGTTGATGACTACTACCGAAGAAGTAGCTGATGATGCATCGACTGGCGAGAAAAAAACTATCGCTGAAAATTCTACGGCTGAACCATCGGCAATTTCAGTGAGCGTAAATACCGCAACCGATCCTGTGGATAATTCTGATGCAACAAAAACTGAAGAAACTTCAACGACCGAAGAAAGTCGTGTTGATAAAGTTCGCAAAGCTAAAATTGCAATGGAAGGTTTTGGCCGAACCGTTCAGAGAGAAACCGAAGAAAAAGAAGAAAAAGCTAGCGCCGAAAAAAATGAGCTATACAAAGTGCTTGATAGTATTAGTCACGAAAAAGAAATCTTAGAATTAACTTGGGTTAATATTGACGACAAGAGAACGCGCCTAAAAAAATTACTAGATCCAGTGTTGGCCAGAGAAGAAAAAATTGAAAACGATGAACAACAGTTAGAAAGCCTTGAGCAGGTGACTACCGAAGCCGCCGCCAAACACGAGCTAGAAGGTAAACGTTGGAAAACTCAAGAACTTCGCAAAAAACTCGAAGAAGAAAAATGGTTAGTTGAAGAAAAAATTTTAAAATTCAATGAACAGATCGAAGAAAATAAAAAGAAATATCAAGAATTAATTAGTCAGGAAGATAAAGTCAAACAAAAGCTAAAAGATATTGATGAAAAGCTGATCCTCCAAGCTGAAGTTTTAAGACAGCAACGAGAATTAGAGGAAGAAAAAATCAGACAAGAAGCCTTAAACAAAATTCAAGCCGATCGTCAAAAAACCGAGATGGAAAAAAGACGACTGGAAGAATTAAAGAAGGCCGAAAACGAAAAGAAAGAAGCCGAGGAGAGAAGAATTCAAGAAGAAAAAAATAAAGCTGGCGCAGAACAAAGAAAAGTTTCCGAGCAGGTTCGCTTTGAAGAGCTAAGAAAGAAAGAGGAAGAAAAACAACGGCAAGAAACAGAGAGGAAGGTCAAAGAAGAACAAGACCGGATGGAAGAGTTGAAGAAAAAAATTGCCACTAGTGCTAGTGCTGCTTCGACACCAATTCCGATCAATGTCGCCCCAAAGGAAACCCAAGCCGAAGATCCTTTGGAAAAAATCAAAGAGCTTGAGCTTGCCCAACGACAAAAAGAACAGGCCGAGGCAAGTAGAGCGGCAGAGATCGAGAGAGCTTCCGGTATAAAAATACAAGAACAAAATGATTCTCAAATCGAAAGAGCAAAAGAATTGGAAAGAGTCAAAAGAGAAAACGAAGAAGCTGATTACGAAAGACAAGAAAAAGAGAGGGAGAGAATTAAAAACATAGACAACGTTGGCAACCCAAATCAAGCCAAATCTCTACTTGATGAAATCAAAAAAGAAGGTGGGGAATTAAAACCACTTCGCACCCTAAAAGGAGATACTGTCCAAGCCTACAACGAAAACGCTATTACCGAAGATGACCTCAACAAACTAGACCGAAAAAAGTTTCCGTGGTTGAGCTAACATGGTTTTTGTCATGACAACAAAAAAAGAACTCGAAAAAAAAGTTGTGGCTCGTTTGGCGATGACTGGCGACGAAGTAAAAGAGGACTGGAAGAAAGAAAGTGAACGACTAATAAAAAGAAAAAAAGAAGCCGTTTTGGCAATGGTTAGTGATGAGCAAAAAAAACTAGACAGCGAACAAAAGAAAAAACAAGAAGAAAAATTGCTCTCTCAAAAAAGACTGGAAGATTTGAGGAATAAAAGGAAAATTGAAGAAGAAGCAAAGAAAAAAAATATCGGCCAAGCTCAAACCGAAACAGATCTTAAGGCTGAAAAACAAAAAGGTGAAAAAATTAAGGAAATTTTGCAATCGCAAGAGCAAATAAAAAACCTGACCAAACAAAAAAATAATTACCTCAAACCACTAAAAACGTTGTCGTCAGAAACCATCCGGGCAATCAAAGACGAAGGCTTGTCTAGTAGTAAAATTGCGATCAACAATCAAAGCATTATTAAAAAAATACCGCCCAAAGAGCCGAAAAAAATCGGGGAAATTATAGTTTTGGTAATTTCGGTTATTTTTATCTTAGCCAGTATCAGTATCGTCGGTTATTTTATAATTACCAATAAAAGTACTAAAAACGAGGTCATAGCTACAAAAAATTCTATTTTGTTTGTCGACAAACATATCGGCATTGATTTGACGGGTAAAGATTCTAATCAAATTAATTCAAGTGTCATAAACGCAATCAAACAACTTGACGACAGCAAGCCAAAAGAGGGTGCGATTGGAAACTTTTATTTTACCGAGACCATAAAATATTTAAACGGCAAAGACACACTCGAAAAACAAGTCGATATTACTGCCAGCCAGTTTATCGCCAGTAGCACCCAAGGAATTCCATCAGAATTTAGCCGTTCGCTAGACGATAAATTTATGTTGGGTATATTCCAAAATGGCAAATCCAGCCCTTTCTTCATTTTCAAGACACAATATTTCAAAAGTCTGACCGATGCAATGTTAAAAAACGAGAGCATTATTATTTCAAATCTTTACAATCTCACTGGTACGACAAATGTCACCAGCAATATCATTGGGTTACCTTTTAAAGATAAAACAGTCCAAAACACCGACCTGCGAATTGCCAAAAAGGGTGACGGCGAAACGGTCGTCTTGTATGGTTTTATTGACCAAAACACCGTTTTGATTGCGGAAAACGAAGAAGTTTTCAATAAATTACTAGGTTTGTACAAGACTCAATAATCAGTTTTTTTATTACCAAAAAAAAATAGCTTGCCAAAGTTTTTTTGGCTTGTTACCATTAACAACATATGAAAGAATCATTTGAAAAAAATATAAAAAATCCGAAGCTATTAAACAAACTCCGCGAGATGGAAACCGAAGAATTAGCAAAGTTAACAAAAAAACCGGAGGAAAATCCAACGGTTTCTTCTGATGAGGTCGCCGAAAAACAAGAATCTGATGAAGAAGATTCGGCGAGTGGTGAGGTGGTTTCAGAAACTCTTGGGCGAATCCGTCAAGCTATTATTTGGGCAGAAAAAGGTCACGCTGGTGAATGCTTTATTTGCAATAACGAAATTCCCGAAAAAAGATTAGGGGTTTTGCCGTACGCAATGACCTGCACCGAACATATGGACGAAGAAACTATGATCCGAATGGAAGATGTTTTAGCAAAATAATTTCGAAGCGATGATCTCAAAAATTCACTCGGCACAAGTTATCGGTCTAAAAACCGATATTATTGATGTGGAAGTGGATATCGGTAAAGGCTTACGCTCTTTTTCGATTGTCGGTTTGCCCGATAAAGCGATCGATGAAGCCAAAGATCGGATCAATGCCGCGATAAAAAATTCCGGTTTCAAATCACCACAGAAAGGCAATAAAAAAATTATTGTTTCCCTCGCGCCAGCAAACATTCGCAAAGAAGGCTCGGCTTTTGACCTAGCGATTGCGCTAGGCTTTTTGCTAGCTAATGATGAAATAAAATTCCCCACCAAAGGCAAGATATTTATCGGCGAACTGGCCTTGAGTGGCGATTTACGACCAGTCAATGGTGCGTTACTTATCGCCAAACTCGCCAAAGCTAAGGGTTTTGAGGAAATTTATCTGCCAGCCATAAATGCCAAGGAAGCTTCGTTGATTTCCGGTTTAAAAATTTTCGGTTGCCAAAATTTAAAAGAATTGACTGATTTTTTGTCGCCAAAACCAAAATTAGATACGATTCAAGTTGAAACGGAAATTATCGCCGAACCTTTATTAAAACCAGAACCAGAAGCCAAGATAGTTTGGACAGAGCCGACACATCTAATCGATTTCGCTGATATCAAAAGCCAAAACAATGCCAAGCGGGGATTGGAAATTGCCTCTGCTGGTGGACACAATGTCGCAATGTACGGACCACCCGGCACCGGCAAAACGATGCTCGCCAAAGCTTTTGCCGGCATTATGCCTCCGCTGTCCATTGATGAAATTATTGAAGCGACCGGGATTCATTCCGCCGCCGGCATCCTCGCCGAAGATTTGATCATTCACCCCGCCTTTCGCTCGCCACATCACACATCATCTTATGTTTCGCTCGTCGGCGGTGGTGCTTGGCCCAAACCGGGCGAAATCACTCTGGCACACCGTGGTGTTTTATTTTTAGATGAATTTCCCGAATTCGACAAACGAGTAATCGAAGCCCTCCGCCAACCGCTCGAAGATCGGATTATTAGCGTTGCTCGGTCCAAAGGCTCAATGATATTCCCCGCCAGTTTTATTTTGGTCGCCGCAATGAACCCTTGTCCGTGCGGTTATCGAGGCTCCCGCGTCAAAGAATGCACTTGTGCGATGGGACAGATTCAAAAATATCAACGCAAAATTTCCGGACCAATTGTGGATCGGATTGACTTATGGCTCGATGTTCCAGCCGTCAACCACGAAGAATTGTCAGATAAAAGTAAAAAAGGAGAACCCTCTGCAGATATCCGAAAAAGAATTATTAAAGCCCGCGAGATCCAAAATAAAAGATTTTCTGAATCAAAATTAAAGACCAATAGCGAAATGGGCGTCAAAGAATTGAAAATTCACGCTCCACTTACCGATTCCAGCACTAAATTACTTAACGATTCCGCCAAAAGGCTAGGTTTGTCGGCTCGTGCCTATCATCGGATCATAAAACTGTCCAGAACAATAGCCGACTTAGCCGGTTCTGATAAAATTAAAGACGAACATCTGCTCGAAGCATTACAATATCGTCCGAAGAATATTTTTGAGTAAGAGAGCTCCGATTAATTCCATTTTAAAACCACAGAAAAAGCCCCAGCGGGGCTTTTTCTGTGGTTTTAAAACGAAAGCAAGTTGAGCCTCTCTAAAAAGGATTATTAGCTCCGCGAATTTCAAAGTGGACGTGATTGCCGGTGGAGCGACCGGTCGAGCCGACTTTGCCGATCACATCGCCTTTATCAACTTTTTGACCAGCACTGACCAAGACCGAGCTCATATGTCCATACAAAGTCTGGGTGCCATTTGAATGAGAGATAACCACATATTCACCATAACCGCCATTGTAACCACTTGACCGAGCGATAATAACTTTTCCACTCGCAGCGGCATAAAGCGGTGTGCCATTTGGAGCAGCAAGGTCAACCGCGTTGTGACCATGGATACCTTGTGAGCGTTGTCCACCAGAAATCGGTCGCATATAGTAGCCGGCGTAACTTGGACCGTTATATTTGGCTGGTTTTTTAACACCCGGTTTGAGCGGTACCGGTTCACCGATTTCTCCATCAGGAACAATAAGCGAGCTCCCCACAATCAAATCGGCAGTTGGATCCAGATCGTTGTAAAGAACTATTTCTTCAGCATCGCCACCATATTTTTTCGCAATGCTTTTCAAAGTATCGCCCTTTTTCACCTCGTATTGCACACCAGAAATCGGTAAAATAATTAAATTATCACCTTCTTTCAAAGCGACGCCTTTTTTCAAATCGTTGGACCAGCGAATCGTATTTGCCGAGACGTTAAACATTTTCGCCACGTCTTCAATTTTGTCACCTTTGTGTACAGTATAGACGCTAATCAAATCAGATGGGGGAACATTATCTTGGACATCAGCAAGAGTACCCATCGGACCAGCTTCAGACAAGACGGCACTCCCTCCAACAATCGGCAGATCCGTATCGTCTTTTGACGAGCTGGTCGCCTCCAGACCACCAGTCGGTTCGGCTAAATTTAAATTTTGCGAGTTATAATTTACCAAATCAGCCGAAGCTTGCACCGATTTTTGGTTATCAGAGACGAAAGATTTAAATAAATCACTGACTGCCGACAAGATACCGGCGTGGGTGCTGTTGGCTAAGACAAAAAACGCACCGATTAAAAATAAAACAAAAAACGACTTTTGCAAAAAAAGCTTAGACAAAAAAGAGATAGTTTTTTTAATTTTAGGTAAAATAAGCCGAAAAATTAACTCGTAAACTGGGCAGAGGAACACAAGCGAGCAACCTATTCACCCCGCTATTTTACCTCAAAATGGTCAAAAATTCAACAAGAGAAAACCGCCCGGATTCGCTTTGGCGAATCCGGGCGGTTTTTAATCCCTAAAAATCCTAATTCCTCAACCGAGCGGTAATTTCCGCTTCAACCGATTGGTAATCTCGTCCGTATTTCAAACTCGATAATTCTTTCAGGTCATCGCGTACCACCGACGAGCCACCTTCGGCCCAAGTAATTTTCATATTAAACGGCAAGGTCGGTTCACCGTTGATCAAGATTTTAGCGTACGCATTTAAGTTTTCAATGCTAATCAAATCTTTTTCGTCAAAAGTTGGGCTGAAATGTTTAACTAAAGTTTCCGCATCTTGTGGACCAACTCGAAAAGTCACCAAGTTACCGACGTTACCAAAAATCGATTCACGAATATTGTCTTTCAGTTGGGCAATGTATTGATGAGCGACCGTCAGACTCAAACGATATTTTCGCGCTTCGGACAAAATCGACGCTATCGAATCGGTCGTATAGTTCTGAAATTCATCGATATAAAGGTAAAAATCTCGCCGGTCTTTTTCTTCTTGATAAACACGGGACAATGCCGCTTGCAAAATCTTGCCGACAATAATCATACCAATCAAAGATGAATTGATGTCGCCAACCTTACCTTTAGACAAATTGACGAGCAAAATCTTGCCACTATCCATTACTTCTTTAAAATTAAAAGCGGATTTGACCTGACCAATCATTGGGCGAATGTAATCGTTGGAAATAAAATTATCAAACTTGGATGTAATGTACGGAGCCATATTACCAAGCCCCGCTTCGCCGGTCACTTTCGGCACTTCTTTTGTCCAAAAATCCACCACGCTGGTATTTGAGCATCGCGCGATTTTCCGCTTACGAAATTCTTCATCGGAAAAAATTCGAGCAATTTCGGTGATCGTCGCCGGCTCATTTTTGGCATCTTCCATTAAAAGTAGCAGGGAATTACGCATATACTTTTCAAACATCGGACCCATCGTCTCTTTCATAAAGAGTTGGTTGAAAATCGCCTGCAATTCATTAATGATAAAGGTTTTTTCTTCTGGTTTACTTTCATCAAATTCCAGCATATTAAGACCAAGCGGGCGATTCAGATCGCCGGGATCAAGGACAATCACATCGTCAATCCGCTCTTTTGGAACAAACGACAAAATCTTTTCAATCAATTCACCGTGCGGATCAATTACGCAAATACCGTTACCATTTTGCATATCTTGAATCGCCAAATTGGTCATCAAAGTCGATTTACCAGTACCGGTCTGACCGACTAGATACATATGTCGGCGACGATCGTCATCGGTAATTCGGATGCCTTTTTGTACGCCGCGAAAAATACTTTCACCCAAAAACAAACCAGTGGTCGGTAAAAATTCCGGCGCTGGAGCTTCTTTTGATCGAAGCCAACTCACATTTGGCACATCGGAAGTGGTCGTCGGCAAATGAAAAATACTCGCCAATTCTTCGGCATTTAAAATAATTTTTTGATCATCACTAAATTCACGGAAAATATAATCAAAAATAAGTTTCTTGTGATTTTTTGGTTTAATGATTTTAAAACTATTACGATTTGGTGAAGCAAATTTACCAAAAGAGCTGGAAATCGACAGAAACAAATCTTCGGCTTTATTGTGACTAGTCGAAGCAGTGACGATGCGGACATTGATACTAAAAAGTGGTTTCGCCAATTTTATCCCGACCGATTTAATCATTTCTTCATCCATAACCTTTGGCTCGTTTTCGGAACTTTCTTTTTTACCAGAAGACAAAATTGCTTTTTCTATTTTATCAGCCGAAATTAAACTTTTGTCGGTTAAGTCTTTAAATTTTTCGCCTTTTTTTAAGCGACCGAGCAAATCGATCGCTTCTTTTTTAATATGTTCGCCCGACGGACGAATAATAAACTGTAACGAGGCACCTTCTTCCAAATTATCAAGTCGCGACAAGGTGCTGACAATCGGCGAAAAAACATCGGCTTCTGATTCGCGATAAGTCGTGACTGGCAAAAGATAGGGTTTTGCCAAAGCTAAATAACCCGCCGATGAAAAACCTTGCGGTTGGAAAATAGTATAATCTGGTGCCTCTTCAACTTTCGCTTCTAAAAATAATCCTTGCACCGTCCGCTTGGCAAAATCAAGCGCTTCTCTCGGCACCACTAAATAAAAACAAATTTCTTCGCCCAAATTTCGTACCGAAACTTCAAAAACAATTTCCGTGTTAAGAGCCGAAAGGGCGGTAAAAAGTTGCTCCGATAAATTTATTTCACTCGCAAAATCTTTGTTCTCACTTTTTTCGCGACGAGGAATTCTAATCGACAAAACTTTCAGATTCAAGCTGGCGACACCACGTCGGCGTCGCTGATACAAAAAAAGAGATACGCCACCAATAATTAAAACAATCGAACCAGCAATCAAGATCGGAATAATAAGTGTCGAATTCATATTTATTTATTTTATTGCACCGCTAGCTTTTAAATCATCATAAAGTTTATCGATCAGCGCATCGTGAAAAGCGTCAAGAATATAAGGGCTTTCTTCGGAAATAGTTTTTATGGTTTTGACAATTCCAACTTGAGAAATTTGTTCGATATAGGTATTGACCGAAGCAACCGAGTCTTCATCTAAATTATCAAGGTAGCTGGCACCATTATCTTTATTTTGAATAGTTGGGGTTTTTTTCTTTTCCTCTTCATCGCTAGTCGCTGGCAATGACGACGATACCATTTCCGCCACCGCTTGCCGCACAAGATCTCTTTCTTCGACAACGACTCCACCAGCATCTTCTAGCTCATTTCTTTTGGCTTCGATTAATTTTTGTAACTCGACAATTTCTTCTTCTAAAACATTTGATTTTTCTGACATATTATTTCTTGCCCGCTTAAGTTTTTTGTTCCAAAAAATTTTGGCGGGTTATGGTTAATTTATATCTTTCAATTATATTATGTTATATTTGTCTAGTCTATGATTTATCTTGAAGAACTAAATGCCCCCCAGCAAGAAGCGGTCAAACACCAAGCTGGACCACTTCTAATTATCGCCGGTGCTGGTGCCGGAAAAACCCGCACGGTCACTTATCGTATCCGCCACCTCATCGAAAATGGAGTACGACCAAGCGAAATTTTAGCAATTACCTTTACCAATAAAGCTGCCCGCGAGATGAAAGAACGAGTCGAAAAATTACTTTGGCACGACGAAGCCTCTGGCGAAGTCGGCTCGAAAAATATGCCTTTTGTCAGCACTTTTCATTCTTTTTCGGTCTATGTTTTGCGCGCCGAGCATCAAAGTGTCGGTTTGCCCAAGTTTTTTTCCATTTTTGATCGCGATGATTCACTCGCCAAAGTCAAAGAAGCCCTAAAAACTCTCGGGATTGAAGACAAAAGATTCGAGCCACGCAAAGTTTTAAGTGCGATTTCTCGCCAAAAAGGTGACGGCGTGAGCTTGAGCGAATTTAAACAAAAAGCGAACACTACCAGTGGTGGTTATAATATTTTTTGGCCAAAAGCCATTGCCAGCGCTTGGGAAATTTACGAAAATCTCCTAAAAAAAGAAAATGCTCTTGATTTTGACGACCTTCTACAAAAAACCGTGGAATTATTAAAGAAAAACCCGGAAATTCTCGTCAAATATCAAGATCGCTTCCGGTATATTCATATCGACGAATACCAAGACACCAACACCATTCAGTACGAACTGACCAGACTTTTGGCGGAAAAATACCAGAACATTTGCGTTGTCGGCGATATGGATCAGTCGATTTACGGCTGGCGTGGCGCTGATTACACCAATTTAATGCGTTTTGAAAAAGATTACCCTGGCACTACTACGATTTTACTCGAAGAAAACTATCGCTCGACCCAGACAATTCTCACCGCCGCCAACCAAATCATCGAGAAAAATACCAAACGCTTTGCCAAAAAACTTTTTACCAAAAATCACGATGGTGCCAAAATTGGACTTTACGCTGGGCTTGAAGAAGGGGACGAAGCACGTTTTATTGCCCAAAAAGCCAAAGAAGCCCTTGAAGAAGGCGAGAAACCAGAAGAAATTGCCATTTTATACCGCGCCAATTTCCAATCCCGCGTCTTAGAAGAAGCTTTTTTGCGCTCCGGCGTGCCTTATCAAGTCCTCGGTACACGCTTTTATGACCGCAAAGAAATTAAAGATATCGTATCGTTCATAAAATTGGCTTTGAATCCCCAAGATTTTGAGAGTATGAAGCGGGTCATCAACGTACCACCAAGAGGAATCGGCAAAACCACTATCGGAAAAATTGCCGGCGGGCAAGAAGACGGCTTGCCCGCCGGAATGCGTTTAAAACTTAGTCAATTTAGGCAAATTTTAAGCGATATTGCTGTTTTTGCCGAGACCAACAAACCATCAGAGCTGATAAAATACATTATCAAACACGCCGGAATTGAAAAAATGTTAAAAGATGGTGATGAAGATGACAACGAAAGACTGGAAAATATCAAGGAATTTGCCAGTGTCGCGGTAAAATACGACCACTTAGACAAAGATGAGGGGATTGCGATAATGCTCTCGGAAATTGCCTTGTCGAGCGAGCAAGATTCGCTTGATGACAAAAAAAATGGCGTAAAATTGATGACGGTTCACGCTTCCAAAGGTTTGGAATTCAATACCGTGTTTGTGACCGGTCTCGAAGCCGGACTTTTCCCACATAGCGGAATGGGCGACAGCAAAAAAGACGGTGAGGAAGAAAGACGGTTATTTTATGTGGCAATCACTCGCGCCCGCCAAAAACTTTATCTTTCTTACGCCCAAAGCCGAATGATTTTTGGCTCAAGGCAAGTCAATATGCCCTCCGAATTTATTATCGATATCGACGAAGACCTAATAGAAGCCGAAGATGGACTTTGGACGATAATCTAATTTATCCACTTATCACGAGGCTTAGCCTCGTGATAATATATTGGTATGTCTAGAAAAATTAACTTTGCCATTGATGAATACTATCACGTGTATAATCGTGGAACAGACAAGAGGATTATTTTTAATAATGATTACGACAAAAATCGTTTTTTAAAACTTCTCTATCTTTGTAACGGGGAGAAATCTTTTCACTTCGCAGATTTAATAAAGGGAAACGAATTTCATTTTTATTGTGGTAAAAAACTTGTTGAAATAGTATCTTACTGCCTTATGGACAATCATTTTCATTTATTGGTAAAAGAGATTCAAGAAGGTGGTTTAAGTTGTTTTATGCACAAACTGGCGACTTCCTACACGATGTATTTCAATAAGACCAATGAGCGTAAGGGATCCTTGTTTGAAAGTAATTTCAACGCCAAACACTTGGATAGTAACGAGTATCTGGAATACACTTTGGCTTATATTCACCTAAACCCAATAAAAATGATTGAACCAGATTGGAAAGAAGTAGGAATAAAAAACCAAGAACAAGCCAAGAATTTTTTAAATAAATATCGCTACTCCAGCTATTTAGATTATTTAAACCCAAGTCGCGTAGAGGGTTGTATTTTAAACAAGGACGCATTACCTGAATTTTATGAAAACCGTCAAGAGTTTGAGGAATATCTAACCGACTGGTTAAATTACAGGGAAGAATCGCCAGACTAGTTTTACCACGAGGCTTAGCCTCGTGGTAAAATATGGAACAAAAAACACCCGACGACCAAACCTCGATTGTCGAGTATTTTGTCGTCGGGTCAGATTCTCATTCCGAGAGAAAGGCCTAACTCGCTAAGCAAGCACTTGAGTTCTTCCAATGACCGTTTGCCAAAATGTTCAAGCTCAAGCATCTCCACTTCGGTGCGAACGACAATATCTCTCAACCGTAACGGCGTCCCATAAGTCATAGACTTTAGACAGTTGAGTGTCTTCACACAAAGGTCGAGACTCTCGATTGGAAGATCAAGAGCTTCTTCAGTCTTGACCTCGGTATCGATAACCGTCACGTGTTCAGCCAAGTGCTTTTCACCAAGGAAGAGTGTTTGGAACCTCGTAACAGCTTGACTAAAAATCTGCAGTGCACGATTACCGCTTATCTCCCAAACTACCCCGACCTGACGGCTCGCTTTACCTTCAAGAAAAAGGTTAACTATCGCCCTGTGTCGTGGATGCAACTTGCCCAAACATTGATAATAAACCTCCAGATCAGCCTCCTTGAGACTCCCCAGAATGTTTTTACCTTCTTTTAAACCAATTCTGTTTTTCATTTTTTGTCTCCTTTCCAAGTTACTATCTTATTTAATTATACAACATTTGAATTATGTTTGCAAGCGTGATAAGATAACCTTACTTATGGTAATGGCAAAAAAATCATTGGGGCAAAATTGGCTGAAATCTTCGTCGGCGTTGTTTGTTTAATAAAAAGCAAAACCCCTTACTATACAATAAGGGGTTTTTGATAAAATTTAAAACAATTATGTTGTCTCTTTTTTTGCGATAACATTTTTTACCGCCATCTCAATTTCTTCTTCTGTCGGGTTAAAACCAAGCTCCCCATGGTCAGGACTTATCCCTACAAAATGCTCATTATCCTTATCTGCAACCTCTTGTTTCAATTGATCAAGAGAGAATTGTTCAAGAAAACCTTCTAATTTAGGACCTTTTTCTTGTGAGTCATCAACTGGCATAGAAAAACTTTCCATTGGCATATTTTTAATTATTAAAAACTGATAATTTCTAGATTTTAGCATAGAACAAAAGTATTTGCTAATATAGACAGATGCAAGCAAAAAAATCCTTGGGGCAAAATTGGCTGAAATCTTCGTCGGCGATTAAAGAGATTATCAAAACTGCCGACTTAAAATCTGACGATTTAGTACTCGAAATTGGACCCGGTCGTGGTGCTTTGACCGAGCAAATTTTGGCTTCTGGTTGCCGAGTGGTAGCGGTGGAAAAAGATCATCGCTTGATGGAATTTTTAGAAACAAAATTTGCCAGCGAAATTGCCGAGAAAAAATTAGTTTTAATTCACGATGATATTTTAAATTTAGATTTTAATTCTTTTTTAAATTCTACAACCTACAACCTACCAACTACAAACTACAAATTAATTGCCAACATTCCGTATTACATCACCGGTCAAATTATTCGTAAATTTTTATCTGAACCTGCCCGAAATGCTTCGCAAAGCGATGCAGGCGGGGAAAAAATTCAACCATCATCAATGGTTTTGATGTTACAAAAAGAAGTTGCCAAAAGAATTGTCGCCTCCGACAAAAAAGAATCGTTACTTTCTTTGTCGGTTAAGGTTTATGGCGAACCAAAATACATAAAAACTATTCCGGCTGGGGCTTTCGAACCAAAACCAAAAGTTGATTCGGCAATTTTGTTAATAAAAAATATTTCGCGAAACTTTTTTTCCTCGACAAAACTCGGAACAAGTAAAGATATTTCCGAAGACAAATTTTTTGAAATTATAAAAACCGGTTTTGGTCAAAAACGCAAGCAATTAAAGGGTAATTTGGGAATTAGCGCTGAAATTTTAACCGCTTGCAATTTGTCAGAAAAAATTCGTGCCGAAGATTTAAACTTAGAAAATTGGCGATGCCTTATTGATAAAATAAAAAACTAAATGTCAAAATTAAAAATATTATTTTTAATAATCGTTGTTATAATTTTAGTTTTTAGTTTTGTAAAATTTTTAAATAAAAATATTCCCGCGTTAGAAAAAAATTCTATTTACCAAACAACTCAAATAAAAATCAGTGAAAAATTAATTACTGTGAAAATTTCTGATACCGAAACCAAGAGGGAATTGGGATTGTCCGGTCGGCAATCATTGCCGACCGACACCGGTATGCTTTTTGTTTTTGACCAGCCGGGTATTTATCCGTTTTGGATGAAAGAGATGAATTTTCCGATTGATATTATCTGGTTTGATGCTGATAAAAAAATAATTGATTTGAGTGAAAATTTATCACCACAATCTTTTCCTAAAAGTTTTTCACCAAAAAGTCCGGCTCAATTTGTGTTGGAAGTACCAGCCAATTTCATTATAGAAAATCAGATAAAAATCGGTGAGAAAGTTTTTGTCGGAGATTCCTAAAATACCGCAAAAATACCGCCCGAGTTTTTATAAAAACTCGGGCGGTATTTTTTGTTAAAATTTTTCAAATCTTAGCGTGACCGCGGACCATACTCGGCGTGAATATGAGAACCGGTTGTCATCGGCGTCGCTCCAGCATTTTCAAATAAATAAGTCGTCCCGTCAGCCATATTGTACCGAGTACCATATTGTGTGTTTGTTGTTGATTGAGCGTTTGTTTGAATATAATTATCCAACGAGGGATCGTGATTGATGTCCACACAATTACCGCTACAACCTCGATGGTGACCGCCCTCTGTCCCTCCAGTCACAGTCACAGGACTACCAGACTGTTGCCGAAGATTGGTTACGCCGTTCATCGAAGAATCACTCAAACCGCCGACGCAAGTACAGCTTGGATTCGCACAGTCAGAACAATTACCGGAAGAATACACTCCGATCCCATTTTGAGACAAAGTCTGACGATTCTGGGTTTCATTGGCTGGAGTATTTTCGTTTGCATTATTATTAACTCCGCCGCCAGTAGGCGTATTACCAGGTGTCGTCCCAGGAGGAGTCGGGGGTGTTGTCGGCGTCGGCGTCGGCGTCGAACCAACAGGATTTGCCCCAGAACTGCTATCTCCTTGAGAGCCAGACGTGCCAGTCATAATAATTAGCGGGTAACTTCCAACACTGACGCAAATCGGCCCCATCTGTTTAATGCAAGGAACGTCGATAGAGACATTGCCTAAAAACCACTCTCCAACTTCAATTTTCTTAAATTCATAGAGTTTACTGACTCCCGGTTGGTACATTACCGGGCTTGGTCCAGCCGCTTGGGTATGAAAAACCATCTCATTGTTTGAACATTCACATTTGGTAACATTGACAATCATTCCACCAAAAGGCTCCCAACCATAACTAATTTTCGGCATTCCAAAACATAAAAACACCGAGAACAGGAGTATTTTAATAAAAAATGATGATTTAGTCATGCAAACCTATTTTTTGTTGTTCAAAGATTTCTGATAATTGGCAATGGCAGCATCTCTTTCGTAATCATCTTCAAAAATATAGACGATTTCCTCTGACTTGTTACTACTGTTGGTCGTAAGTCTTAGCCCAACCGCCAGATTATTAAGTACTTTTCTAGTTTTGGGACCAACCCAGCCGTTTTCTCCGTTAATTTTATTGTTTTTTTGAAAACGGACAAGGGCGCTCCTAACTTTAGTCGTAAAAAGCTTGGTCTCTCGCCCGGGAGAACCAGTACCGGCTGTCGCCACCCGAGTGAGAGGATTACTATTTAAGATTTTTTGCAGATACAAGACATCCAGACTACGAGTGTTTAACCTTAAATCTTGAGAAAACCCAGAAAAAACAGTTGTTGCCGTGGTCGCCGAAAAAACCGAGCCAGCAACAAGAAAACTAGCGAATAAAAAAAGAGAAACAATTGAAAAAAAATTAGTAATTTTCATAGTGATATTTTATATTTTAATGATAACTAAAAACGTAAAGTTTATCCACTTTTTTTGTAGGTAAATTGGGGATTAGTAATGTATAATTATCTAGTAAGTGAGAAGACTGCCAAATAAAAAAATTATCATCTTAGTGGTGACACTACTTTTTGTTGTAGTTGGGGTTTTGTGGTATGTCGGTTACAAAGATAAAGCCGACAAAAAAGCCAAAGAATTAGAGTATTACAACCAGCTAACTACCGAGCAAAAAAATCTAGCCTCTGTCACCAGCGAAGCACTGCAAAGCGGTAATGGGTTAGACACCCTAAAGGGAATCATTGTGCCAAGTTATCAGCCAAACATTGCCAGCACTTCCAGTCTCGAGGCTTTGAAAAAATATGGCGACGAACTGACCGAAGCGACACTTCCTCTTAGCCAAAAACGAGACAATGGCAACTTGGCAATGCTCACCGCCCTAGATGAAAAAAACCCCGATGAGATTAAGAAATTGGTTGACCTACGAATCGTCTATGAGGGCGTCGTGATGGACTTGAAAAAAATCACCGTACCACCAGAAGCAGACCAGCCCCACCGAAATTTGGTTTTTACCTTAAGCACAATTTCCCAAATAATCAGCAATATGGAAAAAGTTTTGCAAGAACCCGTGCTCGCTCTGCAAAGTGGTCAATTGTTAAACAAACAATATGTTGAGTTATACAAAAATCTAGATGACCTAAACAATTTGTTCAAAAATAAAGGTATTCACTTTTCCGAAGAAGAAAAAGCTCCGATCTATATCAATAATTAAATTTTACCAAAATGATCCCTGTCAAAGAAAACAAAAAAAATAACAAAAATATGCGATTTGTGGTATTTTTGTTTTCTTTAATCTTGCTTTCTGCTCCTTTTCAACTTTATGCCCAATTTGAAGGAGAAGGTGGAACCCAAGCTGGCGGAATTATTGATTCTGGTTTGGGTGAGACGGGTGGCACTGGAACCGGAGGAACAGGGACTGGCGGAGCCAGTGGCAAAACCGATCCAGCTATAAGCAAACTAAATCAGCGTTCAGAAAAAGATTTACAAGCCATAAAAGAAGGTATTAAAGTCACCGAAGATCTTCAGAAAAAAGATCTCGAAGAATGCAAAGCTAGACAAAAAGGAAATTCCGGAAACGGCACAGGAACAGGTTCTGGAACTGGCGGTGCCGGTGGAACAGGAGGTACGGGTGCGGCGGGAGGCACCGGTGGTGCAGGTGGCGTAAACGGTAGCGGGGGAACACAACAAACTCAAAACGGTAACATAAACAACGACGGCACCGTGGCAAACCGCAGTATTCCTGGCAACCCGACCGACTACAACGATCCCGCCAACCCTTCAAACCCAGCCAATCAAGTTGATCCCGTAACTGGACAAATAATAAGCAGCGACAAACCTTACATTTCTGCCAACGAAGGTGGAGCAGTCCCGACCATCTATACCGACACCACCGGCAACCCGACCGTCGGTATCGGTCACAAAATAACCGGCAACGAACCAGCCGACATCAGACAATCCATCGCCAACGGCACACCCCTGACCAACGATCAGATGAACCGTCTTTACGAAACCGATTATTCTGGTGCCCGGTCTGATGCGATTATGGCTGCCACTCAAAATGGTGTTGACTGGAACAGCCTAAGCCCCGCCAGACAAACCGCCCTGACCGATATGTCTTTCAATTTGGGCGGTGCCGGTTTGAGTAATTTTAATAATATGTGGGGCGGTATTCGAAATAACGACTGGACCACCGCCAGTTACGAGGTCACAAACAGCACCTACTCCAGCCAAGTCGGACAACGTTCCCGAAACAACGCTCAAATGATTTTGACCGGCAACCGTCTATCTTACGACTGGTCAAATTCAGGAAACCTATTAACTGATTTTTGGCAAACCACCGGAAACAAGCTCGCCGAGTTCTTAAATACCGACAAAATCGCCCTAGCTTTGGCTCCCAAAAAAGCCGAGGCGGCAATGGCGATTGATTTCAGTATTTTATCTGGACTATCCAATGATGGCTTGGGTCAACTTTTAGGTGGGATGGGTTCGACCGATTTAACCAACATTGTTCAGTCACTTACCGGCGGTCAATTAAGTAATGTTCTCGGTCGTGTTGCTCAAGGCGGAACAGGCTCTGGCTCAACCGGCGGCACCGGTGGGATGGGTTCGGTCACGGGAATTCTCCAAAAACTTCCCGGTAGCGTCCTCGGTGGAGCTTTGGGTAATATGGACAACAATCAATTGACTGGTCTCCTTGGTGGCTTAGGTGGTGGCGATTTGACCAGCCTTCTCGGCAATATTCCCAAAACCACCCTCGGTGGCGTCTTCGGTCAAATGAATGGCGGTGGACTTTCATCAATTTTAGGCAAACTTTCTCCAAGCGCCGCCGGTGGCTTACTCCAATATTTACCGAGTAGTGCTTTTGGTGATATTTTAAGCAAATTACCTTCCGGCGCTCTTGGTTCTCTGACCGGGGGAATGTCTGGCGGGCTACTCGGTAGCTTACTCGGCAACGCTTCGGGAAATAGTATCGGCAGTGCTCTGCAAGGCTTGACCGGTGGCGGAGCAATGGATGGACTTTTAGGTAAACTTCCAGGCAATATGGTGGGAGGAATACTCGGCAAAATTCCACAAGACAACCTCGATGCAATGTTGGGAGACTTACAACAACCAGGGACATTTTTTAATTCACTCGGCGCGACAGACCAAGGCAACATTTTAGGAGCAATGTCGCCCGAAGCACTAGGCAATATCGCTTCAAAACCAGGAATGGCTCAAGTCATTCAAAATGCCCCAAACGCTCAACAACTCGCTCAAAGTGTTCCTGGCAACCAGACCAATCCGGCTCTGGCTGGCATAGCCGGTTCTGGAGATACTAGTGGCACCACCGGTGGTGGCGGTGGCGACAAATTCGTCCCGGTCCGCGAAGTCGATGGCAAACTAATGACCGCCGCTCAAAATACCGACAAAAACACCAAGCAAATAGATCTAACGACCAAAGATATCAAAGATTTAGACGTCCAGATTTGTACCCACCTAAAAGCGATTCATCGGATCGAAGCTCGAGCTGAAATAAAATTGATGGTGCAGGATTATGATACCAAAGTTTTGCGTTCTACGGTTTTAGCCAAATATACAAATGACGTCTTGGGTGAAAAAGGAATGATGCAAACCGGCTATACCGATACCAAAGGTCAAGCCGCTCCGCTTTTTGTCATTAATATAAATCAATATCTGCAAGATAATCGTGACGAAGCCCGAAACATTTTAATGGACGAGCTAGCAAATACGGAAAATGATACTACCAAAGAAGAATTAATTAGCACACTAAACCTAGACGAGCAAGAAGATACTTCTTCATTCCAACTTACTCCGACCTTAAAAAAAGAAGATCTCGATAAACTTCTAAAAAACGATGCTCAAAGCACTCAAAGCACTGGGGGAACGGTAGCCATGCTACAAAGTCTGCCAATTTTATCCAGAATTGTTGACCCAATCGCCAAACTTTTTGGCGGAAAAAGTTATGCCGCTGCACCACAAAACTCCGAGAGATTGTCCGCTGACGAAAGAGGGAAAATTTGGCTCGCCCTACTCGAACCAAAAAATAACCGCTACGGTAGCTACCTTATTGCCAAAGATCAAATGGCTATTAGAAAAAATGTAGCCGAAGCCAATGCCAAAATGACCGCCGACTGGGGACAACAATTTACCGATGTCCGAGAATGTAAAGAATGGATCGGCAAAGATCCCAACAAAACCTGCAAAACCTGGACGACCATCACCCCAGCTTCGATTGTCAAAGACGCCGCATCATCAGCGGCTGGTTCCAGACTTGATCAATACATCAGTTCCGCCAACGAAAAAGGCTCTATTGCTCCGGGCAACGAACCAGACGTAAATGAAGTCTATAAATTTAGAGCTAGCCCAGAAGGAGGGGGAGCCAAACCACCAGCCGTAAAGCCACAGACTGACGCCGAAACAGAAGCCAAAGACGCCGGCGCCGACAAACCAGCTTCCGAGCAAACGACCACCAGTGGAAAAGATCCAAACGTAAATCCTGGCGGAACAGGAGGTACCGGAGGGACAGGTGGCACAGGAGGAACCGGCGGTACTGGCGGTGGTTTTGATATCAATAGCCTCACCCAAGGTTTGGGTGGTCTTCTTGGTGGCGGGCAAGGTTCTGGTCAATCAGGAACGGATCTTTGGAAGTTGATCCAACAAAGCATCGACCTTTTGATGCAACTCTTCAACAACACGACCGCCAATCAAGGCAAAAAGCCCGCTGTTTCTTTCCAGCAATTTTCGCCAAGTCTCGCCGACATCCAAAACGGCACCAAAGAAAACAAGACCATTCTCGTTTGGGTTTCGCCAAACGCTTCAGATTGTAAAGCGACAACCGATTGGTTTAGTGGTAATACCACCGCCAAAAATATTGATGATGTCCTCGGAAAAACCAATCTAGTAAAAATCGATCTCCCACTTATTGTTTCTGGCGCCAAGATGACAAAAACCAGAGCCGGAGTAACGACCGATATCACTCCGACCGAAGCCGATGACGCAAAATTAATTTCCAAAATATTATCTTTCCAAATACTAATCAGTGAGGTAGCGATTGGGGATATTTTCACCTTAGCCATTGGCGATAAAAATATTTCTTACACCGCAAGAACTGTTAGTGCCAACGAGGTTATTTTCAACCTTGTCGCCCAATCAACAGTCGCTTTACCTCAATATTCTTTTGGGCAAAGTGGTAACAATCTAAACATTTCCGCGAAAGCCATCTATACATTAACCTGCACCAATGCCACCGGTAGTACAAATGGAGCAGTAACCATAACACGATGAAAGTAAATCAAACAAAAAAATTATTGCCACTGCTTTTTAGTAAAAAAAATAAAATTTTTTCAGTTTTATTTCTTTTGTTATTTTTTAGCCTAATATTTTTATTTTCACCCTTAACCACGTATGCGGCTCCAGTCACTGGACCAGTCACTGGGTGGCAAACAGCGATGACTCCAGAACAAATACAAACGGCTGCTAACACCGGTTTTGGCTTACCAAATAAACCGCTAAGTGCTTACAATAACGCCGAACTAACACAGGCAATTGAACTTTCAAACCAGAATATGCAAAGTGCTCTAGATGGCAGGAACATACAGACCACACTAAACAACGCTCAATATTATTGGGGTGGAGAAACTTACCGAGCGTACTTAAGGGATTCGGGTAGTATGGGTTTGGGAATTGCGGCAGCCAAAGAACTAGAAAACAGGCGGGCTTCTATGACGCCAGAAGAAATTACTCGAGCAAATGCCGCCGTAGATAGGTTTAGAACAACCGTACCAAACTATGAAAACAAATACCAAGGAATAACAAACCCTTCAAACACAACACCGATAGCTAGCAACCGCGATCAAATATACGAAATTGATAAACAAATAGCCGAAGCCGAGAAAGCTGGGGATACAGCAGAAGTAGAAAGATTAAAAGCCGAGAGAGAGAAGTTGGTCAACAATTATCAAGAACAAATAAAAACAGAGAATACTATTGTCGCAGGAGAGGCTTGTACTTTTGATACTCATTTTCAAATAGGTGTTTGTATTAACGCAGCCTTCGCGTGGATTGGAACAATTATAACCTACGTTTTTGGTGCTCTTCTCTGGTTGGCGGGTTATATTTTTGATATGTCCGTCTCTGTTTCTATTACTGATTTTAACAAGTGGCTCATAATGCCCGGGGTCGTTGCTGCCTGGATACTTATTCGCGACGCCGCAAATATTTGTTTTATTTTTGTTTTGCTTTATATCGCACTAGGGACAATATTAGAATTTGACAAAGTCACCAACAAAGCCAGCAAAATGATTGTTGATGTTATTATCATCGCCCTACTAGTAAATTTCAGTGGTTTTTTTACTCGGGTGGTCATTGATGCGTCAAATGTCATCGCTTATGAATTTTACATAAAAATGGATGGCTATGATCCCGGAAAAGGTCCGACCACCAATGCCCTAAATAATATCGGGTCAAGACTGGTCGGTAAGTTAAGTCTATCGTCATATATGATGCCCCAAGACAAAGCCGGCGCTGGCGACAAATTAAAGCCACCAACAATAAAACGTCTTAGCTTTTTAGGTATCCTAACTCAAACTTTGGGAAATATTATTCTTATTATGGTCGCCTCATTTGTCCTACTTACTGCCTCGATCTTGTTCTTGATCCGCACGGTCACCCTTATTTTTATTTATATTTTATCGCCCCTCGCTTTTATATCAAAGCTTTTACCTAAATATGATAAATTTGATCCTTGGCTAAAAAAACTAATCAGTCAATCGTTTTTTGCCCCCGGCTTTCTCATACCACTATATCTGGTTTTTGTTTTATTAGGTGACAGTGGTATTGCCGCCATCGTCGCCAAAAAAGGTGAGAGTGTCGTCGATGGTAATATTTCTTTGATAATTTTTGACCTTATTATTTTAGGAATGTTGATCAGCTGTATTTACCTTGGTAGAGAATTAGGAGCGATGGGTATGGATGCAGCAATGAAAGGGGCGGGAAAAATCAATTCTGGATTATTGAAAGGGATGGGCAAAGTGGGTGGCGGGGCTACAAATCTTGCCGGCAGAATACCTATGGGTAGCGGTCGCACAATTGGATCTATGGCTGGAAATGTAAGCACAAGGATAGCAAGTACCGGTGCAGGACGATTAGCTTCACAGGGCTGGAACTCGAGTTCAATGAAAAAAATAAGGGAATCCAATATGGGCAAAGCCATTAAAAACCCACTTCTTTATTCTAGCGACAAGGTCGGAGCTTTGGCAGGAGCGGCTGGAGTTTCTGGTGTAAACATCCTGGGAAATACTGGTGCCGAGAGAAAAGAGCAGGCTGACAAAGAGAAAAAGCGAGTCGGAGACATCGAAGCCTCTTTGATTGCTGCCGCCGATGCTCCTTCCGCCGCAATTATTGTTTCCGGTATCTCGACTTCCGATATTGTAAAACTTAAACCTGCTGTTTTGGGCCTAGATAAAGTGGCAGTAAATCTCACTTTTGATCAACTCACCGCATTAAACACTAAATTAAACCCCGCCCAGAAAGCTGCTATTAAACGTCCCATTATTGCCGCTGGAGCCACGGCTCCAGGACATGTCTTTATGACCACCGGGGCCGGGATGGCTTGGTAATTAAAATAAATTAAACAAAAATATGTCTTACCATTTTACCAAAGAACAAATAAATATTGCTTACAATGCTCTGCCAGACGATGTCCGTGATTTTTATTCGAAAGAAAAAACCGCAGTGAATATTTACAACATCGGCAAAAAATATAATCTCCACGTCGATGCGGTAGGAAAACTGGGGGAGTTGGTTGGGCTGGCGATTATGGGGCTGGTTCCACTGATTGATTTCAATAAAGAGTTGGTTGAGAGGACGGGCGTCGCCGAGGATACGGCGAACTTGATCATCTATGATCTAAATCAAGAGGTTTTTGGTCCAATCCGCGAATCAATGCTCGCGATGGTCAAACAAAAAGTCCAAGCGCAAACTGCCAGCCAAAATCCCAGACCGGTCGCGACGCAAAATCCGGTGGCAAGCACACCGGTTATCCCGCCAACCGCAAACGCTAAACAACCCTACAGTCCAAGTAGTGTCTTCGGTATTGCCAAAGAAGAAGTTGATGTAAAAGCCAAAGCAAGCGATAATATAGTAACAGAGCCAAACAAAAAACCACTTGATCCATATCACGAACAAGTTTAATTATGCAATTTCAGGTTCCACAATTTATCGAGGTCGAGGACAAGATTTTTGGACCCCTCACCTTCAAACAATTCCTATTTATGACCGGGGGAGCCGGTTTGGCTTTTGCTTTTTATGTTTATCTAGGGTTTTGGCCAGCCTTGGTGCCAATGATTATCATAATGGGTTTTGCTTCGGCTCTAGCTTTTTATAAATACAACGGTCGCTCGTTTATTTTTCTCATCGAATCACTTTATCATTATATTTTAACCAAAAAATTGTACATCTGGAAACAAGGTGGGCGGACAAACACTGGTCAAATAAAAACCGTCGCTACCAACAAAAACAACCCAAACATTCCCAAATTATCTAGTAGTCGATTAGAAGAATTATCGTGGAGTTTAGACATAAAAGAAACCGAAGAAAACAATGACGAATAAAAAAAGTTCACCAACTCAAGAGTTTGTCCCCGTCAAAGAAATACGTAACGGTATTCTTATTTTGAAAGACGGCTCAATGCGTATTTTGTTGATTATATCTTCTTTAAACTTTGGTCTAAAGTCTGCCGAAGAAAAAATGGCGATTATTGAAGCTTACCGAAATTTTCTAAATTCTCTGGATTTTTCCTTGCAAATTTTCGTCCAATCAAGACGGCTAGATATTAAACCGTACATAAAAACCCTAGAAGCCAGATTGGTGGATCAAAATAATGATTTACTGAAAATTCAAATTAAAGAATATATCGAGTTTGTCAGATTCTTTACTGAAAACAACGACGTAATGACCAAGAACTTTTTTGTCGTCATTTCCTATTTGCCACCAATCTTGCAAGCCAAAAAAGGTGAATCGCTGACCAAAAATTTATTTAAATTTAATTTTGGACACAAAGACGGCGAGAAGGTTCCGACCGACGCCTATTTCGATGAAAACGTTTATCAATTAAATCAACGAGTAGCGGTCGTCCGCAACGGTCTCGGTCGCATTGGTCTACGTTCCGAAATTTTAGGCACCGAAGAATTGGTCGAGTTATTCTTTAAAATATTCAATCCTGGCGAAAATAGTACGCCATCAATCGAGGTGACCGAAAGCCAACAATTAGCCCCGGTGCCCCAGCGTCAAAACTAAAAATATGTTTTCCTTTTTTAAAAAAACAAAAGACAACGAAGAATTACTACCGGTTTTACCGCAAGATATTTATCAAGGCGGAATTTTAGAGCTGAAAGATATCATCGCGCCATCAGCCCTGCGTGTCACCCCAAAAAGTATCAACCTCGGCGAAAAAATTGCCCGCACGATGTTTGTCATTTCTTATCCTCGTTTTTTGCAAGAGGAATGGCTATCACCGATCGTCAACCTCGATAAAGTTTTTGATGTAACAATTTTTGTTCACCCACTCGATACCGTGACCGCTCTTCGCACTTTACAGAAAAAAATCGCCGAAGTGGAAAGCCAAATCCGCGTTCGCGAAGAAAAGGGAATGGTGCGTGATCCCCAGCTCGATACCGCCCAAGAAAATATCGAAAACCTTCGCGTCAATCTCCAGCAGGCGACCGAAAAGATTTTTGATATTGGTCTTTATATCACCGTTTATGGTCGCGACGAGAATGAATTAGAAAAAACCGAAGCGGAAATAAAAGGAATTTTGGATGCCAAACTTATTTACTTAAAAACGGCAATTTTCCAACAAGAAGATGGTTTTAAAAGTGTAATTCCTTTTTCCACCGACTTTCTTGGTGTCCACACGCAATTAAATTCCGAGCCCTTGTCTAGTATTTTTCCTTTTGTTTCTTTTGATTTGACTTCAAACAAAGGAATTCTGTACGGACAAAATATGCACAACTCGTCTCTGGTTATTTTTGATCGCTTTTCTTTGGAAAACTACAATTCGGTCATTTTTGCTAAATCCGGTTCTGGCAAATCTTATGTTACCAAATTGGAAATTTTGCGAAGCTTAATGTTTGATACCGATGTTTTGGTTATCGACCCAGAACGAGAGTACAAATTCCTCGCCGAAGCCGTCGGTGGACGCTATTTTAATATTTCGCTTACGTCCGAACACCATATCAATCCATTCGACTTGCCATTTCCCAGAGAAGACGAGTCGCCAAGCGACGTACTTCGCTCAAATATTATCAACCTCGTCGGCTTGTTTCGTATTATGCTCGGCGGGTTAACACCCGAAGAAGATTCTTTAATAGATAGTGCCATCACCGAAACTTACGCCCTAAAAGATATCACGCCAGATTCCGATTTTACCAACAAAACCGCTCCACTTTTGTCTGATCTCGAACTGGTCTTGTCTGGAACTGAAGGCGCCGAATCACTCGCTCAACGACTCTTAAAATATACCCAAGGCACCTGGGAAGGTTTCTTAAACAAGCCAACCAATGTCGATATCAATAAAAAATTCGTGGTTTTTTGTATTCGCGATATGGAAGACGAGCTAAAACCAGTGGCTATGTACATCGTTATTCACCACATCTGGACTGCCATCAGGCGAAACCTAAAAAAACGATTGCTCATTGTCGATGAGGCGTGGTGGATGATGAAATCACAAGATACCGCTTCTTTCTTGTATTCTCTCGTAAAAAGAGGTCGAAAATATTTTCTCGGTACCGCTACTATCACCCAAGACGTCAACGACTTTATGAAATCCGATTATGGTATGGCAATTATTACCAACTCTTCGATTCAGATGCTTTTCAAACAATCACCAGCTTCTATCGAGCTAGTTCAAAAAACTTTCGAGCTCACCGATGAGGAAAAATATTTTCTACTCGAAGCCCCGGTGGGTAACGGTATTTTCTTTGCCGGCTTAAAAAGAGTGGAGATAAAAGTCATTTCGTCCTACACCGAAAACCAGATCATCACGTCAGACCCGTCGCAACTTTTGGCAATTAAAAAAGCTAAAGAGGAGCTTCGCGCTTCGGAGCAACAAAATGGACAGCAAGGCTAAACCAAAAAGAAAAATTGGCTTTATTCAAGCCTTTTTTATGATTGTCGTTGCGGTTATTTTTGATTCATCGCAATGGTTTATTGAGCTAATCAGCTTTGGAATGCTTGGCTGGTTCCTCAATCCGATAGTTAGCATTTTTGCTTCAATGACTTTTTTTATGTGGTTTACTTTGAGTGGCGTTAGTTTTATCAAACCGGGAAAAATGCTGGTTATGACAACAACAACCTTAATTGAAGTTATCCCGTGGATTAATGATGTGCCAGCTTGGACATTAGGTGTTATAATTACTTTAGCGATGGTTTATGCGGAAGATATTGTGGCTTTGATTTCACCCGAAGCGGCCGCGGCTCTAGCTGTGGCCTTAGCAAAAATAAACGGCAAAGGATTGTCAAAAGGAACACCAAAAGGCACGGGGGTGGTCACAAACGTCACACCGAAACCGGCTCTGGTCAACAAAAGTATTACATAATGAAAAAACTTTTTTTAATTACAATTTTATTTTCTTTTTTAATAATTTTTCTGCCAATTACCAGTTTGGCGTATGTTGAAGAATCAGAGGGGAGCGACCTGATTGCCACCGTCTCACCAGAAAACCCCAAAGCGGGCGAAATTGTCACTATCAGTCTTCGCAGTTTTGGTTTTAGCTTGACCGGCAAAGTCATCAATTGGAAAGTAAATGGCAAACCGACCGTCAGTGCCCTTGGAGCGACTTCGTATAGTTTTCAACTGGGAAAACCGGGAACCACCGTGACAGTAGAGATAAATCTGGTTGGCGACAATTATATCCCCAAGAAAAAGACTTTGTATTTTCAATCATCTGATCTTGATTTAATTTGGCAGACTGATAGTTATGTCCCGCCATTTTATCAAGGTAAAGCCCTGCCTTCTCCCGGCTCGACAATAAAAGTCCTCGCTATTCCGGTGATGGTAGATCGGTTGGGCAAAAAAATACCGATTGGCTCTATTTTCTTTGATTGGAAAAAAGATGGGCGGTCATATTCGGAATCTTCCGGTTTGGGCAGAAATTTCTTTGTCTTCAAGACTAGCCCCGGAGATAGTAGTGCCGTCATCGGAGTAGAAGCGAGTGTAAACAAAGAAAAACTTATCGCCGCCGCCGGAACAAACATCGTTTTAAAACAACCAACCTTGCTACTTTACGAAAACAAAGCTTTGGATGGCACTGCGTACCAAAAAACCATTACCGGTGAATACGATCTATACAACAGCGAGGTGACAATCAAAGCCGAACCTTATTTTCTTAATTGGACCAACCCAAGCAGTGTTTTTTACAAATGGCTAGTCAACGGTGATACAATTAGTAACAATCCGCAAGATCCTTCACTCACCACTTTCCGCCAACAAGCGGGAACCGAAGGCGTTGGCAATATCAGCGTTTCTGTTGGCAACAAAGATGCCGGGCAACAAATCACCAACAATTTTATTATTAAATTTGGTAAAAGCTTAATAAACATCAATGGACAATAAACGAAAAATATTTTTTGCAGTGTTTAATCTTTTGTTGGTATTAATTTTTTGCTTGCCAATTGTTTTTATACCAACAACCCTAGTTGAAGCAGTACCAGACATAAGCACACTATTACCACTAGACGGAGGTGGTGGAACAGCCACTTTACCACCAAGCACTCCGGCGGGCGGAAGTGGCGAAAAAGCCGGATACCAACTACTTGAACCCAGTGTTATGTTACAAACAGAAGAAACAGCTCCAAACCTAGAGAAATATTTATCCAATATCTATTTTGTTTTCTTGGTTATTGTGGTTATGTCAGCCGTTGGAATGTTCGTCTGGGGCGGATTACTTTATGTCGTATCCGACTTGCCGAGTGCCAAAGGAGACGGCAAAGACAAAATAATCCACGCCCTGCTCGGCTTGTTTATTGTGGCGGTTTCTTGGCTTATTTTAAATATAATTAACCCTCATTTGTTAAATTTTAGTCTTCTTTTATCGGCAATTTAAAAAACTATGTGGAAAAAAATAATAGCTACATTCGCCATTCTTATTTTCACCTCGACGGTGGGAGTCCTTGGTTATATTTTTTATCTTCAATACAAAGGTCCAGCTAGTGCAATCATCACCAAACCAGCTCCGCTAGTTGGCAATTTTTTTCCCGTAGCAGAAAATAAAACACCAGTAATCACCGCCACAACCAGCAATAATACCGGGACAAGTACCGGCAACCCAGACACCACACCAGTAGTTACCGACAATCAAATAAATAGCGATGTGCTTTTAAGTAATGTTGCCAGTATTTTTAGTCTAAAAAACAGCTCCTCTTCTGACGTGTTTTTTATCAGTAAATCAAAAGGTAATCTTTATCAAATAAATCAGTCAAAAAACAAAAGATTGACCAATACTACCATCACTGGCATCAAAAAAGCTTTTATTGGTAAAAACAAAGGTAATCGTTATTTATTTCTCCAAATGCTAAAAAATGGTCAGATCGACAACGAATTAGGTTTTTTCTCTCAAGCCACCTCGACCAATTTATTTAGCGAAAATGAAATTAATTTACAATCACTAAGCAACAGTATTTACAGTTTTACTACCAATCCGACGCAAGATAGTGTTTTCTATCTAAAAATAGAAAATAATCTAGCGGTTGGATATTTAGATACACCAGACCTAGGAACTCCCAAAGCGATTTTAAGCACACCTTTTAGTGATTGGGACGCCAGCTGGCCAGAAAAAGAGACGGTTACTCTTCAAACAAAACCGTCAGCGACCGTGCCTGGTTATTTACACTTTTTTAACACCAAAAGTTTGGTTTCCAATAAAATTCTCGGTAATATCAGCGGCTTGACCACTCTCACCAGCCCTGATGCCAAAAAAATTCTTTATTCCAAAACCAATCTTGGTAAATTAGAGCTATATCTTTATGATGTCACAAAGGAATCAGCCGATAAATTAAGCATTGCGACATTACCCGAAAAATGTGTTTGGATAAATACCAACTACGCTTATTGCGCCGTGCCAAGAACTATTCCGATTGGAAATTTTCCTGATCTTTGGTATCAAGGACAAATTGGCTTCAATGATGATATTTGGCTAGTCGATGCTTTAAACAAAAACGTGAAGCTAGTGGCACCGATAAAAGGGGAGTACGATTTGGTTGAATTAAATACGACCCCAAACGGGGATACTCTTTATGGAATTAACAAAAAAGACAATTCTCTTCAATCTTTCTTGCTTCCAGTGGTGATTTAAAGTAATAATCAAAAAAAAATACCGGTCGGATTTCACAAGTGTGAAATCCGACCGGTATTTTTTAATCAATTAAACAACCGAGACAACATCTTCTTTCTTATTTTTGATATTCCGTTTGATAATTATCTCAAAAACCGTCGCGATAACATTACTAGTCACCCAATAGATAGAAATGGCTGCTGGCAAACCAATCGAGATAAAAATAATCATAATAGGCATCACATAGCGCATCTGAATATCCATACTGCGAGCCAAATCATCTTTAAAAGATGGATTTTTACTGTTTGGATCTTTCTTGGCTGGTTTCGGTAGCGCAAATTGCATTTGAATATATTGAGTCAAACCGGTCATCACCGCCAAAAAGTAGTTTTTACTAGCCGTAATATCAATAAAACCTAAAAATTGCTGATTAACATTGGTTGGAATATTGATAAATGAGTAAATTATGTCCTTGTGAATAACAAAACTATCTTTAAAAACAAAAAATAGAGCCAAGATTATCGGCAACTGAATAAGTAAGACCACAAAAGTGATAAATGGGTTGATTTTACTCTTCTTGTACAGTTCCATAATCTGCCGAGATTGCTCCATCTTGTCTTTTTCGTACTTAATCTTAATTTCCGCCATAATCGGCTCAATTTCCTTCATTTTCATCTGCATCCGAATTGACTTAATATAGAGAGGTAAAATCACTAGTCGCACCAAAATCGTCAAAATAATAATCGCAATACCAATATCACCACCTGGCACCATATTGATAATAAAGATTAGGCAGTTATAAAGGGGATTAAATAAGAATGTATTAAACATTTTGTAAAAAATTACGCTTCTCTAATAAAAACAACACCTCTTGCTCTAGATCTTTGTATTTTACCGCTAAAACGGTCTTTCCGCCAATAAAGATAAAATAATAACCGTCTTTGATATTTTTTAAGTTTTTAGCGATTAAATATCTAAAACGTCTCTTTATTATATTACGATCAACGGCTTTTTTAAACATCTTCCCTGAAACAACAAAAGCAAATTGGCTTTTGTTACTAGAGTGAGACGTTTTAATAGGGGACACACGCAAACTAAAATTTTTAGATCCCAAAAAGGCACTTTTAGGCAATATTTCAGCAAAATATTGTTTATTTATTCGTCTATTCTTAGGTAACATTTTGGTTTTAATTGGGAATTATAAATTTTGACGTGGTTGCACCTTTTTAGGGGGTTTTGAGGCTGTCGAGCCGAAAACTTCAGGATTTTTTAAGCTTCAAAAAATCTGTACCCTAAAAAGGTGGCAACGAGGAGAAATTTATAATTCTCACTTTACACCGAAACAGTGAGTTTAGCTCTACCTTTAGCCATTCGTCGCTTAATGACGTTGCGTCCGGCGGTAGTCTTGGTCCGAGCCAAAAAACCATGAGTTCTGGCTCGCTTTTTATTCTTTGGTTTATAGGTAAATGACATATTTGAGATTATAGACCAAATTTCTAAATTAATCAAGAGCCAAAAACTTTATATCTAGACCTAAAATACTGGGTGGAAATATTTTATTTAAAATTCAAATTTCAATCTTTTAATTAAACTAATCCACTAGTTATAAACAATTTTGTAAAGTTTGCTATTATTATCCACAGCTAATATAATCTGAATAATTAAACACTATGGAGAGCCTCATCGATAACAAAAAACTTTGGGACAATGCTCTGAATGAAATAGAATTGACGATTTCGAAAGCCAGCTTTGGTACTTGGTTCAAGCATACTCATATAATAAAGAACGAGGAGGGGGTTGTGTTCATTAGCGTGCCCAATGCTTTTGTTAAAGACTGGCTATCAAACAAATATCACAAGTTTATCATAAAAGCCTTACGAGAATTAGACTCGGAAATAAGGTCTATTGAATATGTAATCATAAAAATCGACGATCATTCCAAACCAAAAGATGACGACACCTCAATAAAGACCGCTCACCCAAATGATTTAGGCTTAAAAGACCTTTATATCAACAAAGAAAACAATTTAAACCCAAAATATACCTTCGATAACTACCTAGTCGGGTCATTTAATGACGTTGCTTACGCTGCCACCCAAGCTATTATCAAAAATCCTGGGATGATTTACAATCCGCTGTTTATTTATGGTAGTACTGGCCTCGGTAAAACCCATTTGATTCAAGCGGTAGGCAATTATATTAAAGATAACTACCCAAATAAGAACGTTTTTTATGTTACCTCCGAAAATTTCGGCATTGATTACCTAAACGCCCTTCAAAACAACCGCCCAAACCAATTTAAAGAAAAATATCGCCGTTACGACCTATTAATAATGGATGACGTCCAATTTTTTTCCAATAAAGAAAAATTCCAAGAGGAATTATTCCATTTATTTAATAATTTTTCCGAAAACAACAAGCAAATTATCTTTTCATCAGACAAATCACCTAAATTTATCCCAAACCTAGAGGAAAGATTGAGGTCTCGCTTTGAAGGGGGAATGATTATTGATATTTCTAAGCCTGATTATGAATCACGCTTAGCGATTCTAAAGACTAAAATTAAATTAAGTGGTGTGACTATTGATGAAGAGGTTTTAGAGTATTTAGCCTCGATTATTCAAGACAGTATTCGTGAACTCGAAGGGGCTCTAAATTCGCTTATATGCCAAATTCAAACCAAAAAGCGGGTTCTCTCTATCCAAGAGGTTAAACTCTTAATCAAGAACAGTACGAAGCCAAAGAAGACTATTTCTATCAAGGATGTCGCCAGTATTGTCGCCAATTATTACAACATTGAAGAAAAAATTATTTACGAAAAAACCCGCCGAAAAGAGGTGGTCAAACCACGACAAATTATTATGTATATTCTCCGAGAGGATTTTAGTACTTCTTATCCGTATATTGGTCAAAAGCTCGGCGGAAGAGATCACACAACTGTTATCCACGCTTATGAAAAAATCAAGAAAGACATAAAGACCGATAATTTATTAACCCAAGAGATAGACCAAATTCGTTCACTTATTTATAACTCTTAAATTTGTGGATAAATATGTTAACAACCATTTAATAACCCTGTGTAAAAACTATTAATAAAATGTTAAGTAAATTAAAAAATATTTAAAGATAAAAAGTAATAATCAATAATAAACAATTTTACCCACAATTATCAAAAAATATTCACCAATAAACACCTTATAAATAAAGCTAAAATAGATTTATACACATATCCACAACTACTAATAATAAAAAGTCTTAATTTATACAAAAAACTAATTATTGAATACTACTATGAAGATCGAATGCCTAAAAGATAAATTAAAAGAAGCGATTGGTTTAGCTGAAAAGGTGACTGGTAGAAATCTAACCTTGCCGATTTTATCAACTGTCTTATTGGAAGCGAAAAATAAAGTTTTAAATATAAAAGCGACAAATTTAGAAATTGGTTTGGAGATAGAATTACCAGCCAAGGTGGAAGAAGATGGAATTGTAGCGGTCAATGCGCAAGTTTTGGCAAATTTTTTAAATAACATAAATAATGAAAACAAAGTTGTCTTATCGTCCGATAACAATAATTTAAAAATTTCCACTTCATCGACTAATACCACAATAAAAAGTTTTGCAGCTGAAGATTTTCCGATTATTCCGCGAGTGGAAAATGAAAACAGTTTTAATATAAAAGGCACTGATTTTATTGCTGGTTTAAAATCGGTAATGTTTGCTGGAGCAATCTCTGATATTAAACCAGAAATTTCTAGTGTTTATCTTTATGCGCTAGATAATGAATTGGTTTTTGTGGCGACTGATTCTTTTCGTTTAGCCGAGAAAAAAATTACAATCAAAGAAAAAAATAGTGAGATAAATTCCTTGATTATCCCTTTGAAGAATATCACTGAAATTAACCGAATTTTCGAAAATATTGAAGGAAATCTTAAAATAAACTCCAATAAAAACCAAATTTCGATTTTTTCTGATTCAATTCACCTAACCTCACGGATTATTGACGGTGTTTATCCTGATTATAAACAAATTATGCCGTCGACTTTTAAAACCGAATTAATTATCGGAAAAGATGAAATAATGAATGTCTTGAAACTTTCCAATATTTTTTCTGATAAATTTAATCAAATTGATTTACATCTTGTGCCAGCAGAAAATCTTTTGGAAATAAAATCTAGTAATCAAGATGTGGGGGATAATGATATTTCTTTAATTACAAAAATAAAAGGCGAGCCAATTGATATTAGTTTTAATGTAAAATATATTCTTGATTGTTTGGCAGTAATAAATAAAGAAGATATTATGTTTAATTTTTCCGATAAAAACAAACCATTATTGATTCAAAAAAACCACGACCAAAGTTTCCGCTATATTATTATGCCAATCAATAAATAGATGGATCTAATCGGTAAATTTTTAGATAAATACGCGCAAAAGATTGATAAATCTAAATTAGTTAAAAGTGAAATTGTAAAAATAATTTCACAAAAAATTGGGATAGAGGTTAATTCAAAACAAATTGAATTAAAAAATAAAAATTTAATCTTAAAAACTTCACCGAAGATTAAATTGGCGATTATTTTAAATAAACAAGAAATCTTAAAAGAGATAGAAGCGATTTTTGATGAAAAAATAGTATTAGAAATAAAATAATCCCGACTTTACTACATTAAAGTCGGGATTATTTTATGAGGATAAGTTTTTTAAAAACTTATTGTCGTTGATGAGCCAAATAAATTAGAATTAGTGACATTTTGGTTTTGAATGTCACTTTTTGTGCCAATTCTTAAAAGATTTTCTGTTTTTGCGTCATTTTTCTTAGCCCAAATTTGAATTGGATATTCCCATAAAGAGAATTGACCATCACTCTCGGGATTGCTTGGAGCGGGACCGAGTGGATTATTTTTGTCTAACCAGTAGAGAATAGAATGAACATTTTTAGTAATATATTCAGCGGTGCCAGCTGATTGACCCGTGGTTGTAGAAAAGGCGTTGGTGGAAATAATATCGCCACCTTGCCAAAAACCACGTAAGACTGGTTTTAAGCCGTCATAATTAACAACTGGTGGAATAAAATTTTCTACGGGGCGACTGGCGATCGCTTCTGCCATTACGGCGTGCCAAAGCGGAGCAATAATATAACCAGCCACTTTTTTACCCATCGGTGTATTGTCGTTATTTCCTGCCCAAGCACCGATGACAATATTTGGTGTGTAACCAATAATCCAAGCATCCTTATAATCATTCGTGGTACCAGTTTTTACGGCGACATCTCGGCTACCAAAAGAAAGAGGTGAATCGATACTGTAAGCGGGGACACGGGCTTGTGCATCAGATAAAATATTAGAAATTAAACGAGCGGTATTTGGTGGTAAAACTTTTGTTGGGGTGATAGTTTTATCGAAGACTACTTTACCGTTTGGATCTTCAATCTTTAGAATACCTTCAAACGGCACTCGGACGCCGTCATTAGCAAAAACACCGTAAGCACTAGTCATTTCAAGAAGAGAGACTTCACCACCTCCAAGGACCAAAGTCAGACCGTATTGATTTTTGGTTCCTAGACTAGTGATACCCATCGCTTCGGCGGTATCAAGAGAATCGTTAACGCCGGCTAAATACAAAACTTTAATTGCGGGAATGTTTCTCGATTGAGCTAGAGCGTTTCTAAGAGTGACTGGTCCGACATATAAACCATCGTAGTTTACTGGCATATAACAAACAGCACCTGGAGTTATTGGTTTGCCCGTTGGGCTACAATTGGTGTTAAATTCAGTCTTTAGGTCGAAGACGATAGTTTTGTCGGTATAACCTTTATTAAACGCTGTGGCGTAAACGAAGGGCTTAAAAGATGATCCTGGTTGGCGGTGAGCGGTGGTAATATTGAAATTACCTTGGATCGCTTGATTAAAATAATCACGAGAACCAACCATCGCTAAAATATCACCATTTTTTGGATCAATTGCGACAATGCCGTTGTTTTGGGCGTGATAGGTTTTTTCATTTGAATCACCGAATTTTTTAGCTATTTCCTCGGCTTTTTGTTGGAGTGGCCAGTCGATAGTGGTGGTAACCTTAAAACTATTCGTTTCGAGGGTGGCTTTGTCATATTTTTTCTCCAGTTGATCTAAAATATAATAAGCAAAATGAGGGGCTTTGATGCCTTGGTTGATTTTTTCATAAAAAGTAACTTTTTCGGCTTGAGCCTTTTGCATTTGGTCTTTAGTGATAAAACCAACTTCAGCCATTCTGGTTAAAACGAGATTTTTTCGAGCATCTAATTTGTCTTTATTTGCACCGTAAGGGGAATAATAATTTGGTGCTTTAGGTATTGCGGCGAGATAAGCTGCTTCAGCTAAGTCGATATCACGAATATCTTTTTGAAAATAAGCTTTGGCGGCTTCTTGGACACCATAAATATTTCCACCATAAGGAGATTGATTTAGATAAACATTAAAAATATCATCTTTGGTCATTGTTTTTTCCATTTTGACCGCCAAAATAGCTTCTTTGACTTTTCTGACAATGGTTTGATCGCTACTTAAAAGAGAGTTTTTTACTACTTGCTGGGTGATAGTTGAGCCACCTTGTTTTACTCCACCAGCGAAAGTGTTGACCAAAAAAGCCCGAGCGATAGAACTTAATTTAATTCCCCCGTGTTGGTAAAAAGTGGCATCTTCTATGGCGAGTGTTGATTTTTTAATAACATCGGGAATTTGTGAAAATGGGACATTGGTTCGCCTGATACCGGTCACATCATAAAGAAGGATTTTACCTGTCCGCTCGTAAATTTTGGTGGATTTATTGGCGACTTCTTTTTGGAAAAAAGCTTCAAAATCGGGGATTGGTAGTGAAATAGCCCAAATTGTGGAAAAACCACCAGCCACAAAGGTAAAAACAAGAAAAACGATTAAAAGACGCAAGAAAAAGTTGATTTTTTTATGTTTATTTGCCATGAAACAAATGGTAACACAAGTGGTAACAAAAGAGAATATGTGTTATGGTAAAAGGATGAATAAGCTAAATAATGAAGAAAAAATTAATGAGATTTTAACTCGTGGCGTGGAAGATGTTTTTGTTTTAGAAAGTCTCAAGAAAAAACTTTTATCTGGTAAACCGCAGATAGTGAAGCTTGGCGTGGATCCGACTGGTCCCAATATCCATCTCGGACGAGCGATTCCTTTACGAAAGCTCCGTGATTTTCAAAGATTGGGTCATCAAGTCGTTTTTATTTTGGGAGATTTTACCGCTCAAATTGGTGATCCATCAGATAAACTTGGAAAAAGACCGATGTTGACCAAAGAAAATGTTTTGGAAAATATAAAAAATTATAAAAAAAATGTCGGTAAGATCCTTGATCTTAAAAAGACTAAATTTGTTTACAATAGTAAGTGGTTGGCTAAATTGAATTTTAGAGAAATTGCTGACATTGCTGAAAGTTTTACGGTTCAGCAAATGCTGGCTCGGCGGAATTTTAAAGATCGTTATGAAAAAAACGAGGAGATTTCTTTGCGTGAGTTTCTTTACCCGCTTTTGCAGGGTTATGATTCGGTGATGGTCAAGGCGGATATTGAAATTGCTGGACTTGATCAATTGTTTAATCTTAAAGCTGGGCGAGTAATTCAGAAATATTATGGTCAACCAGAGCAAGATGTTTTGACTTATCAAATGCTCGAAGGGACTGACGGGCGAAAAATGTCAACGAGTTGGGGTAATGTGATAAATATTACTGACGAACCAAATGATATGTTTGGTAAGATTATGTCGTTGCGGGATGAATTAATTATTAAATATTTTACTCTTTGTACTGATCTTTCGTTGGTAGAAATTAAAAAAATAGAACAGGATTTAGTGTCTGGTGCGAATCCGCGGGATATTAAAATGAAATTGGCTTGGGAAATTGTGGTAATGTATCACAATAAAAAAGAAGCCGACAAGGCTCGAGATTATTTTGTGTCGGTTTTTCAAAAAAAAGAAAACCCTGACGAAGCACAAGAAATTAAAGCGGTGGTTGGAGAAAAATTAATGGATGTTTTAGTGAGAGAAAAAGTGGTTTCTTCTAATTCAGATTTTCGTCGTTTAGTTGAAGGTGGTTCGATTAAAATAAACGGCGAAGAAAAAATAACTGATCCGTTTTTTGAAATTTTAAAGACTTGTCTAGTTAAGGTGGGGAAGCATCGTTTTGTAAAGATTGAAGTTTAAGATGGAAAACAAAAACAGCCCGGATTTTTGCTTAGCAAAAATCCGGGCTGTTTTTAAAAGCCAAAAAAATTACCAGCTTTCTCCTTCTCCCTCTGGTAAATCTATGTCTAATCCTTCATCTAAATCGTCTTCGCCTAAAACATCTTCTTCGTTGAAATCATCGTCAGGGCTAGTCCCTTTTAGAACAGCATCATCGTCCATTTTATTTTTTTTATAAAAAGCTTATTTAAGTAAAATTAGAGCGACCTTTTTTAATTGATTTTGATAATCTTTAAATTTTTAACATATCACCAAAAAATTGCAAGTAATTAAAAATTGAATTGTGGATAAAATGGTGGTTAGGTGAATTATTTTTAAATTAAAAAATGTTCACTCGCCACTTTCTTGTTTAGGGTACAGATTTTTTGAAGCTTAAAAAATCCTGAAATTCTCGGCTCGACAGCCTCGAAACCCCCAAAACAAGAATTGCCTCGCTTCATTTTTTAATTTAAAAAACAATTCTAGGAGTTAGTAGTTTTTTAGCAAAACCGAATGAGTAATCGCCACCGCAATCGCATCGAATTCGTCGTCGTATTTTATATTTTTTTCAATTTTTATTAGTTTGGGAATCAAACTAATCATCTGATTTTTGTTGGCACCACCGAAACCAGTGACACAACTTTTTATTTGGAGTGGGGTGTATTCGGCAAGTGGGATATTTCTTTTTTTAATTAAATAAGAAATCATCCCAATTGCCCCAGCGACCTTCATTGCTGTTTTTTGATTGACTGTAAAATAAAGTTTTTCGATACCGCTAGTCGTCGGCTGCCAGTCGTCTAAAATTTTTTCTAACTCATTTCCCAAAGAAACAAGACGATCGGCATACTCATCTTTTGAATTAGTTTCGAGGCAGGTAGAAAAAAGCACCTCATCTTTGGGATTAGCTTTTTTAATTACCGCCACACCGAGCCGGTCGTAACCCGGATCAATACCTAAAATAATTACTTCTGTTTTGTTATTCATCAACTTCGTTTTCTAAGAAAGCGTTGTGATAAACTCCTTTAATATCATCGTGGTCTTCAAGTTCGTCAATCAAAGCTAAAATTTTTTCCTGATCAACTTGAGAAAGTTCCATTAAGTTTTTTGGCTCCCAATTATCATCTTTTTTATCAAATGCCCACAAGACCGAGCCTTGAGCGCCAAGGTTGCCATTGTGTTCGGAAAGCAAGTGTTTAATTTCTGGTGTCGTCCGATTTTTATTATCGGTGATACCAGTAATAATCATCGCCACACCGGCTGGACAATAAGCTTCATAAATTACTTCTTCAAAATTATTGGCGCCACCACCAAAACCTTTTTGAATGGCTCGCTCGATATTGTCAGCCGGCATATTTTCATCTTTAGCTCTTTGCACAGCAGATTTTAAGCTAGAAAATTCACGATTACCACCAGCGTTTTTCGCTTCAACGGTGATTTGTCGTACGAGCATCGAAAAAAGCTTACTGCGTTTGGCGTCAGTCACTCCTTTTTTATTTTTTATTTGTGACCATTTATTATGACCGGACATAGTGTTATAGTTTAAAGAGATTTATATTAGAAATTTAATGGAAATAATAAATTAGGTCAAGTTATGGAAAAATTTAATTTTCAACAAAGTGAGACTGAAGTTGATTCAAATGAGCTTAAATTAAAAGAAGCCAAAGAGCAGATTGGTAATTTAATTCAATTAATGTCTTCTCGACTAGGTATTGATATTTCAAAAGAAGATTACCCTGAAATTGAATTTTCGCCAGGTGGCTTAGAAACTTCCGCTTATAGTTCAACGAGAAATATTATTTATATTCATCCCGATTACAATACTAGTGGTTCTGGTCTGGGAAGTGGAATTACGTATGGAGAAGAAATTGGTCATTTTTTAAGATATAAAATTTGTCAAAATAAAGAAGATAAAGATTTAGAAAATAGTTCTTTGCAGGCGGCGATAGATGAGTTTTATGGAAGAATTGCGGAGAATCTTGCTAGAGATGTTTCTGTTGGCACCGAACTCGATAAATTATTTACAGAAGATGAAAGAAGTTTTTTTAAAAACGAAGATTTAGATCGAAAAATAAAAGAAGATGTTGCCAAACTAAGACCGCTCGTGGAAAACGCCATCAGTATCACCGAAAAACAGTTTGGGTCAAAATTAGAAGTAATAAAAAAAATCAAAGGTTTTTATTCTGCTCTTGAGACAGCGGAGGATGTCTGTAAAAAAGCTAAAGACAGAAAAAAACCACCACAACAAGTCTTGGAAGAAGTTCTTGCGATAGTAGAAAATGGTGACAATGGCAGAATGGAACTAATTAAAACCCTAAATTCTTTAGAAGAAGATGGTAAATATCCTGTTTTTGCGACACCATTACTTAATGTCATTCGCCAAGCCAAAAATGGTTTTCAGCGGTTAGTTAGATATGTCAATGATCCAGATTATGTAGAAAGTATCGAGATTTATGATTTATTTACTTCAGATTTGAAATATGTTCGAAATTGTAGTGACTTTGAATTATACAATATCTCAAGCTCCCATTTGGATTTTTTGCCGATTGTCCTGGGGATGGAATCAAAACTTTATCATATTGTTGGATATGCGGCTGCGGAACATTTTTTTGAGAAAAAAGCAGATTGGTTAAAAACATTGCCACAAGTTTTTCACTTAACAAACGAAGAAGCTCTGACTACGTTTTTACAAAATGAGGAGTTTCAAAAATGGATAGAAAACAACGAGGCTCTTTCGGAACTTTATGATCTCGAGAATAGACTAGAAGAATTTTACGAGAAAGTCCAACTTGGTCCAGATGAGGAAGTTTAAAATATTTCTTTAAATCAATTTATTCTGTTTATCTTTTGGATACTCAAACCCTAAATGTTCGTAAGCTTTTTGAGTGGCAACGCGTCCTCTCGGGGTACGTTCTAGGAAACCAAGCTGAATTAAATATGGCTCATAGACATCTTCGACGGTGGCGACTTCTTCGGACATGGCGGTGGCGACGGTGCCAAGTCCGACTGGTCCGCCATTAAATTTTTCAATTATTATTTCTAAAATTTTTCGATCGGGTTCGTTTAAACCTAGCTCGTCAATGCCGAGCAAATTTAAAGTCTCTTTGACTGTGGTTTTACTGACGTCTTTTTTACCGACCTGGCTGTAGTCGCGACAGCGTTTTAATAAGTGGTTAGCAAGTCGGGGAGTGAAGCGACTGCGTTTGGCGATTTCCTCGAGTGATTCTTTGTCGGCTTCGATACCGAGAATTTTTGCTGACCGGGCGATAATTTGTCCGATTTCTTCATTGGTATAAAATTCCAAACGAAAAGTTCCACCAGAAAAACGTGAACGAAGTGGTGAAGAAATGAGAGCCACGCGCGTGGTGGCAGCGAGTAAAGTAAAAGGCGGCAAGTCAATTTGGATGACTCGTGCACCAGGACCTTTGCCAATAATAATATTTAAAGCCCCAGATTCCATCGCTGGATAAAGCACTTCCTCAATCATTTTATTAAGACGATGAATCTCGTCGATAAACAACATATCGCCCGGGGAGAGGTTGGTGAGAATCGAGGCAAGATCACCGACTTTCTCAATCGCCGGACCAGAGGTGATTTTTATCTGCGCTCCCATTTCTTTGGCAATCAGATGGGCGAGCGTAGTTTTGCCTAGTCCTGGTGGACCATAAAAAAGCAAATGTTCCGGTGGGTGTTGTCTTTCGCGCGCGGCAGTCAAGAGGATTTTCAGGTTATCTTTAATCGCTTTTTGCCCGATATATTCTTCCCAAACTCCCGGTCGTAAAGATTTATCCAAAAAAACCTCGCCATCGGCGTTTGGTTCTGGTATAATATTGGTCTGTTTGGTACTTGACATTAAGTATGTTTTATGCTAGTCTTTAATAAGATTATCAAGCTCACAAACCTCCAAGCAATCTAGACGCGTTTACGCGTTTAACGGGTTCTTTTGAGAGGACGTTTCGGTTCCCACCTTGCAGTGGATCAAACGGAAATTATCCTTAAAGAATTACCTAACTTTATGTTGCATGACTAAAGAGATTGCTTAGAGGTTTGTGTGTTCGATATTTCTAATTAGGAAACCAGAAATTCTCTGGTTTTTTATTTTGTTGTAAAAGAGCGATCAAATAATTTCTTCGTACAGGTCGATAATTCTTCCAAGCTCATACATTGTGGTAATACCTTTAACGACTTTAATTATTCCGTCTTGGCGCATATCCATAATGTTTTGTGGAAGGGCGGCAATCTTGATATCTTTCTCGCTCGGATTCTTGATGGCAGCGGCCGCTACGGCGTCGTCCATATAAATAGCTTCAAAGACACCTTCTCGTCCTTTGTAACCAGTTTTGTGGCACTTGTCGCAACCGACAGATTTGTAAACCTTGTCCCAACTTTCAGGTACCAAATCTGGTCTTTTTTTGCGAGCAGCGGCTAAAACATCTTCAATCATTTTTTTCTCACTTTCTACTGGATCATATGGTTCTTTACAAAACTCACATAATTTACGAAGAAGACGTTGGGCGATAGAAAGAGTCAACGCCGAGGTGATAATTTTGGCGTTGACACCAAGGTCGATTAAGCGGGGAATGGCACCTTGGGCATTGTTGGTGTGAAGCGAAGAAAAAACCAAGTGTCCAGTCAAAGAAGATTGGGTGGCAATTTTGGCGGTTTCGGAATCGCGGATTTCTCCAATTAGAATAATGTCTGGGTCTTGGCGTAAACCACTGCGAAGACCAGACAAGAAAGTGTAACCTTTTTTACGGTTGACTTGAGTTTGGTTGATGCCTTCGAGATGATATTCAATGGGATCTTCGATGGTAATAATCTTACTTTCTGGCGAATTTATTTCACGCAAGAAAGAATAAAGTGTTGTTGTTTTACCGGAACCGGTCGGTCCAGTAAGTAAAATCATGCCGTTTGGCTTGTGAATTTCTCGATCAAAGACTTTGTACAATTCTTTTTCAATACCAAGTTTACCAAAGGTCATATTGATTGTCTTGGGATTCAAAATACGCATCACGACTGATTCGCCGTAAGCGCTAGGAATTACCGATGAGCGGATTTCAATTTCTTCGTTGCCGTACTCAATACTGAAACGTCCGTCCTGGGACATTTGCTTGATGTTTATCTTCATTCCCGATACTAGTTTCAAGCGCGCGATTAATTGAAGAAAAATTTTCGGTGAAAAATCTAAAATATCTTGGAGCACACCATCGAGGCGGTAACGTAGGCGGATTTGTTCTTTTTCTGGCTCGATATGAACGTCAGAAGCTTCGGTCACCAAACCACCAGCCAAAATGATTTCCAGAATTGTCGACACACCACCTTTTTTGTCGAAGAGCTCCATTTCTTTTTTTAGCTCATCGTAAATGTCGGTGATGTTTTTGAATTTTTCAACGTACTCAACGATTTTTTCGTTGGAAATGTCAATTAAACCGGCACGAACCTTAACTGATTTATTAATGTCGGCATATTGAACGACGACGCTTTCAAAACCCGGCTCCGACACAACAAAAATCTTTAAAATTAAGTTTTTATTTTTTAAATCTTCGATAATCGCTAGTGATTCTGGACGGTTGGGAGAGGTGAGGGCGATGCTGACATTTTTTCCGTTAACGTTGAATGGGACAGTTTGAGCTTTTAGCGCGTCTTTTTCTGGAACCAATCTTAAAGCATCGGTATTGATTGAGGTTTTTGAAATATCTAAATAGGGAAGTTGGTATCTTTTTGCCAGAGTAAGAGCTAAATCTTCCGCCTCTTTTTGCCAGAGTTCTTTGATTTGCGGATCATTATTTAGTGGAGAAGTTGTCATCAATTTAATTTTACCTTTTTTAAAAACAAAAACAAATTCAACAATTCAGAATTTTTTAAATTTCATTTCCGCTAACAATATTCCTAGCACTTAAAAATTTTTTCGCCAACAAAAATAATTTAAAACTGTGGGTAACTCGAACTGCTCCGCAGAGCAGTTCGCCCGGTGGAATAAATTTGCCGAAGCAAATTTAGCTTGGCTATTCCACTGGGGCGATTAAAATTTTAAATTTAAAAACTTAGCTCTCTGTGTTTTTCGGTCATTTTCACTTTTCTTTATTGTCATTCTTGCTTTCACTCTGTCATTCTCGCGAAGGCGGGAATCCAGGTTTTATCGAACTAGTCTGGATTCCCGCCTTCGCGGGAATGACACTCGTTAGAGTTTCGTAATTTAAAATTAATTAGTGAGTAGTAAATCAGCTGGGGCGAGTAAAAATAAAATTTTTATTAGCCAAGGCTTTTTTGTGGAAAACCAGAAAATAAGTCTTAAAATAAAGGTTTTTTAGCTATTGACAAACGTGGTATAATTTGCTATACTACAAGAGGATAAAGGCATTGGGCCTGAACACTGAAAAGCAAGAACCCCATGGGTTCAGAAAAGAGGTCGTTATGAAGAGTAATTTATTCATTGTTGTTTTTATTGCGTTGGCGCTGGTTTTTGCGACAAGTGCAGAAGCTGGTCATGGACATAAAGACCGCGACATCGCGGTCGGTGTGGGATTGGGGGTTTTGGGAGCTGCGGTAATCACCTCGGCGATCATTAATCCGCCGGTGATTGTTGAACGGACACCTGTCATTGTTCAGCAGTCATCACCGGTTGTTGTTCGGCGGGAAGTTGTTTACAGCGACCCAGTCGTTGTAACACCGGTTCCGGTTTACACGGAAGTGCCTGATCGCGACTACCAGTTGCGTTGCGAACAGCAGCGTCGTGACGAACAGCTTCGTCACGAACAAGCTTATCGCGACGAGCGAAATCGTCGTGAACAAGCCCAGCGCGACGCACAAAACCGGGCTGACCAAATGGTCCGCGACGCCCAAAATCGCGCAGACCAGCAAATGCGCGACGCACAAAACCGGGCTGACCAAGCCCGGCGTGACGCGCAAAACCGCTCCAGCCAAAACCACCGGCAAAATGGTGGAGGTGGCGGAAACCACCAAAACCACCAAGTTGGTGGGCAGGGGCACGGCGACCATCGCCGATAAGAATTTGTTCTTTTGTTTTTTACTTAGCCCAAGGGATTCGTTCCTTGGGCTATTAGTTTGCAAAAAAATGCTAATACTTGCCCTGTTTAATAACCACAAAAATTTTGTTAAACAAAATTTTTGTGGTTAAATTTGAGTATTAATAATCAAATTTATATTTAACAGGGTTAATGAAGAAATACACTTGTCATAACTTAGCCGAAACAGAAAAGGTTGCCCAAGATTTTTTGGCTGGCTTGAAAAAAGAGGATAAAGCGACTGTTGTCGGGCTAAAGGGTGATTTGGGTGCTGGTAAAACTGCTTTTACTAAACTGGTGGTAAAAAATTTAGGGATTAAAATCTCGGTAACTAGCCCGACTTTTGTGATTGAAAAAAAATATAAAATAACCGCCCCGCCAAAGGACGGGGCGGATTATTTCCGCGAAATTATTCATATTGATGCGTATCGTTTAAAAGATGGCAGTGACTTGCTACGTCTTGATTGGGTGGAAATTATTGCAGACCCAAATAACTTGATTTTGGTTGAATGGCCAGAAATTATTGCTGATATTTGGCAACCAGAATTTAAAATTTTGCAGTTTAAGTTTATTGACGAACAAACTCGAGAAATAATCGTTAATTAGTTTTAAGACGATCCCTGTCTTATTTTAGTGTCAGCTGTTCTGTTTTTAATAATGAGTTATACTTAATTTGATGGCAAAAGTAAAAACCGTAAAAAAAATCGTACTATTTGATGCTCATGCGATAATTCATCGGGCGTACCACGCGATGCCAGATTTTTCTTCGAGCAAAGGTGAACCGACTGGTGGTTTGTATGGTGTATCAACAATGCTAATGCGAATTATTGGTGAATTGAAACCGGACTATCTGGTGGCTTGTTATGATCGGGCAGAAACCACTTTTCGTAAACAGGTGTATGAAAATTACAAAGCTAATCGACCAAAAACCGAAGAAGTCTTGATTGCCCAACTTATCCGCTCACGTGATATTTTTACGGCTTTTGGGATCCCGATTTTTGATTCGGCGGGTTTTGAAGCGGATGATATTATTGGGACTTTGGTGGAGCAATTAAAAAAAGAGACTTGCCCGACCTCCTCGAGGCGGGAAGATTTGCAAATCATTATCGCTTCTGGCGATATGGATACTTTGCAATTAGTAAAAGACAATAAGGTTGTGGTCTATACTCTAAAAAAAGGTTTAAATGACACGGTGACTTATGATGAAAAAGCCGTGTTTGAACGATATGGCTTCGCCCCGGCGCTCGTGGCAGACTACAAAGGTTTGCGCGGTGATCCGTCAGATAATATTATGGGTGTGGCGGGAATAGGTGAAAAAACAGCCACGACTTTGATCCAAGAATTTGGTTCGATTGAAAATATTTACAAACAAATAAAGAAAAACGAAAAAGTTTTAATTGAAAAAGGGATTAAACCGAGAATTATTGAATTATTAAAAAATAATGAAGAAGAAGCCAATTTTTCTAAAACTTTAGCCACGATTCGGCATGACGCACCAGTGGAATTTTCTTTGCCGGATGATAATTGGCAAAACAATTTTGACTTAGCGAAAGTGGAAAAATTATTTAACGAACTAGATTTTCGGAGTTTAATTGGTCGGGCAAAAAATTTGATTTCGGTGCCGGTGGCGAAACAAGGCGAATTGTTAAGTGAAAATAAAGTTGTGTCAGATGAAAAAATTGACGAATTTGAATTACAAAAAACTGCCATTGCTTTGTGGCTCGTAAATTCTGATAAGGTTTCACCCGATTTGGAAGATATTAAAAATTTTGCCGGGACAGAAAAGTTTAATGAAGCTCAAACGAAAATTATGGCGGAGCTTGATAAGCGTGGACTGCGCGGCGTTTATGAAAATATTGAATTGCCTTTGATTTCGATTTTGGCGCGTGCCAAAGAGCGGGGGATTTTGATTGACACTGCTTATCTAAAAAAACTATCAAAAGATTATCACCAAAAATTGACTAAGATTGAAAATCAGATTTATGAATTGGTCGGTGAGACTTTTAATCTTAACTCGCCGAAACAGCTCGGCGAAATAATTTTTGATAAATTACAACTGACCGTCAAAGGTTTTAAAAAAACGGCTGGTGGCGCTCGTTCGACCAAAGAATCAGAATTACAAAAACTTAAAGGCGCTCATCCGGTGATTGATTTGATTTTAGATTATCGGGAATTACAAAAACTTTTATCGACCTATATTGATAATTTGCCGGCGATGCTTGGCGATGACGGGGCTTTGCACTCGACGTTAAATCAGGCGGGGACGACGACCGGGCGAATGTCTTCGAGCAATCCCAATTTACAAAACATTCCAGCCCGTGAAGGTCTGGGAATGGCAATTCGGCAGGCTTTTGTGTCGCGTACCGGTTTTAAATTTTTAGCGTTTGATTATTCCCAAATTGAATTACGGGTTTTGGCGGCACTGTCGCAAGATTCTGATTTGGTAAAAATTTTTAAGGAAGACAAAGATATTCATAGTTCGGTGGCAAGTCGAGTGTTTGGCGTGCCAGAATCAGAAGTGACAAAAGAAATGCGTCGCAAAGCCAAGGTTATCAATTTCGGCATTATTTATGGAATGGGTGTGAATGCTTTGAAAGCCAATCTTGGTACAACTCGCGATGAAGCCCAAAAATTTTACGACAACTATTTTGCTACGTTTCCGACGATAAAAAAATATTTTGACGACGTGGTGGCTGAAGCGAAAAAAACCGGATATACCGAAACTTTATTTGGCCGGCGACGATATATTGAAGCGCTAAAATCTTATTTACCGCAAATTCGGGCTGGAGCCGAGCGGATGGCGATGAACGCGCCGCTACAGGGGACAGCGGCTGATATTATTAAAATGGCGATGATTAAGGCGGATCAAGATTTAAACAAAACTGGTTTGAATAGCGATATTTCGTTGCTTTTGCAGGTTCACGATGAATTAATTTACGAAGTGAAAGATGGTGCGGAGGAAAAAGCGGAAAAAATAATTAAACAAGCGATGGAAAATGCCGTCGAATTTCCCGTGCCAATTCGAGTGAGTTTTAAGCAGGGAAAAAGTTGGGGCGATTTGGATTAATCCACTTCGGAAAATTTCCCAATCACTATTACTTTATAGTAAAATTAACAGATGGATTTTAATTTACTATCAGAACAATTTAAAGGTTATAAAAACAAATCGATTACCGATCAGGTTCTTGGCTATGACAAACTTATTGATTTGATGGGGGAGATAAAAGGCAAAAGAGTTTTGGATTACGGCTGTGGTAGCGGAGATTTTTCTCGACAGCTTGTCGGAAAAGGGGCGAGTGTCCTCGGCGCGGATATTTCTGAAAGTATGATTGAAGAAGCGGAAAAGAAAATAGATAAAAATTTTGCCGACAAAATAAACTATGTCATTGTTAAGAATAACCAACTACCATTGTTGAGCGACAACTCTTTTGATTTTGTAGTGATGAATTTTGTCATTTGTACGATTTCGGAAAAGTCTATTGTTGAGCAAATTTTTAAAGAAGTTTTTCGTTTGCTGAAACCGGGCGGGCAACTTTTTGTACTCAATGTCAATTGGGATAAGAGTAATGGTCATGAATTTTTGTCTTTTAAGCTAGACAAAGTGGATGATCTTAAATCTGGGGATAAAGTGGGTAGTATTTTAAAATGGGATGATAATATCCGGATTGCCGATTATTTTTGGTCACAAAGCAACTATCGACATTTTTTTGAAAAAGCCGGTTTTGGTAATGTAAAAATTAAGGAAATACTGGCGATCGGGAGGGAACATCCTTGGGTTGATGAAATAAATTACTCACCATTTTTTATTATCTCTGGACAAAAATAATAAATATTAATCTGCGAGTTGTCCACAATCTATAAAACTTGATTTATTGATAGCCAAAGGTTATTATGTGTTTGCAATTAGATTTTGCAACCAAAATAAAGGTCGAAGATTAACCCAAATTTTGATTTTCTATGAAAAATTATATCATTGTTGCAGTTATTATAGTCTTGATTATTGTTGGCGTGGTTTGGTACACCTCAAAAAGTTCAACTGATGTCTCTGTTCCCGCAACTACAGAAGGCACTATCACCACTGATGGTGGTGTTGCCCCAGCCCCAATTCCATTAGATGCTTCTGGAAATCCCGTTGGAACTCCAGTTGCCCCTGAAACAACACAACTTCTAGACGCTTCTGGAAATCCTGTTGGAACCCCAGTTCCTCCTGTCTCTGGGAACACAGTTCCTGTTGGAACTCCAATTGCTCCTGTTCCAACTGTTCAGTAATTTTAGATTTTGCTGAAACAAAAAATACCTCTTGCTTTCGAAGTTTGGAGGTATTTTTGTTTGGTTTATTTTTTTACTGTATAATGTAAGACAAGTTATTATTTAATAAAAATATATTATCTATGAATCTCATTACACAAATAGATTACTCGTCGGTTTTTTTGGGTTTAATTTTAGCAATGGTTTTGGGTTTGATCTTGGGCTTAGAAAGAAATATCGCTGGTAAGCTTGCTGGGATGCGGACTTACGCCCTGGTTAGTATGGGCTCTGCTCTTTTTGTTATAATTTCTCGTTTAGTGGCTTTTCAATATGCCGGTTTGTCAAACTTTGATCCCTTGCGGATGGCATCGCAGGTGGTTGTTGGAGTGGGTTTTCTTGGTGCTGGGTTGGTGTTTTTTAAAGGTAACCACTTGTTTGGAATTACGACCGCCGCTGGTATTTGGGTTGATGCTGGCATCGGTATTGCTTGTGGTTTTGAGCTTTACGCTTTAGCGATTTTCGTAACCGGATTAACAATTTTTGTCTTCACTATTATGTGGATAATTGAGCGAGATTTTTTGCAAGCTTGGGGAGAAAAAAAGGTTGGATCTAAAAAAACTAAAGAGAAAGAAGAAATCGTTAGTGGCGAAAGTGAGCTGGAGAGTAAAGACGTGGAATAATTTTAAATATTCGAAATGACCGAACGAGATAGGCTCTTAAAAGAAATTAAAGAGGAGGTTCTTGTTTTAAAAGAATCTCCTTTGTATTTATTTCGGACGACAAATAAATATTTTCCGGTGATTGGCGAGGGAAGTCACGAAGCTAAAATTGTTTTTATTGGTGAGGCGCCGGGGCGGAACGAAGCGAAAACCGGCCGACCCTTTTGTGGGTCGGCCGGTAAGATTCTCGATGATCTGCTTGCTGGAGTGGGGATTAATCGCTCCGATGTTTACATCACAAATATCGTTAAAGATCGCCCGCAAAATAATCGTGACCCACTACCAGAAGAAATTGCGGTTTATGGACCATTTTTAGATCGACAAATCGATATTATTCAGCCCAAAATCATTGCCACCCTTGGGCGCTACTCAATGGGGTATATTATGGAGAAATTTGGCTTAAGTGATATCTTGCGTCCAATTAGTGAGTTGCATGGCGAAGTTTTTGAAGGTAAAACGAGTTACGGCTCCGTCCTGATTATTCCTTTTTATCATCCGGCGGCGGCGATTTATAACCGAAGTTTGATTGAGATTTTAAAAAAAGATTTTGCTATACTCAAAAAGTATCGGTAATATACAATAAAATGGCTGTAAAAACTTTAAAAATAATATCTTGGAATGTAAATGGCATTCGGGCGGGGGTAAAGAATGGTTTTGTTAAATGGCTTAAGGAAGAGAAGCCAGATATTGTTTGTTTGCAAGAGATTAAAATAAACGATTCAGCGCGAGCTAAAGTGGAGTTTGATTTTGCTGGCTATAAAGAATATTGGCATCCGGCGGAGAAGGCGGGATATAGTGGTACGGCGGTTCTGTCAAAAGTTGAGCCAATCTCTGTTTCTCTTGGTTTTGGTGATAAAGCAAAGATATTACGAGGACTGTCCTCGTATTCTGAAGACAAGGAGGGTCGAGTTTTGACTTTAGAATTTGAAAAATTTTATTTAGTTAACACTTATTTTCCAAACGCTCGACACGAATTAACTCGCCTTGGTTTTAAAGAAGAATTTAATGAAACTTGGCTTAATTACATAAAAAAATTAGAAAAAACAAAACCAGTCGTGGCTTGTGGTGATTTTAATGTGGCTCACCATGAAATTGACTTGGCTCGACCGAAGGAAAATATTGGTAATCCGGGTTTTACGGTAGAGGAGCGGGCGGGAATGGATAAGTTTATCAAACACGGTTTGATTGATACTTTTCGCTTGTTAAATGGCGATAAGGTTCAGTATTCTTGGTGGAGTTATCGGATGATGGCGCGAGCTAGAAATATCGGTTGGCGGATTGATTATTTTATGGTAAGCGAAAGTCTGAAAAAAAATATTAAAGAGGCTTTTGTTGACGACACTGTTTTGGGTTCTGACCATGCGCCAGTTGGTATTAAAATAGAATTATGATTTTTCTTACTTATGGCACAGACAAAAACTTATGTCGCGATAAACATCAAGGTTTAACCAAAGCACTTTTGGCGAAAAATAACGATTCATCAGTTTTTAAAATTTCTGGTGAAAATTTTTCTGAAAGTAGTTTGCGAGAACTTGTTTCTGGTCAAACACTTTTTGCGCAGAAATTTATTGTGTCTTGTGACAACTTGCTTAAAGAAAAAGAAGCGAAAGAATTTATCTTGGAAAATCTGGCAGACATTAAATCTTCCAATAATATTTTTCTTTTTTTGGAAACCGAGGAGCAGGTGACCAGGCAGATGTCTTTTGATGACAAGGCAAAAATTGAGAAAAGACATAAAGAAATTGAAGAATTAAAGAAAAAAGCAGGTAAATCACAGGAATTTTTGGCAAAATTGTCACCAGATGGCTTTAATGTCTATTCTTTAATCGATGCCTTTTTTGCAAGAAATAAAAATCACGCCTGGGCTTTGTATCAAGAAGCGTTGATGAAAAATGTGGCACCAGAAGAAATTTTATGGAAATTAATTTGGCAGGTAAATAATTTACTGGTCGTGAAAAATACCAAAGATGAAAAAACTTTAAAATTAAAACCATTTGTTTTGACTAAAACCAAACTTTTGGCACGTGGTTTTTCAAACGAAGAACTAAAAAAACTTTCGGCGAGTTTCCTCGATTTATACCATACCACTTTTTTGGGAAGCGAGGAATTTGAGTTTGGGCTGGAGAAAATAATTCTTAAAGCTTGAAAATAACTAGATTTCTGGTATTATTTTTTTGTTATCCGCTCATAGCTCAGCTGGTAGAGCAGCTCCCTTTTAAGGAGACGGTCGCAGGTCCGATTCCTGCTGAGCGGACAAGATAAAGCCATCCCTTGTGGGTGGTTTTAATTTATTTGTATTTATGTTTTTATTAAACTATGGAAAAAGGGGATAAGGAGATAATTGTAGTTTTGCCGGACATTCGAAGCTCACTAAACGTCGGTTCGATTTTTCGGACGGCGGATGCTTGTGGAATTTCAAAAATTTATTTAACTGGTTATACGCCAGCACCTTTGGATAAGTTCGGGCGAGTGGACAAGCAAATTGCTAAGACGGCACTCGGCGCGGAGAAGAATATCGCTTGGGAAAAAATCGAAGGTGTCTCGAAACTTTTAACTAAATTAAAAAAAGACAACTTTTTTATTGTCGCCGTTGAGCAAGCGGAAAATTCTGTCGATTACAAAAAAATAAAACTGGAAAATAAAACCGCGTTTATTTTTGGTAACGAAGTAGATGGTTTGCCAAAAAGTATTTTAAAAAAATGTGATATAATTGCGGAGATACCAATGGTCGGGGACAAAGAGTCGCTCAATGTTTCCGTTTCGGCTGGTGTCGCATTATTCAGAATTTTAAATATTTAACTATTTTATGAAAATATTAATCAATTGGCTTCTCTCTACTTTAGCAATTCTTTGTGCCGCTTATTTAATCAGCGGTGTTCACATCGCTAGTTTTACCACAGCACTTCTGGTCGCTTTGGCTCTCGGTGTAGTCAACGCTATCCTTCGACCGATCTTGATTATTTTAACTTTGCCGATAACTATTCTGACACTCGGTCTTTTTACTTTTATTATTAATGCCGGGCTTGTCCTTTTTGTTGCATGGTTTATTCCCGGTTTTTCCGTGGCTAGTTTTTGGACCGCTTTATTATTTAGTGTTGTCTTGGCAATCATTAATGCTCTGCTGGGTTGGATATTTAAAAGTGCTAAGAAATAAAAAAAAGCGCCGTGGGAGACGGCGCTTGGGTGCGGGGTGGGGAGAATGAAGGATCTCTTCCGAAAGATCTTCAGGGGTATCCTGTTCGGCCGGAGCTTTGTTGGTCGCTAATACCAACTTGTCTTGTTGCTCGAAGAGGTTTTTGTCAGAGTTAGCGGAGCCACCTGACACGTGTGCCCTATATTGTGGCCAACCTACGTAGCTTGTACGATTACTGGCTACCAGCATTCATATTTTCTCCTTACCCAAAGATATTTCTATCAAAGATTTAAATTTTTTGCAAAGAAAAAGGCCATCACTGAATCGGTGCCTTTTTCGCTCGCCACTACTCTGGCAACCTCAAAATGTTTCCCACCAGAAACATCTTCACCTTTTGGCAGGCTGTGATGGCCTAAACAAAGACTAGCGTAATTTTTTATTTCTGGCAACGATCACAAAAGTGTGTTCCTCGTCCGGCGTGTTTTATTTTTTTAATTTTTTGGCCGCAAATTTTACAAGGTTCACTGGTACGACCATAGACATTGAGGTGGGGGACAAAACCGCCGGGTTCGCCATTTGAACGACGATAATTGCGAGACGATGTTCCTTTTTTCTGAATCGAGAGTTTTAAAACGGCGACAATCGATTCTCTTAATTTTTTAATTTGGTTTGATTTCGTCGCACTTGATTTTCTGGTCGGTAAAATTTTGGCAATAAAACAAGCTTCATCGCAATAGATATTTCCGATGCCGGCAATCAAGGTTTGATCCATTAAGATTTGTTTTACGGTGCGATTGGGATATTTTTTAAAAATATCAATTAGCACTTGGTCGGTAAAAATTTTTGAAAGCGGTTCGACGCCGATGTGCCTAGTCAAATCTTTAAGTTGGGAATCATCGACGAGCCTGACCCAGCCGAATTTTCGCAGATCATTGAAATACAAATGTGAACCATCGGTAAATTCAAAAATAAGTCTTGTATATTTTGACGGTTGTTTCTCTGTCATCTGGCTATTAGGGTGACCACCAGCAATAATATCAAGGGGAGTCCTTGATATTATGTTTTTATCGAAACTAAGTTTCGATGCCAGTGGCCTTTTGTTTGCAACGTATATTAGCTGTCCGGTCATTTTAAGATGAATAGCGAGCGATGTTGTACCACTGAAATTTATAATCAAAATCTTTGCCTGACGTTCGAGAGACGAGACCACCTTATTTTTTGTTTGTTTCGAAAATTCGGGCGGTGACAAGGGGGCGACTGTTTTATACCAAAAAACTTCAGCTGATTTTATTTTTTTACTGATTAAAACTTTCGCTAGTTCTCGTTTGATTGTCTCAACTTCTGGTAGTTCGGGCATTGCTCACTATTATTCCCGATTTTTCAGAATTTTCAACAGTTCTTCTTCGGCGACACCATAATCGCTCCAAGGGGTTTTTTTGCCATTTGCTTCCATCAAATAAGGGTCGGTACCTTTGCCGGTGATAATTACCACGTCGCCAAAATTTGCCATCTTAATCGCTTCACGAATGGCTTGGCGACGATCTAAAATAGTTTTTGGCGTGTGCTTGGTGATGCCCATAATCAATTCGCAGACAATTTGTTCGGGGTCTTCATCGTAAGGGTCTTCATTGGTTAAAATAATTTCCGAACAATAAAGATCGGCAACTTTTCCCATCTGTGGGCGTTTCCATTTGTCGCGACCGCCACCACAGCTTCCAAGGACACAGATTTTTCGGCGATGACCAAAAGCTTCATAGGCTTGGGTGAGAGAATCGGCGGTGTGGGCATAATCAACAATCACCTCAAAATCAAATTTGGGATTAAAGACAATTACTTTTTCCAGACGACCGGCAATTTTAGTTAGATTGGCAAGGGCTTGTCTAATATCTTCGATTTTAGAACCTTGGGCTTCCGCCATTTTTATGGCGTGCAAAATATTGTAAATATTGAATTTTCCAGATAGTGGGGTGGAAAGTTTCTCGTGTTTGTAGGTAAAATCGATACCGCCGTCATCTTTGATTGTAAAAGGCTCGCCATCAAAAAGAGTTATTTTTAGTTGTTTGGCAGATGTGGCAATTTTTAAAAATTCGGCTGATTTTTCGTCTTCACCATTGACCACCAAAATCTTGTTTAGTTTCGGTGATTTTTCTAAGGCGCGAGCAAAATCTAATTTAGAATTTAAATAATTTTCATAAGAGCCGTGAGCTTCAATGTGTTCCGGCGAGATGCCAGTAAAAATCAAACCATCAAGCTCGATAAATTTATGTCGATAAGTTTTGGCGCCCTCGGAGGTCATTTCGATCACCGCATAATCGCAACCGGCGGAAACAGCTTGGCGTAAAAATTTCTGCAAGAAGAATCGCCCGGGCATACTCATTTTGTATAAATTGCGATCAACTTTGGTGCCAATTTTAAATTGCAAAGTCGAAGAAGTGGCGACCTTAAAATTTTCATCTTTTTTGTTTGGGTTTGGTGTGGCTTCAAGGAGAGAGGCGAGGATCTCGGTGGTACTCGTTTTTCCTTTGGTGCCGGTCACGCCAATGACTTTTATTTTTCGGCTTGGAAAGCGATAAATAATGGCACCTAAAAAAGCGAGCAGATAGTGGTAAGGAGCTTGAAGTAAATTAAAAAAACGGCTTGGTAATATTTTTTTTAAAATTTTTAGTATTGTTTCCATATTTTTATTTGTGTAATTGTTTTAAGGCTTCTTTTATTTTAGCACCAGTCTCGCTAATTTCATCGGGGATTTTTCGTAAAGATTCGCGTGCTTCTCGATTAGAATAGCCGAGAGCTTCGAGTGCCATTATTACCTCGGTGTCTTTTTCTAAAGAATTATTTTCGGTTTCGATTCCACCGATTTTATCACGAAGCTCCAAGACAATCTTTTCAGCAATTTTCCGACCAATACCCGAGACTTGGGTGAGATAGCTGGTATTGCCAGATGAAATAGCTTTACGTAGGGTTTCGGGTGGGGCGAGCGAGAGAATAGACAACGCACCTTTTGGACCGACGCCAGAAATACTAATCAAAAGCTGGAAAAAATCTAGCTCGGTCTTATCGACAAAGCCGTATAAATCAAGAGCATCTTCGCGGACAACTAGGTGCGTCCAGAGCGTCAAATCAGTGCCAAGCTTAGATTTTTGCAAAGTCTCGGTGGTGGCGGAAACTTTATAACCAACACCACTTACGTCTAAAATAAGGAATTTTTCACCGAGGTGGCTAATTTTTCCGGTTAGTTGACCAATCATTGATTAATCATACACCAGAGGGGATAAGCCTTGCAATTATTGAGAAAATCTTGTATTGTCTATAGCGTATGCCAATAATCAAATCTGCAAAAAAAGCTCTTCGAGGTTCGAAGACTAAAAAAGTTTATAATGATCGCCGAGCCAAAACAATGAAGTTGGCTATTAAAGATACCAAAAAAATTGCGATCGATAAGAAACCAGCTGAAGCTTTAAAGAAATTGTCGGAAGCCTACAAAGCCATCGATAAAGCTGCTAAGCGGGGGATTATCAAGAAAAATACCGCTTCTCGTAAAAAGTCTCGTCTGGCGAAATTTCTCAAAAAAGTTAAATAATCAAAAAAATCCGCGGTTGCGGATTTTTTTGGGTGTGGTATCTTTTTAATACCGTTTACTTGTGGGGATAACCGTTTTTCCAAAAAACCGCCCCCAGTATCCCAAAGAGGGAGAGTAAGCGGTTTTTTTTGTCCCTCCGGCAGGAATCGAACCTGCAATCCGAGCTTCGGAGGCCCGTGTTTTATCCATTAGACTACGGAGAGATTGTTAATAGAGGATATCCACAGGGTATTCCATTTTGGTTATTTTCCAAGAATCTTCTTTGATTTGTAAAATATTTCCGATTTTGTTTATGTCTTGTCTCACACCTTCTTTAAATTTATTTGGGTCTGGCGGACCGGGGATGTCGTCGGTTTTCCATAATTTGTCTCCAACAACAAAAAATGAATTCGGACCAAAATCCCAACTACCGTTTGGGTAAATCTCAAGACCGACACCTTTTTCGTAATAAGGTAGTGTGGTTTCTCTGTATTGGCAAAATCCGGGTTCATTTTTTGTTACGGGACACTGTTTTTCTAATTTTATTTTAAGTTCTGGTAGAGAAATGGATTCAATTTTTACATAGCCAGTGTATATGGTTCTAGAATTGGGACCGGCGTTTCTGATCGCAAGATAGGGTTTTATGTAAAAATAAAAAACCGTAATTCCACTAAATAAGATGACCAGAGCTACTAGGAGTGTGATTTTTATCTTTTTTTTTGTCATTTGTCCTCTCGGCAAGAATCGAACTTGCATCACAACTTCCGCAAAGTTGCGTCCTATCCATTGAACGACGAGAGGTTTAATATTTCTAATCAAAATTTAAAAGTACACCACCCCTCCATTGAACGATTTACCCTTGATGTTTTGTCCTCAAAACATTTTAGGGCGAGAGGAAAGGATAGATAAACACTACCATAAATTTATTAAAAACCAAGGGCGTTGGCGACAGCCTCGCTGAAAGTTGGAGGTTTCTCTTCTTCCTCACCATACTTTTTTAGATAAGAGCGAACTTTTTCTGGTGACATATCTTCGAGATAAATAGTGATGGTGGGAATTAAAATTCGATCATAATAAATTAAAAGTTTCGGTGGAAGATCGTTATCTTTTTCAGTAATCCAGAAAGATTTAATTTTTTCGTAAGTATGGAGTTCGCCACCAAGAATAACGCCTTTGGGTGTGATTTTTACCTTGATAATCTTGGGCGTGCGAACTTCATAAATATAAAGAGAGAAAGAGGCAATAAGAAAGATTATGGCGAGAAGAAAATTGCCAAAAATAATACTTAAAACAATTATAAATACTACAATAGCCCCGGCACCCCAATACCAATCCGGGTGGCGACTTTGTTGCTCATGTTCGGGTGTTTCCCATTCAAGAGTTTCCTTGTTGTCGTCAACAACCTTCTTACTTTTTTCAAAAAAATTATTAAAAGCGTCTTCGTCCATAAAATAATTATAGCAAAATTAAATTACAATTGAAATTTAATTAACCACCAGTTATCAACTTTTAGGCGGATTTTTGTGGCGGATATTTTTTAATTTTCGTAATGGATAAAAAATCCATTCGCGTAAATTGCCAAGCGGTTCTAGCTCGCTGATATAAAGGAGGGGATTTTTTCTCGGCGTTTTGTTTGTTGTGCGAACTTCTTTAATTTTTGCTAAACCGAAAAAATAAACAAAAAATCTGGCGAGGCTAGAAATTAAAAAAATCAGAAGAAAAATATTTATGAAAGAAAAATGAAGATATTGAGCAACGAGACCGCCGAGGCTGGCACCAAGTAAAACTCCGACACCGTTTATTGTGTTGTAATAGGCGACACAAATGGCTCGGCGATCGGGCGTGACCGCGTCGTAAATAAAATTTGAAGCCCCGAGATTGAAAGCTGCCGAACCGACCCCGCCGACGAGTTGGGGAATAAGGGCTAGATAAAAAGGATTTTTGGACACGAGCCATAATAGCGGGGCGATGGCGAGCAGTAAACTACCGATTTTTAAAAGTTCGCGATTGCCATACTCGTCGGCGATTTTTCCCCAAAATGGCATAGCGAGCAGAGAAAATAAACCGGCGGAAATATTTATCAACGTAAAAACGATCGGATTGAAAGCGAGTTCCTTCCAAAGATAAATGGCAAAAAATGGACCAGCCAGGTTGATCGCGAAATTACTTAACGCGATGTAGAGGGAAAAGCGACCAAAATTATTGGTCGGGGCTTTTTTGATAAATTGCCAAAAAGAAAAATAATAATTAGTTTCGGGGTGAGTATTTTTGACATAATGCCGACTTAAATAATAAGCGGAAATCGAGCGCGAGATTGCTGATATGGCAAAAAGGGAAATGAAAGCGGGAATTAAAATTTGCCATTCTTTGGCATAATATAGCCAAATCGAAGCGACAATGGTGGCGGTGGTGGAAACGATACCGCTGATTTTGTTGCGACGAGAAAAATATTGTCCGCGGATATTTTCTGGCACGGCATCGCCGAGAAGCGAAAACCAAGCTGGTCCGCCGATTGATCCGAAAGTGCTATAAACAACATAAGATAAAATAAAAAGGGGAATCAGAAAATCGGTTTTGCCATAAATAAGAAAAATAAAACCAAGAGCGATCAATAAAAGCCAAGACAAAGATTGTAATATGACCCCGACGACAACGATTGTCTTGCGATTGTATTTTTCAATCAATTGACTGCCGATAATTTGCGATAGCGGAGCAAGGAAGCTGGCAAGGCTTGAAAGAAAACCGATCTCAAGGTTGCTCGCTTTTAGTTCCAGAGCGTAAGGCGTGATATAGGCTTCGCCGGCACCAGAAGCAATAGAAGCAAAAGCTCCTTCCTTGACCGAAACCTGCCGAGTTTTAGTATAAAGTTTTTCTTCGTCAGTCATTTTTCTGATTATACCACAAGGGCACTTCTTGTTTGATAAATCAAACAATGTTGTATCAAAAAAAAGAGGGTGACCGTTATGGCACCGTTTTTTTTGATTTTTAGTGGTTTTTTGGTAAGATGGCAGGGTTGGATAATTGGGAGGGGTCGCATAGTTGGTCTAGTGCACTTGTCTTGAAAACAAGAGTGCCGCAAGGCACCGTGGGTCCGAATCCCACCCCCTCCGCCAAAATATGAACGAAGAAATAAAAACAAAAGAGTTTGAAAGTGTTTTGGAAAAAGCTAAAAGTGATGAAAGAGTCATTGGATTAATTTTGGCTGGTGGACGAGGGAAAGGGGTGTATACTGAAAATTCAGATTATGATGTGGCAATAATCGCAACAGATGAATCGGTGTCGGATGTAAAAAATGAATATAAAACAAAACAAGAAATGGTTGAAATAGTGGTTAGATCTATATCTGAATTCAAAAATTATGCAACCGCAGGAAGTACCGAAGAGTGGGATAAATATACTTTTGCACACGTAAAAGCTCAAATTGATAAAACCGGAGAAATTCAAAAGTTAATTGATGAAAAAGGTATATTTCCAAAAGATCAAATATTGAAAGTGGCGAAAAATGCCTTAGAGGGTTATCTCAATTCTTTATATCGGTCTATCAAAAACAACCGAGATGGAAATGCATTAGCTTCTCATTTCGATGCTTGCGAATCATTACCGTGGTTGCTAATCTTTCTTTTTGCGATTGAAGGACGAGTTCGTCCGTACAATAAGTTTCTAAAATGTGAGTTGGAAAAATATCCCCTTAAAAATTTGTCGATTTCGTCCGAAGATTTTTTGAAAAAAATTGAATCAATCATTAAATCAGGTGATATTGAAGTCCAAAAAGAAATTCACAAAATGGTTGAAGAAATTGCCATAAAAAATGATTGTTCCGGTGTGATAAATGATTGGAAAGGGTATTATTTTGGCTAGATATTATTGGGAAATAAAAATATGGATAAAATTGAGGAATATTTAAAAGAAAAAATATTGTTTGACTTAGAAAAAAGTCGAGGTGGTTTTGATAAAATCCATACACTAGAAGTTGTGGAATGGATAAAAAAAATTATTGACCACAATCCTGACCTGAAGTTGGACAAGACTGTTTTGGTCGTCGCGGCTTATGCGCATGATTGGGGCTATTCTGAATTATTTAAAGATGACGAGGTGATGAATTTTGATAAGATAGAAAATGCCAAAAGACGACACGAAGAATTAGGCGCTGAAAAAATAAAAAATCTATTAAAAGATGATATATTTTCATCTTTAACTGGTGAACAAAAAGAACGGTGTGTTCATCTAGTCGCTGTTCACGATAAAAAACTAGAGATTAAAGATACTGATGAACTTATTTTGGCGGAAGCCGATATTTTGAGCGGTATTGATATAGATACCAAACCAAAATTAGATCCAAAATCCAACAAACTTCTTATGGATTCAGTGTTGAATATAAGACTACCTAAATTTATTACTGAATTTAGCAAAATTGAAGCAGAAAAATTAATCAAAAAGAGAATCGATTATTATAAAAACTTAGAAATTAGTTAATTAAGTATTATCTATTTCTTATTTTGACTTTTAACTCTTTAATGATAGCTTAAAAAGTGGAGTTTGTTTGTTTTTGTCAAAGTTACTTAAACTAAGAACTGGAGGTAAAGATAATGAGATTTGGTGGATGTATTACGGCTCTGATTACCCCGTTTAAGGATATTCGGGTCGATTGGAAGGCTTTTAAGCGTCACATTGAGTGGCAAATTAAAAGCGGTGTGAATGGCCTCGTGCCATGCGGGACGACCGGCGAAAGCGCTTGCTTGTCTCATTTAGAACACGACCGGGTTGTCGCGGTGACGATCGAAGTGACGGCTGGTCGCGTGCCGGTCATTGCTGGGACTGGATCGAATTGTACCAAAGAAGCGATCCGCTTGACCAAGTCGGCCGAAAAAGCCGGTGCTGATGCGGCGCTTTTGATCACGCCGTACTATAATCGACCACCACAGAGTGGCTTGTATGAGCACTATAAAGCGATTCGGGAGAGCACAAGCTTGCCCTTATTGCCCTACAATGTGCCAAAGCGGACAGGCGTTGACCTTTCGCCAGAAACTGTTGCCAAGATCTTTGCCCTTGATGGTTTTGTGGCAATAAAAGAGGCCTCGGGAAATTTGATGCGGGTTAATGACCTAATCAAGCTCGGTATTCCGGTCTTGTCTGGTGATGACGATTTGGCTTGGCCAGCGATGAAGATTTGTGCCAAAGGAGTGATAAGCGTCGTTTCAAATTTCGCCCCAAAACTTATTTCAGGAATGTGCCAAAAAGCTCTTGGTCCAAGGTTTGATTTTGATGGTGCAGAAAATGACCATGAGTTTATTCGTCGACTGTCGAAGATTGCTTTTTCGACAACGAGTCCAATCCCGACTAAGGCGATATTGTTTTGTATTGGGCGGTGTGCGAACGAGCTTCGGCTACCACTTACATCGCTGTCTTTTATTGGGGCTAAAGAACTCACTTATCAGGTGATGGAAATTCTTGGTCCCGAGTGGGATGAGTAGTTTTTTTTGTTTCCCCGCGAGCGCTTGCGCTCGCGGGGCTTTATTTTTAAAATCCGACAAAAATGTTATCATTTTCAGATGCGTTATTTAGGTATTGATTATGGCAATCGGAAAGTTGGTCTCGCTATTAGCGACGAGCTCGGTAGTTTTGCTTTTCCACTTAAAGTTTTAAAAAATACTGCAAATTTAACTGAAGACATTAAAAAAATTTGTGACGAAGAAAAAATTGAAAAAATTGTAATTGGTGAATCCGTTGATTTGTCTGGTGCCGATAATCCGATTCAAAAAGAAATTTTAAATTTTAAAGAAAAATTAGGGCAGGCGAGCGGGCTCCCTGTGATTTTTGAAAAAGAGTTTTTTACTAGCCGTGAAGCGAAGCGTCTGATTGATGAAAAACAAACCGATCCATTGACCGATGCTCGGGCGGCGGCACTTATTTTGAAAAGTTTTTTGGATAAAAATAATAGCTAGGAATTTAATTTTAGATTATAATTAAGAAGATGAAGTCTGATCTTTTTCTTAAATTTTTTCCGGTGCCAAAATATTTATCTAAAGTGGCTGTGGGTTTTGATATTTCTGACCACTCGGTAAAATTTTTGGAATTATTACCCGATCGAGAAAATATAAAACTCGGGCGTTTTGGTGAAATAATGTTGCCAGCGGAAGTTGTGGTCAATGGCGAGATTAAAAATCCGGCCGAGTTGGCGAAAATTTTAGCTAGCATTAAAAATCAAAATGGCTTTAAATATGCCTACGCTTCTTTACCAGAAGACAAAGCTTTTACTTTCCGTTTGTCTTTACCAAAAATGAAACACGAAGAAATTCGCAACAGCATCGAGTTGCAGATCGGGGATTATGTGCCGATTCCGGTTGCCGACTGTGTTTTTGATTATGAAATTATCACTCAAAAACCTGACGGCTCCATTAGTGCCAGTGTCTCGGCATTACCAAGAGAAATAGTCGATAGTTATATTTCGGTTTTTACAATGGCGGGTTTCGAACTTCTCGGTGCCGAGATTGAAGCCCAAGCCATTGCCCGGTCACTTCTCACCCTCGTCGATAATGGAGCTTATATGATTATTGATATCGGTAAAATTCATACGGGTTTTATGATTGTCTGTCGTGGGTCGGTTGTTTTCACTTCGATTATTAATGTCGGCGGTGAAAATGTGACAAGTTTTATTCAAAAAAACTTGGGTCTTTCTCGCGAAGAAGCGATAGTTCAAAAAGAAAAGAAAGGTTTGTTGCGTTCGGGTGAAAATAACGACTTGTTTATGTCTCTGATTCCCGTTGTCTCGGCGCTTAAAGACGAGATAAACCAGCGGTTAGTTTTTTGGCAAGAACACAATACTGATGGTCAAAATGGTGAGTGTCAGATCGTTGATAAAATAATTTTATGTGGCGGACAAGCGTCTCTGCTGGGCTTAAAAGAATATTTAGAAACGCACTTGCGTGTCCCGGTGGAGCTAGGCAATCCGTGGGTCAATATTTGTACTAGTGGCGATTGTGTGATGCCGATAAAATACAATGAAAGTTTGCGGTTTGCGACTTGTCTAGGTTTGGCATTGCGGAATTTTAAATCATAAAATGTTAAATATTTTAACAACCGAATATAAAAATGTTATTCAGGCTGACTGTCGCCAGCATAAAATTGTTGTAGTCTTGGTTTTGACCAGCATTTTATTTTCAATCGGTTTAATGTTAGCTTTTTCTCTCTATGCTGTTTCTGGTTTTCGAATTGGAACGGTGGCGATAAATAATAATCAAATTTTGACTGGCGCTGATTTGGCTGAATACACCAAAGTCAAACAAAATTTAACGACATTAAATAACAAAAGTTTGCTTATTGCCACTTCGTCACCGGTTGTTTACACCGACGTATTGGAGAAAATTATTAAAGCTAAATCGGCGGGAATTATCGTTGATAGTTTTGCGATTGATTATGTTGGTAACAAAAAGTTACCCATCGGCAACATTAGCGGTTTTGCCACTGACCGGCAGTCGCTAGTTAATTTTGTCGAAGCGTTAAAAAAAGACAAAACATTTTCTTCGGTTGATTATCCGGTCTCTAATATTATCGGGGGCAACGATAACCGTTTTAATGTTAGTTTGGAAATGGCTAAAAAATAAAATGACTGGCAATAAACCAAAAATCAATCAAACAATCATCTGGTTAGGGTTACTTAACTTGTTGTTGGTTGGGGGTATTTTTGTTTTGGCTTATTTGTCGTTTTCTAGAATAAGCAATCTTGGTGTCTATAAAAATAATTTAGATGCCACCACCGGTAATTTTCAAGAATTAAAAAATATCGCCCTGTCGGTAAAAAATAATCAGTCGCTGTTTGATAATTATTTTGTTGATAGTTCCACAGTTTTTGTTTTGGTCAAAGCGATCGAAGAGGCCGGTAAAAAAAGTGGGGCAGAACTAAAAATCGGTCAAGCTGATGAACAAAAAAAGACGATTAATTTGAAAATCAATATTACCGGTGATTTTTTGGCGGTGTTTAAAGCTTTAAAATTGTTGGAGAATTTACCGTTTTTATTTAGTTTTAATAAAGTGGCGTTTCAAAAAAATTCTAATTTAGTGATCAATAAAGATAGCAAAATCTTGGCGTGGTCGGCAGATCTTGATTTGGCTGTGCCGAGTGGCAAATAAAAAAGATGAAAAATATTTTTTCAAAAAATACTAATACCGATAATTCCACCGAGCAGGGAAGTGATTTTTTGCAACTTGATAATCGAGTTCTATTTTGGCGTAAAGCGGTAATAACTTTTTTTGTTGGGTTGATGTTCGTACTTATCGCTTACGGTTTTTGCCTGTGGTTTATTTTGTCGGCAGGAAATCGTCCGACCGATACTTCGGCGAGCAATACATTAACTTCGATTATTGATAGAAAAATAATCAACCAAGCGATTACTAAAATCAAAACCCGTCAGCAAAATTTTGAGCAGATCGCTTCGTCAACTCCAATTTTAATTGACCCAAGTTTGTAAAAATTGTGCCCTCGGTTGGAATCGGACCAACATCAGCGGCTTAGAAGTCCGCGGTTCTATCCATTGAACTACGAGGGCGTGGTGGACGCTGGAGGGCTCGAACCTCCGACCTTCCCGGTGTAAACGGGATGCTCTAGCCAACTGAGCTAAGCGTCCTTGCTGTTATTAATTTATACTATAAAATAAGGTCTGAATCAATGTTTGATGAAATAAAAATAATCTACGAGGATAAAAACGTGCTGGTCATCAATAAACCAGCTGGTTTGGCGGTGCACGGGGATTCTTTTAATACTGAAAAAACCTTGGTGGATTGGCTTTTAAAAAAATATCCTGACATTGCTGATGTAGGTGAACCAATGCTTGGTCCAAAGGGTGAAAAAATCGAAAAGCCAGGAATTGTGCATCGACTAGATAAAGACACCAGTGGGGTGATGATTGTTGCCAAAAATCAGCCAACTTTTCTTTTTTTGAAAGATCAATTTCAAAATCACACCGTGCGTAAGACTTATCGGACGATTTTAGCTGGGCGGATTAGTTTTTCGCCCGAAGAAATGTCTCGGACAATAAATTTGCCGATTGGGCGAAGCCGGAAAGACGCGCGGATTCGGGTGGCAAGTCGCAATGCCGAGAGTAATTTGCGAGAGGCGATTACAGTGTACAAAGTGCTGGAAAATTTTGGCAAAGATTTTACTTATATCGAAGCCTATCCGCAGACGGGTCGGACGCACCAGCTCCGGGCTCATTTTAAGGCGATCGGACATCCGATTATTTGCGATAAATTGTATTATCCTGAAGGACTTTGCCCCGTGACTTTGGCTCGGCAAGCGCTCCATAGTTTTAGTTTGGAAATAAATTTACCCAAAATTGGTAAAAAGAGATTTGAGGCGGAAGTACCGACTGACTTACAAAATACCCTTGAAAATATAAAATCTTCGTGTTAGACTACCGTTTGTTATGATTCAATTAAAAGGTTTCAAAATTTCACCAGTCGAAGTCGAAGCACGCAAGAAAATGGATCTTCGGGCTGGTTATACTGTCCGCGTTTGGCAGAAAGTGCCAGAAAAAGATGGCAAATTTCGTTTGCAGGCTTTTGAAGGTCTGGTAATTGCTCGAAAACACGGTAATGAACCGGGTGCAACTTTTACTGTTCGTCGCGTGGCTAGTGGCGTTGGGATGGAAAAGGTCTTTCCGCTTTATGCACCAATGATTGATAAAATCGAAATAATTAAAAAAGTGAAGGTTCGTCGTTCCAAGCTTTATTATATTCGCGACAAGGCTGCCAAGGAAATTCGTCGCCGAATGAGAAAAGTGCTGGTCGGTGGCAAGAAAGAAAAAGATGAATTGATTGAGCAGGTTTTGGAAGGGATTGAGATCGAACCAGTACCAGCCGAAGAATTAATTGACGAGAAGATTGAGGGAACTGAAGAAATAAAATAAAAAAATACCGCCCGGCTGAAAGACCGGGCGGTATTTTGTTTGAAAATAAACAATTTTTAGCTTATGATTTAAACATTGCCCGGGTGGTGAAATTGGTATACACGTATCCTTGAGGTGGATATGCCGTAAGGTGTGGAGGTTCGAGTCCTCTCCCGGGCACCAAAACTCTTTCCTCTTTCCTCTTTCCTTTTTTCTATTTTTGTGTTAAAAATAAACAATGCTTCATACGGGACTGGGAGATGATGGGACGACAAAAGTTTTTGGTTGCGATCAAAAGTTATCCAAAAGCTCTTTGGTGGCGGAAGCGCTTGGCTCGGTCGATGAGATAAATTCTTGGCTCGGTTTGTGCAAGGTTAAGGCTAAAGATTTTACTGGTTCGCTCGACATAATGGGAATGCCCATTGAAAAAATAATTGAAGAAGTGCAGAACTGCTTGTTCTCGGTCCAAGCGGAGTTGGCTGGTGCCGACAAAAGAGTGTCATCGGAAGAGGTGGTAAAAATGGAAAATATTCTGAAAATGATTGAAGGAGAATTACCACCGATAAAAAGTTTTCTCGTTGCTGGGGGAACAGAACTTTCGGCTTTGTTTGATTTTTCGCGGACGGTGGCAAGGCGAGCGGAAAGAATGGTGGTGCGCGTGTCAGATGCTGGTGAAGTGAAACTTGAAAAAAATACGACAGCTTTTATGAATCGTCTATCCTCATTGCTTTATGGTTTCGCGAGGTTGGCAAATCATCGAGCGGGAGTAGAGGAGAAAAAGCCAGAGTATAAATAAATATGGTGCCTATGGTGTAACGGTTAACACTGAGGTTTGTGGAACCTTCGATTCGAGTTCGATTCTCGATAGGCACCCATCGTAAATTTTATCTTATTAGGTAGAGAAAGATGTATCATTAAAGATTTATGAAAAAAATAATAATCATTACCATAATTCTTGTTGCCCTTGTCGGGAGTGGAGTTTATTTATTGGTAATAAAAAATGATGGGCGGGTAGACTGCAACTATCAATATCAAGAAGCTCAATATTTTCTTGCTTCAACGACAAACTTTTTGCTTATTGACCAAGGGACAGCTCCTGATCCGAGGACTCTTATCGTTTATGATTTAAATGAATGTAATAAAACTTACGAAGGTCAATATTCCAAACCATTTGAAATAAAGGATGAGGCTGTGACTTTTTGGGAACCCACAAAAGAAGAGGTAAATGATAAAAATTGTCCCAAGCGACAAGAGTATTTAGGCGGTGGATTAGGGGTGGGGATTGAATCGCATATTACAATGGATTTGTTTAGTTTAGTAAAGAAGAGTTTGAGCGAAACTCGTTGTTCTCCAAGACAATAAAGTTTATTTTTTTAAATATCGGAAGAATGTAAATTGCTACATTATTACTAATGAGACATTAGCGTGCACTCTGATTTTTAAAAGTCACCTTAATCCAAGGTGACTTTTTAGTTTTAAATTGGTAAAATTTCGGAGTGGAAGACCTAGACTTAAATTATTTAGAAGATCGCGAAAAACCGCCAGCCAGCGTAGAAGAACTTTCTTCGCTAATGAGTGATCTAGGAGACCGGGAATATGAGGTTTTTGAAACAAAAAAGAATAATGGCCAGTATTTTAAGGATATTAGCGAGACAAGAAATGAGTTTGTCCAAAATCTTTTGTTGGAAAAAGATCGGTTTGACAAGATTTTTAAAACTTCATCTGGGTCAATTTATTTTCAGATTAAAACCGGTGAGACATTACGAGCTAAAATGATGCCAGATAAACATGAGTTTGCGGAAGGAGAAGGGGAGCATTTCAAATTTCAGCCAATTTTAAATAATTTGTTTTTTGTACTAGCGAGCGAGGTTGAAAAAGCAACAAAAGGTGATTTGTATCCCGGAGAAAAATTAAAAACCACAACTTATGAATTAGGTGCTTGTCCGCTAGAGTTAAATATTCATGGCTATGGCTCGCAAATTGTATTCGAAGAAAAAGATGGTTTCCTTTATTTAATTGGGACAGCTCTGGTTCGTGGTGCTGGCGAAAAAATAATTGAAACCGATCACAATCTCGTTGGCGGTTATCACGTCGGACACCCAATTACTGAAATCATAAAATAACAAATTTTTTGAGGTTTGGAAAATTACAATTTCTCTTGCTATAATTATTCTTAATGTTGATTAAGGCGATAATTTTTATTTCTTGTGCTTTTGGCGGATACCTTGTTGGTCGGGTCGGCGATTATTACGGTGGTCATACCAATACGCCTCACCACTGGATTTATGGTTTTTTGATGGTGGCTTTTGGGATGATTTATTTTGAGAGTTTTTATTGGTGGGCGATTTTTGTGGCGGGTGGTCTCGGCGCTTTTTTCAGTGATTTGAATGACTTTTTAGAACTGCGCTTTTATGGTCCCGACGTCAAAGAGACTAAACGTTTTTGGGATATTGATTAAGAATTGTTGGACTAGCTTTTTAATCTTAGCTTGGTATATTTGATAGATGAATAAAAAAAATACTAAAAACAATATTGATTCGAAAAAATCTGATTGTGTGGTGGTGGCGGTAAGTGGGGGATTTGATCCGGTGCATATCGGTCACGTGAGAATGTTTGAAAAAGCGAAAAAGTTTGGGGATAAACTGGTGGTTATTTTAAATAACGATAACTGGCTGGTCAAGAAAAAAGGTTATGCTTTTATGCCTGAAAAAGAGAGAAAAGAATTGCTTGAAGCTTTGGGTGTGGTGGATAAAGTAGTTTTGACTGGTCACAAACCTGACACCGAAGATATGAGTGTCTGTCAGACCTTGGGCAAGGTCAAACCACATATTTTTGCGAATGGTGGTGATCGAAAACCTGATGGTGATCCAGTGCCAGAGGTAACTGTCTGCAAAGAACTTGGAATAAAAATGGTTTATAACGTAGGCAAAGGGGGAAAAGTCCAATCTAGCTCTTGGCTTTTGGCTAAATACAAGGAAAATAAAGAGAAACACAAGTAGGTTAATGTGGAAAAGCGCCGGGCGAAATTTTATTTAGCAAAATTTCGTCCGGTGCCTAGTTGATTTATTTTTTTTGCGTTATAATTCAGAGCAATGGAACTGCAAAATATAAATCCAGATTCTTTGTCTTTAGTGACTTTTGACTTGGACGATACTCTGGCAGAAAGCAAACAACCACTCGATGCTGAAATGGCAGGACTTTTAGCCGAGCTTTTAAAAAATAAATATGTGGCGGTGATGTCGGGCGCGTCTTTTTTTCAGTTTGAAAAACAATTTTTGGGTTATTTGGCGGGAGCAATGCCTGATTTAAATAATCTTTATTTGTTGCCGACTTCAGGCGCAAGTCTATATTCTTATAAAAATACCGGTTGGGTATCTCTTTATTACGAAAAATTAACAGACCAAGAAAAAGAAAAAATTATGAAAGCTTTTTATCAGGTTTTAACTGATACTGGTTTTCCAATGGAAGTAAAAAGTTACGGACAGATTTTTGAAGATCGTGGTAGCCAGATTACTTTTTCAGCTTTGGGTCAGGAGGCACCGATTTCTGCCAAATCTGTTTGGGATCCCGATCAGCAAAAACGCCAAAAAATAGCGGCCCCTTTGCGAGAATTGTTACCAGAATTTTCCGTTAAAATTGGCGGTTCGACTTCTGTTGATATTACTAAGAAAGGTATTGATAAAGCCTATGGTATCAAAAAGCTGATGGAACATTTAAATTTGAGCCAAGATAAAGTTTTGTATGTGGGCGACGCTTTGTTTCCTGGCGGCAACGACGAACCACTTTTAGGTAGCGGTGTGATGTGTCAGCAGGTCGCGGGTGTTTCTGAAACCAAAGAATTAATAAAATTTTTAATAAAAAAATAATTTTTATGAAAGAAAATTTTCCTTTTACTGAAAAAAGACCTTGGGGTGAGTTCCGGCAATTTACTGCGGGTGAGCCATCAACGGTAAAAATTTTATACCTTAAGGCTGGAGAAAGTTTGAGTTTGCAAAAACACGCTAAGCGGACGGAATTTTGGCATATTTTATCTGGTCGGGCAGAAATAACTGTTGGCGAAAAAATCGAAGAATTAAATTCTGGAAGTGAGGTTGTTATCGAACCGTTTGTCGAGCATCGAGCCAGAGCGACAAATGAAGATGTGAAAATTTTGGAAGTATCATTTGGTGAATTTGCCGAGCACGATGAGGTTCGGCTAGCTGATTATTACGGCCGAAAATAAGGTTATGATCAAAAAGGGGATTATTAAAAAAAAGACAACAAAAAAACAAGTCACCTTTCGTCGCCACAAAAAGACCACGACGAAGCGGGTAAAAAAAACAAAAGCCATTGAAACCAATGAGCCTTTAGTTGTTGGTCTCAATAAAGATAGTTTTGTTTTGTTGTCTCGCCAAATTAAAGACAAAAAACAAGAACTTTTAATAGCCAGTAGTTTGACCGGAGAAAACTTCAAACCTTCTCGACAAAAAATTACTTTACTGAACAAAACTGGCAAGAAAGAAGATCTCGCGAAATGTCACAATTTTCGTTTGATTAATAATGGTCGGGAATTATTTTTGACTTACTTGCACCATCATAGTGGTAAAGATATTTTTACTTATGCTGTTGCTAAAAATTTAAAAACTTGGAAAGTTGTCGGTTCTATTCCTGATATCAATCAGCCCAGTCTATTTATTTCAAAATCGGTTTTAAATGATTGCGAAATTGTTTATAGTGGTGGCAAAAAAATAAATCTGGCGATTTTTAAAAAACCGAAAGATTGGGAAAAGATTAGCTTACCCGAAACACCATGGCGGTTTTTCTTTGACGAAAAGGAGTTTCAGGTCGTCGGTTCTTTGCCGGGTTTTGGTGGGCGAGCCGTTTTTTATGCGACTGAAACAAAAATAGATATTTTGGCGGACAATAATTTACACGATCAAAAAGTGGGCGAACAGTATTTTTTAAAAATTGGAGCCGCGTTTTTTGATCGAGATAATCCGGCAAAAGTTTTGTGGCAGACCGATACGCCAATTATGGAAATACCACTGGAGGTGGCTGGATCGTTAAAAATAATTGGTTTAGTTCCATTAGAAAAAAAACCTAAAAAATTTCGTTTTTATTTTGCCAAGAGCGATGGTCAAATAGTTTTTTTGGATGTGGCGGAAAAGTTTTTAACAGATTTTGATCCGAAAAATAAAATACCATCATCGGCAAATTTAATAAAATCAACGAATAATCCAATTATCGAACCCGCACCATATGAATGGGAAGCTGGTGGCGCTTTTAATCCGACCGCTCTTGATCTTGGTGGGCGAGTGCATCTTTTGTATCGAGCAGTGGGGCGAGACGATTTCTCGCGCATTGGTTATGCCTCAAGTCCTGATGGGATAAAAATCGATCAACGTTTTCCTTATCCCGTTTATCGACCGCGGGCTAGTTTTGAAGGAGGATCAGTGCCGGCTTATGGTAAAGACGGTGGGCTGTTTGCTTCTGGTGGAAGCTGGGGTGGCTGCGAAGACCCAAAGGTGACAAAAATTGGTCACCGTATTTATATGACATATGTGGCACACAATGGCACGTGGCCGACTCGAACAGCACTCACTTATATTTCAGAAGAAGATTTTTTGGATCAAAATTGGGATTGGAGCGAACCAATGCTTATGTCACCACCGGGTGTGGGCAGTAAGAGTGTGGTTATTTTACCGGAAAAAATTGATGGGCAGTATGTAATTTTCCATCGACTCTGGCCGAAGATTGTGGTGGATACGGTCGCCGAACTTTCTTTTGGAGAAGGTAAACGCTGGCTTAAAAATGAAAGTTTTATTTACCCACGACATTCTTTTTGGGATAGTCAAAAGTTGAGCGTTGGGGCAACGCCAATAAAAACTAAGGATGGTTGGCTGGTAATTTACAATGCGGTTGATCGGCGTGATCCGGCGCGTTATAAAATCGGAGCAATGCTTCTTGATTTGGAAAAACCACAAAAAGTTTTGGCACGGACGCGTGAGCCGATTTTGTCACCAGATGAGTGGTATGAAAATGATGGCAAACCACATATTGTTTACGCTGGGGGAGCGATTGAGCGAGACGGCTTATTGTATATTTATTATGGTGGAGCTGATCGCGTTTCTTGCGTGGCGACGATTGCTGTTTCTGATTTACTTAAACAATTAAAAAAAGACGAAGAACCATCGTACAAACTTAAAAAAATAACTTTTAATTAATTTAAATAAATATTATAATAACAATATGTTTGTTGTAAAAAGATCTCGTCATAATCCAGTTCTTTCCACTGACAATACTCATTATTGGGAAAGTTTTGCCGCTTTTAATTTATGTCCGATTAAAAAAGGTTTTAAATATCATGGTTTGTATCGAGCCATTTCCTCGCCAGACGAGTTAAAAAATCCTCACCAGATGTCGATTATCGGCAAAGCTGAAAGTCTTGATGGTTTTCATTTTACGAATCGAGTGCCGTTTATCGAACCAAAAGAAGAATGGGAAAAATATGGTTGCGAAGATCCGCGTGTCACTTATTTTGAAAAAAAATATTATACTTTCTACACGGCTTTGTCTCGTTACCCTTTTGATGCCGAGGGGATTAAGGTGGCGGTCGCGATTTCTTCAGATTTAAAAAAAGTTGAGGCTCGACATTTGGTCACTCCATTCAATGCCAAAGCGATGACGCTTTTTCCTGAAAGGATTAATGGTAAAGTAACGGTCATTTTCTCGGCTCACACCGATTCGCCACCAGCCAAAATGGCGATTGCTCAAGTCGATAAGATTGAAGATTTGTGGTCACAAAATTTTTGGGAGAAATGGCATGAAAATTTAGATGAACACAAAATCGATCTTCGTCGAAACCAATACGATCACGTTGAAGTTGGGGCTCCGCCAATCAAAACACCTTATGGTTGGGTGTTGGTTTATTCACATATTCAAAATTATTTTCCTGAAAGTGGCAAACCTCGTGTTTTTGGAATCGAGGTGGTGTTGTTAGATTTAAAAAATCCCCGAAAAATTATTGGGCGGACTCGTGGTCCGATTCTTGTTCCGCAAGAACCATATGAGCTCGTCGGCCATGTCTCTGATATCGTTTTTCCTACGGGTGCTTTGGTAATTGGTGATGTGTTGCAGATTTATTATGGGGCGGCGGATACTGTGACCGGTTGTGCCAGAGTAAATTTGACCGATCTTCTTTCGACTATTCATCCTGATACCGCCGGCAATCATCGCTTCAAAAGAATGTTTGGAGACCCGCTGATTGAACCTAACCCACGTCACCCTTGGGAATCAAAAGCGACTCTTAATCCAGCAGCTATTCGTCTTAATGGTGAAACTTATATTCTGTATCGGGCGCAAGGCGAAGATAATGTCTCGACAATTGGCTATGCGGTGCTTGGTTCTGACGGGATGACCATAAAAGAAAAATGGCCAGAGCCAATCTATGTGCCTCGTGAGGATTTTGAAAAATCAAAAGTACCCGGGGCAAATTCTGGTTGTGAAGATCCACGTCTGACAAAAATTGGTGATCAAATCTATATGCTCTATACCGCTTTTGATGGTATTGGCCCGGCGCGCGTGGCGATTACGTCGATTAAGGTTGGTGATTTTTTAAATCGGAGATTTATTTGGACAAAACCATTTTTGATTACGCCGGCGGGTTTTGATGACAAAGACGCTTGTGTTTGGCCGGAAAAAATTAAGAAGAAATATTTTATAGTTCATCGAATCAATCGCTATATCTCTGCTGATTATGTTAATTCTTTAGATTATCAATCTGAAATGGTTGATGAATGTCAGTCGATGATGCGCCCACTACCAAACAGTTGGGAAAGTGACAAGGTTGGTCTTTCTGCGCCACCAATAAAAACTGATAAAGGTTGGCTCTTTCTTTATCATGGAGTTTCTCTTATTGATCACACTTATCGTGTCGGCGTAGCGCTTTTAGATTTGAAAGATCCGACAATTGTCTTGGCTAGAACCACTGACCATTTACTTGAACCAGAAGGTGTTTATGAAAAAGTCGGAATTGTGAACAATGTCGTTTTTCCTTGTGGTTGGGTAGAGCAAAATGGTTTTCTTTATGTCTATTATGGTGGTGGTGATCGAGTGATCGGTGTCGCGACCGTCAAACAAAGTCTTTTGCTTAAAGTTCTATTAAACGGAACAAAGCTGTAATTTAATTTTTGAGCAAATTTAATTTTGGCGTGTTAGAATATCCGAATGACACAGAAGCAAGCTCTGGATATTTTAAAAACTGGCGCCAACGTCTTTTTGACTGGTGAGCCTGGTTCGGGTAAAACTCATACGATCAACGAGTTTGTGGCTTATTTGCGTGATTGCGGAATCGAACCTGCCATTACCGCTTCGACTGGCATTGCGGCGACGCACATTGGTGGAATGACGATTCATTCTTGGAGTGGTATCGGCATAAAAAGAAGTCTGTCCAAATATGATCTTGATAAAATAGGGACGACCGAGTATTTGTCAAAAAGAATTCGTCGAACAAAAGTTTTAATTATTGATGAGGTATCGATGCTTTCCGCTGACACTCTTTCGATGGTTGATGCTGTTTGTCGGGAGATCAAAGATGATTCGGCTCCTTTTGGTGGAATGCAGATTATCTTGGTCGGTGATTTTTTTCAATTACCGCCGATTGTAAAAATTGATCGGGATGAAGAAATGCAAGCGACTTTAATGGATGAACCGAAAGCTCTGTTTGCTTGTGACGCGCCAGTTTGGAAAAGGTTGCAACCAATCATTTGTTATTTGACCGAGCAGTATCGTCAGGACGATAAAAATTTTTTGGATGTTTTGTCGGCGATTCGACGAAATGATTTTAGCGAAGAACATTTGGAATATTTAACTTCTCGAAAAATTGAAAAAGCTAGAATTCCGGCTGATATACCAAAACTTTTTTCTCATAATTTCAATGTTGATACGGTGAACGATGAGACCTTAAATAAGTTGGGCGGAGTCAGTCAAAATTTTTTTATGATGGAGCATGGACCGGAAGCGCTGGTTACGGCACTTAAAAAAGGTTGTTTGTCGCCAGAAAAATTGAGTCTAAAAATTGGAGCAACTGTGATGTTTACCAAAAATAATCAAAAAGAAGGTTTTGTTAATGGGACACTTGGAGTGGTGGAGGGTTTTGGTGAGATTGGACGAAAGCCTATTGTCCGGGCACGAAATGGGCGACAAATTTTAGTTGAACCGATGGAGTGGGTGATTGAAGAAAATGGAAAAGTTAAGGCACGGATTTCGCAATTGCCGTTGCGGTTGGCTTGGGCGATTACGGTTCACAAAAGTCAGGGTTTAAGTTTGGACGAAGCTATAATTGATTTGGGTTCGGTGTTTGAATTTGGACAAGGGTATGTCGCCTTGTCGCGAGTTAGAAGATTGTCCGGTTTGCATTTGCTTGGTTGGAATGAAAAAGCTTTTAAAGTTCATCCGGTGATTTTGGAGAGAGATCAAGATTTTCGGACTGATTCGATCGATGCCGAACAAACTTTTGGTGAAATTCCCAAAACAGGATTAGCTAAAATGCACGAAAATTTTGTGACGATTTGTGGTGGCAGTAAAATAAAAAAGAAAAAAAACCAAAAAAGCCCCGCGGGCGCTAGCGCCCGCGGGGAAGCTGGCGACGGTTTCGCCAAAATTCGCGAAACTTATCCCAACGCTTATCGCTCGTGGAGTGAGCAAGAAGACGAAAAATTGAAAGAATTATTTAATGATGGCAATCCAGTCGATGATTTGGCTAAAACTTTTGGTCGGAAAAACGGTGCCATCAAAGCTCGGTTGATTAAACTCGGCTTAATCGAAGAAGATTGGTAAATTTTTAAAAAAATAACCGGAGCAACGACTATGTCGTTGCTCCGGCAGTTTCTTGTTCCATCACCCGGTAAGTTCGCCATTAAGGGGGATTTCCCTGATTAGGCGAGTATTTGTTATCCGCCTTTTGCCGACGATGTCGCATTTGTCGTGATAGGCGACTTGAGCCGCCGACAAGATATCGTTTTCGGCATTTGATTTAACGGACAGAGACACCGTTGTCTCTGAACAGGTGATCGGATCATAATAAACAAGGAACCATTTTGCCGAGCTGAAACCGACGAGTTGAGTGTCCATTTGCCAGTTCCTCCTTTCCGTAATTCATTATTACAGGAATTAGGTCATTTGGGCAAATGGCTTTTTTGCGGTATATTTAAAGGGATGTTTGATTTGCTGTGGATAATTAAAACCGCTGGTTATCTCGGTTTGTTCGGAATTGTCTTTGCTGAATCCGGATTATTTTTTGGTTTTTTCTTGCCGGGAGATAGTTTGATTTTTACTGCCGGTTTTTTGGCGTCACAAGGTTTTTTAAATATTTATTTTTTGTGTGCGATTTTATTTGTTGGCGCGGTGCTAGGGGACAATGTCGGTTATTGGTTTGGCAAAAAAACCGGTCCGCTGATTTTTAAAAAAGAAGACTCTCGTTTTTTTAAAAAAGCTTATGTGGCAGAAGCTCATACTTTTTTTGAAAAACACGGTGGTAAAAGTTTAATCCTTGCGCGCTTTGTGCCTTTTGTGCGGACGTTTACGCCGATTGTGGCTGGCGTGGCGCGGATGAATTACTCGATTTTTTTTATTTATAATATTGTCGGTGGTTTTCTTTGGTCGGTCGGCATTACCTTACTCGGTTATTTTTTGGGACAAATAATTCCTGATGTTGATAAATATCTTTTGCCGATTATTATTTTTATTATTGTGATCTCACTTTTGCCGGGACTTTTTCAAATTTGGCAAAGTCGAAAAAATAAAATTAAAAAATAAAAAAGGGCACGTTGGCGAGACGTGCCCCAGCGAGGGCATACCCTCATCGGCGAAAGGGAATCACCTCAAGGTCGGTATCATGAGAAATGCCGATACCGACAAGCGCGACCCAGTCAAGCGTTTCTTTTTTTAGAAAAGCGGAGAGTGGGATAAAGAAACCCTGACTCCAGTGGCACAGACGATGCCAATGTGGATGAGAAATTCGTCTTGTCGTATTGAGATTCAACACGGAAAATATCCGACCATCATCGATTTTTTCACCATAACAAGCAATTCGCCGACTCGCTTCGTTGTAGGTCAAAACCGTGACCACCTTACCATTTTTACCTTTTTCGTCTAATTTTCGATTAAGGTAGGTAAGGGCGAGAGTCGTCGTATTTTCGGGCAAGGTTCGAATTTTCTTTTTCTTAACCCCGACCATTCGGGGTGCACGGTGTTTGATTTCCATCAAAATCACCTCCTTTCCATGGTCAGAATAGCAGAATAAACTCGAAACTTAAAGTTTAAATTTCATAAATCACATCCTTCCTTTCGACGACAATTTTCCAGCCGTTTAGTTTGGCGTATTTATAGAGTTTTTGGTTGGGATTAAAACAAATTGGTTTTTCTACTATTTCAAGCATTGGAATGTCACTATCGGTGTCGCCGATGGCAATCGAGTTTTTTAGCGACAAATTTTCTTTTTCCAAAACTCGCTTGATAATATTCGCTTTGTTCATAATTAGATGTTCGTCGATAATTTTGCCGGTAAATTCATCGCCCGGACCAAGTTCGTAAAAACGACCATAGACTTTGTCGAAGCCGAGCTCATTACAAAAACCATCTAAAATGCCTTTTGGTGATTGTGAGACGGCGAGCAAAAAATAATCTTTATTTTTTAAATCAATGATCAAGTCTCGCGTGTAACGATAAACCATTTTCTTTTTTTCCTTAATCAATTTTTTGCTGACTTCGGCGAAGTCGCCATAAAAAACGCCTTTGATATTTTTTACAAAAACTTCAACGACCGCATTGATGTAATCTTCATAACTGCCTTCGCGGTCGAGCCACTGGCGATAGGGAAGTTCATAGTGGGCGCGAGCATTTTTCGGAAAAACTTCAGCCTTAATCAAAGCTTCCACCAGCTCAATCAAAAGACTTGAGCGAAAGATGGTTCCATCAACATCAAAAATAGCAACTTTCCTCATATGAATATTTATTGCTATAATAGACTAATGCTAAATTTTTTACAAAAAGTGCCGGTCAAATGTTTTATCTACTCGGCTTATGCGGTGGTTTGGGCTGGAGTTTTGGGTAGTTTGTATTTTAGCCAGTTTATGAATTTACCGCCCTGCTCGTTGTGTATTATTCAGCGTGGCTTGATGTATCCGCTGGTGCTGATTTTGACGGTTGGCATCTGGAAAAAAGATCGCTGGATTCATTACTATGCTTTGCCGTTTTCGATTTTGGGTTTGGTCGTGGCGACTTATCATAATCTTTTGGTCTGGCATATCGCCCCAGCTGATTTAGTGGTTTGTTCGATACAATTGCCTTGCACGATTCAGGAGTTTGCTTTGTTTGGTTTTATTACTATTCCGCTGATGTCTTTTGCTGGATTTTTCTTAATTACGGCGAGCTTGGTTCTTCATTTGAAAAAAATTCAAATGTTAAAAGAAGAACATTTGCCGGCGGGGATTCGCTAATCGGTCTTAAAAAAGTTAAAAAATGAATAACGAAGACCAAAAATATCCGATGCGGATAAATAAATATCTGGCGCACAAAGGTTTTTCGACGCGCGTTGGTGCTGACGCTTTGATTGAAAAAGGACGAGTGACGATCAATGGGCGAGTGGCAAAATTGGGTGAAAAAATTTTAGAAACTGATGTGGTGGAGGTGGCGTCTCGGCATAGTAAAAATAAAAATGAGAATGAAAGTGAGACGGATGATTTGGTTTATTTGGCTTACAATAAACCGCGTGGGGAAGAGACTGGAGTGACAAAAGCCGGAAAAATTCCTGTCGGAATTTTTCCGGTCGGTCGCCTCGACAAAGATTCGTCGGGTTTACTTATTTTAACCAATGATGGTCGAGTAACTGATCGTTTACTTAATCCGAAAAATATTCACGATAAAGAATACGAAGTCACTGTTGATAAAAAAGTCACCGATTTTTTCTTGCGCATTATGGAAAATGGCGTGGCGATTGAAGGTTATAAAACCAAGCGTTGTCAAACGAGAAAAATAGACGATCATAAGTTTCGTATTACTTTGACCGAAGGTAAAAAGCATCAAATTCGTCGAATGTGTGTCGCCCTCGGTTTCCAAGTCAAAGAGCTGAAGCGGGTACGAATTTTAAATATTAATCTCGACAATTTGCCGGTCGGAAATACCCGGTTTTTGGATGGTAAAATCAGGGCGGAATTTTTGGCAAAACTTGGGCTGTCTGTATAAATTGATCGGATTTGACTTATTTCCACTTGAAGCGTAGAATACTGGTATAGATAGATTGCCCCGCGGGGCTTTTTTAAATACAAGAAAATAGTATAAAATAAAGCTATGTCAAAATTAACTGATTATGTAAAAGAAACAAAGGGCGAGATGAAGCACGTGAGCTGGCCGACCAAAAAAGAGACCACCAATTTTACCGTCTTGGTTATTGCTTTGTCGATTACTGTCGGCGTGATGCTCGGGGTTTTTGATTTCGTCTTTCGTCTCGGCTTAGAAAACTTAATTGTAAAATAATTATAAAAAATTATGGCTAGACAAGAACTAGAACAGGGCCGAAATTGGTATGCAATTCATACTTATTCAGGCTACGAAAATGCGGTCGCCCGCAACTTAAAACAGCGTATTGAGTCTTTGGGAATGGAAGATAAGATTTTTAACGTGATTGTGCCAACCGAAAAGAAGGTTAAAATTAAAGGCGGTAAAAGAAACACCATCGAGGAAAAGATTTATCCTGGTTATGTTTTGGTGGATATGGTGGTGACTGATGATTCTTGGTATGTCGTGCGAAATACACCCCGGGTAACTGGTTTTATCGGCTCGGGTGTTATTCCGGTGCCACTAGACAGCAAAGAAGTGGAGGAGTTATTTTCCCGAATGGATAGTGATAGCGTCAAACATAAGATTGAATTGGTTATTGGCGAGTCGGTGCAGATTGCTGACGGTCCGTTTAAGGATTTTGAAGGCAAAGTCAGTGAAATCGACGAAGATCGGGGCAAGGTCAAAGTGTTGGTCTCGATGTTTGGTCGCGAAACACCAGTTGAGTTGGACTTTTTGCAGGTTAAAAGGATTTGATTTTAAAGGTTGAAAAAAACTGCTTTATATTATAGGATAGCAAGGTTAAACAAATTTATGGCTAAAAAAATAGAAAAGAAAATTAAATTACAGATCGTCGGTGGTAAAGCCACTCCCGCTCCACCAGTTGGTCCAGCTTTGGGACAAGCTGGTATTAATATCGGTGATTTTGTGCAGAAATTTAATGCTGCCACGGCGCAAATGATGGGGGATGTAATTCCGGTAGAAATTTATGTTTACGGTGATAAAAGTTACGATTTTGCTTTGAAAACTTCACCTGCGTCCAACCTTTTGATCAAAGCCGCTGGTATTGCCAAAGGTTCTGGTAAAAACTTGGTTAGCCGGGCTGGCAAGGTGACCAAAGCTCAAGTTAAAGAAATTGCCGAAAAGAAAATGGCTGATTTGAACACGACAGATGTCGAGGCGGCGATGAGAATGGTAGAGGGGACAGCGCGCTCGATGGGGATTGAAGTTAAATAATAATTATTTCAACTAAAAGCCTTGATTCGTCAAGGCTTTTAGTTTGGCTATTTTATGATATAAAGACGAAGGAAGTTTGGAACTTGTAATATTGACTTTAGGCTTAACAGGAAAGGACGGTTGTGATGACACTTATTGATTTGGGTAAAATTCTTCGGGACGAGAAAGTCTCGACCTCGGAGCGGGTAATTCAAAATTTGGCGGAACTTGCCGAAGTGGTTGAGTATCTACGGAAATCTGGTTATTTGATTTCGTCGACGACTGGCGTGTGGGATTTATTCCATATTGGTCACGGACGATATCTTGACGCGATGCGTGCGAAAGGGCACATCAGTATCGTCGAAGTGGATTCGGATGAAGTGGTACGCCAGCGTAAACCGGATAATATCCATCGACCAGTGGTACCATTGGCAGAACGAATCGAAATGCTTTCGTTTGTTCGCCCGGTTGATCTGATTTACCCGCTTGTCGAAGGGGAAGATCCGATCGAATTTATTCGGGTGATGAGGCCAGACGCTTTTATCGTCTCGGAAACATCGGCTGATTCCAAAGAGCCATATCTATCGCAGGTTCGCGAATTTTGTGGAGAAATTGTCGTCTTGCCGGCGCAAGCGGAAATCTTTACAACAAAACGAATTCAGCGAATGATGATGGCTGGCGGAATAGAACAATTGATGGAAGTGCAGAGGTTGATCGGTAATCTGATCGACGCGGCTAATGGTCAAGTAATTGAGCAATCAAAACTTTAAGAAAGGAGATCTCTAATGTTTGATCCATCTCGGTTGATAATTGCTCATGTGCCAGTGGTACATCGAGCTTTGCTGGAATTTTTGCAAAAAGAGAAAGCGCCAATCTTGATTTTGGATGAGGACATCCTGGTCGGATTTTCTCAACTCAAACACGATTTGCGCGCGGTTCGTCCGGAAGAGGTAAAACAAATGCTCGAAGCCCTTGGTTTTCAAGCTGGACTTTTGGGTCGTTTGGGTTTGACGGCTTTGTCGCATATGACGAACTATATTTTACCGATCGACGAAGTGATGAGCGAATTCGCCGAAAAATTTCTCGCGAATTATCGCGTGGAATTTCACTCGTGCTTCACTCGCTGGTACAAGAAAAATGTCACCAGTGAAGAACTGGTGTCGCCAGATCAAGTAATTACCGTTAACGAATTTTCTCGACAGATGATGGGTGTTTGCTATAAAACAGCTTCGTGGTCAACTGATTGGTGGCGACAAGTCGGAGCGGCGATTGTTCGCGATCATACCGTGCTGGCTGTCGGTTATAATCAGTATTTGCCGACCGGTTTTTCGCCACTTATCGATGGTGACCAGCGTGTCTGTTTTGATTTTGGTGAACATCACGAAATCTGTGGCACGATCCACGCCGAAGCAGGAGTGATTGCTTTTTGCACCAGGAAAGGTTTGTCGTCCGAAGGGGCTGATCTTTACTGCACGACTTTTCCGTGCCCGCAGTGCGCACGCCTAATCGCGATGTCTGGCTTGAAGCGAGTTTTTTACGCCGAAGGCTATTCTGTTGCTGACGCCCGGCATATTTTTATCGCCGAAGGAGTCGAAGTCATCAAAGTCGAAATGTGTTCTTAGTTATTATCAAGCCGAGGTGCCATGTGCGCCTCGGCTTTTATTTTTGATAACCAATTGGAAAATTTAAATATTTGTTTTTATTATTAGTTGTTATTTTTTCTCCAACAATTAAGTGGGCGTGAAGATGGGTGACTGATGCTTGCGTATAATCAGGATCGCCAAAACGCATCGCGAAACCGCCAGCTGGTAATTTATATTTTTTAATTAACCATTTTAAGTGAGTAAGTAATTCACCGAAAGCTGGGGTTGAAATTTGCGAAATATTCTCGATGTGTTTTTTGTAAATAAAAAGATAATGAATCGCAGTGCCGTCGTAAGGATAATCATTTTTTGTAACCGACCAAAATTTACCAGTGCGTTCGATTGGAAAATCGTGGTATTTGGTTAAATATTTTGGACAAAAAGGACAAATGTCTTCGGCCATAATTTTTTTCATTTTATCTATTTGCTCTTTTTTTCTAGCATTATTCAAAACTACCATTTTTTTGTTAATCATAAAATTCATTTTAACATTCTATTTTTTAAAAAGAAAAGCGCCCCGACGCGCAGGGCGCGTCGGGGCGGTAATTTAAGTTTTTCGTTTACGCCAATAAACTTTTTTGGCGTAAGGGAATTCATCACCTTCTTCCTGTTTTGGAGCTTTTTGTCCGACGATTTGCCAGTCGTCACTATCAATTTGGGGGAAAAAAGCATCACCGTTTTTGATGACGATCTGAACCTCGGTCACGATCAACTGGTCGGTGATCGGTAAAAGTTGGCGAAAAATTTCTTCACCGCCGATTATGTATTTCCGTTGAATCGACAAAGCCGAACTTAGAGCTTGGTCGAGAGTCCGGCAGACTATCCCGCTCGGAACAATCAGGTCTCGTTTTCTTGAAAGAACAATGTTCTCTCTGTTCGGTAGGGGTCGGTAGCGATTAGGTAGTGACTCATAAGTCTTGCGACCCATTATTACGGCGTGACCGATCGTTATATCGCGGAATTGCCGTAAATCACTTGGCAGGTTCCACGGTAATTTTCCTTGTCGCCCGATGACGCCGTTCAGACTTATGGCTACGACAATGTTTAGCATTCTTTTCTCCTTAAACTGCCACCGGAATATCGCTGATTGGTGGGTGTGGGTGATAGTCGGAAACTTCGAAATGCTGCGTTCGAAAATCGAAGAGACTGTTTATTTTTTCTGGATCAACAATCTTTACCGTCGGTAGACGAAGTGGCTCACGGTCTAATATATCTGCTACGGCTTCCATCTGGTTGGCGTAGATGTGAGCATCCACAAAGGTGTGGATATATTCACCGGGAATCAAACCTGTCACTTCCGCCAAGGCTAAAAGTAATACCGAGTACTGAATCAAGTTGGCTGGTACTCCGATAATTAAATCAGCCGAGCGTTGGTCCATAGCGAGATCTAAAATCCCGTCGTGGACGTGGCAGTTTATCCAACCGTGGCACGGGGCACAAAACACTCGCCGCTTACCGAACTCCGAAGCGAAGTACGGCACCCACGGCGAAATCAGATTCGTTCGTGACCAAGGTTTTTGTTTCAGCCCGAGCACCAACGCTTCGAACTGATTAAAACCCTCGGGTTTGTTGGGTGTTGGAAAATGATGGAACGCTGCTCCATAAGAAGCGAAGTTTCCTAGTTGTCCTTCTTCGAGACCGACATTCTCGGCATTTTCTTTGGTCGCCCAAGTGCTCCACCAATCACAACCAAAAGCTTCGAGTTCTTTGGTTGTGGTTGCACCGTTGACGAAGGCGAATATTTCGCCGACCGCCTTACGCCAAAAACTAATTCGGCGTTCGGTGATAAGTGGAAAACCGTTTTGTAGGTCGTAGCGCAACTGAATAGGCGGACGGAATACGGTTAGAGCCGGTAAGCCCTGGTTAGTATTCTTTTTCCATTTGCCGTTATCGACGACATATCGTAGCAAATCCTGATATTGTCGATCCGGCGTTCTTTCCTCATAAGGTTTTAGTTTGAACATCTGTAGCTCCTTTCTTTTGTAAACAAAACAGGGTTAGTTGGTTGACGGAGAACTAATTACTCTCTGTATTCGATACTAGCAAACCTTGACAGTTTGGCAAGTCAGAGTTTTTGTTTTAGTATGAAGAAGTGATGAAAGATAAACAAATTGAAAAACTTATAAAAGCTGAAGAGAAAAGGCAAAAAGAGGTGATAAACCTCATTGCCTCGGAAAATTACGTGTCGAAAGATGTACTCGAGGCGCTTGGTTCGGTGTTTACTAATAAATACGCTGAAGGTTATGCCGACGCCCGTTATTATGGTGGGAATGAAATTGTCGATGAATTGGAAAAACTTTGCATTGACTGGGCGTTAAAATTATTTAAGTTGTCTTCGAGAAAATGGGCGGTGAATGTGCAACCTTTGTCTGGTTCGCCGGCAAATTTAGCCGTTTACTTAGCTCTCGTTTCGCCTAATGGTAAAATTATGGGAATGGAGTTGTCTCACGGTGGGCACTTAACTCATGGTCACAAAGTATCAGCATCGGGAAAATTCTGGCAACAAATTTCTTATGGCGTTGATAAAAAAACCGAGCAATTAAATTATGATGAAATAAAAAAGATCGCCTTAAAAGAAAAGCCAGATATTATCGTGGCTGGTTTTACTGCTTATCCGAGAAAAATTGACTGGAAAAAATTTCGCGAAATAGCCGATGCTTGCGGGGCTTATCTGATGGTGGATATGTCGCATATCGCTGGTTTAGTGGCAGGCGGGGTTCATTCTTCACCATTTCCGTATGCTGACATGGTAACAACCACGACTCATAAAACTTTGCGTGGTCCGCGATCGGGAATGATTTTTTCGCGAATTGATAAACGAGAATTAAATAAAAAAATCGACAAAGCTGTTTTCCCGGGTTTGCAAGGTGGACCACACATAAATCAAATTGCTGGAATTGCGGTGGCACTTAAAGAAGCAATGACGCCAGAATTTAAAAAATACTCTAAGCAAATTATCGTTAATACCAAAACTTTGGCGCAAGAATTAAAAAAACTTGGTTGGCGGATTGTTTCTGGCGGAACCGATAATCACTTGCTCTTAATTGATGTGGTGGAATCAACTAGCGGTAAATTATCTGGTAAAGAAGCGAGTGCGAGATTGGAAAAAGAGGGAATTATTGTAAATAAAAATACGATTCCGTTTGACGTTCGCAATCCGGCTGATCCATCGGGTTTGCGACTTGGGACTGCCGCCGAAACAACGCGCGGTAAAAAAGAAAAAGATTTTATAAAAATTGCTCAAAGCATAGATCAGATTTTGCGAAAATAATAGGCGCTCGTCTGGTGGACGAGCGCCGGTGGTTTGCTCTGGTTTCAAAAACGGAAAAAGAAGTAAATCTTCGTGCCGTTCTCGTTGAGAACGTAAGCCGTGTAGTGGCAAATAAAGCCACCATCCTGCTCCTTGCAAAAGATTGGTCCTGCCAGGATTTTTTCTGGGTTGAGTAGTTCGAGTTTTTGCCAGAAGTTATTTCGCTCCTCGTTCGGGATATGGATCAAGGTTTGACAGTCATACTTCGTTGCCAAATCGGTCAATTCCCGAACTTTAATTTCTTCGTCAATGGATTTCAGCATCATTTTTCTCCTTTGGTTAAGGGCATCTGTTTAAATCCTGCCAGAGAAGTGCTAAAATTTCAAGATGGAAATAAAAATTAAAAAATTGGATGTCGAGGCTAAATTACCAGCTTATGCACATTCTGACGATGCTGGAATGGATATTTTTGCTCTTGAGGAAATGACCATAAAAACTGGTGAACGTGGGCGAATCAAGACTGGGTTGGCTTTTGAGATTCCCGATGGTTTTGTCGGTTTGGTGTGGGATAAAAGTGGTCTGGCTTCCAATCACGGTCTTAAAACAATGGCAGGGGTCGTTGATTCTGGTTATCGTGGAGAATTGCAGGTAGTGATTATCAATCTCTCGTCCGAAGATTATGTAATTAAAAAGAATGACAAGGTGGCTCAAATGTTGATTCAAAAAATTGAGCAACCAGAAATTAAAGAGGTGAGCGAATTGTCTGATTCGGTGCGTGGCGAAGGTGGTTTTGGTAGTACTGGCAAACGGTAATTTTTTTGAAAAAAGTGGGGATTTGTGGTATTCTGTCCTTGCCTATGATCAAAAATCTATTGTCTAATTTAATCGCGAGTTCAGTTGAGGAAATCGGTTTGTCGGCAGAAAAAATTGAGCTTTTTCATCCCGAATTAACTTTTGGTGATTTTTCGACCAACATCGCGTTGGTTTTGGCGCAAAAAAATAGTGAAGACGCAGTAAAACTGGCAGAAAAAATTAAGGACAAAATTTTGAGTGTCAAAAATGAAAATCTCGAAGAGGTTTATGTGGCGGGTCCTGGTTTTATCAATTTTACTTTGTCAAAAAACTTTTTTATCGAGAACTTGAAAGAAATTTTAATGACGGGTGATAGTTTTGGTCACAATGATTTGTTGGTTGGTCAAAAAGTAATGGTGGAATACACCGATCCAAATCCGTTTAAGCTTTTTCATGTTGGGCATTTGATGAATAATACAATCGGCGAAACTCTTTCGCGAATCATTGAAGCCAGTGGGGCAGAGGTCAAGCGAGCTTGTTATCAGGGTGATGTCGGAATGCATGTGGCGAAAACTTTATGGGGAATGGTGCGCAAAGAAAATGAACAGCCTGATCGAGAAGCAAATCTGCTAGAAAAAGTGGCTTATCTTGGACAGTGTTACGCTCTAGGTGCTTATGATTTTGACAACAATCAAGAAGCCAAAGAAGGCATAACTATTTTAAATAAAAAGGTTTACAAACGAAACGACGACCATATCAACCAGCTTTACGACTTAGGTCGTGAGTGGAGTTTGGATTATTTTGAAACTATTTATAAACTGCTCGGCACAAACCACAACGAAAAAGAGGGGAAAGCGTTTGATTATTATTTCTTTGAAAGTGAAACTTGGGCGGTCGGGCAGAAGCTTGTCGAAGATGGTCTGGCGAGTGGTGTGTTTGAAAAAAGCGATGGGGCGGTGGTTTTTAGGGGTGACTTGTTCGATGTGTCTTTGCATACACGGGTTTTTATAAACAATGAAGGTTTGCCGACTTATGAGGCGAAAGATTTAGGTTTGGCAAAAATTAAATTGGAAAAATACCCATTTGATTTATCAATTTCCATTACTGCTGAAGAACAAAAAGAATATTTTCGGGTGATGTTGAAAGCCTTAGAACAAATTTTGCCAGAAGTTGCCGAAAAAACTAAACATATCGCCCACGGAATGTTGCGTTTGCCGACTGGAAAAATGTCTTCGCGCACTGGCGATGTGATTACCGCAAAGAATCTGATCGGCGAGGTGGGCGAAAAAGTTTTAGAAAAAATGGTTGGGCAAGAAATGTCGATTGATGAGAAAAAGCAGATTGCGGAAAAAGTGGCGGTCGGGGCGTTGAAGTATTCGATCTTAAAACAATCACCAGGGCAAGATATTATTTTTGATTTTGCTAAATCGCTATCTTTTGAAGGTGATTCCGGTCCTTATTTGCAATATACTTATGCTAGAATTTTTTCAGTAATATTAAAAGCCTCGGAACAAGGGAAAGAGGTTGGGGATGAAATATCGCCAGAAGAAGCCAGTTCGATTTTGGCACGACAACTTTATTTGTTACCAGAGATTATCGAAAAATCTTACAACAATCTTTCGCCGCAAACACTAGTCTCTTATTTAATAAGTATCGCTGGTGCCTTCAATTCTTTTTATGCGCAAAATAAAATTATCGGCAGTGATGAAGAAGCCTCACGCTTGACTCTGGCGAAAGCAACGGCGATTGTTTTGAAAAACGGTTTGAATATCTTGGCGATTCCGGTTTTGGAAAAAATGTAAAATTTAAAATAAATCCCACACGAGCGCAAGCGCTCGTGTGGGATGAAATTGCAATTTAGCCGATTTCGGGATCATCTAAAATCGCTTTGAAATGTTTATACAGTGGTTCATTCTTCCTAATTACCAAAGGATCGGCTGGCCACATCGTTAGGATTATCTTATTTTTTTCCCGACGAATGATAGCTTCTGTTCCGATATCCTCGTAAATATGGATTTCGTTGTCACCTTCGCGGGTAACTATTAGTTCCACAAAAATCACCTCCTTTCTATTTTTATATTTCCGATTTATTTCTAACATACCAAAATTATTTAGTAAAGCCAAAAATAAAGCCCCGCGAGCGCTTGCGCTCGCGGGGTAGAAACCGCTGTTTTGTTACAAACCTTTACTGGTTAAGATTTTGTCGAAGACGTGATATTCTTCGTGGTTGTCGTTTGCGTAGTGCTGGCGACCGATAGCATCCGTTATTTTTATGTACTTCGGCGGATTAGCTGTTCCCTTTATATCATAACGAGAGATAGTCAGAAAAATTCGCCCAGTATTGCTGTCGACAAAAGACAACCCAGAACCTTCTTTGTTTATCATTACTTTTTCTCCTTATTTTGAGATCGGAACAATTTCCTCTCTATTTGTATTATTATCAAACTCGAGCGATATTGTAAATATCCGTATTTTACGGTAAATTATAATAATGTCGCTTGAAGAAAATGAAGGGCAAAAATCAGAAATTGCTAAGCGCGAGGAAGAAATTCTAAAATTTTGGCAAGAGAATAAGATTTTTGAGCAATCGCTAGAAAAGTCACTAATCAGTGGATCAACAAAAGGTTCCTTTACTTTTTATGATGGTCCGCCCTTTGCGACTGGGCTACCTCACTATGGTCATTTGACCGCTGGCACGATCAAAGACGTCATTCCTCGCTACAAAACGATGCAGGGTTTTTATGTCCGTCGGCGTTGGGGTTGGGATTGTCACGGTCTGCCAGTGGAAAATTTAATTGAAAAAGAACTTGGTTTAAAAACCAAAAAAGATATCGAAGATTACGGTGTTGAAAATTTCAACCAAAAAGCCAAAGATAGTGTCTTACGTTATGCTGATGACTGGCGAAAAATTGTGCCAAGACTCGGACGTTTTGTGGATATGGAAGACGATTACCGGACAATGGATCCGAGCTATTCGGAAACGGTCTGGTGGATTTTTAAGAATTTGTCCGACAAGGGTTTAGTTTACGAAGGTTACAAAGCAATGCATCTTTGCCCTCGTTGCGAGACGACCTTATCCAATTTTGAAGTAACTCAAGGCTACAAAGATATTACGGATATTTCGGTGACGGTAAAATTTGAACTTGTTGACGAACCGGGAACTTTTGTTTTGGCGTGGACGACGACGCCGTGGACTTTGCCCGGTAATGTGGCATTGGCAGTCAATCCTGAAATAAGTTATTCAATTCTACAAAATAATACAGATTTGGGCAGAGGAATAAAAGATGGAGAATTATCTTTAAAGAGCGGTAAATATATTGTAGCGACAGAAAGGGTTCCATGGATTTTAAACAAAATGGAACAAAATAATTTTACAGAAGAAAAAAAGATTTCCGGGCAAGAGCTAGTCGGTAAAAAATACAAACCAGTTTTTGATTATTATTTGAATGATGAAAAAATAGAAAACAAAGAACGTGGTTGGCAGATTTACCCAGCCGATTTTGTGACGACCGAAAGCGGGACGGGGATTGTGCATATTGCACCGGCATTTGGTGAAGTCGATATGGCGCTTGGTGTAAAAGAAAAATTGCCGTTTATCCAGCACGTGGCAATGAATGGTGAATTTAAACCAGAGGTTAAAGATTTTGCTGGACAAAAAGTAAAGCCGATTGAAAATCCGCAACAAGCCGACATTGAAATAATTAAATTTTTGGCGGGCAAAGGTACGTTGTTTGCGAAAGAAAAAATAATTCACTCTTACCCACATTGTTGGCGTTGTGCCACGCCACTTTTAAATTATGCAGCTTCTTCTTGGTTTGTGAAAGTGACTGATTTTAAAGATAAGTTGGTGGCGAATAATTTGAAAACAAATTGGGTGCCGGAAAATATCAAAGAAGGACGTTTCGGCAATTGGCTCGAAGGCGCGCGTGACTGGGCGATTTCTCGGACGCGCTACTGGGGTGCGCCGATTCCGGTTTGGAAATGTGCTAGTTGCGATAAAAAAGAGGTAATTGGCTCTCTCGATGATATTCGTCGTCTATCTAAAAAAACTGGTAACAAATATATTGCGATGCGTCACGGACAGGCGATCAACAATGTCGAAGGTCGGGTCAATTGTCTTGATTTGGCCAAAGATGGTTTGACCGACTTGGGCGAAAATGAAGTAATGGCGGAAGCGGAAGAGCTTGCCAAGCAAAAAATTGATTTAATAATTTCTTCCGATTTTCGCCGAACCAAAGAAACGGTGAAGATTGTTAAAGAAAAACTTGGTTTGACTGACGAGCAAGTAATTTTTGATGAGCGTTTGCGCGAAATAAATGTTGGCACTTATGACGGCAAAGAATGGCGCGAATACCAAAAAGAAAATTCGATCTACGATAAAATTTATCGTCAGTACGAAAATGGTGAAACCGGTGCGAACGTTAAAAAACGCGTGATGAGTTTGTTGTACGAATTGGAACAAAAATATCAAAACAAAAATATTCTGATTGTGGCACACGGTTTTCCAATCTTGATGATGTTTGCTGGCTCGGCTGGTAAAACCGCCCGAGAATTATCAAAAACTATTCACTGGGATGGTCAATTAAAAAACGGCGAATCGCGTGAACTAATTTTTTCACCATTGCCGTGCAATCAGGATTTTGAACTTGACGTGCATCGACCGTTTATTGATCAGGTTACTTTTGCTTGTGCTTGCGGTGGTGAAATGAAAAGAATTCCAGATGTGTTTGACTGCTGGTTTGAATCAGGTGCGATGCCTTATGCGCAAGATCATTATCCGTTTAAAAAAGATAATTTTGATCCGGATCAGAAGAAAGGTTGGCCGGCAGATTTTATCGCCGAAGGTTTGGATCAAACTCGCGGTTGGTTTTATAGTCTAATTGTTCTGGGCACCGCGCTTTTTGGTGAAAGTCCGTTTAAAAATGTGGTTGTTAATGGCTTTCTTCTTGCAGAAAATGGTCAAAAAATGTCAAAGAGCTTGCGGAATTTTCCAGAGCTCTCACTGGTCGTCGATCGTTATGGGGCTGACGCTCTCCGCTTTTATTTGATGTCTTTACCGGTAGTGCGGGCAGAAGATTTAAATTTTTCCGAAAAGGGCGTGGCAGAAATTCAGCGGAAAATTATAATGCGTTTGCAAAATGTTTGTTCTTTCTATCAGACCTATGTGGAAGCTGAAAATAAAAATCTCGAACTTAAACCGACGGAAATTTCCAATATTTTAGACAAGTGGATTTTGGTCCGGCTTGGCGAAACTATTATTCAGGTGACCGAATCTTTTGATAAATATGAACTAGACCGTGCCCTTCGCCCGATCGATGAGTTTATTGATGACCTCTCCACTTGGTATCTACGTCGTTCGCGAGATCGTTTTAAAAGTGACGACGAAAATGACAAGAAAAATGTTTCAGCGGTTACTCGTTTTGTTTTATTAGAAATTGCTAAAGTCTTGGCACCAGTCACCCCATTTTTGGCGGAAGATATTTGGCAAAAATTGCGAACAGAAAAAAATGCGGTCAGTGTTCACCTGACCGCTTGGCCGACAATCGATGAGGCTTGGGCATTTAATAGTCCGGAAATAATCGATGAAATGGTGGAAGCCCGAAAAATTGTGTCGCTTGGTTTGGAATTTCGCCAGAGTATGGGAATCAAAGTGCGACAACCACTTTCGGAAATTAAAGTCAAAAATATGCGCTTGGCGGAAAAAATCGAATTTCAAGAAATTATTAAAGACGAATTGAACGTCAAAAAAATAAGTTTTAGCGAAAAATTTGGTGAAGAAATTTGGATTGATGGTGAAATTACTGATGAGCTAAAAAAAGAGGGGACAGCTCGAGAATTTATTCGTCACCTCCAAGAGCAAAGAAAAAAACTGGGTTTGATGCCGAGCGATCTGGTGAGCCTATCTGTCGAGACCGAAGAAGACGGCAGGCTGATTTTGCGTAAATTTGAAAAAGAAATTAAAAAAACAGCGACGATAAAAAATATTGAATATGGTATCTCGGGTGCAATTTTGCCGGAGCTAGAATTGTTGGCAGAAAAGGTGGAGATTGCCGTCGAAGAACGTTTGTTTAAAATAAATTTTTACTTAGTCGCTAAAAAAGATGGGGTATCGGGTTTATAATACCGAGTGCTTGATTCTCGGCAGTGCTAATTTTGGTGAAGCCAATAAAATAGTTAAAGTTTTTTCGCTAAAATTTGGTTTGATTGACGTGCTGGCGCAAAGTTTGCGGGCGGGGCACTCAAAATTGCGATCGCTGGTCGAGCCGATGACGGTCGCTGAAATATCGCTGATTCGCGGACGAGAATTTTGGCGCTTGATTGGGGCGGAGCAAATTGATGATTTCAAAAAAATAAAAACCAATCTCGATAAAAAGAAAACGGTCGGACGGATTTTTAAATTGTTGACGCGTCTGATTCACGGCGAAGAAAAAAACGAAGAACTTTATTCGGCATTGAAAAATAGTTTGGATTTTTTACAGACACTAGAGACGGAGAAAGAATCAAAATTTTTACTAAGCTGGGAAAGCCTGCTGGTTTTGCGTATCCTCAATCACTTAGGTTATAAAATAACGGACGAAAAATTGGATCCGTTTTTAAAAAACGACGATTGGACAGAAGAGAAGCTTGAAGCTTTTACTGAACACCTAACCCAAGCCAACCGAGTTATCAACTTCCTCCTCAAACATACCCACCTCTAATCTTTCTCCGCATAGTTTTGTATGTTATTATTGAGTAAATAAAAACAATGATTTCATTTTCTGAAATTAAACTCTACCTAAAATCTTTTCTCTTTTTGATTTTCCTGTTTATCCTCCTCTCATTCCTCCCATTTCAATCCCAAGCCTCCAGCCAATCCAACGGCACCCTCTTAAGATGTCCGACTACCTGGGAACAATACAATAGTGGAGACTATGATCAAGATTTAACCGGTTGCAATATCATACCAGAATATGATGGTACCTTTAGAACCTGCAAATCAGGAGATTATCCAGAAGCCTATCCATATCCGTATACCTATCTATGGGATATCAGCGACCGAACACTTCTTTTATCAGAAAAAATCATCGACACTCAAGTTC
>CAIRHC010000009.1 GCA_903878275.1 Candidatus Vogelbacteria bacterium | reverse complement strand
GCTTTTTTATTGATTTTTTTAAATTCTTCAAGTTCCGCTGGTTTGAAATTGCTAATGATAAAATCAACGACTTTTTCACTGCTCGGTTTTTTAATTTTACCACTAGCAGTTTGAGGTGAGACACCCACGCGCACCCGAATAAATTCTTTAGTTTTCACTGCCTTAATAATCGACTCCAAACCTTTGTGTCCTCCCGAACCGCGATCAAAACTAATTTTCATTTTACCAAACGGCAAATCAACATCATCGTGAACGACGACCAAATTGTGAGCTTTTTTAACGCTCGTAATTAGTGACTTTACACTTTTGCCAGAATTATTCATAAAAGTTTCCGGCAACAACAAACGAACTTCGGTGCCATCGACTTCCCCTTTTGAACTTAAGGCTAGAACCTTTTTGTCTAAAACCCAATTCGAAAATTCCGCCTCTTTCCCTGGTGCTTTGACCCAAGACTGCAAAATCATCCGTCCGACACTGTGACGACTTTTTTCATACTCCACTCCCGGATTACCCAGACCAACAAACAAGTATTTGAACATTGTTTAATTATACAACAACCTATTTCCTTGCGTCAAAAGCTCTTTTGTAATAAAATTGGCACATATGGAAGAAAAATTACCGACAGAAAAGTCGGATTTGTTGCCTAGCAGCGAAAATACCGCTGAAACTAAGCCTGAAAAAACGATGACCGCCAAGGAGAGTTTTTGGGATTTGGCAAAATTTGTCGTTATTTTATTGGCAATTGTCATCCCTTTTCGGATGTATGTCGCCCAGCCTTTTATCGTCCACGGCTCGTCGATGTATCCTACCTTTAATGGCGGAAAAGATGTTATTGGCAACAAAACCTACGGCGACAGTGGTTTTGGCGATTATCTAATTATCGACGAATTTTCTTATTTACTTCGTGAACCAAAACGAGGTGAGGTGATCGTTTTTCATAACCCACAAGACCATTCGGTTTTTTTCATCAAAAGAATTATCGGTTTGCCAGGCGAAATTGTTTCGGTCAAACGAGGCGAAGTGAGCATCACTAAAGCTGACGGCACCAAAGAAACTTTAGATGAAAAAGGTTATCTCGGTAGCGAAAATACCATCGAGACAGTAAAGCAACTCGGTGCCGATGAATATTTTGTAATGGGCGATAATCGTCAGGTTAGCTATGATTCACGCAGTTGGGGACCATTAAAAAAAGATTTGATTACCGGTCGCGCCCTACTCCGACTCTTTCCCCCAACTAAAATTAGTTTTTTACCAGGCGAGCATGAATTTACAAATTAATAACTAGCCGGCAAATTTTTCTAACCTACAGCACCCCGTGCTCGGTCAAGCAAAAAATTTGCCGGCTAAACAACCCAAAAATCGTATGAAAGACAAAGATACAAAAAAACCTAAAGGAGCAAAGAAAGAAGAATTGCAGGCAGTAAAAGGTATGCGCGATATTATCGGTGATCAGTTTCATCTTTACCAAGGCTTTTTTGAAAAAGCCTCGGAAATTGCTCTTTATTATGGTTTCAAGCCGATCGAAACCCCGATTTTAGAAAAAGAAGAATTGTTTACGCGTGGTGTCGGCAGTGATACTGATATTGTCAATAAAGAAATGTTTTCGTTGAAAACCAAAGGTGGCGATCATCTAACAATGCGCCCCGAAGGCACCGCTTCGATAATGCGCGCCTATCTCGAACACGGAATGCAATCTTTGCCCCAACCGGTAATGCTCTATTATTATGGTCCATTTTTCCGCCACGAAAATCCTCAAAAAGGACGCTATCGCCAATTCTCGCAATTTGGCTTAGAAATTCTCGGCACCAAAAAAAGCATCGCCGACGCAACGATCATTCGCATTTTTGTCACGATTCTTGAAGAGTGCGGTTTAAAAAACTTTACGCTAAAAATAAACAGTATCGGCGACACCGAATGCCGTGGTGCTTATCGTCGGGAATTGGTCAATTATTACAAAAAACATCTCCGCAGTATTTGTCCCGATTGTCGCGAAAGAATTAAAACCAATCCCCTACGTTTGCTTGATTGTAAAAATCCCGGCTGTCAGGAAATTAAAAAAGAAGCGCCAGAATCGATCGGGGCTTTGTGTGCCGACTGTAAGTCACACTTCAAAGAAGTTTTGGAATATCTCGACGCGATGAGTATTTCTTACGAAATGGACAGCTCCCTTGTCCGCGGTCTTGATTATTATTCCCGCACCGTTTTTGAATTCTTCATCAACGAAGAAAATTCTGACGGTGAAGAAACCAAACCGCTCGCGATTGGTGGCGGTGGACGCTATGACTACTTACCAAAAGAACTCGGTGTCCGCAAAGATGTCCCAGCCGTCGGCGCTTCATTCGGCGTTGATCGCATCATTGAGCTTGAAAGCTACGCCAAATTGATGCCCCGCATTGTCAAAAAACCAAAAGTCTTTTTCATCCAATTATCTTTTGAAGCGAAGCTCCGCAGTTTCGAAGTTATCGAAATCCTCCGCAAAGCCAAAATCCCCGTGATGCACTCTCTTTCTCGCGATTCCCTGTCAGCCCAACTAGCAATGGCAGAAAGAACCAAAACTCCATACGCAATTTTGCTCGGTCAAAAAGAAGCCCTCGACGGCACCGTTATTGTCCGCAATATGGACACACGTTCGCAAGATACAATTAAGATTGATAAATTGGCAGAGTATCTTAAAAAGATTAAATAGGAAGGCTCAACCTTTTGCTTTTTGAAACCACAGAAAACCCCTCCAGCGAGGGGTTTTCCTCTGCTTCGTATCTGGCCGTTCCGCCTTTGTCGCTAAAGCGACCTAAGACAAAAAAGGCGGAAACCATGCCGGCCAGCCCTCCGCAAGGGTTTCAAAAAGCAAAAGGTCTCGCCTTGATAGCAATGGAGAGTTTAGTGGTAAGAACATAAGACCGATGTTCGACCTCGAGATTTCTTCGACATAAACATCTTTGTTTTCAGGGTCTCTTCCTTAAAGTTAGACTAAATCAGCTATTTTTTTTAATTTTACACCACAACTTGATGTGGTAATTTTAGAAATCTTAGGAAGATAATCTTTTATACCCTCAAGAGTTTTACTGGGTGCATACATTTGATTGTAAGTGTCCATTCCTTTAGATATAAATTCTCTTTTTTTTGGAATGTCACCATAAGAATTTGTATCACCATAGGATTCACTAACAAGATCAGCTATTTTTTGAACAGTGATTTTAGCTCTCTCTTCCGTTGTAATCCAAAAATAATTATTATTCCTTTTGGCGAAGTCTTCAATCACTTCTCCGTAATCATAAAAAGTATTCAATAATTTTAATTCATCTTGGTCAAAATCACTTATAAACAGATGAGAGTACTTCTTCCAATTTTCTGTCGGGAAAACCGACGGCAAATCAAGGGTAGTTTCATTTATAATTTTATCTCTAATCTGATCTATCCTATCTTCAGCTATTCTAATTTCTGTCAACAATACTCTAGCCGCTTGTTTTTTGAAATCTTTTTTTTGATAAAAATAAATAATTATAGCAACCAACCCAGTAGAAATAGTTGCTATTCCGGAAAATAAACTTAAAAAAATTGTCATGGATTTTATAATTTTAATTAATAATCTACTTATTTATAAAAATATAATATGTGGATAACTTGCTTTGATATTCGGTTTTTATTCGGTTATAATTAAATTGTAGCGCAACATAATTTTTAAAGCAATATGCCAAACTTAACAAAAAAACAAAAACTTGTCTTTGATTTTATAAATACCTACATTGAGGAAAATGGGATTTCCCCCACCATTGAGGAAATACGAAAAAAATTAAAACTCAAAGCTGTTTCAACGATTCACGAACATATCAATTCCCTAAAAGAAAAAGGCTATCTTTCCAAAGAAGAAAATTCCGCTAGAAGTTTAACTCCTCAAAAAGAAATAAGGTCTATTGTGGAAATTCCAATAATCGGAAGAATTGCTGCCGGATCACCGATAGATGTTATTGAAGAAATTGAAGATTCTATTTCTATAGTTGACCCAAATATAAAATCCTCAAATGGATACTACGCCCTACGAGTTGTCGGAAGTAGTATGATAGATGAAGGAATTTTTGACGGTGATATTGTTGTTATAAAAAAACAATCAGTGGCAGAAAACGGACAAACCGTAGTAGCTATCATTGATGACAACCAAGCGACATTAAAAAAACTCTACCGTGAAAAAACCAGAATACGGCTCGAACCGAGAAACCCAACAATGCAACCACTTTTTAGGACTGAAGTTGAAATCAGAGGTGTAGTTGTTCAAGTTATCAGTAACATAAAAGACGAGCCCCCAAAGATAACTCCTAAAAAATCTAAACATGGCTTTAAAACAATTGACCTGTTTGCGGGTGTTGGAGGAATACGCCTAGGTTTTGAAAATGCGGGATTTAAAACTGTTTTTGCAAACGACTTCGAACAACAATGCAAAGAAACTTACGACCTTAACTTCAAAGATTCAAAATTGGTCGTTGAAGATATTAGAAAAATCGGCATTGATGACCTACCTAAATTTGATTTTCTCTTGGGTGGCTTCCCCTGTCAGGCTTTTTCAATTGCCGGATACCGAAAAGGCTTTGATGACGAGAAAGGCAGGGGAAATTTATTCTTTGATATTGCCAGAATTATTGAAGCAAGAAAACCGGAGGGTTTTTTACTTGAAAACGTAAAAAACTTAAAAAGTCACGACGAAGGACGAACATTTAAGATAATACTAAAAGCCCTGGAGGATCTTGGATACCACGTTAAATCAAAAGTCCTAAACAGTATGGAATATGGAAACATTCCTCAAAACAGAGAGCGTATTTATATTGTTGGTTTTAAAAATAAAGATTATTCTGAAAAATTTGAATTCCCTACTCCCATCAAACTTACTAAAAAAATTACTGATTTGTTAGAAAAAAACGTAGCTGAGAAATATTATTACAACGGCAAACCTCTTTATGAAAAATTAAAGGACATTATTAAAGAAGAGGGTAAAGTCTACCAGTGGCGCCGGCAATATGTAAGAGAAAACAAAAGTGGTGTTTGCCCAACACTAACAGCTAATATGGGGACAGGTGGACACAACGTACCGATAATTAAAGATAAAAAAGGTATTCGCAAGCTTACACCTCTAGAATGTGCCCGAATCCAAGGTTTCCCCGAAAATTATATTTTACCCAAACTAGCCGACTCAGCGCTATACAAACAAATGGGTAATTCTGTCAGTGTCCCAGTTATTGAAAATGTCGCAATGCAAATGATGAAGGCGATGAGATAATTACCAGACTTTAACACTCTTAGCAACGGGTTTCAGTTTATGTTTGGCAATAATATCTTTCTTAATGCTAAAACGAGGTCGTCTCTTTTCTCCTTGTTGATCTGCCAAAGTTTGATTCTTATTCACCTTCATACCATAGATTAACTCACTTGGAATTTTATAGACGTCAAAAAAACCATCGGTCTTATTATTATTGTAAAAATCTAGAAAATATAAATCATCCCATTTCGATTTGGGACCAAAAGAAGTTAGATCTTGGTCAATACTACAAGCTTTTATTTGTTGAGCTCTACCTTTTTTAACATCAAATGTGTCAAAAGAAGTATTTGGAGCCCCTTTCGCAGAAATAAAGCGAGAAGAACCAGAATAAAGACAAAAAGCTACTTCAGAAAGACCTTCTGGGAAATTGGGTTCCCTCGCTTTATAGTCCCTCATACCCAATTTTAACTTTTTCCACAAATCAAAAAGTTCTTTCCATTTTTTACCATCACCTCTTGAAAACTCCATAAGTTCGACAACACATTTTTGTCCAAAAACAGAGGTTTGATATTTTTTTGTTTCCATATTAATAAATAATACCTTTAGTTTAACAAAAATCAAGGTTATAAGAAAAAGCGTCCTTATACTAATTCCCCCCCCAATAAAAACTGACAATCAGTTTTTACCACAAAAAAACAAGAGACCTAAAATAAAGGGAGGTTGAAATAAAGGGAGGTTGAGCCTCCCTTTATTAAATATCTCCTTTCCTAATGTTTTTATGTTTTGTTTTTGGCATGAATAAGCACCTGCTGTTGTAAAGCAATTTTTCCCCAGAATTTAGATTCGCTGATTGCCCGAGGAGCCTTTGATCGCGCCCGATCCAACAAAGAGTGAATTTTTTTTATTTTTACAGCTTTCATAGTGATATATTATCACAATAATTCCGCAACTCAAAGCACACCAAAAATTATCAAACACCGGCAATTATCAAACACCCGGTGTTTGATAATTGCGATGTTCGCCACCGAGTGACGAACATCTCTTTTTTAACTTCCCTCCCCACCAATAAAACCAATCGTCAATTCTTGCCACAGAAAGCGAGGACTGGGGGTTTGAAAACCCTTGCGGAGGGCTGGCCGGCATGGTTTCCGCCTTTTTTGTCTTAGGTCGCTTTGGCGACAAAGGCGGAACGGCCAGATACGAAGCAGAGGAAAACCCCTCGCTGGAGGGGTTTTCTGTGGTTTTCAAACCCCCAGTTCTCGCTTTTCCCCCACCAGATTGACTAAATCAGCGTTTTTATGCTATCCTTTATCTATGAGTGCAATCGAAGTAATAAAATCTAATAACGAGTCCAACTCTAGTTTGATTCGCCGTTTTACTAAGCGAATTCAAGGTTCGGGTATTGTCCGTAAGGCGCGCAACAACCGCTACAACGAACGACTAAAATCCGAGTTAAAAAAGAAGCGCGAGGCGTTGAAAAAATTGGTCAAACGAGCCGACTACGAAAGAATGAAGAAGCTCGGCAAAGTCAAAGATGCTTCCTAATTTAGAAATTACCAATACCACCAAAAGGAATGCCCCAAGCATTCCTTTTGTCGCGATTAAGAAAAAAATCCTCGGCGCTAAATATGACTTGAGTTTGGTGTTGACCGGCAACGCCTTAATTCACAAATTAAATAAAACTTATCGCGGGAAAGATAAGCCGACAAATATTTTAAGTTTTCCATTCGATAAAAACGCTGGCGAAATTTTTCTGAACCTCGCTCAAATCGATAAAGAATACCGAACATATTTGATGACAAAAGACGAACATTTGCTCCGTTTATTTATCCACGGATTGTTGCATTTGAAAGGTTTGCCACATAGTAGTAAAATGGATAGTGAAGAAAAAAAGTTTTTAAAAATTTTTAATATTAATGACCAAAAACCTAATAGCCGGATTAGACATCGGGACATCTTGGGTCCGACTCGTCGTGTGCGAGCAAAAAAACGGAGATAGCACTCCGCAGATTTTGGCATTAATAAAAAAACCATCTCGCGGACTTCGTCGTGGCTACGTAGTCAATCCCGAAGAAGCGACCGAAACTATCCGTGAAGTTTTAGCCGAAGCCGAACGAACCACAAAAATAAAAATTCGCAAAGTTATTCTTGGTGTCAGCGGTGTATCTTTAGAATCAAAAATTAGCGAAGGCGGAATTTTATTATCTCGACCAGATTCTGAAGTAAACGAAACCGACATCAGCCGTGCCATTGAAGCCAGCGAAGCCAATCTGACCGATACCAACAACAAACAAATCCTCCATAAAATTCCACTATCTTTTAAACTTGATGGCGAAAAAGTCTTGGGTCAACCCGAAGGCTTGCGTGGCACAAAGCTCGAGGTTCGCACACTATTTATCACTTGCTCCAGTCAGCACCTGAAAGGCGCCGTAAAAGTCGTCGAAGATGCTGGTGGCATTATTGATGATATGGTCGCCGCTCCACTCGCCGCTAGTTTAGTCGTGCTCACCAAAGTCCAAAAAATGGCGGGTTGTGTTTTGGTCAATATTGGTTCTCAAACCACATCAATTGCCGTATTCGAAGAAAGTTTGCCATTGTCGCTCCAGGTTTTTTCTATCGGCTCGACCGACATCACCAACGACATTGCGCTAGGTTTTAAAATTCCACTCGAAGAAGCCGAAAAAATTAAAAAAGGCGAGGGCGAACCACTTGGCACCAAAAAGAAACTCGACGAAATCATCGAGGCGCGCTTGTCGGACATTTTTGAATTTATCGAAATGCATTTGAAAAAATTGGGACGCAATGGTTTATTGCCAGCCGGTCTCGTCATCACCGGTGGTGGGTCGAGTGTTCCAAATATCGAGGAACTTTCTAAAAGTTATTTCAAACTCCCCGCTCGCACCGCTTCTTCTGCTATTGCAATGAATTCCAAAAGCCAAATCCGCGACTCTTCGTGGTCGGTCGCCTATGGTCTTTGCTCTTATCACACCAACGAAGACAGCGATGGTTTTTTTGGCAACAAGATTTTTATGGGAGCCAGAGCCGGATTGTGGCGTTGGCTAAAAGAATTTTTGCCATAAAAGACAGCTGTTGCTTGCTTTTTGAATAACAAATTTCCAAGTTATCCACTTGTCCCCAAAAAGTGGATAACTTGTTGTCTTTTTCAATTTTAGCCTTTATTTACAGGGCTTGCTCTATCAAAAAAATTACGTTAAGATACAAATAATTGTTATAAATAATCATTTTATGCCCAAAATAAATCCCGAAATTGAATCATTCGCTCGAATTAAAGTCATCGGTGTCGGTGGTTCTGGTACCAATGCCGTCAACCATATGGTCAACTCCAAAGTTCAAGGAGTTGAATTTATCGTGATGAATACCGACGCTCAACATCTTCACCATTCACCAGCTAGCAAAAAATTACATATCGGCAAAAATCTCACTCGCGGACTTGGTACCGGTATGGATCCAGAGATTGGACGCCGAGCCGCCGAAGAAAGTCTGGAAGATATTCAAAATATGGTCAAAGGCGCTGATATGGTTTTCATTTCCTGCGGTCTTGGAGGTGGTACTGGCACCGGCGCCGCACCTGTCGTGGCAAAAATTGCCAAAGATCAAGGCGCTCTCACTATCGGTGTCGTCACTCGCCCATTCTTTTTTGAAGGCAAACAAAGAAACACTATTGCCGAAAATGGCATCGCCGAACTCGCCAAAGAAGTTGATGCGATTATCGCTATTCCCAACGACCGACTATTAGGATTGATCAGCAAAGATACGACCTGCAATTCCGCTTTTGCGATGTGTGACGAAGTTTTAAAACAAGCTGTCGAAGGAATTTCCAATACCATTACAATGCCAGGTAAAATTAACGCGGACTTTGCTGACATCAAACAAATTATGCAAAATTCTGGTTCCGCTTTGATGGGCGTCGGCAGCGCCAGTGGTGAAAATCGAGCCATCGAAGCTGCCAAACTGGCAATCAGCTCGCCACTTCTCGATGTTTCGATCAATGGCGCCAAAGGCATCCTCTTCACTGTTTCTGGTGGTGACGATATTGCTTTGTTTGAATTGCAAGAAGCCGCCAAAGTCATTACTGCCTCCATTGATTCCGATGCCAAAGTTATTTTTGGCACCATCCAAGATGAAAAAATCAAGAAAAATGAAATTAAAATTACCGTTATCGCTTGCGGTTTTCCTGGCGCCCTACGAAAAAGCAAAGAAATAGATTTAGAAAATTTTGAAAACAATCGCCGAGAAGAAATGATTAAAAATACTACCCCGCAACAAACACAAACCGAAAAAGAGGATAAAGAACTGGAAATTTTCACGCCAGCCAAAAAAGAAAAAGAACCGGCGCCAAAATTAAATCAAACTTCCTCGCAAATGACCAAAGAAGACAAAGAAAAAGCTGATGATATGGACGACGACTGGTCTTCGATTCCGGCTTTTCTCCGCCGTGCCAAAAAATAGTTCTACCAGGTTGTAGTGGATAGGTTGTAGATCTTTGATTTTAATTATTTTTATTTAATTTAACTATACTATGTACGATCTAATCATCATCGGTGGCGGTCCAGCTGGTTTGACGGCTGGCATTTATTCGGCTCGCAAAAAAATTAAAACCCTCTTGCTGGCTGACAAACTCGGCGGACAATCAGAAGTTGCCCCAGAAATCCAAAATTGGATTGGTGAAATTTCCATTTCTGGTGTTGATTTAGCAAAAAAAATGGAAGAGCATTTACGTTATTATGCCGGTGACAATTTAGTAATCAAAGAAAAAGACAAAGTCACAAAAATAATTAAAGAAAATGGCTTAGTCACCGTGACAACAGACAAAGACACTTACCAAGCAAAAACTTTACTTGCCACAACCGGTGCCACTCGCCGAAAATTAGATACCGAAGGCGCCGATACTTTTGAACACAAAGGTGTTACTTATTGTGCTTCTTGTGACGGTCCGATGTTCGCTGATCAAGATGTCGTGGTCATCGGCGGTGGTAATGCCGGTTTCGGCTCGGCGAGTCAACTTCTCGCCTACTGCAAATCAGTCACGTTACTCGAAATGGCACCGACTTTCAAAGCCGAACAAATCACGATTGAAAAACTACAACAAAACCCCAAATTCAAAGCTTTGGCAAATGTCGAACTTATTGAAATTAAAGGCGACCCATCCAAAACAGCCGGGCAAGCAAATTTCGTCGCTAGTTTAGTTTACAAAAACAAAGAGACTGGCGAAACTATCGATCTACCAACCACTGGTATTTTTATAGAAATTGGCTTTTTGCCAAACACCGAAATTTTTAAAGATTTAGTAAAAATTGAACGTGGCGCGATTGTCGTCGACCACCAAACTCAAGCCACCTCTGAAGCCCAAATTTGGGCCGCAGGCGATTGCGCCAACGGTCTCTACCACCAGAACAATATCGCGGTTGGCGACGCCGTCAAAGCCGTTGAGGATATTTATATTTATCTTCAAAAAAATTAAATAGAGCAATTAGATTCCCGCCAATTTTACCGCCACATACAAAACAGCTAGACCAAGAATGGTCATCATTGTCGTCAATTTAGTTGAGTGGCTATGATGACTTTCTGGCAACAAATCACTTGCCCCGATGTACAAAAAGAAACCACTAAACAAAGCTAGAATTAGCCCAAGTGAAGCTTGAGACAAAGAAAAAAAGAGTGATAACGTAATACCTAAAACTGGCGCCAGCGCATCAACGAGAAGCCATTTAAAGGCTTTTAATTTATTACCTCCATTTTTTAGAATTAAACCGATGGTATTGATACCATCAGAAAAATCATGAGTTAAGACCGCCACCGCTACAATCAAACCGACAGCCGACGAAACTTGAAACGCCAGACCGACCGCCAGACCATCGAGCAGGCTGTGGACCGCGAGCGTCCCCGCTCCGAGCCAACCTCGACCCTTATCGTGATGATGCTCGTTGTGACAAGCATCACCTTCGTTGTGCGAATGAAAAGGAAAAAATCGATCAAGAATTAGATAAAAAATAAAGCCCAGCGCCACCACCGAAATGATCGTCGCGGAAGAAAATTGTCCGCCACTTAAATTGAGTGCTTCTGGTATCAAATCAAAAAAAGCGACACCGATCACCGCACCGGCCGAAAAACCAAGTATCAAATGCAATTTATCGCGAAAACGAAGAGCAAATAGACCGCCAAGTAAAGTTGCGATGAATGTCGCCAAACCGATAAAAATAATCATTGGGTGACCTTACCGGGAGTCGAACCCGGATTACCACCGTGAAAGGGTGATGTCCTAACCATTAGACGATAAGGCCTTAAAACATTTTTGCCAAGCACTGTTGTAATATAACATTTTTTTGGAAAAAAGCAAAAAGTGTGCTAGATTAGTCCTATGGAGGCGTGGCTGAGTGGTTGAAGGCACCGCATTCGAAACGCGGCAGGGGTTAAAACCCCTCGGGGGTTCAAATCCTCCCGCCTCCGCCAAAAAAATAGTTTGTAGTAAAAATCAAAAGTGCTATAATCAAATTATAAGTATGGAAACTTTAGACAGTGCCCAGAACCCAAACAATGCCGAGCAATCGGCGGATAAGTTTTCTAATATTCTTGAAAAACAAAAACTTGATCTAGGAGAGCAAGAAAAAACTCGCGGAGAAAAATTTTATTCCGCAAAATCATTACTGAAAAAAGCCCGAATTGAAATAATTAAGATGTCACCTCTAGCCGTTGGTTGCGGAGCAGACCAAAGCTCAAAAACAAAACTAGAAAATAAAAACTTATAATAAATTTTATGGATGAACAAACAAAACAATTTGTCTCGGATTTTTTAGGTATTAAAGAACTACCGACCGAACGACAGACTCAAATAATGCAAGAGCTAGAAGACATCATTAACCGAAAAATTAATTTATCTATTTACGACAAATTAAGTCCAGAAGATATCACTGCGCTAGAAAAATTAAGCGACCAAAAAGAAATTGGCGATTTTGTCTTGGCGAGAATTCCCGATCTTTATGATTCTGTACGCGATCTCGCCACCGCCGTGGTCGGCGACTTCAAAAGTGGATAAATTCCCTGCCCAAAAATTATTTTTTGCAGTATAATATTAAAGTATGTCTAAAAAAACAGCTCTTTTATTTTCCTTGTTTCTCCTTTTACCAGTCGCCTGCTCGGCTCATTTGCCACGGCTCGAAGTCGGACAAAATCCAAACCTCAACAGCCCCGTCACAATACAAAACCCCCAAATTTCACAGGTCTTTTATGGGAAAATGATTGGCGATGACCAATATTACAGTTTCAATTTACCAAAACAAACAAAGATTTTACTCGGTTTACTTATTCCGATAAACGAAAAAAATCTGCCTAGCTTAGAGCTTATTGGTCGCGAAGGTCGGCGAGAATTTTTAGCCGGCAATTTTACCAAAGTCTATTTCGAAGAATTTGGTGGCGACTATTATCTCCAAGGACCAGAGCAAACCTACAACCTAAACGCTGGCGGTTATATGATAAAAATCCGCAACGCTTCAAGCACCGGTCGTTACGCCTTGGTCGTCGGACAAGAAGAATCTTTTACTGTGCTCGAGACAATTAAAACTTATTTTTTGTTACCGATTATCAAGCAAAAGTTTTTTGATAAACAAATTTGGGAAAATTTTGTCGGTCTTCTCGGTGTCTTAATGATTCTTTTTTCTATTGCCCTGTTTCAAATAAAAATAAAATCGCGACGTTGGATGCTTTTGCTTGGAATTGTTTTATTTAGCATTTCCGCTGGGGTTATCTCTTTTGCTAATCCGTTCAATTTAATCGGCTGGCTAAAAATCTTGCTTTCCACTATCGCCATAATTATGGGCATAATTGCCAACCTTAAACTTTGGAACAACAAAAAATTCACCCGCGATATCCAATATGGCGTCTGGGTAATTATCGTCTTCTTGATGATTTGTATGTTTTAAGATTCCTGTGCACCCTATAGGACTCGAACCTATGACCTTACGAATGTGAATCGTACGCTCTAACCAGCTGAGCTAAGGGTGCTTTTGATAAGCAGAGTCTATTTGTGGGCGATACAGGACTCGAACCTGTGACCTTTACAATGTCAATGTAACGCTCTAACCAGCTGAGCTAATCGCCCTTGATTCAATTTTCAACTACCTTAATTTAGCAAAAATTTGTAAAATGAGCAACTGTGTTCCCGTCTTATTTGACTTATTTTTAAAATGCTGTAAAGTAGCAATCAGTATTGCACCTTGACTGGAGAATACTTTTGTGGCAATTTCGTCACAAATATTCGTGCCTAGCACGAAGGAGAATGCTTGTGAGTACAGTGTACTTGTTAGTAACGTCGTTTATAGTTTCTGCTGGTTTTGTCTTTGGGAATTTTTTCATATTCCTACTGGTCGAATCTGCAACATTAGGTCAGGTAATCGAATCAAGTTTTTTTGAGATTATCGGAGTAGCAATCTTGACCTGCGTACTAGGAATGGAAACCTTGAGCACCGAGATTGCTAAAAAAATTATAAAAAAGTAGCCCTTAAAAAACAGCTATCTTAAAAATCATACCCCTTACCGGAACAAACTTCGTTAGGGGGTTTGTTCTTTTAATTTTCCATTTAACCGACTTTTTGCTATAGTTTCCCTATGAAAATATTAGCGATTGAAACCAGCTGTGACGATACCGCAATCAGCATAGTTGACGCCAAAGGAGGCTTAACGAAGCCAGTTTTTAAGGTGCTCGCCCACAATATCTCCTCACAAATCGAAATTCACCAAAAATGGGGTGGGGTGGTGCCAAATCTAGCAAAAAGAGAACACGGAATAAATCTGATTCCACTTTTGTTAAAATCGATAGAAGAATCATCTGGTAATTCGAAACTCGTAATTCATAATTCAAAAATAAAAAGTAAAAAGATAAAAAGCCAAGAAAAACTAAAATTAAAAATAGAAAAAATCCTTGAGCGTGAGAAAGAATTAAAAGAATTATTTTTAACTCAACTTTTGGATATGCCAGCGCCAAAAATTGATGCCATTGCGGTGACCAAAGGTCCTGGTCTAGAACCAGCCTTGTGGGTTGGTATTAACTTTGCCAAAGCTTTGTCGGTTTTGTGGAATATTCCCGTCATTCCGACTAACCATCTTGCCGGTCATCTTTATGCCAATCTTTTAACCACCGGAAATAAACTAAATTTTCCAACACTGGCACTCATTGTGAGTGGCGGGCACACCGAGCTGATTCTCGTCAAAGATTGGCTAAAATATAAAACTATTGGACAAACTAGAGATGACGCAGTGGGTGAAGCCTTCGACAAAGTAGCACGCATCCTGGGCTTGCCTTATCCCGGTGGTCCAGAAATTTCTAAACTCGCCTTAAACTTTGTTCGTCACTCGGTGACGAACAAAGTTGAGATGCCGGCTAAACTCCCCCGACCGATGATAAATTCTGCCGATTTTGATTTTTCTTTTTCGGGTTTAAAAACCGCCGTGCTTTACCTCGTGCAAAAATTAAAAACCACCGACAATTTCAATGAGGAGACCAAAGCTTTTATCGCTAAAGATTTTCAACAAGCCTGTATTGATGTCTTGCTCGCCAAAACCACCCGAGCCATTGAAAAATATCAGCCAAAAAATTTAATTATTGGCGGGGGAGTTGTGGCAAATCTGGAGCTCCGACGACAGTTTACCGAAAAAATAGCCACCTACCAAAAAATTAAGCTCCTAATCCCCGATCAAAAATTTTCAACCGACAATGCTTCGATGATTGCGGTCGCTTCATACCTACAAATTCAAAACAAAACGCTTAAAAACACCACCGCCATCAAAGCCAGCGGACATTTTCCTTTAAAATAAAATTATTTTTTGTTATCATTAATATAATTTTATGATTGGTTCTTCGATTACGTGGACTTTCATTTTGTATGCAATAATTGGCGGACTCGTGCCAACTATTTTTTGGTTATGGTTTTGGTTGCAAGAAGACAAGAAAAAACCCGAGCCATCACGAATGATCCTAAAAACTTTCATTGTCGGCGGATTTTTTATTATCTTTGCTTTTGGCTTAGAAAGATGGGTTTCTGGCGAGAAAGATATTGTCGGTCAAATCTCTTCAGTAGCTTCTAATCACACCGGCTTTTATCCCCTATTTTTAGCTTGCCTACCACTTATGGCTTGGGCTGGCATCGAGGAGTTTATAAAATATTATGGTGCCCGAGTCGCCGCCTTGCGTAACAAAAATTTTGATGAGCCAGTCGATGCGATGATTTATTTGATCACCTCGGCTTTAGGTTTCGCCGCCGTGGAAAATTTTTTATTTTTACTAAACACTTTGACCAATAGCGCCGATCAAAGCACTTTTATTTTTACCGGCAATCTTCGTTTTCTCGGTGCCACCATTTTACACACCGTCACTTCCGCCATTTTGGGTGCTTTTCTTGGTTTTTCTTTTTATAAAAGTAAAATTGTTAAAATAATTTACTTCTGGGTCGGACTATTCACTGCCACCGCCTTGCACACATTCTTTAATTTCTTTATAATTACAAACGAAGGCAATAATATTTTTTCAGTACTGGTGATGCTGTGGGTTGCTGCGATTTTAGTTATCTTCCTATTTGAAATTATTAAAAAAGTTATTCGCTATAAAAAAGTTTTTACCAATCCTAACTCATAGGCTAAAACAGTTTTACCTAAGTAAAACTGTTCGCCCAAAAAAAATATGTTCAAAGATAAAAGATCATTTTTTGAAAGAATAACGGGAAGTATTTCGGTCAACGAAGAAGAATCGCCAAAAGACGAGGAGAGATACACCCCAAACATAAAATCGACCGCCCCAAAATGGAAAGATGACGACGAAGAGGAGGAAGAAGAGGCTGGAGAATTGTCTGTCGATGTCTATCAGACTGAAACCGAAATCGTGATTCAATCTATGATCGCTGGTGTAAAACCAGAACATTTGAACATTTCAATTACTAGAGAAATGATCAGTATTGAGGGTCGGCGTGAGCGACCAAGCGAAGCGGATTTAGATAATTATTTTGTTAAAGAGCTATATTGGGGTGTTTTTGTAAGAAAAATTATGTTGCCCGGAGAAGTAGAGCCATCCGAGGCTGAAGCTTTTGAAAAAAATGGCTTGTTGACTCTACGTGTACCGAAGATTGATAAAGATAAAATGCAAAAAATTAAAGTTCGATCACTTTAGTTTAGACGATGTAGTGAGTAGTTTGTAGGTAGTAGCAAGATAAAAATAGATGGACGACGAATTAAAAAATTTACTCAAGGAAAATATTGATCTAAGCAAGAAAAACCACGAGGTAATGTCGAAAGTTTTGCGCTACCAAAAGTGGGCGTTTGTGTGGGCTGTCATAAAATGGACTTTCATCATCGGCTCAACCATCGGCGCTTTTTATCTCTTAAAACCAATGCTTGATAGTCTGATGGGCTCTTATTCTAGCCTGCTCGGCGGAACCACCGGTACCAGTAGTATTGCAGACCTGAAATCTCTTTTGGGGCAATAAAATATTGAGACCTAATTCGAGCCTGCCTGGGCAAAAAAAAAGAAGACCTTTGGTCTTCTTTTTTCGTGTGCCCAGGGCCAGGCTCGAACTGGCGACCCCTTCCTCTTCAGGGAAATGCTCTACCAACTGAGCTACCTGGGCATTAATTGATTATAGATTATTTGAGGTCATTTTTCAAATATTTTTTACCTTTCAAACTCTTGGGCAAATATTCCTGTTTTTCCTTATAGCCAAAATCTGGCGAATATTTATAGTCCTTACCAAAACCAAGGTTTTTCATCAATTTTGTCGGAGCGTTGCGAAGATGAATCGGCACCGGCTCGTCCATTGTTTCTTTCACATCTTTTTCCATTTCGAGATAAGCCGTATAAAGATCGTTGCTTTTCTTGCATTTAGCCAGATAGACCACCACTTGCGCCAAAATCACTTCACATTCCGGCATTCCAATAAAATGACAAGCTTGATAGCCCGCCACGGCTTGGGTTAGAGCCTGTGAATTCGCCAGCCCAACATCTTCGCTCGCAAAGCGTACCAAACGACGAGCCACATAAAGTGGATCTTCGCCAGACACCAGCATCCGCCCAAGCCAATACAAAGACGCATCGGCGTCGCTACCACACAAAGATTTATGCAGAGCCGAAATTATATTGTAATGCTCATCCCCTTTTTTGTCATAAAGTAAATGCGATTTTTGTAGTGATTCTTTCACCAGTTTTTTATCAACCACAATTTTCCCTGTTTCGTCTTTTGCCCCTGTTTTTACGGCAAGCTCTAGGGCATTCAGAGCATTACGGGCATCACCATTGGAAGCTTTGGCTAAAAAATCCAGCGTATCTTTGCCAATTTTTATTTTATTCTGACCCAAGCCAAATTCTTTATCTTTCAAGGCGCGCGTTAAAATTTTTCCAATCGCTATCTTGTCGAGTTACTTAAACACAAAAACTCGACAGCGCGACAAAAGCGCCGAATTTATTTCAAAACTCGGATTTTCGGTCGTTGCACCGATCAAAGTCACCACGCCATTTTCGACATACGGTAAGAGTGCGTCTTGTTGGGCTTTATTCCAACGATGAATCTCGTCGATAAAAAGAATAGTTTTTTTATGATAAAATTTTCGTGCATCTTCGGCTTTTTTAATCACCACTCGTAAATCTGCTACGCCAGAAGTCACGGCCGAAAAAGTCGTAAAATCAGCACCGGTAATATTCGCGACAATCTTCGCCAAAGTGGTCTTACCACACCCGGGAGGGCCCCAAAGGATAAGCGAGGGGACATCGTCTTTTTCCAAAAGCTGACGCAAAAGCTTGCCTTCACCCACCGTTTCGTCCTGACCGACAAAATCAGCCAAAGAGAGTGGTCTAATCCGATCAGCTAAAGGCGTCTGTGATGATTTTTGAGATAAATTCTGATCAAAAAGGTCGGACATAGATTAATAATAGACCTCTTAGCAAAAAAGAAAAGTGTGCCCTCGGCCAGAATCGAACTGACATCAAATCCTTAGGACGGACTCGTTCTATCCATTGAACTACAAGGGCAACTAAATTTTAGACAAATAAAAGGGGACTAATCCCCTTTTATTCTGCCATATTTTTACTTAAAACAAAAATTATATTCCTAAAAGAATCTTAAGATGGTTTTCATCAAAGCCAACCATCACCTCATCTTCACCAATCACCAATACCGGCACACCCATTTGACCGCTTTTTTCGATCATTTCCTGACGCTTCTCTACGTTAGCTAAAACATCAAACTCTTCATAAGCTACTTTGTGATCATCCAAAAAAGCCTTGGCCATTTTACAATAAACACAATTTGGTGACGAATATATTTGTACTTTTTTCATAGATCTATATTATAGCATATTTGCCAAAAAGCCAGCAATATCATCCCCCGGTTGTGCCTTGGTCCGGGTATTAACCCCGCATTTTTCACATTGGTGTACAACTAGATACTCACCCTTCTCGAACTCAACTCCAATCGGCTCCATTGCTCCTTGGCAAGGATTTGAGCGATCGCCAGGGTGAATATCCACATGCTTGCACCACAGGCACTTCGGACAATGATTGGTAAAACCATTGCCCACGACCTCGGCAAAACAATTTAGACAAGTAAAATCTTCAATTTTTCTTTTAAATTTTTCTGACATAATTTTTTGGTGCGGGTAGGGAGAATCGAACTCCCGTCCTATGCTTGGGAAGCACATATTTTACCACTAAACCATACCCGCCTTATCTTATCTTATTAAAAACCAGCAAACTTATCAATTACCAAAAATGCCACCACGGATTTTGTTTTTTGACCGTCGAAGTCGCGGTCGTGGCTGTTTCATCACCGTCCATAATATTTATCACCTTCTCGCCGTTTTTTACGACAGATAAATTGGTTCGAATTTCTTCTTCAATTCCTCGAGCAGTTTTAAACCGATCCAAACTTTCTTGCAGGCTATTTTTGCGATCGGTAATTTCTTTTATTTTTTTGTTCGACGATGATAGATTTTCCTCGGCAATAATAGATTTTTGATAAACTCCCCAAGTGGCACGCAAAATAATTATCAAAAAAATAACCAGCAGCCCAAGCACGAGCGGTGAAAGATGCGAAATTCTTCGTCTTTTTTTTCCTTGAAAATTTGCCATATTAAAATTATCTTCTTTCCCTCTCCCAACTCCCTAATTTTAAATTAAAAAATGACACGAGTCCATCTCTTATTTAGGGGGTTTCGAAGCTGTCGAGCTGAGAACTTCAGGATTTTTCAAGCTTCGAAAAATCTGTACCCTAAATAAGAGGATGACGAGTATTATTTTTTAATTTAAAATGATATACTCTTTTATATGTTTTTCGGCAGTAAAAATAGAAAAAAAATGCAAGTAATGATGACGATCTTGGTTGTCCTGATGATTATCGGGATGGTCGCGGTCTATATCCCCGCTCTTTACCGTTAGTCTTTAAGAAGACGGCTTCATCATTTTAAGAAAAACTTCGTGCGGCACATTCACTTTACCGTGTGCCTGCATTTTCTTTTTGCCTTTTTTCTGTTTTTCTAGCAATTTCATTTTTCGCGTTATATCACCGCCATAAAGATAACCGGTGACATCTTTTTTCAAAGCCGAAATCGATCGGGCTGAAATAATCCGCCCCATTCCTTCTACTTGAATTTTAACGACAATCATTTGTTTTGGCAAAAACTCTTTTAGTTTTTCCGCCATTTCTTCGGCTTCTCTTTCCGCTCGACGTCTTGGTACGATCCGCGAAAAAGCCGGAACAACCTCGCCATTCAAAAGGACATCAAGCCTAATAACGTCCGCCGAACGGTTATCGGTAATTTCATAAGACAAAGACGCAAAACCAGACGACACACTTTTTATTTCATCAAAAAAATTACGCATCAGCTCCCGCAACGGCATTTCCAAATCAAGTGCCGAACGATTGTCACCAAAATTTTCAGTCATCGTCACCACCGCTTCGTGTTCATACAAAAGAGGCATAATTTGACCCAAAAACCGAACTGGAGTAATTATTTTTACCACCACCCACGGCTCTAAAATATTTTTATCTTTTGTTTCTTTGGGAAAAAGATGTGGTGAATAAGCTAATTCTTTGGCACCAGTTCGGTTGTCAATAATTTCATAACTAATTGTCGGCGTCGTGACGATTAAAATTAAATTAAATTCGCGCTTTAATCTTTCGGTAATAATTTCCAAATGAAGCATTCCCAAAAAACCGCACCGAAAACCACGCCCAAGCGAACCAGAATATTCTTCCTCAAAAGACAGCGAGGAATCTTGTAAATTTAATCTTTCCAGAGATTGTTTAAGTAAAGCAAAATCATCTTGACTCTCGGAATAAACCGACGCCCAAACAACCGGTTTTGGCGGACGATAACCCGGCACCGCTGGCAATGGCGACAAAACTTTGGTCACTGTGTCGCCAACCCTAGTTTGACCTCGCTCTTTAACACCTGTCACGACATAACCAATATCACCAGCCAACAAAACCTCTTTAGCGGTTTTTTGAGGTGAAAAAACACCAACTTCAAGCGCGACAAATTTTTCGCCCGAAGCGCTGAAAACTAACGAATCATTTTTTTTGATAGTACCATCTAAAATTCGCACATAGACGATGACGCCCTTGTGAATCGAATATTCAAAATCAAAAACAAGCGCCCGAGCGCCGGCACTGCCCAAAAATTCACTTTTGGGCGGAGGTAAAAGTTTGACAATTTCTTCTAGTAATTTTTCGACACCTTCGCCCGTTTTACCAGAAACCGAAATAATTTCTTCTCGATCACAGCCAAGCAATTTGACCATTTCATCTTTTACTTCTTCGACTTGAGCAAGCGGTAAATCTATTTTATTTAATACTGGAATAATCCTTAGCTCCAAATCCTGTGCCATAGCGAGCACGGTGAGAGTTTGGGCTTGTACGCCTTGGGTTGCATCGACAAGCAAAATCACTCCTTCCACAGCCTGCAACGATCGTGACACCTCATAAGAAAAATCGATATGTCCAGGTGTATCAATTAAATTTAGCTCATATTCCTCACCTTGATATTTATAAGCCAAACGGACAGGTTGCATCTTGATCGTAATTCCCCGCTCCCGCTCAAGCTCCATCGAATCCAAAACCTGCTCTTTCATTTGACGCTTAGGAATAGTCCCAGTCATCTCCAAAAGCCGATCAGCTAAGGTCGATTTGCCGTGGTCAATGTGGGCGATAATACTAAAATTTCTGATATGTTCTAAATTCATTTTTAATTTTTACCCCGTAGTCAGCTTGCTGTACTATCGGGGCAATACCATACTATCCTAGCGTAAAAATCGCTTTTTTGCCACACAACTAAAGCTCTTCTTGCTCTGGCATAATCGTTTCGGCTTTCCAGATTTTTTTAGTCAAAGATGAGCCTAGCTCTCTGATTTCATTATTTTTAGAAAACCAGAGAATAATTGAGATCATAAATAGCCCGATCAAGCCGGCAAAAAAGCCTTGGGCAAAAACGCCCCAAAACGTATTAATATTAAACATTCCAGCAAAAACAGTCAGCGAAAAATAAGAAACGACGCCACCAATGATAGAAGCAACGAGGGATTGGAAAAAAGTCCGCCCCATAAAACCAACTCTGCCAAAATCTCGAACAAATAAAAACCACAAGGCAAAAACATTAAAAATCATTGCCACCGAAAAAGCGAGTGGCAACAACAAAACTTCAGTCCCCGCCAAGCCTTCAACCCTAAATATTTTTTCCAAAAAAGGTTGGGCAACCGGAAAAGAAATAAATATTTTTTGAAAAACAAAAGCCATCGCAATTACTAAAAGCGAAGAGATGCCATTGACCACAAGCGGTTTGGCGGTTTTACCACCAGCATAATAAGCGCGAACAAACAATAAAATTAAACATTGAGCAAAAACAGAAATCGCAAATAAGGCCAGACACGCCGCCGTGAGCCGAGTCGCTGACCAATCAAAATGACCAGAACCCAAAATTACCCGCACCACTTGAGCTCGCAAAACAATAAACATCACCATTGCGGGCATTGACCAAAACAAAATATGCCGGCCAGCGGTCGAAATTTGCTCTAAAAATTTATCAATCTTTCCGCCAGAATATAATCGTGATAAGGTAGGAAAAGCGGCGACCGAATAGCTAACGCCGATAATCGTCAGCGGTACCGATTGCAGATTAAAAGAAAAATTAAAAACCGCGATTGCCCCTTTACCAAAATAAGATGCCATTGCCACCAAAACCAGCAAAGAAATTTGATGGACCGACAAAGCTAAGGTACGAGGCAAAGAAATTACAACAACTTCCGACAGCTGTTTGAAATTATTTTTAATAACTTTAAAAGATAAAGTTGGAAGGAAACCAATTTTGATCATAAAAGGTAACTGGATTATTAAATGCAAACAAGCTCCTAAAATTACGCCCCAGACCAAACCGGTTAAACCAAAAATCGGATAAAGAAACATAATGCCAGAGATAATGCCGATATTGTACAAAATTGGACTTAGCGAAAAAAGTAAAAATTTTTTATAGGTTTGAGTTACACCACCAAACAAATTTGACAGACCAAGCAAAAACGGTGACAACAGAAGAATTCGCGACAAATCAACCAGTTTCATTTTGGCATCACCGCTAAAACCAGGCGCTACCAAGTGCGAAAGGTATGGCATTAAAAAATAAAGAGCAAACACCACCACAATCATTACTAAACTAAAAAGACTAAAGACGGCACTCAAGAATTTTTTCGATTCGGCTAGTTCGTCTTTTTCTATTTTTTTGATTAAAAAAGGAACGATCACAGTAATAGACACAAACGAGGCGATCGTCACATAAACCAAATCGGGAATCCGAAAAGCACTGTAATAAATATCTAGTTGGGAGCTCGCACCAAAAGATGACGCCAAAAGACGATCGCGAATCAACGCCAACAATTGCGACAACACCGAAGATAAACCGAGTAAAATTGCCGCTTCATGCAAGCCGTTAAAATCTTTATGCAGAATTTTCAGAATCCCTTTGACCATAACTGTTTAAGATTTTTTTACCGCCTTCGGTAATATTTTGGGAGAAGGAGTGGCTTTGGTCGTGGTCGCTGTCGTTGTAGCAGCGTCAGTAAGCGGTCTGGTAATCGAAAAAACATTTGTCCCCTCCACCGCGCTCCGACCACTTTGTAAATTATTTAGGATTTGAATTATTTCTTTATTGTTTGGATTAGATTTTAAAATTTCTTCAAATTGCTGGCGTGCCAAATCTTTTTTACCCAAACCATCGTAACTCAAACCTAAGAAATATTTAGCATTGGCATAACCGGGCATCATCGCCACCGCTTGCGATAAAGCCGAAACCGCTTTCTGGAAATAAGACTGACGATAATCTAAATAACCCAACTGAAAAAGAATATTAGCATCGACATATTGCGGATAAGTAGCAGCAAAAGCTTCTAGTCTTTTTATAGCTTGATCGGCATTGCCATCGTTTACATCGATTTGCGACAACAGCAACACCGCCGGCGCATAATCATTTTTTAGTTGCAATGATTTGTTGATATAATCTTTGGCATTTTTAACATTTTTATTATTCAATTCGAGCTGGGCAAAATAATTAAGCTGGATTGCCGGATTGGTCGGATTCAAAATTTCAGCTTGAGCAAACGCTTTTTTTCCTTCCTCGTAAGCACCTTTGATACCGAGCGGAACCACCACCTCATAAGCTTTACCTAAAAATAGCCAGTTTTGATAATCAGTCGGATCAAGCTCGGTCGCTTTTTTGGCATCAGCAATAGTCAAATCAAAAAGGGTTTTGAATTTTGATTTTAGTTCTTCTGGTAAGATATCTTTGGTCGCCAAAAGTTTATTTATCTGCAATGTATCAATTTCCGACAGTGCACGATAATAAAAATCTTGCTCCGACATCCCGATAGCTCGCCGAATCAGCTCGCTCGATTTGTCCAAATCGCCAGTCGTATTTAAAACAAAGAGACCATTTTGATAAACATAGACCGAACTAAATCTTTGAACTAAAAGGGCTCCACCAATAATAGAAAAAATAACTAGTCCGGTAAAAAATAATACCGAGATAAAATTTGACTTTGGATCTTTGGCAAAGTGCCAATTAATATTTTTAACCAACTCGGCATCGGCAAGCGCCGACACAAATAAACCGGTCACGATAAAAGCCAGCGCCAATAGTGCGATATCGGGAACATAAAAAATAGTAAAAAACCACAAATAAATCGAGCCAAAAAAAGACAAGAAAAGAACGGCACGGGTACTTTTGTCCTGCTTGATAGAAAAAACAAATCGCCCGCCGTAATAAATAATTGCAAGGAAAAGAAGGAACCAAGACAACAAGCCGAGAAGACCACTAGTTATGAGCATTGTCGGCACCAAACCAACCCCATAATTAAATTCTGTTGCCCAAAAAGGCGTGCTATTTATTTCTTTCGGTTTAAATTTTAGCCACTCCGAAGTAAAACGATTTGGTCCGACGCCCAAAACAGGTTTTTTCAGTAAGACTTTTTCGATAAGTTGAGAGGTAGCGGTCCAAGACGGTCTGATCTCTAATACGTTTATGCCAACCTGGCTCCTCAAACTCGTCACATAATTACCAAGTATCGATCCGCCCGCTGATGAGGTAGAAAATTGTCCGCCCAACACCACAAACAAAACCGCAACCAAAAGAGTAAGTGGAGAATAAAAAGAAAAATTGGATTTTTTAACAAATAACCCAACTTCCCCTTCTTTTCGACGAGACAAAAAAGAAACCTTGTACACGAAAATCAAAAGCGAGAAAAAACCGACCGCCAACCAGACCAACCAGTAATTAACAAAAACGACCAACGCTAAAGAAAGAATGAAGCAAACAAAAATAAATAATTTAAAAAACAGTTTCTTTTTCAAATTAAATAATTCTAAAAATACTAGCGACGAAATAAGAATGAATCCAGCGTAAACTCCAAGGTCATACCACTTGCCAACCAAAACGGAAGAAAGATTGTTGAACCAAATCGCAAAAAAAGATTGCCAATCTGGTAAAAAATTAAAACGCAAAACCATAACCGCTAAAACTTGCAGGGCGACAAACAAAGCAAAGGTGCTAAAAATTGCCAAGTAAGCGGCGGTAAATCTTCGGTGAGACTGAAAATTGACACTGAATAAAATCAGCAAAATAGCTAAAATAAAAATAGTAACGAACGTATCCAACTCATAGCCAACTCCGAGAAATGACGCCATAAAAGAACTCGAGCTAAAAGAAGCTAGCAACGAAATGCCTGCCACACCGAGAGCTCCGAGAATTATCGCATTTTTGGGTAGGCTAAATTGCCCGGTCTGAAGACGACCAAATAAATAGAGAATTAGTGCAAGAATAGTGAAAACCGCAACCATCATCATTTTACTAACCCCGATAGATACGCCCCACCACGGCAAATTGAAAATTGGTAATAAAAACAAACCGGCAGTAAGTAACCAAACGGAAAAATTATCAAATGACAAAAACGCTTTAGACCTATTTTCTTGTTCCATTTTTAAAAATTTAGTTTATAAATTATTATTAATAGTGTATGATTCAAAACATATCATACCACAAAATCAATGAAAAAAGGAATGGTGACAATCAAATCGGCAGCTGAAATCCTCGGGGTATCCGTGGAGACTTTGCGCAACTGGGACAAAGCCGGCAAACTAAAATCCGAAAGAGACCCGCAAAATCGCTACCGAATGTACTGCATCACCGAGATTCAAAAGCTATTGAAAGATAAAGTGCTTAAACAAAAAAAGGAAAAAAGAGGGAAATTAATCGACTAAGAAAAAATATCAAGGACTCCCCTTGATATTTTTTAAATAGCACAAGGACGGTCCTCGTAATATTTGTACACAAAAAGCCTCACCTTTAGGGTGGGCTTTTTGATAACCTGCTACCTATAAGCCGAATTCTGTATCCTACACCTTGCGGTGTTTAGGACGGCAATTATTTATCTGGGACAAATATTACTATTTGCCTCTAGCGGCACTCTCTATAAATAGAGCACGGCCTTGCACTCTGGTAAGGATTTTGCCGTTTCAGCCGGACTTAACCGGGTCGTTTCTGTTCGCACCTCGTGGGTCACCCCAGGCGGGCGTTACCCGCTACCTTTTTAACCTCTAATAAATTAGAAGTAAGTGTTCGGACTTTCCTCCCCGACTTTTACATCAGAGCAATTGCCCAATAACAGGTCTAATTATTATAACATAAATAACAAGAAACAACAAACCCGCCTCGTAATTAACGACGAATTTGTCGTTAATTACGAGGCGGGTTTTATACCGTTATACCACTCCTTTCCAAAAGCTTCTTGAATTCCTTATCCTGTTTTGAATAACAATTTCCGCAAGCGGGCCGCCTCAAAACTTTAGAAATAGCCGAGAAAAAAAATCTCGCCACTTTTTTCCCCTCACGACTTTCAAGAGGGACATCGATATAAGTATTTTTATCAATGTGAAGAAGTTGATAGGAATAATTGAATAAAACGCCATCAACCAGAGCGGATTCTTTCCCTCCGCAAAAGGAACAGTGTTCTGCTTCCATGTGGTCATCGCACACTTCCAAATACAGAGTGTAAGAGTTACCAGACAAGCGTAGATAGCACGTAATAGTCACATCGGCTTCCCATGTTTTAGCTTCCGAGATTACGCTTTTCATTGCACAAAACTCCTTTCATTTCAAAATTGACCGATTTTCAACACAAAACAAATCTATTTTAAATATCATAAGTTAGTAATATAGTCAATTTTTTCACCCTACCTTCCGCCACCACAAGGTATTTAGTTGCAACGTTTTTAAACCTTCACAACAACCGAACGTTCTTGCTACTAAGGCGAGACTTGTTTCGTTTAAAAACCCCCGCCCAAATTTTGCACAGCAAAAATTGGGTCGGGTAAACTTGCGGAATTGTCGCCAGCCCAACCTCCCACCGCCATCAAGGTTTAGCTTGTGACGTTTAAAAACCCTTTCGCAGGACGAATTGGCATAGTCTCTTCAACCTTCCGCCACCACAAGAGCGAAGGTTGTTATTTTTTGAAACCCTTGCGGAGGGCTGGCCGGCATGGTTTCCGCCTTTTTTGTCTTAGGTCGCTTTAGCGACAAAGGCGGAACGGCCAGATACGAAGCAGAGGAAAACCCCTCGCTGGAGGGGTTTTCTGTGGTTTCAAAAAATAATAACTTCGCTCTACTTTTTATCTTCCTTCTGCTCCACCGCATCAGCACCAGCTGAAGAAAAATCAATTTCACATTTACCCGCCGAGCAAGCGAGCTCTTTCGAACCAGTCGTAACATCTTCATACTCGTACAAAACAATTTTAGAGAAATCTATTTCAGGAAAATCTTTTATGGCGTGTTCGTATTGAGTTTTAGTAATTTCTTCATATGGTGCCAATTTATAAACGTGATCATTTCTCGGCAAGAACGACAAACCACCGACCATATCCCAATTTTCATAAACCCAATTCCCTACCTTAATCCAGTCTTCATTGCTGACCGACACGGTGACTGACGGATTGTGTTCAGTATAATTTTCTTTCAACATCTTCCAATATTCAAGCTGATCCATTGAACCCAAATCATTTTTCGTCACCGCACCATCTGGGGCTTTAATCGGAAATTCCAAAACATAAGTATTGGCATTGGAATCAGTCTGACCAACTTCTGGATGATACGGCACGCCCATATCTTTAAGCATCATAAAAATCGGGCTGTGTCTTTCAATGCGAACGCGACGAATATAATATTTGGCATGACGAGGATGACAACCAGATGATGAATCAAATAATTGCGAACCGTTGCCCGATGGTTTGACGCAGGTGATCGCCATTGATGGATTGATACCAAAACGCGTGGCATATTTTTTGTTGGTATCGATAGCAACCTTTCGCAATTTTTTCATCGTCTCGGGATTACGCAAAGCTGGACAATCCCACTGACCGGTAATTGACACACCGAGCAATCTTTCGTCTTCACTATTCTTTTTCCATTCCGCCGATAGATAAGGAAACTTGGTCAGTGAAGATTGGTAGGTGCCAAGGATGGTCGCGATGCGGACTTTATCTTCCAAATCTTTGACCGTGTCTTCTTTGCGAGCAACGACTTCGGACAAGTTACAAAATTGTTTTGACTTCAACACAATTTCCCCACACGGATTGAGACCAGAACTATATGAGTCTTCTTTGAAACCAGGCCAACGTCGAGCCGGAATTTGTTTTTCCAAACCGCCACGATTGAAAATTCCTCTTTCACCAGAGCCGGCTTTGATTAGGTTTAGCCATTCTTCAAGAAAATGATCAATGGTTGGCTTTTCGTTGTAAACGACAGAATTGTTTGCCATCATTCGCTCGGGGTGACTGATATAAAATTGACCATTTTTAGCTTCTTTCATTTCCACGTCATCTAAATCAGAGATAGAAATCAGCGCGCTGCGACGAACACCGCCCATCACCACCACTTCACCGGTTTTGCACATAAGATCGTGGACATCGATCGTCGTCAGGCGACGACCTTGTCGTGACAACATTTTAGCGCGAGCAAAATCAATAAGATTGATCAGTGGTTCTGGACCAGAAGCGCGGCCACCCATTGTTTTCAGACGTGAACCTTGTGGCCGGACACCGGTATAATCAAACTCAATATCTTTACCCGCTGACCAAGTTTCCAAACCAAGAATAAACGCGTCCGCCCAACCTTCTTTACTATCGGCGACCATATGTGTTTTTAATTTTTCGCCCGTTTGTCTTTTGATAATCGGCAATTGCTCAACATGTTGTCGTTCGACAGAATAGCCACACCCAGAACCGCACATAAGCACATACATCACTTCGCCAAAATCTCGCCAAGCCGTCGGAGCAATAAACGAACAGTTGTAGGCACAAACATTGGTCGCACGGGCGGCGGTACCGGCACCCCAGAGAAGACGCATCGAACCCATCGCTTTCATATCCATCATATAGTCACGAATTTCCGCGTATTCTTTTTTTGTTAATTTTTCGCCGAGATTTTCACGCATAAAATCATTATAACGATCAACGGTTTCCACCCAAGTCTCGCGACGATTTTCATCTGGAATCCAACGCGAGTAAGTCGTGTAATAAACAAACTCCGATAATTGATTGCGGAAATGTTTTTTACTTTCGATGACCAAGTCGCGAACTTTTCGCGGCACATCACCGCGCTGGCGACGAAGCTCTGATCTTTTTTCACGATAAAGAATGTACGCTTTGGAAGTGGCGACAAATTTATGTAAAATTAATTGTTTTTCCACGACGTCCTGAATTTCTTCAACGGTCGGAACATAATCTTTACCTTTTTCTTGCTTAATTACTAGCAAATTAGCAAAAACCGAATCAGCGACTTTGACCGAAGCACCTTCATCACCCTCGCCAACAATCCTCATTGCCTTGAAAATAGCATTAGCGACTTTTTTTGTGTCATAAGGAACAAGTGTGCCATCACGCTTCTTAATATTTTTAAGCGAAATCACTGTTTTTTTCACGATTTTTTGTTTTTTTGCCATATTTTTATAAAAATTTGCTAATAATTGTTAATAATTTGCTAAATTGCTTTCTTATTTTAGCACAAACGACACCAGCTAAAACCCTACAAAAAAGTTGAAAACCTCCCCGGAAAATTGCTCCAGCAATTTTCAGGGGAGGATTATTTAAAAATTAAAAAACTACGGACCAGGCACCACCGGCTCGGAAGCTGGCGCCTCAACCGGTGCTGGTGGCGTTTCAGAAACCGGTGGAACGACAGATTCCGGTGGAGTTGTTGAGGTTGGCGATTCAACAGGTGGAGTTGTCGAGCCATTATCTTGACCTTGCCCACCACTCGAATCAGACGAACTGGCATTAACAGTTTCATTTTGATTATTGCCATTTGAAATCGGCGCCAAAACCGGCTCAACGCAAGACCCAACTTTATTTTTCATCTGACCACCTTCAACATAAATACAATTGTAGCCACCAGACATCTTGTCTTTCACGGTCACGCCAGTTTCGGTCGTAATTTCATCTGTCTCGATTTTCTTCACCACCAGCATCCCATCATCACTAATACTCCAATTACCGGAAGCGGAAGTAATGGATTTTACATTTTTAATATCAAGACCAGATAAATCAAGCGGAGCGAGAACTTTAATTTGTCCAGTTGTTTCATCTAGTGACCAGAAGTTGGTGGCATTGATTTTACCTTGACTGATTTGGTTATCGATATGTGAATAGCCGAGATTAACAAAAACAGTGATTTGTCCGATGCCTGGTTCAGTTTGAGTTGAATTAGCATCAAATGAAGTTAAAGCCGTACCAATCGTTTCAGTGGAAGAAGTCGCTTTCATCCCAATACCAGGGATTGAAGATAGCGTGATGGGATCACCGAAATTGATATCACCGCCTTCAAGATTGACTTTGAGTGGGACTCGTCCAGAGAGAGCGACGGGGAGTTTTTTGGTGTTGGCTTCACCATTTGGTGAACCAAGTAAGACACCGGGAGCGGTGGAAACGATACCAATGATGTCGGTTTTTTGATTGGCTTTTTTAATGCCGAAGGTGTCACCGAGTTTTGTAGCGGTAGAGTTATTTTCATTAGTTACCGAGACTATGTCTCCGGCTTCTAGATTGTCTTCAAAAGCTTGGTAGTTTTCGGCTAGGTCAGCATGACCAGTGGTGTATGAGACCGCCGAGATGACTCCGGCTGTCGCATTACACCAACCATCATCATCAACACAGATACCACCATAGGCGACTTGAATGGAACGAGCGGTGTCGGTAGTACTGCCGTTGCCGACGACTAGAGTGTAGGCTGGAGTGGTTGTACCCAAACCAAGGTTGCCACCAAAGAAAGAGGATGTAGTAGTACCAATAACACTAATACTACCATCTGTGATAATCCCCCCCACACCAAGGTTAAGACCGTTGGCAAAAATATCCCGAGCTGTCACAATATCAGATTCGGCATTAAGTGAGCCAATTTTTAGAGTGCCAATGTTTGCCGTACCAGTCTTTAAACCCTTTAAATCCACCACTCTCAAAACGTTCGTTGAGTTTGAAGAAAAAGGAGTATCAGGTGTGCCGACATAAGCATAGTTACCGGACACAGCAAGTGCCCAAATCGCAAGAGAGTAGCCAGGAGACTTTTCTAGTAAAAACTGACTTCGAGAAACCGGATTGGTTGAACTAGACACGTCAATAACATGCAAAACTCCATTACCTTCGGTTGTATAAGCAAGACCGTCCGCCACATAAAGAGATCTTAGGCCACCGCCGGAAACAAGACCTGTGCTAAAATTTAAATTATCTCCTCCAACAACAACGGGGTTGGTGGGATCAGAAATATCCAAAATCCTAAACGCTTCGTTTTGTCTTAACCCCTGGTCAATCCCTTCAACGGAACCAAAAGAATCAAAAATGACGTAAGCGTAACGACCAACTACTTGAACCTGCCGGGCATAGTCTGGCAAAACTAAAGACGAACCGCCAACCACAACAGGGTTCGCTGGGTTAGAAATGTCAACGATACGTAAAACGTTGGGACCAGTATTACCAGGATCCAACGGATCATTAAAGTAAGATACTAGATAAGCATATTTACCGACGACATCAATAGACCGGGCTTCACTAACCAAACCAGGAATAGTGTCAGGACTAACCACCTTGGGATCATAAGGATCGGAAATATCTAGAATAATTAAACTAGCAATAGAAAATCCGTTTGGGGTATAGCGTGCCAGATAAGCATATTTACCGACAACTTTTACCCCTCTGATAGACGAACCAAATTGTAGCTTATCACCACCCACGATAAAAGGATTAGTTGGATCAGAAATATCTACAATCCGAAAACCGTAGGGATTATTTTCAAAACCAATATAAGCATATTTACCGACAACATCTATCCACCTCGCTCCATAAACTGGTAAAGACAAATTCTGTCCACCCACCACCTTGGGATTAGTTGGATCAGAAATATCCACGATTCTTAATTGATCGGTAGAGGTCGGAGACATAAAAACCATGTATAAGTAATTCCCGACTATTTTTTCATTGACCGAAAGACCCTTAACCGCCGGTAAAGATATGTTTGTTCCACCAACAACCGTTTGGGTGCCACCAGAAACATTAAGGTAGCCAGCGTTAAGATTTGTTGTGGTTGCGTAGGTCGCAGTTAGACCACTAAAAGAAGGTGTGGTAGTAACGCCAAGAGTACCGTTACTATTATAAAGATTAGAACCAAGCCAGTTGGTAAAGGTCTGGTTATTCAAAGCAAAGCTGGTTGCCGTGGCATTACCATTTACCGTCAGACTACTAAAAGTCGGTGTCGTAGTAACTCCAAGAATCCCATTGTTGTTGTAAAGATTAGAGCCAACCCAATTGGTAAATTTTTCGTTATTCAAAGCAAAGCTGGTTGCCGTGGCATTGCCTCCGACCGTCAAATTACCTTCCAAATAATTTTTGCTGGTCGCTCCAGCCGAATAAATATTGTAATTTAAGTTACTACCCTTAGTTTGATCTTGGACATACAAACCATACAAATTAGTGATGGTGCCAGAACCAGGAAGCCAAGGATTAGCCAGATAAGCACCGTAAGCGTTAACTATTGATCCACTCTGAACAGTGAATCGAGAGTCAAAATTAGCAGCATTGGTCACTACACCAGCCGAATCACCCAAACTGGTTTTTGCGGAAAAGACAGCAGCATCAGTAATATTTCCACCATTACTATCCAAACCATTATTAATCTGACCACTAACAGCCGACGCACTCGTAATACTACCAGTGTTTGCCAAATCCGAAGAGATAGATGCCCCTTGCAAGTAGGCTAAGTTGGCTGTACCACCGTAGACAGAACTCACCGTTTGACCCACCAAAATAAGTTGGTTATTAGAGCCATCAGCGGTCACGACATTGTAAAGACCAGTCTGAAAAGCATCGGACGCTCCCGTCGGGCTAAAAGTTGAATTAAAATAGTTGGAAGCCAACTGCCCGGTTGTCTCTGTCCAAGTTTTATTGGTGCCAAAAACAGTACCGAGCAAAACTGCCGGATCGAATCCCACTCCAACCTGACCGTTTTTGACATACAAAGTAGAACCAGCGGTGAGATTGCCAGTCGTTGTAGTGGCAAGATTACTATCCCCCAAAACAGTCAAATCCCCTTCCACTGTCAAAAGATTAGAAACATTCAAATTGGATGAAGTAGCATTGGTGTTGTTGAAATTATTGATAGTACCAGTGGCATTAGCAATATCGGATCGAAGAAAAGAGACAGCCGCCAGACCATTTAGTTTTTCCGCTTCAAGAGCCGATGGAACCGAACCGATAATTTTCCTGGGCGTCATTTCTGGATCAGCTCCGACTTTGACACCAAGATATAATGTTTGATTAAAAAGATTATCAGTAAATGGTGTGACCGAACCAAGCATGGTGGAGAATAATCCATTGGTGATGGTGACAGTTTGGGTCTCGGTCCAAACGTTTGAACCACCAGAGGCTCCAGTGTACAAACTAAAGACAAAAGTATAATTACCATCAGCTAAAGTCACTCCGAGATTATCAGTCATTTTACCTTGATAGTTTATGGTGAGATTGGGTGCCGCTTCGGCTTTATTTACTCCAAATAGCCCTACTGAAGTAAGGGTGGCGACAAATGCAAATATTAAAAGAAAACTCTGAATTTTCGAGTCTCGGAATTGCATCTAGTTCTTTAATTTTAGCATTTTAAATTAAAAAAACTAAACAAAAATAGCGTAAGGTTGTGGATAACCCGGAAAAATTAGCTTGCTGATTTTTCCGGAGCAATGGTCTTTTTATGACCATAACCCGTGAGTCTTCGAACGGAGCAATACTCTTTTTATGAGTATAACCCGGAAAAATTGGCTTGCCAATTTTTTCACAGGAGCCGTCACTTATTTATAGCGACGATGAAATTTAAGATGCCGGTGCCGAATCAGCGGGAGGAGTTTGTCCATCTTGTGGAGAAGAAACTTCTGGTGCGGGAGTTGTCTCTGGTGTTGGATTTTCTGGCACTACTTCTGGTGTTGTCGATGAATTACTCTGATCATCGGTGCTACTCGCCGTATTACCACTAGACGATGAATTATTTCCCGCCTGATTACTACCAGCACTTGTCCCACCACTTCCAACGCTATCACCGTCAGCATCCGAGCATTTTCCATTTGTCGTCTTAGTTTGCCCGCCAGAAATTTTCAAACAATACGGCTCGCCGGTTTGTTCGTCAAACAAAGTGATACCGATTCTTTTTTCTGGCGAACCAATTTGAATATCATTTTGCACTTCCGCTTTTTTGGTCGTGATTTTTTCGAGCATCAATTCCCCGCTCGCCCCAATGCCCCAGTTGCCAGACATTGCCAAAAGTATTTTCAGATTGTCTTCGAGCGTTTTCGTTTTTTCACTCAACGCTTGGATACCGACAAGAGCAATGCCCGATGGATCAATTGTGGAAATCGATTTATCCGAACCGCCAACACCAAACAAAGCGTAAAAATCTTGTGCCATTGGTCCAATATGAGTGGTAGTCGCCTCCTGTGTTTTATAATTCCACTGCATGATTGGTAATTGATTTATTTTATTTAAAATTTCCGTCGAATCAAGAGTAACAAAGTTTTCTTTGATGTTGCGATCAGAGCCATTACTCCAAGTAAGACCATCAGAATAAGCACCGCCTGCAAATTCTAAAGGATGAGTAGGCACTTCTACACCGATACCAACATTGCCAGCAAAATAATTTAAACCGCCATCGGAATAAATGGAGTAATTTTGAGTTCCGCCCATCTCGCCTGCACCACCAATTTTTAAACCATAAAAATTACCACTTAAAGTGCCACCGCCAGATACATTGTTGACTAAGAAATTTGTAAAATCTCCGGTAATTGCTCCCTGATTTTCAACATCTGAAGAAAAACTAGACAGCCCGGATAGAGTACTAACCGTCGCTCCAGATTCAATCTTAGTTGCATAGTTATTAGAAATCCCCTGAAGTAAGCCTGACAAATCTCCAGAATAGGAACCGTTCCATTGATTACCATAAAACATACCTAAAGTATCAGGGGCAGTTGAGGTCAAAGAAAAATTACCCGTAACTCCACCTACGGAAGCATCAACTTCTGGAGCTCCTGGCCACAAATCTCCAGGCGGCATAATCATAACCCAATCACCAGCACCAGTGGTATTAACAAAACCAGTCAGACCCGCAAAAGCTGAAGTTATTTTCTGACTCATCAAACTACCCATCGGAGTGGAATAAAAAAGAGTCGTGTTCCCAACATCTAAACGAGAGATGGTGGTTGTTGCTAAAGTGCTAAAACCAGTCGTAGTCGAATTGCCATTTACTTGCAAACCGGTCGCAGTAAGATTGCCAGCCGTAGTGAGATAAGACGAACCAGCCCAAGTAGAGAGTGCTGTATTTTCCACACTACCCAAACCAATTGACGTCCGCGCGGTCGCTCCACTTTCAGCGACCCAGTTAGAACCGTTGCCAACAATAAAATTACCGTCCGTCAATGTCAGACCGGCGATATCTGAAAGCCCCGCGTTTTGAGCTTGGACATTAGTACCAATTACTAACCCCAGAGAGGTCCGCGCAGTAGAAGCGTTAAGACCGCTGGAGCCACCATCCCATTTTAAGCGATCAGAATAAGCAGTGTTCCATGAGTCAGTAGTTGCTCCATAAAGAACTGGTGTTGTCGTTGCGATAATTTGACCAGCACCGTCAGTGGCAAGGAAAGAATTGATGTTAGCCGGACCATTAATTTTGTAGACGTCAGACACAACGCTGCCACTAAAAACACCTCCACCCAAAGACAGGTCAACATTATTCCCGTTGGCATTAGATAAAACAAAAACATTAGAGGTTGTGGCATAAGTTAACGATCCGACATTCAAGTTGTTGGCGAAATCACTGGCGACAAAATTAATACCGACAGGATCATCAGCCTGACCCGTTTCTAAGATAGCCAAGGAATCAGCGAAACCTCCCACATCAGAACCCCAAGCGTTGGGGCTGTTAAAGCTAATTATCGGAATAGTCCCGCTAAGGATACTCCCCGCTACCGGATATTGATTTACTGTAAAATATTCATTACCATAACCAATCTTAGAGCCATAAGACATAGTTGTCGTCGCCAAAGTAGAAGTACCAGTAGAATTTAGATTGTTATTTATGGTTAATATTCCAGACATTGTACCACCTGAAGTTTTCAGATAACCGCCATCAGCATGATTGCCCCAATTAAACGCTGTATTCCAATTTGTCGTCGAAGCTGTCAACGGAATATTATAATCAGTCGTCAAGGAAAAAGCCCCTGTACCAGAATTGTAAGTCAGACCAAGTGCACCCGAAGAAATTGCGCCACGAGCTCGGACATCGGTATAATAAAGTCTAGTGCCTTCGGCGACATTGGTCGTGAGCATTCCCAGTGATGAAGTCGCAATTTGTAGCCAAGTATTTCCGGTCGAGCCGATTAGGAGTTCGTTGTTGGTAACAGTCGAAAGACCCGTACCACCGTGAGTGCCACCAAGCACACCGGTGACGTCATTGGCTAAGTCAATCAAAGAAGTGGTCACGGCACCCGCCACCGCTTTTAAGATTCCAGACAACGAACCAATACTTAAACCACCGACCGTCGAGGTGGCGACCACTTGAAGATTTGTGGTGGTAGCATTAGTACTCGAAGCATTGGTAGCAAACAAAGAAGCAAAAATATCGTGACCGGTAAAAGTATTATCTACCCCTGTGCCGGCAAAACCAGTATGACCAGACGAAGCATAATCAAGACCGGTCAAAACATTGTGAGCAGTCGCGACATAAGTGCCAGACGGCAGGTTTGAAACCGATCGATAATCACTAGTATCCAAAGTATTACCAGCATTGTTTCTCACAATCAAACGATAAAGTAATTTCATTTCAGCGAATGGTAAGTTACCCAAAGTCAAACTTGAATATGTGGCGTTCGCTTGGGCATTTGCCAAACTTGTATCTTGTCTTTGTCCCATTAACACATAGACACCATTTGAAGCATCGTTGGTTGCAAAAATCCAATAGGCAACATAATTATTACCAGTCGCTGCCACTTTACCGGTGCCGTTGTCATAACAAAGATTCGAACCAGTACAGGTCTTATCAAAGAAACTCGTGCCGACTGCCGATTGGGTAAAATTAGTAGCGTTAAGATGATAAATTATTCTTGTTGTCGTAGTCAAAGCAACAGAATCTTCGATGTCTTCATCATCAATTGAACCAGCCGTAACAGACAAAGTATTGTTTGTATTAAAAGTGCCAGTCAGACCAGATTGATAACGCGTACCCACGGTGTGATGCAAATATTCGTGTGTGGCATTGTCCATTGTCAGACCATGACGTTCCTCGCCAAGCAAACCAGTCGTGCCATCCCAGTGCACGGTAGCAATCTGAACAGTACCATCATTAAAATTCCAAACGGTCGTACTAGTACTCAAAGTTAAAGTAACTGGCGAATAATAAACAAATTGGACACCGTTTGTATTGGCAAGTTGAATCGATTCGGTATTTTTGACATATTCTTTGCCGGCGCTGTAAATTTTGAAATTAGTACCAGTGATGGTGAAATTGCGATTTATGTTATTGAAAGAAATAGAAGTATCGGTACGGTTTGGAAAACCGGTCATTTCTTTGGTGGTGTTTTGCATATTATAAAGACGAGTATCGAGATCGGTAATCGCCGTGCGAACATCATTGCTCGTAATAATATTTCCAGAAAGATTGGTGATGGTCGTAGTCGCTAAAGTGGAGGTGCCTGTGACCGTCAAATTTTTATTACTAATCGTCAAATCACCAGTCATCGTACCACCAGCCAACAAAAGATAATTGCCCTTCGTAGCATTCCAGACCGGATCAGTTTCAGTATACGAATAAAGCGGTAAGCCAAAATCGGAAACTTGAGATTTGGTAATTGAAAGATTTGGCAGAGACCTAATTGAGGTGGAAGCCGAAATAGTTAAATAAGTGGAAGCGGCGGCACCGGTGGTAAGATAACCAGCATCGGCGTGATTGCCCCAACCGTAAGCAGTGGCAGAATTGTTTAATGTCGTAGCTAAAGTTGAGGATGCCCAAATATCATTCCACACCAAAGCTTGCGCATAAAATTTATTGACCGAGCCTTGGGTCAAGGCATCTGTTGTTGTGCCATAACGTAGAATCGATGACGAAGCGGCAGTGTAACCAGCATCAGTCACCGTAATATTTCCCGTACCATCAAACGATACACCATTTATAGTACGTGCCGTTTTTAGTTTGGTCGCCGACAAAACTTCGAGCGTGGTTGAAGAATAATTGTCAACATTTGATAAACCAACTTGAGTCTTAGTCAAACCAGTCAACGAGCCACCATTGCCCGAAGTAGCGAGATAACTAGCTTTTTCTGATGTCCAGACCGGATCAGATTCGGTAGTTAGGTAGTCTTGCAAATCTGTAATTTGCGATTCGGAGATAGTGATACCGGTCGTTTTGTTCCACGCGGTAAAAACGGGATCGGTTTCAGAGTATGAATAAAGCGGTGAGCCAAAATCAGAGACTTGAGATTTAGTAATTGAAAGATTTGGCAGAGACCTAATTGAGGTGGAAGCCAAAATTGTTAAATAAGTGGAAGCGGCGGCACCAGTAGTGAGATAACTGGCTTTTTCGGAAGTCCAAACTGGATCAGTTTCTGAATATGAAGTGAGATAATTTCCGATTGGTTGATAAGCTAAAGAAGTAGAGGCGGCCAAAGTAAGATATGTCGAAGCTGCCAGACCAGTAGTGAGATAACCAGATTTTTCTGACGTCCACACCGGATCAGTTTCGGTTTTAACATAAGCTAAAGAAGTGGACGCTGAAAGTGGTAGATAAGTAGAGCCGGCACTGGAGATAGTTAAGTAATCCCCTTTTACCGAATTCCAATTATCTTGCCAATTCACACTATCACTCGTAGTACTCCATCCGGTTACAGTCGGCAAAAAAGCCGCGAGTTCCGACCAATTGCTAATATATTGACTATTCAAACCAAGACTAGTGCCAGCATAAAAATTTGTGGTGGTGCCGTGACCAGCCGTAAAGTTTTGAAAACCAAGCGTCGAGGAACTATTTATGTAATTTGCAACTTTAGTGTCAGTGTAAAATTTATTTGTCGCACCTTCAGTCAAAACATCAGAGGTTGTGCCAAATCTTAAGATAGAAGATGAAGCTGAAGCGTATAGTGGATCGGTTTCAGAGTATGAATAAAGCGGTGAGCCAAAATCAGAAACTTGAGATTTGGTAATGGAGAGATTTGGCAGAGACCTAATTGAGGTGGAAGCCGAAATAGTTAAATAAGTGGAAGCGGCAGCACCAGTGGTAAGATAACCAGCTTTTTCGGAAGTCCAAACAGGATCAGTCTCTGAATATGAAGTGAGATAATTACCAGCCGGCTGTTTATTATTGAAAGTATTCCAATCGGTAGCAGAAAGAGTACCAGTAGCATTGGTTGAGGCTAGACCCAAGGTTAAAACTTGATTAGAAATTGTTAAGCCATTTAAATTGTTCGCCAAAGTAACATCACCAGTGTTTGTACCGGATAAATTAGTACCAGAAACAGTACCGTATGATTGCAAACCTCCAGCATCAAGCGTCATCCAAGCGACACCAGAACTATCAGTAATTCCCCCAAACCAAGCTTTATCGACATTGTAAACCATCGAAAAAGCATTTGAACCAACAGAAGAATTACTAAACAAAAACCCGCTACCATCCCAACCAGAAGTATGAGAAATATGACCGATCGACGCTGTGCCGTAAGGTGGAACAGTAGAAAAAGTAGTCCCGCCCATCGCAGTTAGCGAGCCATAAGTATTATTGGTCCCAACACTTAATGATGACCCGCCCCAAGTAGTAGTGGCAAACCAATTATTTAAAGTTAGAAACGAGGACGAGGCAGCCATAAATATCGGATCAGATTCGGTAATCAAATAACTTCCAACCGGCTGATAAGGTAATGAGGTAGAGGCAGACAAAGTAAGATAAGTAGAAGCCGCAGTACCTGTCGTGAGGTAACCAGCTTTTTCGGAAGTCCAAACAGGATCGGTTTCAGAATATGAAGTTAGATAACCTTTCGACGCGCCCCAGACATCAGCCGAAGAAGAAGCGAAAAAATATCCTTTATCTTTAGCATCTAATAAAGAATTAAAATTTATACTATCGCTTGATGTTCCCCAGCCAGCCGCTGTCGGAAGATAAGGTGCTAAATCAGACCAATTGTTAACATAAAGACCATTCAAACCTATACTAGAATTGGCATATAAATTTGTGGTCGTGGCATTGGTCGTAGTGGAATTTCCAGTCACAGTAAGCGAGCCCATCGTCGAAGCGCCAGAACCAGACACCGCACCCGCCAGTGACGCAAACGGCGTACTGGTCATCAGCTGGCGTGGCGATAATGTCTCGTAAGCGCCGCCGCTAGAAACTTCAACTTGCAAATAAATTTTATCATTACTTGAAAAATCATAATCAAGTGCATCAGGATAACCACCAGTCGTATCGCCAATATTTAAATTAAATAAGCCGTGACGAACGGTCGAGACGAAAGCCGTCGGAGCAGACGATGGCCAAACACGCGAACCAGCACCAACCGTCGGGCTAGTCCAAAAAGAAATCTTGAAATTATAATCGGTCCCAGCGCCACCGAGCAAATTGCCATCAGCGTCAGCCAAACGTCCTTGATAACTAATTATCGCCGGAACAGTCGAAGCTTTTACCAAAAAGCCAACGGGTAAAATTACCAGCAACAGAAAAATCACCAAGATTTTCCAGATTTTAAATTTGTTTGGAAATATCTTCAATTTCATTTTTAATAAATTTCTCGGCTTCATTCAAATCGGCTTTGATATTTTTCATTATTTTTGTTTCTATCGCCGTCAATTTTCGTTTGGTTTTGGCTTTTTTCAACAATTCCATTTGTACCTGCAAATCTTCTTTAATCAAATCAAAGGCTTGATGTAGGCCATCTTCGGCTTCTCGCACCTCTTTTCGCAAACGCCGTTTAATTGTTGATAGCTTTTTCCAGCTGATTAGTAAAATATAAATCAGCGCCATCAACAAAATAATTAACGGCACCAAAACTGATAAGACCAAAATTAAATTGTCACCCACTCGCACGGCAAATGAACCGGTCAATTCTGGATCAATGGCAAAGGTTAATTTTCTCACCACCAAATTCCCCGCTCGATCAATCACTCGTGCGGTGAGAATGTGTCGCCCGGCTCGCAAATCTGGCGTATCAAAAGTTTTGACTGAATCAGCGTTGATAATTTGCGGTTCCGAATCATCAACTTGAAATTCAAAATGATCAATTCCAGACAAAGCATCAGTACCGTCAAAAACAAACCGCGCACCCGCCGAACCTTGCCCCAATTTCACTTCGTTCACCTCAAAGCGCTCCGGTTCTTTTGTGTCGATATTTAATTTGTAATGCCCGACTGGTCCCCAGCCAATTTTATTTTTAAATCTTAAGTGAAAATACCAATTACCATCAGCAACGCTTTTGCCATCGACATAAGAGGAAAACAAACCTTGCGATTTGGTCGGCGGAATTGTTTTTTCCTTGTTATCAAAAATCAGACTGACATCAGTCACGTCTTCCGGTAACGTCCAAGACAACTGCGGGTAATTAATGCTGTACCAAAGACTTTGATCAGGATTGGTCAGCGAAACAATACTTGGCACATCAGGATATTGATTTTTCGTTTCTTTTTTGGGCGCAATTGTTGTTTCAACTTCAACCGGTTTTTCTACTTCGATCGCCGGCTCAATAACAGCTTTGGTACTGCCGATAGTCACAGAAGTTTGACCAAGTTTTTTGAGAATACTCGAACCCTGACCATCATTTGCCAAAATTGAACCTGTCGAAAAAGATATTGTCGCCGTGCCAGCTTTTTTGGCTTTAAAATTCACTGACAACGATTGACCAGATGCACCAGTAAAACCGGGATTTAAAATTGCACCCTCAAAACTGACTTCACCAGTGCTATTTGAAAAATCCGGTTCTTGCACCCAAAGATTGATGACCGAGCCAGATTTACTAAGTGAAGTCACTTCCAGTTTATCCGTCGGAAATTTCAAAGTCCCTGACACGGCATTGACCGATTGATCGGCTGAAGACAAGATAATTCTCGCTGAAACGATATCACCAACTTGATAATTTGTTTTATTGGTAACAACTTTAAGATCAGCCGAAAAAGCTACTCCACTCCAACTAAAAAGCACCAGAGTGAAAATTGACAACAACACACCTTTTATCTTTCGATCAACGATCATTTTTTATTTATTTGTATGATGAATCTATGTTTAATATTATAACGTATTTTGCCGTTGACTGATATGAAAAATCAGGCTTTTTAACTTAATTTTGTGGATAAGTTTTGATCGACTAATTTGGCAAATTTTTCATCACCAAACCACTAATCAGAGAGGTGGTTCCCGCCGACAACAAAACCGGATAAACTTGATGCAAACTTCGTTTATTTAAATTTTCTACGGTCGTCACCGACAAGCGATAATAACCGGGAATCAAACCAGACAAACCGACTTCAAAGTGACCGTCCGGACCCACGGCAGTTTCTGCCAACATTTTTTCGTCACGCAAGACCACAATTGCTTCGCCCGGATTGCCTTGACCACGAAAAACGATGCTGCCTCTGTCGTTGTTTTCATTTTTAATAATTGTAGTTAGTTCAGAAGTTGGTGCTGGTGGCTCAACTGGTGGTAGAGGTGTGGGAATATGGACAACCGGAACACTAACCACTGGTGCCGAGGAAGATTCCTGTCTTGAACGCAAACTAGATTCAACCAAGCTAATCGCTTGGCGCAAATGCTCGGTACTTTCTTCGTGTTCTTTTCGTGAAAAACTTTCAATGGCATCAAGCCGTCGCCAGCTGATGATTAGGAGCATTGCTAAAATCACCACCAAAATTAGCGACAAAATTCCGGCAACGATAATAATGACCAATGGCCAAGTACCTAAACTTGCCGACAAACTAGGGGAGACGGCTCCCCCAATTTGAAAATCAATTTTTTTAGTCGCCACATTTCCAGCGCGATCAAAAACTTTAACTAGCAAAGTATGAGCGCCGTCAGCCAGCGATAGCGTATTATAAATCCCAGAAGTCTCATTCAAATTTGCTGGCGACGCACCGTCAACTTGAAATTCAAAGCGGTCAATCCCCGACGCTTGATCACTTCCATCGTAAGCAAAGCTCGCCTTTCCGATTTCGGTCTGTTTAATTTCGTTGATATTTAATTTTTCCGGCACACCAGTATCAATCTGTAATTTTCGATGAGTGATTGGGCTCCAATTTCCACCAACTTTGTACTTGATATGGAAATACCACTCTCCATCCGTCAAAGCGTTTGGCGCTTTATAAGAACTCGTATTGCCAGCGACTTGCTCGGCAGGATCGGTGTTATCTTTTTGATCGAGCGATAAATTAAGAGCGGTCACACCGGTCGGGACCACCCAAGAAAATTCCGGCAAACTATTATTATACCATTTGGTTTCATCGGTATGAGTTGTCGAAATAACTGCAAGGGGAGTCAGATCCGCAGAATTTGGTTTTGGTGTTGGCGAAACTGGAACAGTTGGTACGGCTGTCGCTGGTTTAATCGTTAAATTTAATTGCCCCAATTTTCCGAGCACATTTGTCCCCTGACCATCATTCGCCAAAATCGAACCAACCGAATAATTGAGGTTAACTGTCCCCTCTTTTTTGGCTTTAAAATTTATCGTCAAAGCCAAGCCGGAAGCGCCGACAAAACCAGGATTCAAAATTGCACCCTCAAAATTTACTTCGCCGGTGGTATTAGAAAAAGCTGGTTCTTGCACCCACAAATTAACTACCGAGCTAGCCTTACTCAATGAAACAACCTGCAATTTATCAGCGGGAAATTTTAAAGTGCCAGACACGGCATTGATCGCCTGCCCAGGACTAGCGACCGACACTCGAACCGAGACATTGTCGCCGACTTGATAAGTCGAATAATTCGCGCCAATTTTCAAATCAGCACCAAAAGACAGATTAGGGAAAAGCAAAAACAATGCACCGACAAAAATCGCTGAATTTAGAAAAAACTTTTTTAATTTTGACGAACTATTTTTGTTTATTTTTTCCATGCCAAAGCTTATTGGCTAAAAAGATTATTGCCAGCATAATTATAACTAAAATCAGAATCATTTTATATGGACTAGAAACTGGGGATAAACTCGCCACGCTGACATTCCCCGCTCGATCAGCCACTTTCAAATAAATATATTTTGTTCGTGCCTCATCGGTTAATTCATATGGGCTACCTGTTGTAATCCAACCGGTCAAACTGTTTAATTGCCCGACATCTTTTTTGGTATCAAAATTTTTATCAGTTTCGAGCACCGCCGAATAGTCAATCCCCGATTCTTTGTCGGCTGTTTTAAAAACGAGTAAAGATTTTCCGCCCGAAAGATTTTCATCCTTGATAATTTCCAACGCTTGAATTTCTGGTGCTGTTTTATCGGTTTTTATTTGAGCTAAATAATCCTGACCGAGACCTGCGCCAGCAGTTTTGGTCGGTAAAATCTTTATCGTCACCGGTGTCGACGAAGCGTCGTTGGTTAAAATTTTAAAACCACTATCAATTTTTAAAAATCCAGAAACATCTGATAGTTTATTTTTTTTCCGACAAACCAGAGAAATAATTTGCCCTTGCCCAACAAAACCACCGGGGATGATACCCGACACGAAAATTGAATTTTGTTGATAAAAAGATTGGTCACCAACATTAACCGCTGGTCTTTCGATCCATAAATTAATAATGGACTTCGCATCCGAACCTATCTGGCAATCTAAAGTCCCGCCATCAAATATCACATAACCAGAGAGGGCATTTATTTTTTCATTTTCAGTATCAACTATTAATGTCGCCAGTGTCGCACCATTAGGTAAATTATTTGTTTCCAAACCAAGTGTCGTCGCCGAAACCGGCAAAGCCAAAAAACTACTGATTATAAAAAAAGAAAATAAAATTAAAAAAATTTTGTTGGTCATAATTTTTACCCAGCTACTACCCGGTCCAATAATAAGCAATAATACTAAAATCAACCAAATCAACTTTTCCATCACCACTTAACTTTTCTTTTTCGGTCGGTTTAAACGAAGCAGAAATTGATCGTTTATACCAATAAGCGGCAATGGAAAAATCGGTTAAATTAACTTTGCAATCGCCATTCAAATCACCTTTGGCTGGACATTTTGGTTTGGCGCTCGCTTGTTTTAAAATATTTTGTGTCCCAACTTTAAACGCCACCGATTGACCAAAAGGACTAATTTCGCCTTTGACCGCAGATTTTGATTTGGCAGTGTGGTCACCAAATTCTAGCGGCACCGTATCCAAGTTGTACAAATAAGCACCGCTTTTATCAGACGCTGTTTTGGCAAAAATTTCATTTTCTGAATTGACGGCAATTACAATTTCACTACTCGGAACCGTCCGTCCAAAAATCGCCAAGTTGTCCCCTTTTTTTACTTCCAACTTATCAACGGCAATCGATGGCGCGATAAAAATTCCTCCGACGCTCGTCCCGGCACTACTGGTCAAAGTGACCGGAAAAGTTTGCGTCAAAGATTGGTTACCTAAAATATCTACCGCGTTGATTCCAAAGTTATATTGCCCTGCTCCCAAATCCGAAACACTTATTTCAAAATTAGCATCGGGACCAGATTTAGTTTTGGCAACAAATTGCCCATCACGAAGAAGAGTTACGTCGGACATCGGGTAAGCTCGCCCGCGAAAAGTAACTTTGCCACCAGCCGACGGGGGCGTACTTCCTCCACCACCTCCGCCGCCACCAGAACCGCCTCCTCCGCCCGGTGGCGTGACAACCGTCGCCACCGGTGTCGCCGAAACCTCGGTCGAAGTGCTAATAAAATTACCAAGACCATCTTTTACTTTAATCACAAAATAATATGGCGTGCTGTTGGCAAGACTGGTTTTTGTATAATTGGTCGAGGTATCGCTCGAAATCAAAGTATATGGTCCACCCGAAACCGCTGACCACCCGATCGAATAGCCACCGACCGTCCAACCCAAAAGTCCGATCGCTGGTGTCCAAGATAAAGCCACTTGACTATCACCAGCTGTCGCCGAAACGACCGGCGTACTCACCACCGGAAAATACAACCAGCCAGATTTTAAATTTAAATTTGACGAAGCACTCGGGCCAATACTGATTTGCGACACCGCACTATTTAATTGAAAACTGGGCGACGATGAATAACCCGACGGGCTAAAACCACCATCGGTCACTTGGAAATTGGTCGAATTAGAATTAGCGGCAAAAATTACCAACGGCAAAAACGCCAGAAAAATAATAAGTAAAATTTTCTGAACATTCATTTACTTATTATAACAAATTTACCCCATAGTGAAAAATTATTAAAAACTTTAAAATTTAAAATTTTCTAACAAACCTCTATTGCGATAAAAAAGTACCAAGTCAACCGACACCATCAAACTATTTAGAATGTATAAATAAATAACTAAATCAAAATTATAAAAAATCTTGTGTAAAATTCCACACACATAACCAAACAAAATGACCCACAGAAACAACACACTTTTGCCACCATTTTGTCGTGAAGTATAAGAGCGGTAAATCGAAAACGGCCAAGCGAAACCAAAGCCGACCAACATTCCAATTTCAAAAATAGACATTAGGTTTTCGTTATTTCTTGGCAATAAATTTCAATTCTTCTCTGACTATCTAAAATCGGCTTGAGTGAAACCTCTTCGACGAGGTTGTCTTCCAAGCTATAACCAAAAGGATTGTCGAGATCTTTGATAAAATAAATCATATAAATCAAAATAAAACTCACAAACGAAATAAAGAAAACGCTTTCGTAAAAAGGATCCATCTTGATAAAAACCAAGCCGACGACCAGCACTGATGTGATAATTTCCGCAATCGCATAACCAGTACCCAAAAAAGATGTTTCGCGGATTGTGTGGATTCGATTGACCATCTTCCGAATGGCATTTTGCTCTTGTTTCAACCGAACGATAAAATTGGCTTGAGTCTGGCTTTCAAAAATTAAAAAATCATCATTAAAAGATTGCAACTTATGCATCAAGTTTTCGGTTTTTTCTTTTTTGTAAAACCAATCGATCAACATTTTATTAAATTCTGAAAGTTTTTTTAGATAACTTTTGGCGTCTTCGCTTTTTTTATTTTTATAAATAATCAAACCTTCATCAGACATTGTCTCCAAACTTGCCGCCAAATCACCGGGTAATTTTTCGCTCTCTTTGTAATCAACCAAAGTGCCGGAGATCAGAAAACCGATCAAGAAAATGTTGGCAGAAATAATCGCCGTAAAAAGAGAATTCAAAGACAAAAATTCATAACCAAAATAATGAGCCCCGAATTTTACCAGGACAATGACCACAATAAATGGCAAGGTTTTTAACGCCAAACACCAACGCGAGTTTATCCGTAATTTTTTCATCAGTTTTTTAATCATAACTTTAGATTACCAAAGCCAATAATTGTTTTTTCAAAAAATTTTACTTGGCTTCGTGATAAGATGGCAACCAATCCATCAGTCGGCGACGATGTTTGTCGATTGTCCACATTTTATTATCATCAAAAAGCCCCGGATGTGTCTCTTGAAATTGCTCTAAAGCTTCCTTGGTCGCTTTCGGAAATGACGCCGGAATATTTTTATTGTAGTAATCGACAAAAACCTCAAGTGGTGTTTCCACCAGATTGACTTCTTGCATCTGTTTGCGATTTTCTTTCATATTAGGATTATATCACGAATCAGCCCGTTTTACTAGCTGGGGCAAAATATCAGTTTTACAAACCACTAAACATAGAAATTTACTTTTTTATTGAAAAATTTTTAATCAACGCTATTTTTTCCAATCTAGTTAATTTTTTAATTTGCGCTTCGGCACGTGAGGCATTTGAGCGATTTTTAAATCGTCGGGAATAAACTAGCGCCACCGGTCGCCGAGCCGAAGTATATTTGGCACCAAGTGCCGAGCTATTATGCTCAAAAACCCGCCGTTTCAAATCCGTGGTGATCCCGGTGTATAAAGTTTTATCGGCACATTCAAGGATGTAGAGATGGTACATTTTTTGCGTGAAGTTATATTAGCTAAATCCCCTTATTTTTCAACACATTTTCAGCTCTGACAAAACTTTATCCACAGTTTCTCTGATTTTGCTTGACTTTTCTTGATTCTTGCCTTTTTAAGTGCTATGCTCTTATTAGAAGCATGCAATAATAGCTTATAAGGTGCTCTGGTGTTCCCTCGGAGAATTCGAGGCACAATTGAGAAATCGGTTGTAAAACTGGAGACTGTCATCATATAAGACGCTGCTTCTACCAAAGAAAGGGTGCCTCGGCACGCTTTTTTTGTTGCCATATTTTTAAGTTAAGGAGCAAAAAATTCTTTTCCCTGATCAAGTAGGTTATTCTTAAGAACTTTATAAAAATCATTGCCCATTTTCCCTTTTTCAAGATATCGGGCAATTGCTCCAGAAATCCAGTCGGCAATTTGGATATTACAACTAGAGGTAGAATCTACCATCTCAACTTGGATTAGAGTGTCGGGGGAACAAAAAGGCAAAAGATGGGCTTTGATAGCCATCTCAAAACCAGTCTTTGTCATCCCCTTAAGAGAGCGCTGGTCACAAAAAATATGAACTTCTTTGTCGTTCGTCGGCATATACTGCTCTAAAACCTCACCAATAATATTGGTATAGAGCTGACCAGATTCGATTTTGCCTTTTCTCCGATAGGTACTAGGTATATTATTTCTCAACAAATAACCAAACCTTATTCGGACATCAAGCTTAGAAATATTTTTAAGTGTCCGCAACCGAAGATCATCGCTGATGCTATTTTGAGACCACTTCACCTCGCTTTGCTTGCACTTTTTTATTGGAAATTTTGTCCTAATCCACTTACGAAATTCTTTGTTTGTTCGCTTGGTATCGCCGACAGTAAAAGAACCAACGACAAAATACTGCCCATGATCTTGTTTAGAAAAATTGCCACTCTCATCAAGAAAAATATACATCGTTATTTTATCGTATTATTTCATCAATTTCTTCCATTATTTTATCCGTTTCGGCTTCCGATTCCGATTTTCAATTTTGGCGGAGGGTAAGAGATTCGAACTCTTGAAGGGGTTTCCCCCTTACACGCTTTCCAAGCGGGCGCACTAGACCACTATGCGAACCCTCCCTAGAGTAATTTTCTTGCCCGAACAGATTATCTGTTTTAGGGTAAAAATTACTCGGGCGAACATTTTTATTTGTAAAAATGTTTTAGCCGTAATCAACAACATGGCAAAAGTCTTAGCAACCACGCTTTAGCCAGACCATAATAGCTTAGCGAAAATTTATAGTTTTTTCAATTTTTTCTAAGTTCGATCTTTTTGCTATTTTAAGCTTTCTTGTTTTTTCTGTCTTTGCTCTTTCAACTGCTGTTGTCCGTGCATTGCCGTGATTTTATTAGCCAGATAACTGACGAGACCTTTCACGACAACTTTTTTTCTTTCTTCTTCAGTCAGACCATCTCGATAATCTCGAATTTTCTGGACACAGTGCTCGATCGGTTTTTCTCCGCTTTGACAACTCTTAAAGTCTTGCCATAAATTCAACTCATCTGGTCCAAGTTCTTTGACCGAAAAATCATCGACGGACTGCGAAAAATGTCCAGAGGTAAGACTGCCACTTTTTTCCTGCTCAAAAATTTCTTCAATTTCTTTTTGAAATTCTTCCAGTCTAGCTGGTGAAGAATTTTCTGATTCGCTACTTATTTCAGCTTCGTTTTCTAAATTTGAATTTGATTGTTCAAACATAATTTAATTTTTAAAATTATCTATTTAATTACTCTAACCCTGATAAACGACTTTGCTATTTTTAATCGCCCACTCCTCGCCAAATCCAACGTGAGAGATATCATTACTGCTTCTGTCTAATTGTCGCTCTGTTTCTTTTAGCAACACTTCTGGCGTGATTTCATAGATTACTTTTATTTTTAGAGGATCTTTTTTGTAAAAAATAGCAAAGTAAATCATCTTATTACGAGTAATCCGGCACAGTGATTCCGCTCTTTTTTCTGCTGGTGACTTGAACATTCTATCTAGTTGTCCTGAACCTCCCTCATAACACGAGAGGTATTCATATTTGATTGTCTGATCTTGACTATCACAAGCATCAGCATCTCTTTTGGAGGTAATTAGATTATGACCCAGTATCTCAGCCGTAATCATTTCTTTTACTAGCCCCGGTTGAAGTATGTTCGGAATTCCAACTTTAAGTGCCAGCATTTGAGCCTTTCTTACGAGAGCAATTATTTCAGAGACGATTTTATCTTTTATTATTAACATAATTAACAGCAAAAATACTCGTTTGCTTCGATTTTAATTGAAAATCTTTTAATCTATCTTCACAAATCTTAATCATCTTGGGGTCGTTATCAATTCCGATAAAATTCCTTTTAAGATTTTTACAAACAACAGCCGTCGTTCCTGTCCCAAGAAATGGGTCGAGCACCAAATCTCCCTCGTTACTGCTAGCTTTCACAATCCTCTCTATTAACTTAATCGGTTTTTGAATGGTATTTAAAAAATCTCTATTCAAAAGCTCTTTTGAATTATAGGTAAGTTGCTTGATATCTCCCCACACGTCACCAGGATTTTTACCTTTTTCGTTAAATTTTGTTTTATAGAATTGACCGTTGACAACAGACGGGACGGCCTCGCATCTTTTTCGATGTTCTAATTCCACCATTTGCGCCACGCGGATATCATCCAAATTAAACGCTTTTGTTTTGCCTTTTGAAAAATAAGCGATTACATCATAGTTGTGAGTGTAGTTATTTCTGCCTTGAGCCAATCGACTTGGCTGATACCAAATTATTTTTGAGTTTAAATTTAAATAAGGACGATAATCTATAAAATCAAGACAGTTGGCTTTTCCAAACAAATACAGACCGCCTCCATTTTTTAAGATTCTTGAGAATACTTTTATCAAATTAAGATTGTATTCTTGTATTTTCCCAACCTTATCCCAGCTGTTTGCCGTAATACCATAAGGACCGTCACAAACTATCAAATCTATTGATTCATCTTCGATTTTTTCTATTAAATCAAAGCAGTCACTTTGATAAATCTTGTTTATTTCTAATTCTTGTTGGTTAGGCATAAATTTTTTATTTAAACAGCTTCGTTTCGTAATAATTGCACCCGCTCTTCAATCGGCGGATGGGTCATAAATAATTTACTAATCCCTTTTGCCGCTTTAGCGCCAAACGGATTGGAAATAAAAAGATGAGCGGTCGCATTGCTCGCTTTTTGCATCGGCGCATTGTATCGACCAATTTTTTCCAGCGCCGAGGCCAGACCTTCGGGATAACGAGTAAGCAGAGCGCCAGACGCATCGGCTAAAAATTCACGTTTGCGTGATACCGCCAGCTGAATCAATGTCGCCAAAATCGGCGAAAGAATGACAAAAATAATTCCGACAATCGCCAGTGGATTATTTTTATCTTCACGATCGCCACCGCCAAACCAGAGTGAACGAGTAAACATATCGGCAATCATCGCAATCATTCCGACCAAAACTACAATCACCGTCGAAAGTAGAATATCGCGATTGCCGATGTGCGACAATTCGTGAGCAATTACGCCTTCGAGTTCGTTTTTATTGAGCATCCCCATCAGACCAGTTGTCACCGCCACGACCGCATGGTTTTTGTCACGACCAGTCGCAAAAGCGTTTGGGGCAGGATCATCGACAATATAAATTTTGGGCATCGGCAGTCCAGCGGTAATCGAAAGATTTTCCACCAGATGATAAAGCTCGGTGTAGGTATCGTGATCAGCTTCACGAGCGCCGGTCGAAGCCAAAACCAATTTGTCACTCCACCAATAACTCGCAATGTTCATCACGACGGAAAAAACAATCGCGAAAGACAAAATAAACGGATTGTTGTAATAGTAGCTGACAAAATAACCCAATCCAACCACCACCGCCAAAAAAACTCCCATCAACAGCCAGGTCTTCCGCACATTTGAATCTTGCTGAGTGTAAAGTGTTGCCATTACAGACGATGTTACATACTAAAAGGTTTTCCCGATAACAAACTTACAATATTTACTAAAGCAAAAAATCCAAAAAGATACAGGGAAGAAAGGGTTGAACTTAGATATAGATAGCTAAATAGCCCGCCAGAATTTCTAACAAATTCCTCCACGGTTAATGACAGAAAAATAGAGCCGGTCAGATTAACAATTGCGATAATTAACAAAACAAACGCAAAAATCCTAACTTTTTTAGACACCGAAAAAATAAGTAGATTAATCGGCAAAAAAATAAATACCAGAGCACCCAGCGAGGCATATAATATACTCAAGATATGATCATTTACAGAATTGCTGTATGGAGGATAATTAACAAATAAAAATCCTACGCAAATCCAAATTACAGTGAAAATTAAACAAGATAAAACAATTTTAAACTTATTATTCATATTTTAAGATTAAAATGTTAATTAAAACTTAATCTGAACCGGATTTTTTTCTACACTACCTTCTTCCAGTTGGAAAAATTCTTGCTTGGCAAACTTAAACATTCCCGCGATGATGTTGGTCGGGACGGTTTCAATTTTAATGTTTAAATCACGGACATTGCCGTTGTAAAAACGACGCGCTGCTTGAATTTTATTTTCGGTATCAGACAATTCGGTTTGCAAATTGGTAAAACTTTCCACGGCTCGAAGTTGCGGATACGCTTCAGCGACAGCAAAGACACTTTTTAAAGCGCCAGACAAAGTATTTTCGGCTGCCCCTTTTTCGGCCGGACCTTGAGCCGACAAAGCCTTCGCGCGCGCTTCGGTCACTTTTTCGAACACACCCGATTCGTGAGTGGCATAACCTTTAACCGCTTCCACTAAATTGGGAATCAAATCATAGCGTCTTTTTAATTGCACATCGATATCTGCCCACGCTTCTTTTGTCCGATTGACCAAAGAAACCAAACCATTGTAAGCAAGGACAACCCAACCCACAATAGCAACCAAAACTACTAGCAAAATTATCATCATCATATTTTTTTAAGCGAACAATTTTGCGATAGCAAAATTGTTTTAGCTTTTTTATTAATTAAACTTTTAATAATTATCTGCCGTTTATTTTAACACAAAAAGAAGAAAGATGCTAAACCCCGCCGACGCAAGCGTCGGCGGGGAAAAACTACTTCAACTCACGTTCGTGAGCCAGATGACGACGCCAGGCCAAATCTTTCAGATATCGGTCAAGTTGTTTGTCCGACATCCGAGACATTGCGAGAACATCCATATTGAGAGAAGGATCGAACTCACTCTTCGGCACCGGATTGCGCCACCGAACAAATGGTACGACCACTCTTTTGTGCCATTCACAGACAAAACCAATGTGGATATCCTCGTATAGATATTTCACCTGCGTCCGATACTCCCTCAACGAGTAGAAGTGTTTTCTATAGAACAACGCCAAGATGCTCATAAGCACCTCCTTTCTGCTAAAATTAAAACACAAAATTGTTTAATAATCCATAGGCATTCCACCATTGTGCCCACCATCATCTTTTTTTGGCTCATCACAAATCGCCACCTCGGTCGTGAGAAGCATCGCGGCGGCACCAGAGGCTCGCTCCAAACCAGTCCTCGTCACTTTGACCGGATCAATAATTCCCGCCTTAAACATATCCGTCACCATTTTATCGGCATTCGCATCATAACCTTCACTGCCTTTGCCCGCTAAAATTTTATCAATAATAACCGAGGCGTTATCTTTACCAGCGTTTATCACAATTTGCCGAATCGGCGCTTCCAGTGCTTTCAGCAAAATTTTCACCCCGACATCAAACTCGTGGGCAATATCAGACGACGGCGACACTAGTTTTTTGCTAGCCACTTTCGCTCCCGCTTTCAAAAGTGCCACGCCACCGCCAGACACAATCCCCTCGTCGATCGCCGCTTTGGTCGCCGCCACTGCATCATCAATTTTTAATTTCTTATATTTCATTTCCGCTTCGGTCGTCGCCCCCACTTTTATCACCGCCACGCCACCAGAAAGCTTGCCTAGTCGCTCACGCAATTTATCTTTATCATAAGTTGGAGCCGATTCGATTTGTTTTTTAATTGAGGCAATGCGTTCATTAATATCAGATTTTTTACCTTTGCCACCGACAATGGTTGTCTCATCTTTGCTGGCAATCACGCGATGAGCCCGACCGAGTTGAGTAATTTCCACATTTTCCAATTTAATGCCCACATCTTCCGAGATCACTTCGCCGCCCGTCAAAATCGCAATATCACCGAGCAGTTCTTTTTTGCGATCACCATAGCCCGGTGCTTTAATCGCCAGTGTATTAAATGTCCCGCGAATTTTATTCACGACCAAAGTCGCCAGCGCTTCACCATCAATATCATCAGCAATAATCACCAATTCTTTTTTACCACTGCCCGCCAATTTTTCAAGCAACGGCAAAATTTCTTTCACTGATGAAATCTTTTTATCGCACAAAAGAATGAGCGCATCTTTATATTCAGCTTCCATTCGGTCGCCATCGGTAATCATATATGGCGACAAATAACCTTTATCAAATTGCATCCCTTCGACAAATTCTGATTCCACACCAAACGACTGGGATTCTTCCACTGTCACCACGCCATCTTTGCCGACTTTCTCAATTGCATCGGCAATAATTTTTCCAAATTCTTCCGACTCCGCCGAAATGGTCGCCACCTGCACAATTTCATTTTTATCTTTAATCGGCTTCGCCAGAGATTTCAACGCTTTGACCACTTCTTCCGCTGCTTTTTCAATTCCAATTTTCACACCCATCGCATTGACTCCAAGTGAAGTTTTTTTCAAACCTTCTTCGAAAATCGCTTGCGTCAAAATGACCGCGGTCGTCGTGCCATCGCCAGCAATATCATTAGTTTTAGACGCGACATCTTTGATAATTTCCGCGCCCATATTTTCCACTTTGTTTGCCAAAGTAATTTCTTTGGCAATTGAAACACCGTCATTGGTAATCGTCGGCGCACCATAACCTTTGTCGATCACGGCATTCCGCCCTTTCGGACCGATCGTAATTTTCACCGCATTTGCCACTTGATCAATTCCGCTTTTGAGAGCTTTTCGAGCTTCATCATTAAAAATAATTTGTTTGGACATAATTTTATTTAATCAATTATTGCTAAAATATTCGATTCACTAATTATCAAATATTCTTTATCGCCGACCTTAATTTCATCTGGTCCATATTTAGAAAAAATAATTTTTTGACCTTTTTTGACTGCCACCGGTATCAGCTTGCCGTCTTCATTTCTTTTGCCTTCCCCGACCGCAATCACGATACCTTCTTCGGGTCGCTCCTTGCTCACCGTTTCCGGAATAATAATGCCACTCTTGGTCTTGTGTTTGTCATTCTCTTTTTCAATTTCAACCAAAACTCGATCACCAAGTGGTTTGATATTTATAGATTCTTTTGTTGTTGCCATATTTTTTATTGTAAAAATTACTAATAATAGCGACTTTTAATCACGAATATTATAGACGAAACTTTTTTAAAGGGTCAAGAACCCTTTGGTTTTTAGATTATCGACTATTGCATCTTAACCCATAATCTGCTACGATACTAGCAATGGATTTACATTCTATTTTGCCTTGGATACAAGTTGTCCTATCCGTCTTGTTGGTAGGCGCAATATTAATGCAACAAAGCGAGGGTAGCCTCGGTAGTGCTTTTGGTGGTGGTCAGGCTGGCAGTAATCCTTGGCGGACGAAACGTGGTCTCGAAAAACAACTTTTCATTGGTACAATTGTGCTAGCCATTTTGTTTCTTGCTTCGACGATGCTCGCTCTCTTCATTTAAATCGTAAAAAGTATTTTCTATTCTTAATTTTTGATTTGTCATTTTACATTTTGATATTTAATTTTTTAATTTGAAACATGTCTCGTTTTAAAATTCCTTCGTTCAAAGAAACCGGCTTTGCTTTTGAGTCTTTTTCAAGTAAGCAAAAAACTATTTTTTTGGTATTACTCGTTGTTTTTGCTTTGAGCACTTTTGCTATTTTTTGGAAAGTTAATGCCAAGCTGATGATCAATATTCCAGTTATTGGTGGTTCTCTTCAGGAAGGTATTATCGGCTCGCCGCGTTTTATCAATCCGCTACTGGCTATTTCCGATGCCGACCGCGACCTGACCGCTCTCACTTATTCCGGCTTGATGCGTATCGGCAAAAACGGCACCCTTATTCCCGACCTTGCCGAAAGTTATGCTATTTCCGACGACGGGCTCACTTATTCTTTTAAATTAAAAACTGGTTTGACCTGGCAAGATGGACAAGCTATCACCGCCGATGACATTGTTTACACGATAAATCAAGCTCAAGACCCGGCAATCAAAAGTGCCAAGCGCGCCAACTGGAACGGTGTTGTGGTTAAAAAAACAGATGATTTAAATCTTGAGTTTGTTTTGAAAAAACCTTACGGCTCTTTTTTGGAAAATACGACCCTCGGTATAATGCCAAAACATCTTTGGGGAAAAGTCACACCAGAAAATTTTCCACTTAATGATTTAAATATCAAGCCGGTTGGTTCTGGTCCGTTTGTTGTCGATAACATAAACAAAGATTCTTCGGGTATTGCCCAAAGCTACAACCTAAAACCCTTTACCAGTTTCACGCTAGGCGAACCAAAAATAAAAGATTTGATTATTAAATTTTTTGCCAACGATGTTGAATTGGCGAAAGCCTATGGTTCTGGTCAAGTTGAAAGCTTGAGTGCATTATCACCACAACTCGCCAACAAACTAGAAAAAGATGGTAAAAAAGTTATTAAATCACCGATGCCTCGGACCTTTGCCCTTTTCTTTAATTCTGGTCACAATCAAATTTTTGTCGACAAAACCGTCCGCCAAGCAATTGATTTAGCGATAGATAAAAAAGCAATTGTTGATCAAGTTCTTGGCGGTTATGGTCAGACCATCGACGGCGTCTCACCACCACTCGTTATCGGCGAAAGCGAAAATGCTAATGCTAGTTTTAACCCGACCAAAGCTCGCGATCTTTTGGTCGCCGATGGTTGGCGCGAAAACGGCAACAGCATAATGGAAAAAACTTTGACCAAGAGTGTCAAAAATACTAAAACCAAAAAAACCGAGACGGTCAAAACCGGTAGTCAAATTTTAACTTTCACTCTCTCGACCGCCAATATTCCAGAATTAAAATCTGCCGCCGAGCTCATCAAAGCTGATTTAGCAAGAATCGGTATCAGCATCGAAGTAAAAGTCTACGAACCAGGTGACTTAAATCAAGAAATTATTCGCCCGCGAAAATATGAAGCTTTGCTTTTTGGTGAAATTATGGGACGCGATACAGACCCGTTTCCTTTTTGGCATTCATCACAAAGACTTGATCCCGGTTTGAATATTGCTCTCTATGCCAACACCAAAGCTGACAAATTATTAGAAGATACTCGCACTATTTCTGATCCCGAAACTCGCCAAGAAAAATACAAACTTTTCAATCAAGAAATCGCCAATGATATTCCCGCCGTTTTCCTTTATTCACCTTATTTCCTTTACACTTTGCCGGAAAAAATTAACGGCGCCAACTTATCAGTCGTTACCAATCCCGCTGAAAGATTTTCTGATGTTTACGACTGGTATATTTATACCGACCGTGTTTGGAAAATTTTCGCTCACTAAATTTGCTAAAAAATAATTTTATTAATCTCTAATTTTAAATATGAATCCAGTAAAAAGAATCCGTGTGGATAGTAATGGTAATGTCGAAACTTTTACCGGTCAAAAAAGACCGGAGGCAAATACCACCAATTCATTTAATAGTAATAGCTCGCACCGACCAAACAATCGGCCGTTTAATCGTCCAAACAATAAACCTTTCCCGCAAAATCGCCCGCCCAATGTAAATCAAAATCAAACGGCGACAACCACGACCGCAACTCCGAATCACAAACCGCCAGCTGGAACTAAATTTAATTTGAATCTAAAAAGACCGGCGATTCATCATCAGACAAAAATTGCCACCGACCGAGACAACGACGAGACTGGCGATAAACCAAAAGCGAAAGAAAAAATTCCCGAGCTTGCGCCGGGCAATATTCGAATTATTCCGCTTGGTGGTGTGGAAGAAATTGGCAAAAATATGACGGTCATCGAAATTGGCAACGATATTATTGTTGTCGATGCTGGTTTCCTTTTTCCGGGCGAAGACGCTCCAGGTGTTGATTATATTATTCCCGATACTGAACATCTCGAACAACGTAAACACAAAATAAAAGCATTGGTCGTCACTCACGGGCACTTGGATCATATCGGCGGTATTCCTTATTTGATGGCAAAAATTGGCAACCCACCGATTTACACCAGCCTACTTACTGCGGTGATGATTAAAAAACGACAAGAAGAATTTCCGCATTTGGCAAAATTAGATATCCAAGTCGTTGAACCAAAAGATACTTTGCGATTAGGCAATTTACGAATTCGCTTTTTTGCCACCACTCATACCATCCCTGATTCAATCGGCATTATTATTGAAACCATTTACGGCAACATCATCGTCACTGGCGACTTAAAACTCGAACACGACAAGGGCGTCATTCAAGAAAAAGAAACTGTTATCTACAAAAAACTTGGTGCCGAAAAAAACCTTCTGTTAATTGCCGAATCGACCAATGTCTGGAAAGTTGGTTTTTCCTTTTCAGAAAAAGAAGTCCAACAAAATTTGAAAACGATTATTGCCAACGTCCCCGGTCGCGTAATTATCGGCACTTTTGCTTCTCTTTTTGAACGCATCATCGCGATCATTGAAGCCTGTGAAGAGCTTGGCAAGAAAGTCGCGATCGAAGGTCGCGCAATGAAAACTAATATCGAGATTGCCAAAGAGCTTGGCTATTTGAAAGTCAACAAAAATACTTTTATTCCATCTGAAGAAATGAGTAATTATCCAGAAAATAAAATTGTCGTTTTGGCGACCGGTGCCCAAGGTGACGAATACGCCGCTTTAATGCGTATTTCTCAAAAAGAACATCGCTTGGTTAAATTAAAAAAAGGCGACACGATCTTGCTTTCTTCTTCGGTCATTCCAGGCAACGAAGTCGCGGTACAAAAATTAAAAGATAATCTCGCTCGGCAAGGCGCCAAAATTCTTCATTACGGCATTGCCGATGTCCACTCGTCTGGTCACGCTTATCAAGGCGAATTATCCTGGATCCAGCAAATGATTAAACCGAAATTTTTTATGCCCGCTCACGGTAATCATTATTTGTTACGCGTTCACGCTGACCTAGCCGAAGAAAACGGTATTCCCGAAAAAAATATTGTGGTGCCAGACGATGGCTCAATTATCGAAATTTCCGACAGTGGTAACAAAATTACAATGCTGAAAAAGATGGCGCCAGCCAAACTGGTGATGGTGGACGGTCTCGGTACCGGTAATGTCCAAGAAGTCGTCATTCGCGATCGTCAAATGCTTGCCCAAGATGGAATGTTTGTGTTCATTGCCATCATCGATATGAAAACCGGCAAAGTCCGAAAATCACCAGATATTATTTCTCGCGGTTTCGTTTATCTAAAAGAATCTCAAGATCTTTTACGTTACGTCCGACTGCTGACAAAAAAGACGATTGAGGAATCCACCGCCAGAATGCACCCGATTAATCTTGATTATGTTAAAAATAATGTCCGCGAAGAATTAGGTAAATATTTATTTCAGAAAACTCACAAGCGTCCGATAATTTTACCGGTGTTGATTGAAGTATAAAAAAGGTGGGGGAGCCTAGCTCCCCCACCTTTTTTATATTTTTTTAGCTTCCTTTTTTTCTTCAATAGTTTTCTTAAGCTGTTCGACAAGACCTTCCAATTTAAATAAAGCCTCATGATAAAGACTATCTGTAGCCATCAAGGAAAAAGCTTGTCTATTTTCTGAGCTTGTATTAGCGACCTGATTATATCGAGATTTATAATATCTTAACTGTTCGACAGCTTCATCAATTTCATATTCAATCGGTACTGTTTTTCCCAATGAAGATACTTCACTCAACAGTTCGTCCGCCATCTCGTCACGAGTTTTTTCTTTTTTCTCACCGCTATTTAATTTTGACAAATTTTCTTCTAGCATATTTTTTATAATTAATTTCTAATCCCCCAATAATACCCCCCCCCCCGAGGCAAATTAGCAAGTGGATAAGTTTTGAGTGATTTTATCCACTTTTTTCCAAGAAATATCGAAGCCTATCGAAGTCGAACTTCGATAAAAATTTTGCTTTTGCTTTTTATCAAATTAAAGTAAAATAAATAAGTGGAAATTAAAATGAGAATTGCGATTTTCAAAGGTCGAGAGATCAGGAAAACACTTCATAATAATGAGTGGTGGTTTGTGGTGGAAGATGTTGTTTTGGCACTTATCGAATCAAGCAATCCCAAACAATATATTCAGCGGATGAAACAACGCGACCCAGAACTTGATAAAGGGTGGGTACAAATTGTACATACCCTTGAAGTACCAACAGGAGGTGGTAAGCAAAAAATGCTTTGTGCTAATACCGAGGGAATGTTCAGAATTGTCCAGTCTGTCCCCTCGCCAAAAGCCGAACCACTCAAGCGCTGGCTGGCCAAAGTGGGCTACGAGCGAGTGCAAGAAATTGAAGACCCAGAATTGGCGACGAAACGGACTAGAATTCTCTACAAACTCAAAGGTTACTCTGACAGTTGGATTGAAAAACGAATGCGCGGTATAGCCATTCGGGAAGAATTGACTGATGAATGGCAAAAACGAGGCGCCATGGAAAAAAGAGATTATGAAATCCTAACCGCCGAAATCTCCAAAGCCACTTTTGGGGTGACACCCGCCGAATACAAAAAATTAAAAGGTTTAAAACGACAAAATTTACGTGATCATATGGATGATTTTGAACTAATCTTTAATATGCTCGGCGAACGCTCGACCACTGAAATCCATCGGACAGAAAATTCAAGGGGTATACCAAAATTAAAGTCTGACGCCAATCGAGGCGGAAGAGTAGCTGGTAACGCCCGAAAAGAATTGGAAAAAGAATTAGGTCATTCTGTTGTTTCCAAAAATAATTTTAAGAAAATAACTTGACACAGGTTTCACTTGGCTTAATTAAACCGCCCGAATTTTTTAAAAAAATTCGGGCGGTTTAATTAGTTATACACTTTAAATTTTTTTTCTTGTGATATAATTTAGGCAATGAAATCTAATCATTGTTTGCGCACACTTACTTATTTCAGCATCCTATTTATGACCATCTCGGTCTCTTTCCCTTCCTATATCAACTCTTCATTGTTGAAAAATTTTGTCGGCGAAAAGGGGATTGGCTTAATCTACGGTATCAGTTCCCTACTGACAATTTTACTGATATTTTATACGATCAAACTATTAAACTATTTTGGAAATTTAAAACTAATTACACTTTCTGCTCTGATCAGCATTTTTTCTTTGATTGGTCTGATTCTCACCAGAGACACTCCCTTTGTTTTACTCTTTTTCATTATCTACTATTCTTTAAGTTTTAATATCCGTCACCTACTCGATATTTATTTAGAAAATATTTCTGATGACCACAACACCGGCTCGATTCGTGGTTTATATCTTACTTTCTACAACACGGCTTGGCTAATCTCACCTTTACTTGCAAGCTTCTTTGTTGCTGGCGGTAACATTTGGATTGTTTATTGTGTTGCTGGCTTTACCCTTTTACCTCTCATCACTCTCACCTCGGTCTTTCTAACCGAAAAAACCCGCACCAATCGAAAACCCCAAAACATTTGGCAAGCTCTAAAAAAACTTTATACTGGACGAAAAAATAAAACCAAAAACATTTACAATATTTTAGTCGTTGATTTTTTCTTAAATTTCTTTTATGCCGTGATGGTCGTCTATTTACCGCTCTATCTTTACAATCATATTGGCCTGACTTGGCAAGAGATTGGGATTACCTTCACCATTATGCTTTTGCCGTTTGTTTTGTTCCAGTTGCCACTTGGCAAAATTGCCGATAAGTGGCTCGGCGAAAAAGAGTTGCTTGTTTTAGGATTTATTATCGCTGGCGGTTCGACGATTATTGCCACATTTTTAAATTCCTTAAATTGGCAAGTCTGGGCTTTTCTTCTCTTTTTAAATCGCACCGGTGCCGCTTCAATTGAGATTATGAAAGAAGCTTATTTATTCAAGAAAATCTCCGGCAAAGATACCGACATTATTTCTTTGTCACGAATCAACAATCCTCTATCTTACCTACTTGGACCAATTTTTGCTTCCCTGATGCTCGTGTTTTTTGATTTTAAATACATTTTTCTTGTTCTCGGATTATTCACACTTTTAGGTGTAAAATACGCTTGGCAACTCATTGATACCAAATAGACTCTTCGCTTTTGCAAAATTTTTTTGAATACCCTATGATTGGTTCAGAGTAGTTTTTTTGTTTAGATCGCAGCCAAAAAGAAGGAGAGTTTTATGTCACCGCTATTTGAGATTAACCACAACAATGGTCTAGCCGACCGCTTACAAGAGCTAGAATTGAGCCCAGAAGTAAGTTTTATGATCGCTCACTGGTATAGTGAGGAGGTCGCCAGTATTAAAAATCACTGGGCAGAACTATTTCCAGTATTCAACAGTCTGGTCGCCTGCATTCACGACGCCTGGGAAAAAGGCGACGACGACAGCTTGATCGGCGAGGTCGAGATAATCCGCGATGCTGACAAGTGGACAAATAGCATTAGCAAGGAAATAGAAACATTGAGACAGCGCTCACCCATCCCCGCCTAAGACGCGGACAACAATTAACCGGCAAGTCGAAACATTCGACTTGCCGGTTTTACTATTTAAATTTAATTTATAGTTTCCATCATCCGACAAAATTCACACTTTGGTTCACCGCAAGTTTTGGAAAAAATCTGTCCGGACCAAACGCCATCAATCAATTTTTGAATTTCAGTTTTTACTCGATCGGTATCAGTTTTTTCAATCTCCACCATTATGGTCGGACAACGACCTTTATCGTCCGGTTCCACAAAGACTAAAGCTGGTTCAATCACTTTGCCTTGATAGGATAAATTTTTTGCCAATAAAATTTTGTAAAATATAAGTTGTCGGAAATAAGCTCCGTCACTATTTTTTGTTTCACCCTTAATCTCTTTGGCACCCATCGCCTTTTTTGTTTTGTAATCATAAACCAAAACTTTAGCCGGCATTTCAATCACCGCATCCAATTTTCCATGAAGTCGAATTTCAACTGATTTGCCATCATAGTTTCCAGTTAAATAAGTTTCCGTCCATTTTTCCGCCCAGACTTTTCCGCTTTGTTGAAAATGAGACGACAGTGCCGAAGCCACTTTTGGGGCATCAAGCAAAAGTTTGTCCACAATCGTAGCTTTTTCGTGAGCCGGCAACAGCGAACGATAAAAGTAATTACGGACTACCTGTTCGATAGTTTCAGCAATATTATTTTCGTTTTTATCAACCAAAGCCCAAACCGAAGCGAGTGCCTCGTGCATCGCATTACCTTTTTCGGCACTGCCAGCCGGTGGTTCTGGCAATTTCAAAATACTTTTAAATAAAAATTGGCTGGGGCACTGACAAAAATGATTGAGCGCTGTCACCGACAAGCCATTGTTTAAAAGAGAATTTTTAGCATATTCCACAAATTCCAATCGCCTTTTAATTTCCGATGAAACCGGCGACTCTTTTATCTTCGCACCCAAAGATGCCGGCAATTCTACGCGAGCAATATTTTCTTGATCAAGCTCCGAAATAAAACGCAGGGGCGTCAAAACTTTACCCAAACCATCGACAGCTTCCGAAATTAACGTCACTTGTTTTTTGGCTCGCGTTAGCGCTACATAAAAAAGCCGGCGAGCATCGCGAATTTCATCGCCGGTTTCTTTTTCGCGCGGAAAAACAAAGTACGATCCACGATTTTTAGACATCCACGATTCCTCGGTACAGTAAGGCAAAAAAACATAATCATACTCCAAACCTTTCGAACCGTGGGCGGTCATAATCCGCACTTGAGCATTAGATGTCCCAGCGTAAATTTTTAGATTTTTTTTCTCGGCGGTTTTTTGATAAGACAATAATTCCGCAATCAATTCACGCGGATCTTGAATCATTTTATTTTCTGCCAAATCGCTAGCCATTGCGACAATCGACCGCCAAACTTCGGTCGAAACCGGACTGCCTGAAACTAGTTTAGTAAAACCAGAAATCTGCCCAATTAAAATCAGATACTCAATCGCCCCCGCTTTGGTAATTTCTTTTTTTAGTTCAAGTAAACCGGGCAAATCTTTTTCTAATTCACCTAAGTTACCACTGCGAATTTTTTTAATTAGCCCTGTTGAATCTGCCAAGTTTAAATTCCACAAACCATAAACCAAAGTCTGTGCCAAAGATTCCACCTTTGACGAATCCGCCAAAAAATCCAATAAATAAAAATAAAGTCGCCCAATCGGATGAGCAAAAATATCAATGCCTCGTTCGGCGGAAACCGAAATGCCCGACATTTCCAAAAGCGCTAAAATTTTGGCGACTTCGCGATTTTTCCGAACGATGACCGCGACTGTCGCCTTTTTATCTTTAGCCACGATTTCGTTAATTTCAGAAACTAAATATTCTTCACCCGCTTCAGTATTCCCCGCCTTTACTACCGTGACCGGTTCGGGCTCATCACTTTTTGCTGATTTTAATTTAATCCGTAAATTGGTATGTTCACCTTCGCCATAATTATTTTCCACCATCGAAAAACTCGCATCCAAAATCCCTTGGGGCGACCGATAATTTTCTTCCAGCGAGATGACTTTCATCGCCGGCCAAATATTTTGAAATTGTAAAAAGTTTTGCACCGATGCCCCTTGAAAACGATAGATCGCCTGTTTTTCATCCCCCACCACAAACAAATTCGGATTATCAAAGAAGTCAGCAATTTTTTTAATAATCTGATTTTGCGAATCGTTGGTATCTTGATGTTCATCCACCAAAATGTACAGATATTTTTCTTGAATCAAGCGAAGTAAAAGTTCGTCGTGATTAAGTGCACTCAATAACTCAAAAATTAAATCATCAAAATCAATTCGTTTTTCTGCTTGCTTCTTTTTTTCATAAAGCTCATAAACTTCGGCAAATAAAATTGTCCGCTCACATTTTTCAATTTCTTTCAGCGCTTCCGCTTTTAATTTGCCCTTGGTCGCCCCACGCGAAGAGATAAAAGATTCATCGTGATTGATTAAATCGATTCTTTCTTCCGCGTATTTTTTAACAATCTCTGGCGTCCACGCGTCCTTACCCGCATCGCTAATCGCTCTAATACTTTTATCAACATAAAAATCAAGTTCGCCAATTGGTCGTAGTTTAGCAAATTTGTTATCACGCAAAATTTCTCGCACAAAGGATTCCGCCTCAATTTCGGTCATTTGCTTCGTCCGCGACAAGTGCGGAAAATGATCCTGAAATTCAGCAATAATCGCCGCCGCAAAGCCGTGAAAAGTAAAAACCCCGACTTCGTCCGCACGCTTCCCGACGATCTCGCGAAGTTTCAACCGCATCGCTTTTTGACCAGAATCAGAAAAGGTTAGCGCCAAAATGCCGTTTGGTGGCGTGTCGGTCTGTTTAATGATATTGGCAATCCGCAAGGTCAAAATGTTGGTCTTGCCCGTCCCAGGACCAGCAATGACCATCACTGGACCGTCAATCGTGTCCACTGCCTCTTTTTGGGCTTTATTTAGCCGCCCGTAAGCTTCATCAAATTCTTTGGTAGCCATTGTTAGGGATTATAACATATGATAATATGGCGTCATATGACACTACATCAACAAATAAAAGAGGAAATTAAAAAGGCGATGCTCGCCAAAGATGCCAACAAATTGCGGACCGTTCGCAGTATCTCGGCGGCTTTTACCAACGAGCTGGTCGCCAAGCGTCGCAAGCCCGACGAAATCTTATCAGACGAAGATGCCATTGCGGTCATCAAGCGTCAAGCCAAACAACGTAAAGATTCAATCGAACAATTCAAAGCCGGCGGTCGCAACGATTTGGTAGAAGTCGAGGAGAAAGAATTGGCAATCATTGAAACATTCCTGCCCGCTCAAATGTCGCGCGAAGATATTCAAAAAATTGCCGAAGCCAAAAAAACCGAGCTTGGTATTAGCGACAAAACCAAATTTGGTCAGCTAATGGGCGCAGTAACCAAAGAGATTAAAGGGCAAGCCGACGGCAATCTAGTCAAAGAAGTCGTGGAAAGTTTGTTTTAATTAAGCTTGTGCCAATCGGCAATCACCTCTTTCGGATCGGCTTTAAACATCGTTATTTTTTCGAGCATCAATAAAATCGGAAAAGTTTTAGCTTTTTTCCCGAGAATTTTTAGAAGAATTGGCACCGACACCAAGCCTTCGCTTTTGCCACCAGCCGAACCATATTTAGCAATTTCCAAGCCGACTTTATGATTGAGCGAATCGGAACTATTGCTGGTCGCCCAAAAATCTCCAAGCATCGCCGGATTATTAAAGATGGCTTTTTTCCCACCAAGAATTTGATTGAGTTTATTTATCTCCAGTAGCGATTGCCCAAACAAATAACCACGTTCATTATAGTTTAATTTTAAGCCAGTAAAAATTCCCATCGCCAGCGAGTAAATATTTTTTAAAGTGTTCATCACTGCCACGCCACGAATGTCATTTGTTATTGTGACAAAAATATCAGTTTTGGTAAAAAGACTTTTGACTTTCTCGGCTAAGCTATTATTTTTCGCCCCGACCACGCCCGCGCCAAAACCACTGTCACTTATTTCTTGAGCAATCATCGGACCACCGAGCACGGCATAAGCCTGACCTTTCGGCAAAACTTTTTTTAATAATTCATCGACAGTCTGACCAGTATTTTCGTCTAAACCTTTCGACATTGCGACCACAATCGAGTTTCGACTAAAATAATGCCCACAAAAAACTAGGGCTTCACGCAGGCACCAAGAGGGCACGCACATAAAAACAAATTCGGCATTGTCTAATACTTCGGGCAAAGATAAAGTCGGATGACGACGCAAGCGATCTTCGTCTTTATCCCAATAAAAAACCGCATGATCAGCGTGAGTAAAAATTTTACCAAGAGCTAACCCGATTTCCCCCGCCCCGATAATTGCAATTTTTGCCATCCTAATAGAAATTTATGATTTATAATAATAAAAAATTATCCATTTCTTATTTTTTATATCCCATTAGCCGACTATTTTTAAAGTAAAATTTCTAACAGGACAAGTATGGTAATTTTACCACAAAAATAGTAAGATGTGAGCATCTTTTACTAGAATTTTAATTTTAATCACAATGTTTGGCAAAATAATCACTTTTTTTGATAATTTAGAAGATAAAGCCCGAGCTCGCTTAAGTCGCTCGCCGGTCATTTACGCTTTTATTGGCGGTACCGGCATTGTTTTGTTTTGGCACGCTATTACTGAAATTGCCCTAGCTGTTCCTTTTATGAACCAATGGCACTCATTACCGTGGTTGGTCGTTAGCCTAGTCATACTTATCACCAGCGGAATTTTTGTTTCCTATTTTGTCGGCGATCAAATCATTATGTCTGGTTTACGTGGCGAGAAAAAAATGATTGAGAAAACGAGCGATGAAATTGTTTCCGAAGAAAGCCAGATCAAAAAACTGAACCAAAAAATTGATAATCTTGAGCAAAAAATCGACCAGTTATTAAACAAAAATTAAGACTTGCTCAAATCTCATTTTTGTGAGAAATTAAAAAAGGAGATGTTCTCCAGAGATAGTAAACCCTAACCCCAGTTCCTTGTTCCCTACGGAAGGAGGCAAGTTTGGTAAAAAAGAGGTTTCATAAAGTAGGGTGTTGCGCCAAGTGCAATGCTCAAAAAAATTTAACCAGACACCATATATTACCAAAAAGGCATTTTGTCCAAGCTAAAAAAGAACGCCCGCTTCGGATAATTTTATGCCGAAGATGCCACGACAAGCTGGAACTCCTAATCCCTTGGGAAAAAATGCCGGAACGCTTTTACTCGGACATCGTGATGGATTTTTTACGCATCGACGAGCTCCGCCTAATGATGCTGACCGGGCAACGTGAGTTCATTATCGAACTGGAAGAAATGGAGGTGAATGATTATCGAATCTTTCAAAAACGGCGTCTGATCGCCGAAGCCTAATTTCAAAAACCCCACGGACGAGCCAGCTCGTCCGTGGGGAATTGTTTTAATTGTGATTTTTTTATCTGTTTATCTACAAATTATTTGGCTGTGTGTCTTGGGCGAAGTTAGAACCTCGCTTATGTCCAATTTTAGCAGTAAATTCGCCATTGTAAACGCTTGGTAATGAGTCATAAAGACGTATCCTTGCGTTTATTCAGTCTCAAAAAATACGATTTCTAATTCTTTCCCTTGAGGAAGAATTGCTAGTTCCGCATCACACCACCTAAGAGGTCTTTTTATATCGGGATGTCTAACTACTGGGATACAAGGATGATCATAGAACTTAACTTCTTCTTCATTCAATAACTGATTAATTCTTTGAATGTTCAAACTGCTACCAGGCTGGCTAATTTTTCTTTCCTCTGGCGTTGAAAAAGGTTTGTCATAAAATTTAGTGAGCTCCATCATTTTTCTTATCTCTGATAAAGTCAGAATTGTTTTAATATAATCCACAAATTCCTTATTATTTTTTCCAAAAACAAAAGTTGGCCCATAGCCAACACCCCCTTCTATCCCTTCAGATAGGGACATCGGAAAAATTGATAATTTTGCCCGTGCTTCTTCATCAGTCAGTTTGACTTTTTCTTTCCACTCCATTAATGAAAAATTTTCATCCTTATCTTTATTGAATATATCTATTGTTATGCCTCCTTGTAAATTTCTAACTGGAAAAAATTCCTGGAATAGCCATTCTTCCTCGTAAAATTCCCTTATCATTTCTTCTCCTTCAGAATTATACCAATCAGCGGACATTCTATGGTTCCAAGTTTTATATGTTAAGAATCTGTCGTTTGTAAAAAAATGCCAAATTGTTTCAAGTTTTTGACGCTCTTCTCGGTCAAATTCAACCCCTTTATCACTTGCTATTCCTCCTTGGCTACTTGGAGAAATACCAACGTCAAAGTAGTAATATCCAGACTTGCCTTCTTTGCAAAAAAAATCTGGGTACGATAAAACCTTTCTACGCCTAAGCCTTTTAATACCAGTTTGTTCTTGTAACTCTAGCGGTAACTCTTCAACTGTCTCTCTATAAGAAACTCCAAGCTCTCTATTTTCTACGATGGGCGAATTTTCTATCTGAGTCTGTAAAAGTTTTTCGGCCATATCATAATCCTTAGCTTGACCAGTTTCTACTATCTGCTTAAGCTTTTCAGCCTCATTTTGAGCGTCAAATTCGCTCATTCTATATTTTTCTTGCATAGGATAATTATAATAAATTTTACTCTACTTCCCTGATTTGCCAAATATTTTTCCGTTGATTGAAGTTTTCTCTGGTAATTCGCTCCCCGTCAGGATAGGGAACGCCAGCTTTGCTTCCTCGAAAAACTATATGAATCAAGTTGGGGTCTTCTTCCCATAGTCTAACCGTCCCAACTTGTCTTTCCCCGTCATAGCGACCCCAAGGTTGGAAACTTACTTTTTTACCCGCCCCAAGATTTATGTCGCCTAAAGTTGCCAATTGATCAAATTCTTGTATATAACCCTCTGATTCCTCTTTTTTTATATATAATCCATTTATATTCTCCATAGTTATATTATAGTAAATTTTACTCTGCCTTGCCACTCACTTTATTTTTGACAAAAAGTTCTGACGTCCAAGAAGCCTATCCTAAAAAAATGGCTTAAATCATAGAGGAAAGTCGTTTGCTGCCGGACTTGGACTCGAACCAAGATGACATTCTCCAGAGGAATGCATCCTACCATTAGATGATCCGGCAATCTCCTACTTAAACCCCTTAAATTTAGCAAAAATTAGCCAAAAAATCTAGCCGATATTAAATATCAAGGACTCCCCTTGATATTACTCTTCGAACTCTGCCCAGATTTTTATCAGCTCCTTTGTATCTTTTTGCCCATCAGCTAAATCATCCAACAAAGAGCTGTAATTTAAAATATTATTTTCTGGTCGATTCTGTCCCAAAAAAGCTGGGTAGCTAGAGAAACGATAGGATTCAAGAAAATCCTTCGCTTTAGATAAATTAGTAATCTTTTTTTCACTCCAACTTTCTTCGTCTTTTATTTTTACCGGATTTAAGTGGACATAAGCCAGAAGATACTCCAAAGAAGAATCTTCCGCAACATGTTTTGCTTTAAAACATCCATCGAAAACAGGACCAGTTCTGTCGTTCTTTTTGTTAAAATACATACCATAACCAGTTAGAAGTTTAAGCATAAATTTCGATATTCCCCCATCTTCAATCTCTTTTAGAATAAGGTGAAAATGATTCGGCATTAAACAATAAGCGACAATCTCAACTAAAGGTTCACCTTTTTCTAGGACAAAATAATCTTGCAAAGAAAAACCACGATAATTACTAATATGAACCTCTTTTTTATTGTTAGTAAGATATAGTAAAATCAAAAAACGAAATCGATCGTGGTCGGTAAGAAAAACTAATTGTTTATTTACTCCACGATTATAGATATGATAGGTTTCTCCAGAACTAAAAGAAAATTTTCTTTCCATAATTCTTAAATTTTACCTCACTTTAATTTTAATATCAAGGACTCCCCTTGATATTCTTTGTTTTATTTAATTTTACGATTCAAAGCGTTTTTCACGAACTCTACAAACAGCGGATGAGGATTAAGTGGCGATGATTTAAATTCAGGATGAAATTGCGAACCGAGAAAAAACGGGTGTTTGTTTTTGGGAAGTTCGGCAATTTCCATCAACACACCGTCTGGCGACGTGCCGGAAAAAACCAATCCGGCTTTGGCTAATTTTTCCACGTACGCCGGATTGACTTCAAAACGATGACGATGTCTTTCACTAATTCTCTCGCCACCATAAGCACCGCTCGCGATTGTCCCCTTTTTCAAAACGCACGGATAAGCACCGAGACGCATCGTGCCACCATAATTTTTTTCCGCCATCAATTTCCGTTGTTCGTCCATTATCACAATTACAGGATTTTTGGTCGTCGGATTTATTTCGGTTGTGTGAGCATCTTTCAAGCCGAGCACATTTCGCGAAAACTCAATCACCGCCAATTGCATTCCGTAACACAGACCAAAATACGGAATTTTATTTTCACGAGCAAATTGGATTACTTTTATTTTTCCTTCAATTCCGCGTTCACCAAAACCACCCGGTACCAGAATGCCTTGATATTTTTTTAGCTCGCCCAGTTTTTTCGGATCCTCTTCGTAATCGTGCGAATCGAGCCAATCAATTTTAACTTTTTTGCCAAGCGAAGAACCGGCGTGTTTGAGCGATTCGATAACCGAAAGATAGACGTCGGGCAAGACAAAATCGCCAGTTTTAAAATATTTACCGACAATCGCGATGCTCACTTCTTCTTTAGCATTTTTGGTTTTTGTCACCATTTTTTGCCAATCCGCCAAATCCGAAGTTTTCGCTTTCAAGCCCATCAATTTTAATAAGCGCGCCGACAAATTATCTTTTTCAAAATTGAGCGGAACATCATAAATACTTTCAATGTCTGGCGCCGAAATAATGTTTTCCACCGGAATATTGCTGGCAAAAGCAATTTTTTCTTTACGCTTGTCATCAAGTGGACGATCAGCGCGTGCCACGATGATATCCGGATGCACACCATAAGAATTCATCGTTTGCACGGCATACTGGGTCGGCTTGGTCTTCATCTCACCGATTTTATTTGGCACCGGCAAATAACTAACCAACACAAACAGGACATCGGCGGGATGTTTCAATTTCAAGACCCGTGCCGCTTCCACAAACATCGCATTTTGATATTCACCAATCGTCCCACCGATTTCGACAATCGTAATATCAGCACCAGTTTTTTTAATCGACAAATTTATTCGTCGCGAAATCTCCTCACAAACAAATGGCACCGGATCGACACAGCGCCCACCATAGCCCAGCGCTCGTTCTTTATCGATCACATATTTATAGACCATTCCGCTGGTCATATAGTTTTCGTGCGGGACACTCACATCCAAAAAGCGTTCATAATTGCCCATATCTTGATCGCACTCGAGACCAGAATCAAGGACAAACACTTCCCCGTGCTCGATCGGATTCATCGTCCCAGCATCGACATTGAGATATGGATCAATTTTAATTGGATTTACTTTATAACCACGGGCTTGCAAAATTTTACCAATCGACGACGCCGTCACACCCTTACCGACACCCGACATCACCCCACCTAAAACAAAAATGTATTTATGTGCCATAAAATTATTGTTAAGTTAAAAATTAAATTTTAATTCCGCCGAAATTTTTTCAAAAAATTTCGGCGGATAATTATCACATCAACGCCGAAGCTCCTCCGGTTTAGGTCGGAGGAGAGGTGATGTTGGTCATAAGTCTTTAAACTTTCGCGTATTTTCTGGTCGCCCAGAAGCTAGCAATAATACCCAAGATAATTCCGCAGCCAGAAAGAAGAAGAAAAATTTGAGCAAAATTATTAATGTAATAAGAAGCAAGATTTATTCCGCCAAAAACACCAGCCGTAGCATCACGGACCCAAAGAGTCGCTGGGTAAAGTAAAGCCAAAGACAAGAACGAAGCGAGCACCCCTGAAATTATACCTTCCACCAAAAACGGATAACGAACATAAGACTCGCCAGCTCCCACCAAACGCATCACCGAAATCTCTTCGCGAGAAATATAAATCGCCAGAGAGATCGTATTGAAAGTCACCAAAATCGACAGCAAGATCAAAATAATACTAATCGCCATACCAACTTTTTTACTAGTCGCAATCAAACCGATAAGCTTATCGACAACATCTTTTTTGTAGCTGATTTGATCGATAATCGATTTGCCACCAAGCGATGGATCATTACGATTGACCAAGAAGCGAGCGACGGCATCATACTGTGCGGGATCAACAGCTTTAATATTTAAACGAGCCCCAAACGGATTGCCAGTTTCTTCTAGTGACTGCAATAAAATAGCGTTATCTTTGTGCGATTCTTTAAAATCAGCGAGTTCTTGATCTCGTCCGATATAATCAACCGCTTTCACTTCTGGCTGAAGTGATAAGTCTTTTTTCAAAGAAATAATTTCGTCATCACTCGCATCAACCTTAAACGACACGCTAATATCAACTTTATTTTTCACTTCCTCAAGTGAGGAATTAAGAAAAGCGGCACCAATATAAAGTGAGCCGATGACAAACAAGGTGACCGCCATCGTCAAAACGGAAGCAATCGAAACAATACTGTTACGCCAAAAATTGATGAAACCTAATTTTAAAATTCTTTTTGTATTTATCCAAAGCATAATCAAATTATATTATATCGCATATTTACCAGATTTATCATCTCGCGAAAGCACGCCGTGATCCAAAGTTAAGACTCTTTTGCCTAAGTTATCCACAATTTTCTTGTTGTGGGTGGTCAAAATGACCGTCGTGCCGATGGAATTAATTTTTTTGAAAATTTCAATAATTTCGGCAGTGTTGATCGGATCAAGATTACCGGTCGGTTCGTCGGCGATAAGAAGATCAGGCTGATTGATTATCGCCCGCGCAATAGCAATACGCTGTCTTTCGCCGCCAGATAGTTCGTGCGGAAAACTCCAAATTTTATCGCCCAATCCCACCAAATCTAAAACGTGTGGCACATCAGAGGCGATCTCTTGATCGGTCCGCCCCGCCACTTCCATCAAAAACGCAATATTTTCGTAAGCATTTTTATTAGGAAGCAATCTTACATCTTGAAAAACACTGCCAATCCGGCGACGAATTTTTGGCAAAGCTCTTTTTGATAAAGCGTGAACATCTTGCGAATCAAAAAAAACTTTTCCACTGGTTGGGTTGTCTTCAGCCAAAATCATTTTCAACAAAGTTGTTTTCCCGGCACCAGAATGACCGACAATAGACACAAATTCTCCGGATTCGATTGAAAAAGTTATATCCTGTAACGCCACAGAATTTGGATATTTTTTTGAAACTTTATCGAAATAAATCATTATTTGAAAGTGATAAGATTAAAATAATTACAAACTTTTTTCTGCCTCAAGAAATTCATCAAGCTCGCCATCTAGCACCGATTCGATATCGCTTGTTTCAAATTCAGTCCGATGATCTTTGACCATTTTGTATGGATGCAGGACATACGATCTGATTTGATTCCCCCATTCGATTTCGGTCGTCTTGCTGATATACATTCCTTTTTCTTTCTTTATTTTATCCTCTTCTGCCTTTTTATACAACTTTCCTTGGAGGATAGCGAGGGCTTTTTCACGATTTTGAAGCTGGGATCGTTCGGAATCGGCGTGCACTGCCAAATTGGTCGGAATATGGACAATACGCACTGCAGTTTCGCGCTTGTTCACATTTTGCCCGCCAGGACCGCTTGATCTGGCAAATTCGATTTTTAAATCTTCTTCCGGAATTTTTATCTCGGTTGGCTTGTCAAAACGCGGAATTACTTCGACCAAAGCAAAGGAAGTGTGTCGCAAATTTTTGGCATTAAACGGCGAGATACGCACCAAACGATGAACACCAGATTCATTTTTAATTAAGCCGTAAACACTTTTCCCGCGAAGTTCAAGAGTGATGTTTCGATAACCGCCCCGATCATTTTCATTTTTGTGAATCAAGAAAAAATCAAAGCCTTTGTTTTGCGCAAATTTTTGATACATTTCAAAAAGTATTCGCGCCCAATCTTCGGCGTCATCACCACCAGCCCCAGCAAAAATAGTGATAACGGCATCGCCTTTGTCATATTTATTTTCGCCTGCCAGTTCTTCTTTAAAATTATTTAGTTCACGAATTTTTTCTTGCGCCCGATTTTTGTCGAGCCAAAAATCGGGCGCCATCATCTCCGCCTCCAATTTCTCAATTTTTTCTTTTATTTCATCCATAAAATTTGAGCCGAAGGTGGGAATCGAACCCACGTTCCCGCTTTACGAAAGCGGTGTTCTGCCACTGAACTATCTCGGCTTACTAACAATATGACTTCGTCCCTCTTCTGCTCTTTTGCTTCTAATCCTATTTCCTCTTCCTTTTCCTCTATTCAACCCAGCATATGTTGGAGTCAAAGAATCACAATTCGGGCAAATCAAACGAAGGTTTTTTTCCACGTTGTTTCGCCAGTTTCCATCGATATGATCCGCGACCAAAGGAGAATAACCAATTTGAGTATTGATCTTTGACCAACCACACAAACAACATTTATTTTCAAATTTTATTCTTAAATATCTCTTAATGTGTCTAGAAACTACGCCCAAACCTTGTAACCCAATTATTTCCCCGGATTTCCAATCTTTAATATACGATTGATATTGATACTCAAGCTGACACGCATTACTACAATATTTATAAAAAGAACGCGCTGGTTCCTTACCGCAAACAGGACAAGGTTTTCGAAACTTTTTAGCATTCGGCATTAGTTAATTTTAACGAAAGTGCATACCAACGTCAAGTTTAGAAGTGGTCATCTTTTTCCTGGAGCCGTCGGCCGGGATTGAACCGGCGACCTCGTCATTACCAACAATTTAGTAGAGGTCTTTTCCCACAATTACGTTGAAAACAAAGGCTAAAATTGAGCTACGGTTCATTAAAACTATGCGATTATCGGGACCTGTTTAGTCCCCTCAATTGTTTCAAATAAACACCACAATTAATATTCAATTTTATAATGTACGACTCAGCCATGTTAGCAAAATTATAACATTCCATCAATACTAAGATTCTCGACATCGCTTCTCAGGTCTTCAACCCCTAGAGACCTTAAATATCTTTGGGTCATTTTCACATCAGTGTGGCCTAACAGCTTTTGGATCTTAGCGATATTAACATTTGCCTTGGCCAAGTTGGTGGCAAAGGTATGTCTAAACTGATGAAGGTGAAAATCTAACCCCGAGATCTTCTCAAGCCGTTCAGTCCAATGCTTAAGACCACCCTCACTTAAACCCTTATCTTCAAGACTAGAGACCAACAAGAAAGGCGTCTTGTAGCCTTTATCATTCCTTTCTTTAATATAATCCTTAAGACTTATGGCAACCAATGAATGAATCGGGAGTTGTTTTGTCCTCTTCGACTTAGAAGTTTCTCCCCTAACAGTTAGAATTTTCTTATCCAAATCAACGTCACGCACCTGCAGTTGTCTTATTTCGTTTTTCCTCAAGCCACAAAACATTAACAGCCGAAACATTAAAAGGTCTCTCTTCCTCGCAATATCATTTTTCTCGGGATAGCTAATTAAAGCAGTTAGTATTTGATTAACCTCTTCACCTGTTAAGGCTCGGTCGTCATCATAAATTGGCTGTGAAGCTTTAACGACTTGATCAAAGGGATTTTCATTGAGGTACCCCATCGTTATCAACCACTTAGCAAAGAGATTTAACTTTACCCGATAACTAAATACCGTAGACTTTTTAACTCCCACCCTTTTCTGATCCCGACCAATAATCCTTTCGCGGGTCTGAAGCCTGCTAAAAAATTCATTGATGTTACCAGGATTAAAATCTTTAGTAGCCTTAACTTCGGGCATTAGTTTGCGCAAAGTATCAAAAACAGAGCGGTAACCTCGCAAAGTTTCTAGCCTCGAACCATTAATATTTTTCTGCTGACCGATAAAAAGATCAAACAGTTTACAAATATCGTTTTCTTTAAACACAAGACCCCTGACTCTATTCTTGGCGACGACCTGAGGGCTTTGAACCTGATCAACTTGTTGTGTAATAACTTCACCATAATAAAAAGTTACCCCTTGATTTGGTTTCGGCCAGTTTTGAGTTTCCCCAAGTTGATAATTGATTATTGATGATGACCTGTTTTCCATATTAATAGCCTAACATGAAAAAGGGACTTTACTATTTTTAGCAAGTCTTCTTAGATTCACTGGCTGTATTTTAACTAAAAGCCCTTCAAATTTTCTCACCAGAGCAGGCGCGACTTCCCACCAAAAAGCGTCAAACCCCGTAAAAAGAAACTCCTAGTTCCCAATCAGTAGCGGATTTATCCGTAAAAGCAACCATCAGCTTCCCAACTCGAATCGATAATGATCGAAGAGCCATCTCACCTCACAGCTTCCACAACAACAAAATAATGTGCTTTCGTCGAAAAACTCTGTGTTAGGTAGCGCTAGCTTGGACATCTTGCCATATCTTCATTACTGAATTAACGTAATCAGTCATGCCAGCTCGAGCGGCCATTTTAAGGAGAGAACAATAACGTCGGGTATAGCTACCACAGTACCAAATCCGACTAATAGCTTCTCGTTTATCTATTACTTTAGCTTTACGGCTTAATTGATATAGATATTGGCCGTTGGTAGACTGTCGATTAATTGTGGTCAAAGCATAGATAAAATGTTGCTGGCATTTAAACTCTCTTTCTGTTGGTGATAAATAGAGCTTGTCGCATCGACGCAAACACTCAGGACATTCAAAGTAATATCTGGTCCCAGCAAATGGTGTCCCAAGTGTCAACAAACTTATTTTTTGTGGTTCACGATTTAGGGCAGCAAGTGTCACTATTGGTTCTCCACCCTCCATTTCTAACCAGTAGTTAACAATTAGCTCATTTTTACCATTCAAAAGAGAGATCTGGTCGGTAATAACAGCTCCGCTAGCGTTCCTACAGCGAGCTATTGAGCGTTTTAAAGCAGAAGTTGATAGTTGATAACACTCCTCAATTAAAGATGGTCTAGTCACTCTTAAATTTTAGCATAAGTCCTCTCTATTCTAAGAAAATTCTGAAGATTGTGCTATTTCACCCATTTTCTCATCACTTATTTCACCGAGATTCCAATAGTAAGGGGGCCATTGGCCATCTCTGTTCTTTATAACCGACAGTCCAGAAGGAGTTCTCACAAGTAAAGATAGCAGAGTGACCCCCTGAGTAAAACTGCTTATTTCAGTCAATAACCGAGTCAAATAATCACCAACCTTTTCGTAAACATCACCTTCGTGTCTAATCATCTGCGGAATTACTCTTTTCCTTGCTTGTTGGTATACGATATCAGTTATATTTTTAATACCTCCGCGATGAGGAGCTCCATCTCGCAGAAAAACAATGTAAGAAATAGCTGGAATATTCATTTCTATGTGCTCTCTTAGACCTTTAGCTTTTTCTTTAAGCTCTTCAGGAAGATTATGATCGATAGCCTCAATTATTTTTCGTCCACTTTCTTTACCTTCACCTTTCTTATTCCAACCTCCCAAATTAAAACCCAGCAAAGAATCTAAACTTTTAGCCAGTGAATCAAGGGCCGCCTTAACGTGAATAAGAACACCCTCAATTTCAGTGTTTAATTCAATAGGGTTAATTCCTAAATCTGCAGTATTTGGATTTTTACGAGAACTTCTCTTGAACTCCTTTATTGTTTTTACCTCTTTTTTTAAGTAATTTCTTCTGTGGCTGTTTGCTTTATACAAGCTTTGGGTGACTTCAAAAATATGGCTAAAATAAGATTCATACTTCTTCTTATCGGTGACAATAAATGATTCTATTTTGAGGCCAACGATCATATTCAAATTTTGACTCATTATTTTATGGTCAAGAGAATCTTTAGCCTCAAGGATTTTGGTTAACCTTGCCTGTTCGTACATAAATTATTTCACCTCTGCCCTATTTAAAACATTATCCACAACCCAATACTTATAATCACCGATACGATAATAAGTATATTCCTTAGAGAAAAACTCCTCAACATACCCCTCTTTCTTTATTAATCCCTCAAATTCATCAAAAAGCTTCTGGTCATCTTCAGACAAATAATCCCTAACCACATAATTATGAGGTGTCTCAGCCATCGTCTTGGCAAAGGTCCACTTCTGCCGATTAATAAAGTCTTTAATATTCTCCATGAGAACTAATATAATTTTTAACTGGCTCTGCGACAGTCTTCTCGCTTATGTTTCTCTCCAAACAGTAGCCTTTCTTAAACCAGTCCGACAGCTTCTTTGGGCCCCTGCTAGAGTTACAACCACCACAACAAATAGCGACAGTCTCTGGATTATTCCATGGTGGCAAGTAGTTTAGGTGCTCAATAGTAGCCCAATCACTCCTCTGGCCACCATTACTAGGGTTAGCCATTCCTTTACCACAGTAAACACACTTTTTATCCCTAGCTCTAATCACTTCTAAATCTTTTTCTGGAAGACCATACTTATTAGCCATAATGATTTTCGTTATTCTCCCACTAAATCCTTAAAGAATTTCCACAAAATATACATGACCTCAGTATCGTTTTTACAATACTCGAGCATTTGTTGCTTCTTTTCCTCGGCGTCCTTACCAACAAGTTCACCTCTCGAGATCTGTCGATAAGCCTCAATCGCTTCGGTGCCGTTTTGTACCCCAAGATGTTTATAAGAAAAATCAGGGGCAAGCACTGGCTGAACTTTTTTTATTGAAGCGCTACCCTTAAAACCATGATGAACGTAGAACTGGTCATTCACAATATCCATAAGATCATAGGTTCGCCTTATTACATCATTAAGAAATCCTGATTCTAGCGGAACCAAACGAGCCAACTCCTTATTTCGATGGTTTTCAAAATTCTTGTACCAGACGATAACGCTTCCTTTATCCCCGATATTTGAGCGAAGACTCTCCACCAACTTTTCAGCAGGATCTCCCTCTAAAATTAACTCCTCTCGATGCTCTGGCTCACGCCCAGCTTTAAAATCTTCCTCAGTCAAAACATGAAGAGAATATTGAAACACGATCTGCTGGTATGGATGATAACCATTGAAAACAGGGATTGCTGTCGGATAAGTCTCGTAGTCTAAAAAGTAAAGAGGAAAAGTTAAGGAATTTAACTCTGTCTTGATCCCATCTAAATCTATTATTGGCTCCTTTGTTTTATAAGCTACGACCTGATTAAGCTTTCTTGGCTTACCTGGCTTTTCTCCCTCTTTGGCCTTTTTGATTTTAGGAATCTCACTCTCTCTAACCTTATCAAGCGTTAAAATTCCATCATCCAGTAACTTCCTCAAGTATGCCTTACTACTACCAATTCTGTTTAAATCATGAACACTATACTCAGGCACGGTAGGATTAATAAGACTGAAAGCCGTGCAATGAGCGCGACGTCCTTTTGTGTAATAACAAGGGCAAGGACTCTCCATCGTCTTAGTGAAAGTAAGATATTCATAAGCCTTATCCATCTCAGCTAAAGCCACAGGCATTAACTCCTCGATTCTCTCTGTTTTATCTTCCTTTATGAATAGTTCACCTTGAATGAAATCTAAGTCACCAACTTTTACATACTCCTTATTAAGCCTGATTAGATATTTTTTGTTAATCTTTACCCCACACAGATTTAACACATTAGCCTGAAACGCTAGGTCATAATCATACTGTAATTCTTTTTTCTTATTTACTTTTTTAGGCTTTCCTTCTTCTTCATCTTCTTCCTCTTCACCACCTTCCTCGTGTTCCCCTTTGGTCGAAGACATTTTAATTTCGCAGAGATCATAAGCTTGAGCCTTCTCATTCCACTCTAATACATCTGTCGCAGCCAAATATTTATCAGTGGCAAAAACTGCCTGAAAGATAACTGGGGTTCGTTCAGAGATTAATTTTTGAGTTAGTTCTTGCGCCCCTTCGCTTCGCTTTTCAACCAAATAGCCTTCGGGAAACATCCCCCGAGCCAACGCCTCCACCTCATTACCCATCACGCCTAAAGACTTCTCGAACTCAGAGATTTCAAATTTATTATACTCTTCAGAATTGTGCCATTTTACCCAGACGTTCTGAGGACACTCCCGATATAATATAAAATCAGTCTTGGTTAGAAGCTTTGTCATTATACTTTTTCTTCTTCAAAAGAAGATCTACCTGCGCCATCTCCTAGCAACTCTAACCCCTTTACTGGCCCAAAGGCACTATTACCTAATCTTCCTTGAATAGATCCTATAATATTAGCCGTTCCGATAAATATCTTTTCTATTTGAGCATCTCGAGCTTTCCATAATTTCTCAAAAGCTACCCTTTCTTTAGTAATTTGTCCCTTCATTTCGGTGTATGTTTCGACCATCGATTCAACCTGTTGGCGAAATTCGTGACTAGTGACATATTCATATAAAGTTTCAGCCAATGTTCCCTGTTTCTCAACTTGTGCATTAGTTAAAGCGACTTCTAGCAGTTGCCGTCTCAAAACCAGCGAAAGGGAAATGGCTAGTGATGGTTTACAAATCCATACCCCATCTTTTTGTCCAAACCCTGAAATTGCTTCATCTGGCAATACAGTGCTAACAATTACGGGGATATGAGCAGCCTCAGCCCTCTGATTTTCTTTTAACTTAGGTATCCAGTCTTTGCCCCAATTCTGGGTTCTTTTTGATTCCCAAAGGATAACCCCGCAAACTTTTCCTGAACCTGATCTCACCTTTTGCCTGATATCCGCACCTTTTACCCCCTTGCCAATAGGCTCGATTATATCTTGGGGGAAAGCCTCTCTAAAATTGGCCTCTAAATCCAATTCTTGAACTTCTCCCTGCGTTTGTTGAGATCCTTGCTCGAGTTGTCTTTGCGCATCAGCGAGCTTTTTAGCTAGATCATCAATTTTTTTCTGTTTTTCTTGATCTTTAAGATTGTAAGTTTCAGCATAGCGTCTAGAGATATCGTCTTCCAATTTATTGGTTCCAACCTTAAGTCTTTTCTCAACTTCTAAATCAATATTTTTTATTTTTTCTTCAGCTTCCCTCTCCTTCTTCATGGCACTTAATTGAGCTTGTTTTGCTTCTCCTAACGCCTGATCCTTTTCCCTTATTTGTTCATCTTTATCTTTTAATTCAATTTGTAATTTCTCTTCGGCTTTTTTGATTGCTTCCTTTTCTATTTTTCCCTTCTCCGCCTCAAGTCTTTTCTCAACCTGATCATCAACTGACTTTTCCTTGGCTTTAACTAATTTTTCTTTTTCTTCTAAGTTCTTTTCCTTTAAAGAGTATTCATCTTCAATGTTTCTTTTTACGCGGTCAGTTATTTGAATTTCTAAGGCTTCCGTCACAGGAATTAATTCGCCACAATTTGGGCATTCAATTTTATCTATATTTTGGCTTTGTGTTGATTTCTGCATATTTTTTTAAAGTCCTCTAAATTAGTACTACGCTAGACCGTACTCATTCTATCGTTAAGAAATTACTTCACTGTGCCAACGGCTTCGCTCTTAGGTGGTTTTTAGAATTTTTAAGACTTTTTATTTTTTACTTATCTTTTTCTTACGGCTCGTCTCTCTTTGAGAAAGATCACTTGCTGAAACTTTTTTAACATTAACTGAGCTAGATTTGCTCCTCAATAACTTACTCGCGATTTTCGCAACTTTTAAACTTGTCGCTTTCTTAGGCATATTTTTAATTTACTTAATTCTGGTAATGTTCGACCTTTTATATTAGTGGGCGTGTGGATAACTGGGCTTTGAGTTTCGGTTTATGTTCGGTTATACTATAATTGTAGCGCAAACTAATTTTCATTGCAATATGCCAAGTTTAACAAAAAAACAAAAACAAGTCTTTGACTTTATAAATACCTATATTGCCGAAAGTGGGATATCTCCGACCATCGAGGAGATAAGAAAAAAGCTAAAGCTCAAGGCTGTTTCCACTATCCATGAGCATATCGACTCTTTAAAGGAAAAAGGGTACCTTTCGAAATCTGAAAATTCGGCAAGGGGCCTCTCCCTCGAAAGAGAGATCAAGTCAATCATTGAGATTCCAATCATTGGAAAAATAGCCGCTGGTTCCCCAATCGACGTAATTGAGGAAATCGAAGACTATGTTTCCATCGTTAACCCCAATATTAAAAATGCTCAAGGGCTTTATGCTTTGCGAGTGGTTGGGGACAGTATGATTAAAGAAGGAATATTTGATGGTGATATTGTCATAATTAAAAAACAATCAGTTGCTGAAAACGGGCAAACAGTTGTTGCAATTATAGATGACGAAAAAGCGACACTAAAAAAATTATATAAGGAACAAGATCGTTTTCGCTTAGAGCCAAGAAACCCCAAACTTAAACCCCTATTTAGAACGGAGGTAGAAATTAGAGGTGTCGTTATCCAAGTCATAAGTAATATTGTCGACAAACCAAAAAAAGTTATCACAAAAAAAACAAAACATGGTTTTAATACTATCGATCTTTTTGCGGGAGTTGGCGGAATAAGATTAGGTTTTGAAAATGCTGGTTTTAAGACTGTTTTTGCTAACGATTTTGAGCCCAAGTGTAAAGAGACCTATGATCTAAATTTCAGAAGCTCAAAACTAGTTGTCGAAGATATTCGAAAAATTGGAATAAAAGATCTACCTTCATTTGATTTTCTTTTAGGGGGGTTCCCTTGTCAGGCTTTTTCTATCGCTGGATATAGAAAAGGGTTTAACGATGAAAAGGGTCGTGGGAATTTATTCTTTGACATTGCTCGTATTATTGATGCCCGAAAACCCGAAGGTTTTTTACTAGAAAATGTAAAAAATCTTAAAAGCCATGACGGTGGAAAAACATTTAAAATAATTCAGGAGACATTAGAAGGTCTCGGCTATTATGTTAAGGCTAAGGTTTTAAATAGTATGGAGTATGGGAATATTCCCCAAAACAGAGAGCGTATTTACATCGTTGGCTTCAAAAATAAAGACTACCAAGACAAATTTGAATTCCCGAAACCAATCAAATTAACTAAAAAGATTACAGATTTACTCGAAAATAATGTCGCTGAAAAATATTACTATAACGGTAAGCCATTATTTGATAAACTTAAAAATTTTATAAAAGAAGAAGGAAAAGTCTACCAGTGGCGCAGGCAATATGTCAGAGAAAATAAAAGCGGAGTTTGTCCAACACTCACCGCTAACATGGGCACAGGAGGACATAATGTGCCGATAATCAAAGACCATAAAGGAATAAGGAAACTCACCCCTCTTGAATGTGCTAGAATCCAAGGCTTTCCAAAAGACTATAAAATACCAGATTTGGCAGATTCAGCCCTTTATAAACAGTTTGGTAATTCTGTAAGTGTTCCAGTCATCGAAGCGGTGGCAAAACAGATGATGCAGGCGATGAGATAATTTAGAGTTTAGAAATTAACTCCCTCCAATCTCGGTCTGAATTATGAAGATTGCCAACAGATTTAACATATCGATGACCATTACTAAATTCTTGGCCAGGAATACTTGTTACTTTTTCTAGCTCGCTCGTATAGGCAAACCCACATATCCAAACTGGGATATTTTCTAGTTCTAGGATCTTCTTAAACTTATCGTTCTGGTCAAGAAACATTCTAACCTTGCCAAAAAATGAATGCTCCCTTAATATCCTAAAAAGGTGGTCACTCGGTAGGCCAACTCTAGCAAAAATATAGACATCGCTCCTTCTTTCTGGGAGTTCAACCTCATTTGAGCCAAGAACGAGAAAAGCGTTTTTCATCTTGCTCGCTTTTACGCCAACTCCTAACTTTGGTTTTCTAAATGAGCCATTATCTCTAATCAAATCAAAGTCTTGTGGCGTTATTTCCTCAGGGTGAACTTTTTCGTCTAATTTTATTTCTGCTGAAAATTTCTTAGCTAGGAATTTTTTAATAGCATGCTCGGCCAAAATACCAAGGATAACATCATCAGCAGCCTGAACCTCTGTTCTCTGCCCCCTTATTCCGTTTAGAGAAAGACCCCCATAGACCATCTTAATAGCAAACTCAAAACAAGTTTCATACTCCTTTAGAGCCAACTCAACAGTTCGGCTTTCTTTTAGATTTTTCCATTCCGAAATTTCTTGCTTGTCGAAATACCAACGGCTACCAATTTTTTCTCCCTTTATTTCTTTACTAAACTCAAAATAGTTCTTAAAATCTTTCTCTGGAATAGCGAGGTAATCAAGAACCTCCTTCTTTGTAATTTTTTCTGTCATTTTATTTTTAATAATATCTCTACCAAGAGCATTTGCCCCTAACAATAAAGTGAAACTTGCACTTGTCAAGAGTTTAGCACTTTCGGGAATTTTTTACAAAAAATTTTTATATAGTCCAAGGGTGGTAAACCTAGCTCTTATTTTCTAATAGTAACCAAGGGATCAAATGCGGTTCTTTACGTATAGTATCTAGCCTGTTATTGAAGCCCCAAAACCAGGACTCCCCACACCACCCTTCGTTAAGTAGCCATCAATCAATAAAAACTTTTTCTTGTAGAAATAAATAATTAAATTAAAT
>CAIRHC010000008.1 GCA_903878275.1 Candidatus Vogelbacteria bacterium | reverse complement strand
GCTAATCGAACCTGGTAATAGCTGGTTCTCTCCGAAATATCTTTAGGGATAGCGTCTAGCGTACCCTCTGGGGGGTAGAGCACTGGATGGTTTGAATAGGGAGAAATCTCGTCAAACCAATCAAACTCCGAATACCAGAGACTAAATACTAGGCAGTAAGACTACGGGCGCTAAGGTCCGTCGGTCGAAAGGGAAACAGCCCTGATCTCAATCTAAGGTCCCCAAATCTACACTAAGTGCACTTAAGGAGGTTAAATTTCTTTGACAATGAGGATGTTGGCTTAGAAGCAGCCATCATTAAAAGAAAGCGTAATAGCTCACTCATCGAGAAATTTTGCGCCGCAGATGTAACGGGGCTCAAGTGTAGTACCGAAGGTGAGGGTGTGTCTTGCTTTTAGCAGGATGCGCGGTAGGAGAGTGTTTTTGTCCGCTGTGAAGCAGGAACGTGAGTTTCTGTGGAGCGACAAGAAGTAAGAATGTTGGCACAAGTAACCGCAACCCCGGTGAGATCCCGGGGCGTCGAAAAACCAAGGTTTCCTTGTCAATGTCAATCAGACAAGGGTTAGTCGGTCCTTAGCCAATGGCGAAAGCCGCAGGTGATGGACACATGGTTAATATTCCATGACCTTCTTATATTGCGATGGAGTGACGAAGGAAATAAATGAAAGCGCCTTATTGGATTGGCGTTGTTGCTCAAAGACTTGCTATTCAGGTAAATCCGGGTAGCTGATTTAATTCAAATTTCACGAGAGACGAAATTTCTTCCTACGGGTTGAGAAATTTTCACGAAGAGCCTTCCAAGAAAAACTTCTAAGCTTAAATATAAGAAGACCGTACCGCAAACCGACACAGGTGGTTTGGTCGAGAAGACTAAGACGAACGGGTGAGAGATCCTCAAGGAACTCGGCAAAAAAGCGGCCGTAAGTTCGCGATAAGGCCTGCCTCTCTATGAGAGGCCGCAGCTAAAGTATCCCTGGCGACTGTTTATCAAAAACACAGCTCCCTGCGAACTCGTAAGAGTATGTATAGGGGGTGACGCCTGACCAATGCCAGAAGGTCAAATAAGGTTGGTGAAACCGCAAGGTCGAGCTGACTTTATAAGCCCTGGTGAATGTCGGCGATAACTATAATCGTCCTAAGGTAGCGTAATTCCTTGTCGGGTAAGTTCCGACGTGCACGAATGGCGCCACGACTGGGGAACTGTCTCGAGGATTTGCCCGGTGAAAATACAGTGGGGGTGAAGATGCCCTCTACCTGCAGCTAGACGAAAAGACCCCAGAAGCTTTACTATAGCTTGATATTGAGTATACGTTTTTATTGCGTAGCATAGGTGGGAGGATTTGAAGCAATGTTCTTGGATGTTGTGGATCCGACAGTGAAATACCACTCTCTAAAAATGTATATTCTAACCGGATTGGAAAAACCAATTGGAGACAGTATCTGGTGGGTAGTTTTATTGGGGCGATATCCTCCTAAAAAGTAACGGAGGAGTCTATTAAGGTTGGCTAGGCGCGAATGGAAACCGTGCCGATAGTGTAATGGCACAAGCCAGCTTAACTGCAAGACGTGCATGTCGAGCAGGTGCGAAAGCAGAGCATAGTGAACCGACGGTCCGTATTAGACGCGGCCGGAGATTAACGGATAAAAGCTACTCTGGGGATAACAGGCTAGTTCCGCCCAAGCGTCCATAGCGACGGCGGAGTTCGGCACCTCGATGTCGGCTCATCTTATCCTGGGGGTGGAGAAGCTCCCAAGGGTATGGCTGTTCGCCATTTAAAAAGATACGCGAGCTGGGTTCAAACCGTTCAGTGACTAAAAGTTTGGTCTTTGAACAGTTTGAACCCGAGGAACAAGACATCATCACGGCGGCCTCAAAGAATAATCTTTGAGTGCGAAATCGACTCATATCGATGAAGTCCTATTGAAAGACAAACTGTCATATGATAGGATAATATCGAGGGAAGTTGTATATGCCAAAATCTATTTCGTCAATTCAAAAATCTTATTTAGCAGGTTTTCTAGATGCTGATGGGAGTATTTATGTGCAAGCGAAACCGAATGATACTTATCGTTTTGGTTATCAAATTGCTTCATACATAGTCTTCTACCAGTCGGCTCAAGATGCTCAAAATTTTTCTCAAATTAGCAACCTGATCGGTTGCGGTTACCAGAGAAAAAGAAAAGATGGTATTATTGAGCACATCATTGGAAAACAGGATGAAATAATTTATTTTCTAAAATTAGTGAAACCTTTTCTTTTGATGAAAAAGGCACAAGCTGATTTAATGGAAAAAATAATTATTTTGAAACAACAAGTTAAAGATAAAAAAGATTTTCAAGAATTGATTGATTTGATTGATTGTTTTCGAGAATTAAATTATTCAAAGAAGCGAAAAAAGCGTATATTAACCCCGTAGAGACTAAACGTCGGTCTCCTCTTTTGAGAGGATGAAGGTATAGTCCAATGCACTTAGTAATAAGTGGAAAACCAATTAAACCTAGGAGACTTAATTGGCTAGAACATGCGTGAGACAGGTTGGTCTCCTATCTGCTGCAGGCGTTGATAATTGAGAAGATCTGCTTCTAGTAAGTGATTGCTACTTGACGAAGAAATTTGTCATGACAATTTGGCTTATAACGGTGAAGCCTTCATATAATTTTCTGGCTAGTCCGTCGAAAAGATGGGCGCCCGAATATTTTGCTTTGCAAAATATTTTAGGGCAACTGGATAATATTGGCGTTGGTCCGTACAATATTGTATAATGACTTGAGGACCAGGAAATTTTTAAGGTAATACCGTGGGAAGTCGATCTAAAATTAATTTGGCTTATATCGCCGGATTTCTCGATGGAGATGGAAGCTTAATGCTTCAACTCAAAAAGCGCAAAGACAGTAAAATTGGTTTAAGATTTATGGCTACTATCTGTTTTTATCAAGATAGTCGTCATGACAAACCATTACACTGGATTTGCCGAGAGTTGGGCATTGGTTATATTTCACATCGAAAAGACGGAATGTCTGAACTTCGTATAAACGGATTTCAGGCAATTAAGGTGATCTTGAATGATCTATTGCCTTACTTGAGATTTAAAAAGAAACAAGCCAAAGCTTTGCTTTGTGCTTGTGAGATTTTAAACAAAGTAACATTCAAACATTTAAGCCAAAGGCAATTAAAAAGATTAGTAAGTTTGATTATAATTATTCAGCATGAAAATTATGCGACTAAATATAAAAAGACAGAAAATGAATTGCTCAAGATTTTAGATTTGACCCCGTAACGACTTGTCCTGAAAGATGGACGGACTCATACTTTGGCGAATCACTTCATTGAAAGTGACGGCTGGTATGGGTAAGATGCCAACACCCGAATTCTTGGCAAAAGAAAGGGTGAAGATATAGTCTGCGCTCCTAGAAATAGGGGAATGTGCGACGAGAGGACCGAAGTGGACTGACCTCTGGTCTGTGAGCTGTCCTGCCAAGGGCATCGCTCAGTAGCTAAGTCGGGAAAGGATAACCTCTGAAAGCATCTAAGAGGGAAGCCAACTTCAAGATTAATTATCGTTATCAGGCTCCTGGAAGATTACCAGGTTGATAGGCCTTAGGTGTAAGCACAGCAATGTGTTTAGCCGAGAGGTACTAATTCGCCGATTCCTATTAGGAAACTTAAAAATCATTTATTTTGTTTTTTAACAGTTCATTTTACCTAAATTAAAATATCGAAAACTATTTTGATTGTTCTTTGTGGCGGTGAATATTCCAAGGCGTTCTCGGAGACAGCCCTCCCCGAAATTGTCGGAATTCTTGGGCCACCCCCAAGCACCGCCCACCTTTTTCTTGTGGGCTTGTAGCTCAGTTGATAGAGCGCCCAGCTCTTAAACCGGGAGGTCGCAGGTTTAAGTCCTGCCTTGCCCATGCCCTTTTTGTAGGGCCGTAGCTTAGTGGCTAGAGCGCGTCGCCTCCAAAACGACGAGATCGTATGTTCGAATCATACCGGCCTAACCTTTTTCTCTGGGAAGGAGAAAAAAGCGGGGAACTTAGCTTGCTAAGTTCCCCCAATCAAAATAGTTTTTGATATAATAAAAAATAGTTTTAGACTTTTTGTTCTGGTGGTTCGACGCCGGGGTCACACCTCTTACCATTCCGACTTGCCCCGGAACAAAATTTTGATAAGATATAAATAGTTTTGGATTTTCTATTCTGGTGGTTCGACGCCGGGGTCACACCTCTTACCATTCCGAACAGAGAAGTTAAGCCTGGTAGTAGCGATGGTACTTGCAAAGGGAGAGTAGCTAGCCGCCGGAATAGAGAATCTAAATTTTGTTTTTGGGGACAGAGTAATTTTTGATAGCGACCCAAATCAAATAATCGGAATTATTTGAATGGGCAAGTGGTACTTGCAAAGGGAGAGTAGCTAGCCGCCGGAACAAAGTGTCTAAAAAACAAAAATCACCCCGCCACCGGCGGGGTGATTTTTGTTTTTAAAAAGACGATAATTGTGGTATAATATAAAATAATTATCAATCCTAATATTTTTTTATGATATTTTTTAAAGATTTTCTATCTAGTATTTATAATCCAGTAAATTACCCAAAATATAAAAACCTATCATTTTGGGCGGTCATTTGGTATTTAATTAGGGTTGTTCTTGTGCTTTCTCTTTTTGTGACAATTTTTCTTTCGTTTAAAGTTGTACCGGTCTTGTCTGGTCTTTCTTCTTATTTGGTTAATGGGGTTTCGCAAAATTTTCCAGCAGAGCTTAAGGTTGATATCAAAAACGGTCAAGTTTCTACCAATGTTCCTGAACCCTATTTTGTTCCTGTTCCTAAAGATGTCGACGATAAAAAAGCGATAGATTTAGGGCTGACAAATTTCATTGTGATCGATACTAAAAACGATCAAAGCTTGGAAAAATTTGCTTCGTATAAAACTTTCTTGTGGGTTGGGCGTAATAGCATCATGTATCAAGAAAGCAACAAAAAAATTACAATCCAGCCGATTGGTAAAATGGATTTTTCTGTTGATCGAGCCACTGTTGTTAAAATGTTGGAATCTCTAAGACCGTTTATAAAAATGCTTACACCGATTGTGATTGTCTTTATATTTTTTGGTATAGCTTCGTTCAAGATTTTAGGCACTTTATTTTACCTATTAATTATTTCACTGGTTTTGCTTTTGATTTGTAAATTAGCTAGATGGTCTTATTCGTATAAAGAAATTTATAAGATGTCCATCTATGCTTATTCTTGGCCATTATTCATTTCCTTGTTTACTTTAACTGGTCTAGTTCCCGGAATAACTTTTCTACCGAGCTTGATCTTGGTGATCATTTTCTTTGCTAATCTTTCTCAGCTTAAAAGAGGTTAAAAAAAGACTCAACCTTTTGCTTTTTAAAACCACAGAAAAAGCCCCAGCGGGGCTTTTTCCTCTGCTTCAAGTCGCCATTTCGCCCTCGTCTGCCTTTGGCAGACCTAAGACAAAAAGGGCGAAAACCGTGCTGGCGACAATTCCGCAAGGGTTTAAAAAAGTAAAAGGTTGAGCCTCTTGGTGGCAAGAACTAATTTTATCCACCATCGCTATTTGCCAAAAGTGGTCGGGGGGGGGGTATTATTAGGGTATTATAAATTTACTAATAATTTTGTGATAAAGAAAATTAAAAATAAACACATTATTCTTGCTGTCGTGGTCTTGGTCTTGGTGTTTGTTGTTGGCTTTTTGCTTTTTACTATGAATAAAATTTCTGTTGACAACAATTTAGCTGCGACAGGGGCGTCTACCCTGACTTTACCATCTTATACTTGCAATGATACTGATGGTGGTGTTGCTCCTTATGTGAAAGGAACTGTTGTAATTACATATTTATATCGTGACTATAATGTGTTAGGTTGGGTGGGATTCAGAAACTATTACTATACTGATGCTTGTACGAGCGGATGTAATAATATAAGCGAAAAGTCTTGCACCAAAAGTATCTGCACTGGTTCTTCGTGTAATCCTTCCTCTATGTTAAAGCAGACGCGCATCTCCTGCCCTAACGGTGGCAATGATGGGTCGTGTTACATTTAATTATCCATAGATTTGATGGAGAAGTTATAACAAAAACTCGTCTAATTAGACGAGTTTTTGTTATTTATGCTATTATTTACTTAATTATGGCGACCTGGGCAAGTAAGCGACAACTGATTTATTTCCTTTATGTTTTTGGTTTTTTTGCTTTGATTGCTCTTATCTTGTATTTGATTTATAAGCCGGTACCAAACTGTTTTGATAAAATTCAAAATCAAAATGAATCCGGCGTGGATTGTGGCGGTGTTTGCCAGCTTGCTTGCGAGAGGGAAGTTTTGCCTCTAAAAGTGTATTGGGCTCGACCGCTTTATGTCGCCGACGGGTCTTATGATGCAATGGCTTTGGTGGAAAATGAAAATGCTGATTTGGGGACGCGGGAAATTAATTATACGATTTATTTGTATGACAAAGGCAATTTACTTTTAGGTAAAAGAGAGGGTAAAACTTTCGTCAACGCTGGCGAGAAATTTTATATTTTTGAAAGTCTGATAAATACCGACAAATATGTCGCGTCAAAAGCGGTCATCCAATTTTTGCCCGGCGTCATTTGGGAAAAAGCCTCGCCGGTGCAAAAAAATATTATGTTAGAGAGAAAAGATTTTTCTCGACAGCCGACGCCACGCCTGCGTTTGCAGGTTGAAAATACTTCTTTGAATGAGATTCAAAATATTAAAGTTTATACAGTTTTGTCGGACGTAAACAACAACGCTTTCGCTGGAAGTGCTACTTTCTTGGATAAGCTCGTGGGTGGGGAGAAGAAAGATGTCTTTTTTGCTTGGCCAAAAGATTTTACTGAAAATCCTTCGTTTATTGATTTTGCGTGGCGGGTCAATGGTTTTATTCCGCTGGTCAAGTAGCTATTATGTTTGCTTGGCTCCAAAAGAAATCTGATTTAAATCTTGATTGGTGGTTGCTTTTGCCGACGATTCCGTTGGCTTGTTTTGGGCTGATTACGATGAATCGGTTTACTAGCCAAAGTTATTATTTTGATCGGCAATTGAGCTGGGTCTTTTTTTCTTATGCTTTGGTTCTAATTTTGGCGTGTCTTGATTGGCGTTTTTTGCGTAAAAGTTGGGTTTTGATTGGGCTTTATTTGCCGGTGTTGTTTGTTCTGGTTTCGCTTTTTTTGATTGGGCATATTGCGAAAGGGGCACAGTCGTGGCTGTCTTTTGGTGGTCTGTCGCTTCAACCGGCTGATTTTATGAAGATAATTTTAATTTTAATTCTGGCAAAATATTTTTCCAAACGACATATCGAGATTGCCAACATTCGTCACATTATTATTTCTGGCGTTTATGCTCTGGTTCCATTTGTGGCAATTTTATTGCAACCAGATCTTGGTTCGGCGGTTATTATTTTTTCGATTTGGCTGGGAATGGTGTTGGTGTCTGGTATTTCGAAAAAACATTTACTTTTAGTTTTTGGGGCGGTATTTCTGGTCTCGGCGGTAGCGTGGTTTGCTGTCCTTGCACCATACCAAAAAGATCGCGTTCGAAATTTTATTTATCCTTTGGCTGATATTCACAAGACTGGTTACAACGCTTTTCAGTCGACAGTTGCCGTTGGCTCGGGCGGGTGGTTTGGTAAAGGCGTCGGTTATGGCACTCAATCCCGACTGAAATTTTTACCAGAATATCAAACCGATTTCGTTTTTGCCGCTTTTGCTGAAGAGTGGGGTTTGTTTGGTGTGTTAATTTTATTTTCTCTTTTTGGTCTAATTATTTGGCGGATCTTGGCGACAGCGATGATCGGCGCTTCCAATTTTGAAGTTTTGTTTGGTCTTGGTCTCGCTATTATGTTTATGGCTCATTTTATTATTCACGTCGGAATGAACATCGGCATTTTGCCGGTGACTGGTCTGCCGATGCCGTTTATGAGTTATGGTGGGTCGCATCTTTTCGCCGAATTTTTTGGTCTAGGAATTTTACTCGGGATGAGGCGATATTCGTTGGCATTTCACAAAGATGATGTGAAGAATGAATTTATCGGACCGCAATAAAGAGAGTTATCCCCACCACCATTACCCCCCCCCAATAGCTTTTCCTGATATAATTAAACCATAATCAAAAAGTCGTCGAATCTTATTTAATATTATAAATTTATTAGCTAACCTTATTATTTATGTTTAAAAAATATCTAGTTTCCATACTAGTTTTATTGTGTGTATTAGTACCGGTCGTATCCAGTGCCTCAACCCTAAGTGATCTGACCACCTCACTCTCTGGTCTGGTAGATAAATTAAGTCAGGTTGTCGCTAGCATCAGAAACACCTCACAATTGGCACTAACGCCAATTACGGTGGTTGAGGGAAATCCTCCTGTATCTGGAATGCCTGGAGTAAGGGCGATCGTGGATCCTTGTGCCGGCAAAGCATCTTCTTGTTATCAGTCGTTTTTCAAATTTGCCTGTAGTCGACCAGCCGCGATTTACGATCTAGATTTGAAAAATACTTTTCCGGCTTTTACTCCTTTTATCGTCGGACGGGATGATGTAAGCGTCGGCGGTATCAGTCGCAATCGTATTACTGAACCTTGTGCTGATTTTTGTACCAGATTTAGCTCACTATCTGGTTTTTCCGATGTGACATCTTGTCGAAATGCGGCTCTGGATTTTGCTGTTCAAAATCCGGTAATGAAAATGACATTAACTGGAGTTGATTTGGCTAATCCGCTAAACTCAAATCCGGACAAACTTGTTTTTAGTACAACCAACACTGCTAGTTACTGTGATTCTTTGATGGACGGTATGGGTCAGTCAAGAACAAGCAATTGGAATAATTCTTGTCGATCAAACATCAGCAATTTTTTGAATTCAAGTCTTTCTGTTCCGACCTGGTTAAATTTGAAATTAGTTAGCTTTAAAAGATATTTGTATTCTCGGGTGACAGTTACTGGTACTCCCGGCTTAGATTTTTCCGTAAAAGACGTAACTCCGCTTGAAGATGTCACTGGATTTACTTATGTTAATATTTGCAATAACGGTAATAAAGCTTTGAGTGATTTAGCTATTGGGGCAGGGTTGAATCTTTACCTTTCTGCTATTGGCGACCAAGTCGAACAGACTGGTTTCTACGATAAAAGTTCCGTTATTGGCGGTCTAAAAAATGGCAACTGTTCAAAAATATTCTACATGATGAAAAAAGGGAAAATGGATGTTTCGGGTGCTGGCAATGTTCTTTCTGCGACCATTTTGCCGGTTGGTTTTGTCGATACTAATCCCATCGATAACAATGCTAGTTATACTCCTGGCTTCTATATTAAAAATGTTACCCGCTCGGTTTCTGGAGGAAATAATAATTTCAAGGCCACTGTTTGTAACAACTCCCCAAACTCTCTCGTTGAACAAAAAGCGGATAATTTCTACAACACAGATATGAGTTTCTTGGGCTTTAATCTTGTTGTGACTTCTGATGTCGAAACAGACGTCTTTAAGATTGCGACAAAATCTGGTGATCAATTCAGTTCTGAACAAGGAAACCTGTCTATCCCCGGAGGAGTATCAGCTTTTGAAAATCTAAAAAATAATAATTGTCTAGATTTTTCTTATACTCCAAAATCAAACTTAACGATAGATCAAACTTATACAAAAACCAAACAGATCGGTTTTATGTTGGCTCCCAACGATCGGACAATTGACACCCCGACCATTATGGACAATATTTTTGTGTACAATGAAAATGGTGACAAGGGCTTTGCTCCAAACTATATTGAATTTTCTAAATTAACTCCTAATACAAAAAGACAATTTGCTAATGCGTTGGGTGCGATGGTTTCTTCTCCGGTTACGGATATCTTGGGAAGTCACACTGTTGTTAATAATGACGATATAATTTCTATTTTTTCTGTCGCTCGGGATGTTGCCGTTTTAGCAAAAAGTAACTCAAGTTCTCGTTTTCTCGCGGCGGCTGGTTCGTCTGGCGACAACCCACCCGACAAAGACCCTCTTAATCAAATTGCTTCGGAGTGCCTAAACAAAGTGGCTACCGAGCTCGCTATCCCTATAATTGACGTGAGTCTGGATGATGCGATCAATTTTCTTACCAAAAAAATGAACGTAGTGACGGCTTTTGGTTGGTCACACACCATTGCTACAGACCCGGCGTTTGCGAATATTAAAACTCCAGATTTTGTTAAGGTGGCTGGAATACACCCAAAACCCATCGTAGATTTTGGACGGGATGAAAATGGCAAGATCTTTTGCAAACTGTCATCGCCTGGTGGACAGATATGTAATTATGATATCTTTACTTATTATAGTGATCAGGTGGCACATCCACACAACAATCCTTTTTCTAGTGATGATTGTTGGGCAGATGCCGGCTGTGTTAAAGACTATGGTCAGACTGCGGAACTCACTGCTCGAGCACAAGCCACTTTCTCTAATTCTCCTACTTCTGGGCAAGACAAAAGGGTGATGAATATCTTCGCTAAAGGGGTCTCTTTGGATATGGGACCCGCCACTTCTGTTCCCATTAGTAATGCACCTGTTGACGGAGCCCCTCCGGGATATACTATAAGTGGAAAATCTAGTTGTCGTCACGTTATGAAAAAAGGAGGTGGTGGTGGGACCGCCGAACTAAAAACTGATGTCCAAAATGGCTTTACTCAATGGGGTAAGTACACTTTTGAGTCTGGTGATTCTGTTGATACTCGGTGGAACATTGGTTTCTCGGCAGCGGTCAGATTTAGTTTGCCTAGAATATAATATTGGGCTTAAAAATAGTTTAAGATATTCTTAAACACTAAAAAATCCTTAGCAAAAGCTAAGGATTTTTTAGTGTCGGGATAATTCGATTTATTTCCGATAAAGCTCGATAGTTTTTTCCGCCATCTTTTTAATCGAGAAAGTTTCTTGAATATGTTTTTTTAGGTTGGCGCTAACGATTTTGCGATAGGCGGGGCGCTTGATCATATACAAAAGCGATTTTTCTAATTCCTTGATATTTTCCGGCGGGACGAGAATACCAAATTCTGGGGCGGGGATTATTTCTGGCAAACCGCCAACTTCGGAGGCGATAACTGGCAGACCAGCCAGACCAGCTTCTAGCGGGGCATAAGGAAAAGCTTCGGTGCGAGACGGCAAGATAAACATATCAAAAGCTTTTAAGTAAGCTCGAGCGTCGTCGATTCGTCCGAGCAAAAAGACGCGATCGGTCAATCTTTTGTCGGCAATTAATTTTTCTAAACGTTCTCGTTCTTCACCCTCGCCGATAATTACTAAAATTAGTGACCAGCCTAGCGAAGAGCCGAGCATTGCCCGGACGGTGCCAGCAAAAGCTTCAATCAAAATATCCAAACCTTTATTTTTGTGAAGTTCGGCGATAGTGCCCAGCCAAAATTTATCGTTTTTGCCAGACAAAAGATTGCTTCGCGAAATTGATTTTTCAAAAAATCTGATGTTGGGCAAGCCATTGTGAATGACGGTAATTTTGTGTTCAATTATCGGCCAGTCGGCAATATCTTTTTTGGTTTGCTCGGAAACGGCGATGACTTGATGACACAGAACCATTGTCAGCCAATGACTAAACGCGATTAATCTTTTCGCCGACAGACTTCTTTTTTCGTTAAAAGCCCAGCCGTGACCGGTGAAAATAATTTTTTTAATACCCGCCAAGCGTCCAGCCAGAGCACCCAAGCCACCAATTTTTGAACTATTCAAATGAATAATATCTGGTTTTTCCGTACGGAAAATTTGCCATAATTTCATCAGCACTTTCCAATCTTTGGCGAGGTGAATATCACGATCCAAATTTGCCAATTGAATTACGCAAATTTTATTTTCCAACAGTTTTTGTCTTAAAAAATCGCCGGCACCCATAATGACCGTCACCTCAAACTGATTTTTAGGCAAACTAGTCGCCAGCTCAAAAACATAGCGTTGAGCCCCGCCAAAATTGCCTTTGGTAATTAAGTAGAATATCTTAGTTTTTCGCGGTTCCATAAAACTAGTCTAATATAGCATAAAAAGCCGTTTTGGTGTATGATTTCAGGCAAATGAAGATAGTCTCGAAGAAAGAAGTTTTAGCCTTAATTTTGGGCGATTTCGTCTTGTTTATTGTCGCTCTATGGTTGTCTTTGGCTTTTCGTAGCGCTAGTTTTTTACCATTTTCAGTACTTGGAGAGCATCTTAAGCCGTTTTCAATAATCTTCGTGATTTGGATCGGGGTTTTTTATGTGGCGGATTTGTATGGCAAACACACCTCAATTTTTCGCCGAAAATTACCTAGCATTATTTTTTATTCGCAACTGGTAAATAGTGCGATTGCTCTCATCTTTTTTTATTTGATTCCGTATTTTGGTATTACACCAAAAACGCTTTTGTTTGTTGATTTGGTGTTTTCTTTTTTGTTAATTTTTTTGTGGCGCAGTTTTTTGGTGCCAAATATTCACGTCAATCAGCGCGAGCGAATTTTGTTTGCTTGCAAAGGTCAGGACGTGACGGAAATTGAAGAAGAGATAAAAAATAACGCTCGGTACAACATCGCCATTGCTGAAGCGAAAGAGATAAACAAACTTAAAGAATCTGGCGTGACTTCGGTGGTGGTAAATTTGTACGACGAAGATATCGAAGAAGCTTTGAAAAATTTTTATAAAATGATTTTTTCGAATATTCGATTTATTCCCGTCCATAATTTATACGAAGAATTATTTGATCGTGAATCTCTCTCGACAATCAAAGAACAATGGTTTTTAGAAAATATTTCTAATCATCCGAAACCGATTTATGACAGTTTAAAAAGATTGATGGACATTGCCATTGCTGGCGTGCTCGGTCTGGTTTCTTTGGTTGTTTATCCGTTTGTTTATCTCGCGATTAAATTTGACGATAAAGGTGATATTTTTAGTTTTCAAGATCGAGTTGGTAAGGATAATAAAATTATTCGGTTGATTAAATTTCGCACGATGTCGATTGCCAATGATGGTGCGAATTGGGGCAAAACCGATAATAAAGTGACTCGGGTTGGCTGGTGGCTCCGCAAAACTCGAATTGATGAATTACCTCAACTTTGGAATGTTTTGGTCGGCGATTTGTCGCTAATTGGACCACGTCCGGAATTTCCTGATCCGGTGGCTTTGTATAGTCAAGATATTCCGTATTACAATATTCGGCATTTGATTAAACCTGGGCTGTCAGGTTGGGCGCAGATTAAACAAGACGGTGAGCCTCATCACGGGATTAGTATTAGCGATACGCGGGTGAAATTTTCCTATGATTTGTATTACATTAAGAACCGAAATTTTTGGCTTGACCTAAGTATTGCCTTAAAAACGATTAAAATTTTATTAATGCAAAAAGGAAAATAGTGATGATTATTGACGGAAAGGCAATTGCTGAAGAAATTAAACAAGAATTAAAAAAAGATTTAATGGGTCGAAAGCTTCGACTGGATGTTGTTTGGGTTGGTGATGATTTGGTGTCGGCAAAGTATGTTGATCGTAAGAAAAAAATGGGGGAGGAAATCGGGGTGAAAGTAGTGGTGCACGAATTGCTGGCGGAAATTTCGGAAGAGGATTTAATCGCTGAAATTGAAAAATTAAATAACGATGAAAATGTAAATGGTATCATTGTGCAGTTGCCGTTGCCTAAACATGTTAGCCAAGAAAAAATTGTTAATTTTATTTCTACTGAAAAAGATGTTGATGCTTTAAGTGGCGAGGCAAAAATTTTATCGCCGACGGTCGGGGCGATTAAAGAAATTTTAAATCGAAATACAGTCTCGATAAAATGCAAAAAAGTGGTGGTAGTCGGTCAAGGAAAATTGGTCGGACGACCGGTGGCGATTTGGTTGACACAAGGGGGGGCTGATGTTTCGGTGATTGATTCAAAGACGATTAACTCGGATGAAATTTTAAAAACAGCGGATATTATTGTAAGCGGAGTGGGGAAGCCCGGCTTGATTACACCAAGCGTAATTAAGCCGGGAACTATCTTGATCGATGCGGCGACGAGCGAATCGGGCGGTCAATTAAAAGGCGATGCGGATCCGGACTGTGCTGAAAAATGCTCGCTTTTTACACCGGTGCCGGGTGGCGTCGGACCAATTACTGTGGTAATGATTTTTAAAAATCTTTTGGAATTAAATTAAACCCACGAAAATTTTGCGAGCAAAATTTTCGTGGGTTATAATATATTAGTGAACGAAAACCTCTTTTATCTTTTAAATGGCTTTGCTGGCAAATCAGCGTTTGGAGATTCTGCCATCTATTTTTTTGCGGAAATTTTTCCGTGGTTGCTTGTTCTCGGTTTGATTGCTTTTATCTTTTTTGCCAAAAACAAAAAAGACGTTTCTAAATTTGTGGCAATTTCTATTTTGTGCGCACTACTTTCGTGGTTTGTTATTAGTTTTTTTAAATATAATATTCACACCCCGCGTCCATTTGAAACTTTAAATATCAGACCGGTATTTTTTACTGAACAAGGCGACTCAATGCCGTCGGGGCATTCGGCTTTTGTCGGAGCTTTGGCGGTAGCGGTCTATCTTCAACGAAAAAGGCTCGGTTGGTTTTTCATTCTCGGGGCTTTGGTTGTTGGAATAGCGAGAATTATGGCTGGTGTCCACTGGCCGATTGATATTTTAGTTGGGTTAGTTGCTGGCGGGGTATTGAGCTGGCTCATCTATTACTTATTAAACAAGCTTTTTGCCAAACTAAAAACGGTTTGATTTTCTCAAAAATGACGCTATAATACGCGTTATATGAACAAAACAAGAATTAATGCGATTATTCTGCTTTTGGCAGGAATTGCCCTTGGCTATTTTATCTATAGTTCGGAAATGCCGGGTGGATCTTTTTATAAACCATTTAAACTGGGTCTCGATTTGTCCGGCGGTAGTCGTCTGACTTACGAAGCTGATGTCTCAAAAATTAATCCGGCTGATGTGTCCGACGCTATGTCATCCCTTCGCGAAGTGATTGAGCGTCGGGTCAATGTCTTCGGCGTGTCCGAACCAATTGTTCAAGTTGAACGCTCCGTCCTAGGTGGTAGCGAACAAAACCGTTTGATTGTCGAATTGCCTGGCGTGACCAACGTTGACGAAGCGGCAAAGATGATTAGCAAGACTCCATCTCTAGAATTTAAAACTGAACGAGCGACAAGCTCTGAACAAACAACCGCGATTAAGGATGCTAAAAAACAAGTCCAAGATTTTTTGCAAGCTAATGCTTCGACCACTGCTCCAGCGGAAATAGAAACAAAACTGGTTGAACAGTTTGGCTCGTCCACTTTAGCCTTGGCTCAAGAAGATCCTGATTTTGTTTCTTCCGGTCTGACTGGTCAATATTTGAAAAAAGCTCAAGTGGCTTTCAACCAAGATTCTATTAGTCCGTCTATCTCTATTGAATTTAATGACGAAGGTTCCGCTTTGTTTGATAAAATTACCAAAGAAAATGTCAACAAAAGAATTGCGATTTATTTGGATGGCAGTCTTCGTTCGGCGCCGGTGGTGCGAGAAGAAATTCGTGATGGCAAAGCCGAAATCAGTGGTCAATTTACTGTCGAGGAGGCAAAAAATTTAACTCGCGATCTTAATCTTGGTGCATTGCCGGTACCAATCAAACTGGCTTCAACTCAAATTGTCGGTGCGACCCTTGGCGGTGAAGCGGCCAGAAGGGGAGTGCAGGCTGGCTTTTTCGGTCTTTTGCTCGTCGCCTTGTTTATGATTTTGTGGTATCGCTTGCCTGGTTTGGTCTCGGTGGTTGCTCTGGCTTTTTACATCGAACTGGTGTTGGTTATCTTTAAGATATTACCAGTCACTTTGACCGCGGCTGGTATTGCGGGCTTCATCTTATCGATCGGTATTGCGGTTGATGCGAATGTTTTAATCTTCGAACGAATGCGCGAAGAAATCGCTCTTGGCAAAGGTTTGATTGATTCGGTTAAAGAAGGTTTTACGCGAGCCTGGACATCAATTCGTGACTCAAATGTGTCCAGTATTATTTCCGCAGTGATTTTATTCTGGTTTGGTACGAGCTTGATTAAAGGTTTTGCGTTAACCTTGATTATCGGTATTTTGGTTAGTATGTTTACAGCTACGGTCGTCTCACGAACTTTCTTGCTGGCACTCGGCTTCCGTAATCGTTCGGGTATTGCCAAATTCTTATTCGATAGCCGATTCTTTAAAAACTAATCAGGCTAAAACATTAAAAATGTTCGCCTAAAAATAATCATATGAATATCGTAAAATACCGAAAAATTTTCTTCACTTTTTCTATCCTGATGTTGGTCGTGGCTCTTTTCTCAATTTTTACTTATGGTCTAAATTTGGGTACCGACTTTACCGGGGGGACTTTGGTGGAAGTGCAATATACTGGCAATCGTCCAGCGGTTGAAGAAATTAAAGCAAAAATTGACACACTCAATCTTGGCTCTGTATCTCTGCAAACAGTCGGCGATAAAGGTTTGACGATTAAAACCAAGGATATCACGACCGAAGAAAAACAAGCTTTATACAAAGCTCTTTCTCTTGATGAAAAATCGCCATTTACGCAAGAGCGTTACAGCCAAATCGGACCAGCCCTTGGTAAAGAACTTTCCAACAAAGGCTTGATCGCGATTGCTTTGGTAGTAATTTTGATTATCATTTATGTCGCTTTTGCTTTTCGTCAGGTTTCTTCTCACTATATGAAATCTTGGAAATATGGTGTGGCGGCGATTGTCGCTTTGGTTCACGACATTACCATTTCGGCTGGAGCGATGGCTTTACTCGGACATTTTTATGGTGCCGAAGCTGATGCCCTTTTCTTGACCGCACTTTTGACAATTCTTGGTTTATCGGTCAATGATACGATCGTGGTTTTTGACCGAATTCGGGAAAATCTTCACCGCCATTCCGCCAATGATTTTGCGACGGTGGCTGGTATTAGTATCAACGAAACATATATTCGTTCGATCAATACTACTTTGACAATCATCATTACTTTAGTGGCGATGTTTTTCTTCGGGCCAGAATCAACCAAATTCTTTTCCGCTATCCTGCTTGTCGGTATGACCGTCGGAACCTATTCTTCAATCTTCGTTGCCTCAAACTTGCTTGTGACTTGGGAGGCTTGGCAAAGAGGGAATCAGCCGGTTAAGATTAAAAAATAAAATTAAATTAAACCAAAAAAACGCCCCGTCAAAAGTCGGGGCGTTTTTTTATGCGAATGTGGGGATAACTCATTTGCTAATTCATTCTCCGGAGCGGTATCATATGGGATATTAGAAGATAACTAAATAATAAATATGGAAGAAGAAAAACAATATACGCCAGAAGAGATTGCTAATTTAGAAAAAAGCCGAGCGATTAGCGATGGAGAATTATTAAAAGGTGGAGCTGAATATAAAATAGTTGACGGCGAAAAAGTTTTACAAGCCACGCCTAATCAGCTTGCTGAAATCATGACTCCGCAAGTAAAATTGGAATATTTTAATAAATATGGGGACTATGATTTTATTCATAAGTTTGGGAATATGATTTATGAAGCGGTAGAAAAAGATGATACTTATGTTTCCGAAGAAGCCAAGTGGAAAGTCTTGGGTCTCATTCATGATACTTTCAAAGAGGAGGGCGAGATTATTGATTCTATCAAAAAGTATAAAGCTAAGTTAGAAAGCTAGCTTAAATAAAAAGTGTTATAAATGAAATCAACCCCCGCATTTTGCCTTGGCAAAATGCGGGGGTTTTGGCCTCAAAAAACCTATATTTTAAGCCAAAATAAGGCTATTTCCCCAATATTGACTTCTGTTTCTGGCCGTGTATAATGGTCTAGTTGTTCATCTTTGATGAATGGCAGTTCAGAGTACTTTGACAATTTAAAATAGACAACAAAAAATAGAAAAATCTCCAAATTTCGCAGGGCGAAATGGTGGAGTAAAAGCCAAATAAGTAATTAGAGTCAACAAGAAAAAGAGGAAGAAAAGCATTGTTTTGCATATTGTTTTTTCTTCTGTTCCGTTCTATTTTTGCTTGCAAAAATAGCCCGTCCGCTTGCGGATTAGGGCTATGCTTAAGTTACCCTAAAGCACTTATTAAAATAAGCGCTCGGGTAATTTAAAATTGCAGAGCAATTTTAAATTAGAGTTTGATCTTGGCTCAGGATGAACGCTGGCGGCGTGGATAAGGCATGCAAGTCGAGTGGGTTTAGACCCACGGCGAACGAGGTAGTAACACGTAGGAACGAACCCCGAAGTCGGGCATAACTAGCCGAAAGGCTAGATAATTCTCGATAATCTCTAAGGAGCAAAGATTTATCGCTTCGGGATCGGCCTGCGGAATATCAGCTAGTTGGTGAGGTAATGGCTCACCAAGGCAACGACGTTTAGGGGAGGTGAGAGCCTGACCCCCACCGATGGGACTGAGACACGGCCCATACACCTACGGGTGGCTGCAGTCGAGAATCTTCCGCAATGGGCGAAAGCCTGACGGAGCGACGCCGCGTGATGGATGAAGCCTTTCGGGGTGTAAACATCTTTTGTAGGGGAAGAAGCTATTCAATTAGTATGACGGTACCCTAAGAATAAGGAGCTGCAAAACTCGTGCCAGCAGCAGCGGTAAAACGAGTGCTCCAAGCGTTATCCGGAATTATTGGGCGTAAAGGGTGTGTAGGTGGTCTTGATTAGTCTTTTGTTAAAACTCCCGGCCTAACCGGGAAGCTGCAAGGGAAACGGCAAGACTAGAGAGTGCGAGAGGTCTATGGAACTCATGGTGTAGGGGTGAAATCCGTTGATATCATGGGGAACACCAAAAGCGAAGGCAATAGACTGGCGCATATCTGACACTGAAACACGAAAGCGTGGGTAGCGAACGGGATTAGATACCCCGGTAGTCCACGCCCTAAACGATGTTCTCTAGCTTTTCGGAGTATCGACCCTCTGAGAGGCACAGCTAACGCGTGAAGATATCCGCCTGGGAAGTACGACCGCAAGGTTAAAACTCAAAGGAATAGACGGGGACTTGCACAAGCGGTGGATCAGGTGGCTTAATTCGATGG
>CAIRHC010000007.1 GCA_903878275.1 Candidatus Vogelbacteria bacterium | reverse complement strand
TAAATTAAATTAAATTAAATTAAATTAATTTTAGGTCGATACTATTTATTTCGCCCTTTGGCGTTGCTTCTAGTCCAAGTAACGCCTTTTAGTTATTAATTAAAATTTAATATCAACATGTCAGACAATATCTCAAGTTTAACTCGCACTAGCTATCGTGGGAGTGAAGAAACTTATAAGCACATTCGTGACCAGATAGCCGAAAGATATGGCGAAGAAGAAGCCACTCATTACGAACCATTATTTAATTGCCGATCTCACCATAGCTGGCAACAGTTAGGATATATTGTGAAGAGAGGTGAAAAAGCTTTTCACATGGTGACCATCATTGAGACTAAAGATGAAGCAGGCAATGTCATTAAAAAATACCCACGATCAATCCCACTCTTTTATTATCTACAAACAGAGCCAATCAAAAAATAATTATGGAAACAATTACTCGTGAAGGCATTAAGATCAGCGATATTTTTAACTCTATCGAAAACTTCAAACGCGGTGTAAATTTAATGTTACTGCAACGCCAATATTTTCAGAATAAAGTTCTGCCAATCTTGAGAGAAGGGAAAAATGGGCAAAATGGTGATTATTATGTAATTAAAGGTAAGAAAGTATTAAGTAAAGGAGGTGCTGAACGAATCTGTCAGATTTTTCAATTGACAGCTAGCTTTGAAAAAGACAGCGAAACTTTAGCGTCTTTTACTAATGCCAAAGATATCGTGGCGTTTAAGTGTACACTCCGTCGTCCAGACGGCAGTATTGCTGGCGAAGGTAGAGGTTGCGCTTCATTGGCTAAAAATGGAGGTTCAGAAAATTCCACAATTAAGATGGCCGCCAAGAGTAGCCTGATCGACAGCGTTATTCACAGTTCACACATCAGTAATTTATTCACTCAGGACCTCGACGATATGCCCGAGTTCCGTGAGCAGGTGGTGCCGACGGATAGAGAAATCGAACCAGTTAAAACGGATGGTCCCCTGATGGCTACTCCTAGACAGCTCTCATATTTAAAAGAATTAATTCATTCTGGGATATCAGATGAGGATCAACGCGAAGATGCCTTAAATTCTCTCGAGACTATTTCCCGATACGAAGCGAGTGAAATGATTTCGTCATTTGTGGGGACGAGATAACCAAAAACCAGTTTTGTCGCTATCGAGTGCGTTGGCGTAGAGATGCGAATCTATCGCTGGGACAAACCCTAAGGAACCAAGGGTGGCAACACCTGAAGAGTTTGCGAGAGTTGCCAATGCCAAATCTGGCCCTATGCCTGCGCACCTGATAGCGACAAAACAAAAATTAAAAAGACATTAATCAGTTAAAACTGGTTAGTGTCTTTTTTTTGAAGTAGTTATATACTAAAAACAATAACTGCTCAAATGAGACCACGAAAAACACCCATTGATAGACCAGAAGGAACCGAAGATTTTTTGTCTGTTAGTGAGTGCGTAGCTGGCCTAAAATCAATTGGACTAGATGATCAAGAAATTGCTCGGCTAGATGAAACACTGGATGCCATTATCGACCATCAGCTAGATGAGATGTTAAACAAATATCATTAAGCGGATGCTTGTTCATCTGCCCCCTTAAGTGCTCGGCGCTAGCGGCCAAATAGATTGTTGTCGTCTTGATATCACTGTGCCCCATCATTTTGCTTAAACTAAAAATATCACAACCGCCCTCTAGCATCAGCGTGGCAAAGGTATGTCTCAATTTGTGGATTGTAAAGTTAATCTTCGAAGTCGCCTTAATTTTTACCACTAAATTCCTAATCCCCATATTAGTTAGCCCCATATCACGATTGAGCGAGGTGAAGAACTCTGGGCAAGTTTTCTTTAGTCTCCTTCGTTCATCAAGATATTTTTTAAGTGTCTGAGCCAAAGTGTAACTCATTGGTACCACTCGGTCCTTAGCTCCCTTCCCCTGCCTAACAAAGAAAGTCAGATTCTCAATATCAACATCGGTATATTTTAAATTCAATAACTCGTGCTTTCTTAAGCCCGCAAAAAGAAATGTCGAGAATATCGCGTGATTGCGATACCTTAGATATTTAAAGTCATAGGGATAGTTATAAACCACCTCCAGTAACTTTAGAGCGTCTTGTTTTGTTAGCTTCGGTGGTAACCGCTTCTCAACCTTGGGTGTCTCTAGACCTTCGGCAAAATTCTTCTCCATGTACCCCTCCTTAATACACCACCGAAAAAATACCTTCAAAGAAAAGACAAAGAGAATAAAAGTCTTGGGCTTCCATTGTCTTTCAATTCGACCAAAAATGAAGAACTCTCTGATGTTTTTATCAGTGACTTCTTCCAGCTTTGTTATCTGAGCAAACTTGCAGTAGAAATTAATCATCTGCCGATAACGCTTAACCGTCTCTTTAGAATACCCCCTAATAAAAGTGGAGTAATCGTAGAACTTGTGAGCCACAATTTGTATATCCATAACGATAAAAACACAGTTAAAATATCAACTGTGTTTTTATTATCTCTGAGCCGTTGAACAGGATTGAACTGTTGACCTCGTCATTCATTGCTACCTCAATTTCACCACCTTGGCTTATAGAAGGATTAGACTGTATCTTTCGCTTGCCTTTCGGTTTAGCGACCCTTGTCAGTCGTTCGGGCGACAACTTATCGCCACGGTCTGATCCACTCTCATGGACTTTAACCGTAATTCGGGCTTCGACATTTCGTTTCCAAAATGAAGGGCAATTTTACTCACCAATGACGTGCTCTACCAACTGAGCTACAACGGCATAATTTATTTAATTTTCAAATGAACCGATGACCTGTTTTCTGGGATAACTGGTCCCATCTAACTTTCCACACACATTTTAACCTTATTCTTAAACATTTTTCAACTCTAGAAGGTAGACCATGTTGTTACCAATGACGTGCTCTACCAACTGAGCTACAACGGCTAAAAATCTCCTAAACGTCCGAATTGATTAAGGTTTATTTACCAAATTTTCAACTTGCTAAATATACTATAATTCACTAACGATTTCAACCTAAAAACATAAGTGAATTTACGTTTTTAACGTTAGCTTCAGGCTCGCCGAAAAGATTTGTCTTGGTTTGATTTTTTCCGGATTATCAACCAGACCACCGACATCTCGCATTACCGGCTCGATACAAATAAAATCTTTTTCCGGCAATGACCAAACCCAAATTTTTTGATATTCGGGCGAAATATCCATCAATAACGTGCCTAAAAAAGGAATAACAATTTCCAGTTTTGCCGAAGCATCTTTTAATTTTGGATTATCGATAGAGACAAAATTACCATTTGACCAGTCAGCAAATTTTTCTTCGATGATATTTCCACCTTCAAAATTAAATTTAATATTTTTTTTCTCTTTATTTGGCACCGAAAAATACGGGTGAAGACCCATTGAAATCGGCAGATCTTTTTCCCCTTCCAAGTTCTCCACGATTTGAAGCAAAGTAAAAGAATTATCTTTTTCAAATTTTCCCGCAACGGTCAAACGAAAATCATATGGGTAAAGTTTTTTTGTTTCTTCACTCGCGATGAAAGTTTCGCTGAAGCCGTCAATGTCATTTTCCGCAACCCAACCAGAAAAATTTCGCACAAAACCGTGCTGACATAATTTAGGAAATTCCAAACTTTTCAGTGCTCCAGCATTGGGAAATAAAATCGGAATACCACCCCGAACATTCGCTCGATCGTCTTGAAAAGTTCCCTGATCTAAATAAAGAAATTCTTTACCCTGTAATTTCAACGAGGTAATAATTCCACCTCTTTCGGGGCAATAAGAAACTTCGTTTCCTTCGGAAAATTTGACCATTTTTGCTTCAAAAAATTTATTAGAATTTTGTTCACCCATCGATAAACTATAACATTTTTACACTTTCTTAGAAACAAAAACGCCCCGTGAATTGGGCGTTTTTGTTTGGCACGTCTTGCTATCTTCATAAAACAAGAGGTGCACTTATGGCGCGGTCGACCGGACTTGAACCGGCAACCTTCCGCGTGACAGGCGGATGCTCTAACCAGTTGAGCTACGACCGCAACTTTACTATGTTGACACAAAAATCAATATTTTTCAATTGATTGTGCTGATGGTTGGAGTTGAACCAACGACCTGACGCTTATGAAACGTCCGCTCTAACCACCTGAGCTACACCAGCAAATTTAGTTGTTTTTTGATTATATCTATTGAACCCAAAATTTTATACTGCAAATTTGACCCCTTACCAATCTTCAACCTTAAGATGCCATAATAAGAGTCATAATTATCGTAAACCTTTTTAGATACTGTCTTTATGTAATACGTATTACCGAATTGGTCTAATGGTAAGTCTAGCAAAAAAGACCAAAATTTCAAGACCTTTTTAATCCGGGGTTTATGTATCTCGTTTATTTGAACCGTTGGCTGGAATAATTCTTTGGGTACATGTAAAATTTCTCTGAAAAATCGATACATAATTTTTATCATTTCTGGATCAGAATTAACAAAAATCAATCGACTGCCATTTTTGCATCCTTCTCCCCAATACAAAGCGGTGCCAATCATCAATAAATCTCTTTGTGAAATTTTTCCTATTTCTTTCTCTGCTAATCTTCTTATTTGATCAATATTATCCCTCTTCTTTTTGCGATTCATCTCGGCACCCTTCATTCTTCCAGTTAGCCCAGCCCTCGTAACTTTTTCAGTTAAAAAATTAACTTGTTCACAGGTTAATATAATATCCCTACACCATAAACTGACCGAGCTTTTAGACACAGCTAGACTTTTAGAAATAGCGCCGAGGCTCATACCTTTTTTCCTCATTTCTCTCGCCTTAATTCTCGCCTGATAACTAGCCATTCATATATTATACACTATCGACAGTTCGATTACAATTAATAAAAAATATCGACAAAAAGTCGATATTTTTTATACTGTAGCGGAGGTCGGAGTCGAACCGACTTGGCGAGGTTATGAGCCTCGTGAGTGACCGTTACTCTACCCCGCAATGTAGCTATGATTTAGCTAAAACTTAGTACCTTGACAATACCAAATTATTCACAAAAGATCAAATATAATCGTATTCTTCAAAAACTTTACGGTACATCCCGATAATAATTTTGGCTTCGCGCTCGGTAATTTCATAAGACGATTCGTGAGCAATTTTGTTGCGAACTTTGTGAGCTTCCCAGGCTTCATTCAATGACAAAAAATCACTCGACTCAATTTTCTTAAGTTTTTCGCCAATCGACAGACTTTCATAACCAGGCAAAATAGTATTGATGACATCCTCCAGCATTTTGTCGGCTTCAATGATTGCCAGTTTCCACTCGGCGGGATTTGGCGAATCAATGTGTTTCTGCACCATTTCCCATTGTTCATTTTTCTTTTCCACCACCTCTGGTACAATATCGTCTTTTTTGCCAAAAATACTATCGTGCTCTTCCCGAACCAGCTTGTCCAATTTCAGCGAGAAATTGATAATGCCAATCAAAAAAATTATCGATAACGCCAAAAAGATATACCAAATAAACCACACCCAAAAATAAAACTCGGGACTAAAGCCGACCGAAAAATTACCCGTCAAGATATTGTAAATCTGGAGAAATAAATATTCGATGTTAAAAAAGCGTGGTTCCATAACTACCTCTATTTTAAACCAATTTCAAGAAATTTTCTAGAGATTTTCGATTGCTCGACTAAACGCAAACAAAATATCTTCGCGTTTATAATTCCCTACTGCGTGAATGGCTAAAGGCAAACCAGATTCGGTCTTACCGGTCGGCGTACTTAAAGCTGGCACACCCGCCAAATTGACCGGCACCGTAAAAATATCTTCGAGGTACATTTGTAACGGATCATTGGTGTTTTTGCCAATCGGAAAAGCCGGTGTCGGTGCCGTCGGCGTCACTACCACATCGACTGACGAAAAAGCTTTGATGTAATCTTGCTTGACCAATTCCCGGACTTGAATCGCTTTATTGTAAAAAGCATCATAATAACCTGCCGACAAAACATAAGTCCCGAGCATAATTCGGCGCCGAACTTCGCGACCAAAACCCGCTCCTCGTGTTTTAAAATAATCTTCGGTCATATCTTTGCCATCCAAATGCAGACCGTAACGCACACCATCAAAACGCGCCATATTGGTCGAAACTTCCGCCGGCATCAAGACGTAATAGCAAGCAAGTGAATAATGAAGATTGGGCATCGCCACTTCCACCACCTCGTGACCAGCTTTTTTTAATTTTTCCAAAGTCTCGTTAAAATTGTCGAGAACCACTTGATCAATCCCGCCCTGATTTAAAAAACTGTACGGCACACCAATTTTAAATTTTTGCGGTGACTCGTTGCTATCGTAATCAAAAGCGGTCGAATCAAGACCATCAGCCCCACGAATCGCTTTGAAAATAATTTCGGCATCTTCGGTATTTTTCGCAATTGGTCCAATTTGATCTAGTGACGAAGCCATTGCCATTGCCCCAAATCGAGACACCGCGCCATAGGTCGGCTTGAGACCGACAGTACCACAAAAACTGGAGGGTTGCCTAATCGAGCCACCAGTATCCGAACCAAGCGCACAAAGTGCCAGACCACCACCGACCGCTGACGCCGAACCGCCAGACGAACCACCAGATACCAGAGTATCATCAAATGGATTTTTAGTCGGACCATAAGCCGAATTTTCGGTCGAACCGCCCATCGCAAAGTCATCCATATTTGTCCGCCCCAAGAAAACCACACCTTTGTCTTTTAATTTTTTAATCACCGTCGCGTCGTAAGTGGCAGTATAATTTTCGAGCATTTTCGATGCAGATGAACATTTACGTCCTTTGATCAAAATATTATCTTTAATCGCCATCGGAATACCGGTCAGAATATCAACATCTTTACCAGCCCGAATCCGCGCATCAGCTTTTTGGGCTTGCTCTCGGACATCAGCAAAAACTTCCAAAAAAGCATTTAGTCTTTCGTTGTTTAATTTAATTTCCGCCAAATAAGCCTCGGCAAGTTCCACAGCAGTAAAATCGCCACGCACGAGCGCTTCGTGAGCTGTTTTAATAGTCAGATTTTTCAAATCGATTTTTGTCATTTTAATTATCTAAAATTTTCTTAACCGCAAAATAACCATTTTTGACTTTTGGTGCTTCGGCTAAAATTGCTTCGGTGTTGACACCAGATTCATAGGCTTCGCCATCTTCACGCATCACATTTTTTAGTGAATAATCACTAGATTTGTGACTTTCTTCGACCGCCGGCGCCTTTTGAAGCTCGGAAATATAACCCAAAATCGACTCCATATCTTTTTGGAGCTTGTCTTTTTCGGCATCTGACAGATCGAGACGAGCCAAAACCGCGAGATTATCGATATCTTTTCGTTCCAACATACCGGCTAGTATAGCACTAAGAAATCATTTTGAAAAATGCTTTTTCGTCAATAATTTCCACCCCCAGTTTTTCCGCTTTGTCTAATTTTGAACCAGCCTCAATGCCCGCCAAGACAAAATCGGTTTGAGACGAAACCGAGCTGGAAATTTCCCCGCCATTTTTCCTGATTAATTCTTTTGCTTCATCACGAGATAAAGTTGGTAATGTGCCAGTCAGAACAAAAGTCTGTCCAGCCAGTTTCCCCTTTCCCCGAAACTTAGTTTCGGGGAAAATGAGCTTTATTTTGTTTAGTAAATTAGACACTAGTTTTTTATTTTCTTTTTGACGAAACCAATCAAAAACCGACTGGGCAACAACACCACCGATACCTTCGATCGCTTGCAATTCTTCAAGTTTCGCTTCGGCAATTTTTTCTAGTGTCTCAAAATGCTCCGCTAAATCTTCGGCGGTTTCTTCGCCAACATTGGGAATTGACATCGCCACAATAAATCTCGGCAAAGTAATTTCTCGTCGTTCTTCTATCGCCCCGAGCAAATTTTCCACCGATTTTTCCGCAAATCTTGGCAAAGCCAGCAAATCCCCTTTTTTTAAACTAAAAATATCTTCATAACTAGATAGCAATTTATTTTCCAGTAACACATCAATAATTTTCGGACCGAGCTTTTCAATATTAAACGCACCCTTCGAAGCAAAATGATAAAACTTTCGTTTTTGTTGCGCAAAAGAATTTTTATTAACACAACGCCACGCCGACTGTCCGGTAATTCTTTCGATCGCCCCACCGCCCCTATTCGTCGAAACTCCGACGGGCAAGCAAGCTTCAAGCTGATCTGGCCATTTAAAAACTTTTTCTTTACCGGTACGAAGCTCTGGCAAGACTTGCACAATGTCGGGAATTACATCGCCCGCTTTTTGCAAAATCACCGTATCGCCGACACGGACATCAAGTCGTTTTATTTCATCTTCATTATGCAAGGTCGCCCGCGAGACCGTCGAGCCAGCAAGTAAAACTGGGCGAAGATTGGCGACTGGTGTGATATTTCCCTGCCGACCGACTTGCAACACAATACTTTCCACCACGGTCGTCGCCTGTTCGGCAGGAAATTTAAAAGCAATGGCAAATCTCGGCGCTTTGCCGGTATAACCCAATTTTTCCTGAAAATATCTTTCGTTGACCTTGACCACAATACCGTCAATCAAAAAATCTTGCGTATCTTTTTTCTTTTGCCATTTTTGCCAAAACTTAATTGCCTCTTCAATATTTTTGCATTCGGCAAATTCTTTGTTCACCTTAAAACCCAACTTTTCAAGACGCTTCAGCTCGGCGACTTGCGTGTCGGGATTTTCACCAGCCGACAGATCATAAATAAAAGTATCGAGTTTGCGCCCCGCGACAACCCGCGAATCAAGTTGACGGATTGTGCCGGCGGCGGCATTACGTGGATTAGCAAATTCTGGTTCGCCATTTTTTTTCCGCTCGGCATTTATTTTTTGCATTTGATCCAAGCCTAGCCAAATCTCACCTTCGGCAACAATCGAGACCGGTTCTTTCAAACGAAGCGGGACACTTTCGATAGTCCGGACGTTGGCGGTCACATTTTCTCCCACCACGCCATCACCGCGAGTCGCCGCCGTTTCCAGCAAACCATTTTTGTAAGTTAGAACGGTGTGCAAACCGTCAATTTTTAATTCGCAAACATAAGTCGGTTCGGCCGGCATTTTTGCCCCCGGCAAAAATGCCGGCGTCCCCAGCATCCTCTTCACCCGTTTGTCAAAATCGCGCAAATCATCCGGCGTAAAAGCATCATTAAAAGACCATTGCGCCACAGTGTGCGTAATTTTTTCAAATTTATCTAGTGGTTTGCCAGACACGCGTTGGGTCGGTGAATCCGGCGTCACCAAATCCGGAAACCGCTCTTCCAAAAGCCGGAGCTCCTCCTCCATTGAATCATAAGCTTGATCAGAAATTTCCGGCTTATCCTCCACGTGATAAAGATGCCGGTGATGGTTTAAAATCTCCCGGAGCTTTTCCGCCCGTGCTTTAGCTTTTTTATAAACATCTCCTACCATCTGCTAATTATAGAGAAAACAAGAAAAAATAGGAAATTTGCAAATACGTAGTTAAGCTAGCTTGATTTACCTTACTTTTGTGTGATAATATACATCTTATGAACAAGATTGTTACCTTTCAAATTTCAAAAGGAGAAGATGGTTTTTACGTTGCATCGGCAGATAGTCTGGCAATAATTACGCAAGGGAAAACTTTTGAAGATCTTCTTAATAATATTCGTGAGGCAATCGAAATCAGCCTTGACGATTTTTCTGGTAAAAACATCAAAAATGCTTTTCCACCAGTGATGATGAATATGGATTTTTCGGAAATCGCTCATGCCTAAACTTCGCAGAATTTCTGGTAAAAACCTATTGCAAATTCTTCTCGCCGAAGGTTTTTTGAAAATTAGACAAAAAGGTAGCCACGCCAGATTAGTAATGAAAGTCGGTAAAGTGGCTTATTTCATAACTATTCCCCTGCACGAAGAGCTTGATCGAGGAACGCTAAAATCTATTTTACGTTCACTGGAGAGATGTTTTAGCGATGACAAATTGAAAAAGATTTTTTATACCCGTTAAGCTTAAAAATATTACAACACAAATGGTACCCAGAGGTAAGGTTGAACCTTGCCTTTTTCCTACCTTCGAAACAGTTTTAAATATTACAACACAAATGGTACCCAGAGGTAAGGTTGAACCTTGCCTTTTTTTATACCCGTTAAGCTTAAAAATATTACAACACAAATGGTACCCAGAGGTAAGGTTGAACCTTGCCTTTTTGAACCTTGCCTTTTTCTTATTTGCCTCTAATTAAAAGCGGCCACGGCCGTTCTCCTTGTCACTTGGGAACCAGTCGATGGGTTTTGGCCATAGGTTGTTATGACCGCTCTATTTTTTGTAATTAAAGAGGTGCCTGTTGAATTTGGACAATGACCCAAGTTTAAGACGCAATCACTATTAAACTGAACCGATAAATTTACTTGTCGAGAGCCTGCTACATCATTGATCGTGACATTACCATTGGTGCGATAAATTGGATAGTTCGGGTCGGCGCTATTCAGAAATAACTCAACATCATATTTTGTTCCAAAACAACTTAATTTTAAGGGTGCCGATGTGGTGTCGGTAAAAATGACTCTCGTTCCAAGTGGGTGATTCGAAGGATCAATCCAGTCCTTATTATAAAACATATAACCTGGGTTAAGCGCAACATAGTGCTCTAAACATTCTCGTGCCGAATTAGCTAAATAATAATAAGAAATTTCAGAATTACGAGAAAGAGAAGAAAAAACTATTTGCTTGGTAGTTATGTTTACCAAAATAATACCCACAATAGCAATAACACCGCTGATCAAAATAGCATAGAGTAAGGCAAATCCTTGTTTTTTAAAATAATTATGTTTCATTAAGATGTTGGTGGATTTATAAAAATTCGATTACTTGTTTGGACTCTTCGAGCTGGGCTACCGATATCTACATATGAAGAAATCCAAAATTGACCGTCTGATGGAGAGCCATCATAAACCGTCTGATGGATAGTAACTGTCCTTTTAAAAATCGTTGATTTGTCACCACTATTACAGAGATTAGCATCGGCTACTGTATAGTAACCACTAATGGAATTAAGACAAATATTGCCCGTATAGTCGGTGACTTTTTGAGTAGTGAAACTAATTAATACCCCATTCAAATAACCGGAGGCACCATCATACGAAAGCGGTCCGTTGTTTCTTAAGTCGAGCACCAGCTCGAGACCTTCTTGAGCCAAATAAGTAGCAATAATCTCATTTTGCACATAACTAGCATTTTTAAGAGCACTAGATAGTAAGGATAACGGACCAAGAACGGCGATCATTAAAATCGTAATCGCCACAAAAGTCTCGATCAACGTAAATCCTCTTTTTTTGTTTTTATAATTTTTTGCCATTTTTAGGGAATCGCAACATCCTTGTTTCTTTGCGAAACAGAGTTTTGGATAAAAAAGCTGCTTAGATCTTTTGACGTCTTCCCGGTTTTTCCACCAATCCGAATCTTAACCAATTTCTTTTTATTGGGAACTCCAAGGTTAAAAATATCAAATTGTAATTTATCAACGATGATATCGCCAGAAACGATTTGGGTTCTGGTGTTCACATCAGAGCAAGGACAAGCTGTACATTTGTATATTGTAGGAGAAATATAATCATAGCAGACAGGATCCCCCATAGGACTTGCCATCCAAGCATCAATCGGTAAAAACTGAATGCAACTATCTGCCGTGGAACACAAACTACCCTGACGATAATTAACCCCCTCTCGGATACCAAGTGACATCGACTGAATAACGAAGTTGAAATTATCCAGAAGCAGGCGCATTGCTTGGGCTTTACGATAAGCGGCGGACATCGTAAGAAGAGTAGAGACCACAATAAAAGCGACGATGACAAAAATAGATACCGAAACCATCATTTCGACAAGCGTAAAACCGCGGACGGCAGAAAGACCCGATTTTTCCGCTCCCCGATCAGCTTTGTTAATTTTTATTTTATTAAACATTTTTAAAAATCTTTTTTTAGCAACCATCACAATTAGTAATAGCCACCTGCCCGTTGGAATAAACTCGCACACAACCCGGTAGGGTGGGATTTCTTTTGTTGCTAATTTTTATATCGACATATTCGATACCGGACATTTTATTGTCGTCAGGGTTATCGGCGTCAAAATTAGAATAAAAAATTGCCCCGACGGCTGTCCCGATGTTCACTTCGTAATTACTTGGAGTATAGACTATGTCTAAACTAGAAGCAGAAGAATCAACAGTCCCACCAGTAGATTTCTGGCAAATCTTAGCTATATCAAAACCTTTGATGACGTAGTTTTCCTTGTGCGGAAGAGGTGCTTTATCATTCTGAAATAAATAAAATTCAGAAGCTCCTTGCGTTAAGCTAATTCCATAAACAGATTTTCCTACTCCTGATGGTGTATCCTTTTGCACAGCTCCATAAACCTGCGCTCCACGGATATAAGTGGCGACTTCACTGACCGTCAGATCCAACGAACTTTTATTTTGAAAAGATGGAATATCAGCCACGACAATACCGGTGATAATAATAAAAATAGCGATGACCACGACCAATTCGATGACCGTGAATCCCCGCCGGGCAGTAGAAAAATGAGAATTTTTCACTACCCGGTAAACCGCCGAACCTTCATAGGAAGCAAGTTTTTTTGCAAAGTTCAACTTTATTTTTTTGTTAAAAAGGCAAAACATTGATTGAGAACAAAAGATTTAATAAAAATCCTAACACTAAAAATGGAGCAAATGGTAATTCACTCTTCATTGTAATATATTTTTGAAAACGAAACAACTTCGCCCGACCAATAAAAATTAAAATAAGACCGACTGCGGCACCAATCCAGACAGAAAGACACAACGCCGACAAGCCACCTCGCCAGCCCAGAATCAGACCGATACCAAGAACCAATTTTACGTCACCAAAACCGAGCCAGCGACCGCTCGACACAAGCCAAAGAAAACCAAGAAAACCAGCCAAGACCAAGCCCCCGAGCCAGCCATCCCAGCCCGGGCTAATCAATAAGACTTTCACTAAAGCCAGAAAAATAAAAAAATAAACAAAAAAATTGGGAATGATTTTGTGCTTGGTGTCGTAAGCGACCAAGACCACGAGTACTGGTATCACGAGCAAAAAGAAAATCAGATTGACCAGATCGTCGGCAAAACGCCACGCCACCAAGGCAAACAGGATTGCGGTAGAAACTTCCACTAGCGGATATTGAATAGATATTTTACTAGCACAACCACGACACTTCCCTTTTTGTGCCAAGTAACTAAAGACCGGCAAAAGCTCGTACCAGTGAAGACGCTTATTGCAAGAGAGACAACCCGATCGCCCGCCAAGCGAGCGACCCGTGTTGTATCTTAGAATCACGACATTTAGGAAACTGCCGATAAGTAGACCAAGAACGAGAAGAACGGTTGTCTCGAGCATCTTAATTAGTTAATTACTATATCGTTAATACAAACCTTTACTTCCTGTTCGGTTACAGCAACTGGAGCAGCCGCTTTATTTTTTATCTTTACCATTTTACAATTAATCATTGGCGAAGCGGTACCGAGATCAGCTTGTAGATCAGCCGTGCTTCTGGCTGAAACCCCAACCTTACCACCATCGTTTAGACCGGTACAATTAGCCACCGTAAAAGATGAATAACCGGAACCCACCTTCTTGGCACAGACCATTTGTGATTCGTAAAAAGGTTCATCGAGGCTAGGATTAGCGGGGTAATTACTACTTGTCAAATTAACTCCTCCTGTACAGTTCGGGTCACCCGGGGTGAAAATGATAGTGGCAGAATTGCTAGGAGAACTTGGATAAAAATAACCAATCGTCGGACTGTTGCCAAAAGAGAGACTTATATCAAGGGCATTGGGATCACTAAAACTAAATCCACAACTATCTGCAGTGTCCGGTACAAAACTAGCAGTGATGGTTTGAGAAGAACCGTTGTGGTTATTGTCCGTACAATTAGAGCCGGCAGCTGATCCATTACAAAGAGAACCTCCCCAAGCATCAAGTTTATACCCAGTATCTGGAACAGCCGTAAAGGCAAAGTCCGAAGCTCCTTGGAATACACTAGCCAGTGTTGTCGTCGCTGTTTCGTGATTACAATAAGTTGTACTGTTGGCGGTGATCATTCCGTTTTCGCAATTAAAGGTATAAAAATTATCAACAGTGATTCCGCTTGCAGAACACTCAATTTCATTTGAAGCCCCACCGCTGGTGATCTTGATTTTTGGATTGTAAACACCGACAGTACCATAAAAGACCTGGAAAGTCGTAGTGGGAACAGCGGAATCAAAACTTCCGATCAGGGGAGATAAATTTCCAACGTCTTGTGTCCATTCATAAGCAAAACTACCGTTTCCTCCAGACAAAGAACCAACTTTAAGGTCAATAGGGGTTGGTGGAGTATTCAAAGGGAAATTAACACCGACAACATTACCGCTCGCATCGAGCACATTTATGCCTCCTTCGGCGACACAGAGGGCGTTGGGCGGAGTCGGAATAGGTGGAGGACAAGAACAGGAAATACCAGGGCAACAACCGCAATTGGCGGGATCTGGAGTACATCCGCCAGGAGGAATATGTTTCCAGTCAAATTTAAGCCAACCGATATTTAGATCGCCCCACGCCCAGCCAACCAGAGAACCTACTTGGCCAGTCTCTGTCCCAGACAAGTCGATACTTACATTTCGCATTTGGACCCAGCCGTCCCAGCCACCTCTGACTACGTCGTCTTTTAATGCCCCGGCACAAGTATCACCGACAAAAACCGAACAAACTCTTGCCCAACCAGAAAATTTATTCGCAGCTTTGTCGTACCGAACTGAAGTATTACTACTGTAAACATCTATCGGTGAATAAGACGGGGGAGTTGCGGTGGGGATAGCAAGATCAACAACCGGATCAAATCTAATCCAGCCAATGTTTGAGCTCCACGCATAGCCCACGACAGTGCCATCGGACATAATCCGGACATTATTTTTTTCGTCTTCAAATTTTGGAGCTGGAGTGCTGGGATCTAACTTGACCCAACCAATATTTGAACTCCAGATGTACCCCAAGAGACGGCTGTCAACTGTCGAGGCGGTATCGGCTTCGGCTTTTTTTGACGAACTACTTAGCACGCCGGGGAGGTAGGCGGAGGCTAGAGCAAAAATGGCGATAAAAATGGAGGCGATGATTATGATTTGTTTTTTCATCTTGATTTAGGCGAACATTTCGTAGTCAAACGAGAATCGTTTTGGGTTGAAATGTTTTAGCCTTGAAATTAATTTTTAAAATGGTTATTTTTTATTAAAAATATTGGGGGATCTTGCCGAGGTCGAACCTTAAATCCCCAAAAAGGTTCGACCTCGGGGAATTTTGTTAATGTTTGACTCTAATTTTCAAGGCTGATTCGACTTTGGTCAAACGCTTTTCGTGATCGACAAAAGTGTCTAGACGGTTGTCTAGGCTGGTCAGGCGTTGTTTGATGCCAGTGATGTCGTTTTCAACCTTACCTAATCTCCCCTCCACTTTATCTAATCTTTCATCCACTTTATCAAATCTTTCGTCTACTTTATCAAAACCAGCCTTGGTGCTGATCGCCAGATTTTCGATCAGCTCGTGAGTATGAGCAAAACCCTTGATCATACTAGTAGCCAATTTCTCAACCGTCTGGTTCAGACCTTCCAAGGTAACTTTTGGTTTTATTTCTTTTTTAATCATAATTATGTTTATTTTAAAAATGTTTGGGGAACCTTACCGGAAATTTTGACTAGTCAAAATTTCCGGTAAGGTTCAAACTCATAAAGACACTTTTTTCTTGACCAACACCATATCGGAAGCGAGAGCGTCGATATCTTCGCGATTTCTTTTATCTACCAGACCAATCTTGTGGTCTAATTTTCGCAAGTCGGTCTTTAGGACAGCGACATCGGTCTTGACGATATTTAAGTCTTTTTTTATCACGACAATATCGTTTTCAACCTTATCGAATCTTTTATCTACCTGCTCAAATCTTTCATCTACCTTATTAAATCTTTCATCGACGGCAGCAAAACCATTTGCCACACTTATAGCCAAGTGCTCAATCGTATTATTAATACTTTCTAGAGTAACTTTTGGTTTTATTTCTTTTTTAATCATAATTATGATTTCTCTTTTTCACCATTGTCTAAATAATAACATATAAAAAAAAGATTACATACGGAGTTATCCACTGGTTTGGAGGTTCGCAGAGAGGAAAAGTGGCAACCGCTCGGATTTGCCCTGGCAAATCCGAGCGGTTGCGCCAGCCGATTTTTAAAATTTTCAGGAAATTTAGTTTTGAGAATTATCCCCGGAATTTTTGCTAGCAAAAATTCCGGGGATAATTTTTTTAAATTTAAATAATGTCTATGACTGACATTTTACATCAAGATTGACATTTTCCACTCCAGCACCAACTACATTCACCGGGAAACCGACCTGTTTTTTAGAACCACCAGAACTATCATAACAATAATAATCAGCAGTAGTAGGGTCATTAGGATTAGCGGTACTAGGCAAAACTCCAAAAATTACCCAGGTTCTTCCACCAACTCCCACCGCACAAACGACGTTATTACCAGATTGTTTGGCTAGATCTTTCATCATTTTATAAACTACGCCACCATCAGTACTAGCATAAGTAGAACAAACAGACGAATCCGTTACACCCTTAGAACCAGTTGTCCCTGTGCCGTCCGATTTAACTCCCCAAGCTCCAACTATTGGTCCATAATTATCACTAGCCACCGTCTCAATCTGCGATCTTAAACCAGACAAGCCAGAGATAAGGGCGGAATCTTTGGCTTTTGCTCGAGCGCTAGAAAGCGAAGTCAGGACAATGCCCGCCAAAATACCGATAATGGCGATGACAACCAGAAGCTCTATTAAGGTGAAGCCACGGCTAAGTTGTAGTTTCTGGGTTGTGGGTTGTAAATATTTTTTCATAAAAATGTTTTTGTTTAGGCGAACATCTTTGATGTTTTAGCCTGTTTTCCCGAGGTTGTATTCTCCGAGGTCGAACCCCAGTAGTAGAAAAATAAGAATTTTTCACTACGGGGTAAACTTTTTGGGGATTTAAGGTTCGACCTCCGAGAAATCAGGGTAGGCTTTTTGGTGATGAGGTTGGCCGGAAAAATTTTTTCCTGAAAAAATTTTTCCGGTTAGTTCTTTATTCTTTTTCACAACCTTAAGAATTTGAGGTAAAAATAAAATTCTTCGCTACTAATTAATGTTAGTTGCACGGAGACGACGAAGTTGAGACACCGATGGTGTATGTGCCGGCACTATCACAAAGAGGATTAGAAGAACCAGAGGTTTGAACAGAAAAATATGGTTCGGGATCAGAACAACCTTTCGTCGCAGTATATTCTACAATATTAACCCCAAGTTGGGCAGCGGTCGGTAAATTGACACCGACAGGATTAGCCGCATCACAGATGTCTGTTCCGCCGACAGCTGGTATTTGTGTTTCTGGTGGTGTTCCAGCCCCAACCAAGTCACTCCCATTCCCGCAACACATCGCGATCGCTGGTCTTAAACCATTCAGTGAAGCAAAGGTGGCAGTGGTCTTGGCTTTGGTCCTGGCGCTACTTAGGGAAACCAAAATAATGCCGGCTAAAATACCGATAATGGCAATGACGACTAATAATTCGATTAAAGTGAAGCCCCCAGTAGTAGAAAAACGAGAATTTTTCACTACGGGGCAGGCTTTATTATTTTGGACTTGACCGGAAAAATTTTTTCCTGAAAAAATTTTTCCGGTTAGTTCTTTAATTTTTTTCATATTTTTTTTGTTTAGGCGAACGTCTTTTGATGTTTTAGCCTTTTCCGGAAAATTTTGCCAAGCAAAATTTTCTGGACATCTCTTAAAAGCTAATAATTTTAATAAATTTGATATTACTTTAAGCATGATACCACAAAAAAATAAACCGAGAAAAAGTAGTTATCCCCTTTTTGCTTTTTTGCTACTTCCCTACCGCTGATGCCCGTCGGGAGGTTGAGCCTCCCCTAGGGGTATCATTTGTGTTATAATATTGATGACCCCCACCCCAAAATTAACCCTAATAAAAATTACCGAAATCTAGCCAGTCCATCATTTCAACCTCGATCTCTTCCGGGTTTGAAAAGTATTGCGGAAAAGCTCCTCTATCAAGAATTTTATTTTCTTTTCGCTCAACGCCGAGATAATCAAGATAGCTAGAAAATCTATACTCTTTTAAAAATTTAGTGACTGTCGGCAAATTCTTCAACCCAACCTCTTTCCATTTTGGCTCAATCATTTTCACGGGATTGAGATGGGTGTAAGCAAAGATATGTCTTAAATATTCATCCTGACCTAAGTGTTTTGCTCGAAACCGTCCCTCAAACAAACTTCCCCTTTTTCTATGACGACGATTGAAATACATTGTATAGCTAGTTGCTAGACGATGCATAAACTGACTAATTCCACCATCGGTGGTTTCTTTAATTAATAGATGATAATGATTATCCATTAAACACCACGTGCCAATGGCGACGAGTGTCTCACCACGATCAAAAGAGAATTCTTGACCAGAAGAAAGATCTTCAAAATCAAAAGAGTTACAACCATTAGCTAAAAAGAGTAGTTTAACAAATCGCTCTTTATCTTTTTCGTCAATAAAAATTAGTCGGTCACCGTTGCCATGATTAAAGATGTGATAATATTCATCAATCGCTAATTCAATATTACGAGACATTGATTATATTATAACACAACCAACGCCAAAGGGGAGGCTCAACCTCCCCTTGTTTCAACCTCCCCTTGTTTCAACCTCCCCTTGTTTTTGCCTCACCTTGTTTCACCTTGTTTTTGAGAGGAGGCGAAGCCTCCTCCAGCTTTAATTACAAGCAGAACCGCCAGCAGAAATATGTGCAGCACTAGCAGCACCAGTCAAAGCAGTGTAAGCAGCCCCAGCAGCAGTGCTCCCTCTTGAGACACCAGTACTGTCAACACAATACCATAAACCGCCGGGCAATTTTGCGGCGACAGACCACGCAGAACCTCCAGCAAGAACACCACAATCGACATTAGCAGCGATAGCAATCGCAAGAGTAGAAGTAATTAATTTACCCATACCAGTAGTATCATCAAGAAACAAAGAACTGCCTGTCGAGCAAGTGTTTGCGACTACGCCATACGTACCTCCACCAGTACCTGAATAATAAATTTCGGCAGCTGAACGCATTTGACCTAATTGTGAAATAACCTGCGCATCTTGAGCCTTGGTCCTAGCTGTGCTAAGTGAAGTCAGCACAATGCCGGCTAAAATACCGATAATGGCGATGACAACAAGAAGCTCGATCAAGGTGAAACCTTTTTTAGATGAATTATGAATCATGAATTTTGAATTATGTTAGTTAATAATTTTAAATTATATTTATGGGCAAACAGTCATTGCAGTGTTGAAGATTGTTCCTGGCGTAATTAGTTTTGAATTGCCCGAAGAATCAACGCACCAGGTCTTACTAGTATCTGAAACAAGTGTTGCTCCGAATAACCAAGAAGCTCGGGCGGTACCCGAGGCAGGGATCACGTTACAATATGTCCCACCACTAGAGAGGGCTGCGGTACTAGAAATTAATTTGACTAACTCTGGCTTTTTAAAAAGTGGGGCTACGGTGGGGGGTGTTGTAGGTGCGGCCGCATTGCCACAGGTCTGGGTAGAGCTTGCCTGGCCCCAGCCGCCTTGACCATCATTGGGGTTAAAATTTAATTCGGCAGCTGAACGGATCTGACCAAGTTGTGAAATAATTTTAGCATCATTGGCTTTATTTCTAGCGCTCGATAGCGAAGTAAGCACAATCCCCGCCAGGATACCGATGATGGCGATGACGACCAGGAGTTCAATAAGAGTAAAACCACTAGATTTATTTAAATATTTTTTCATAGAAATGTTTTTGTTTCCCCGAGGTCGAATTATCCGAGGTCAAACCTTTTTGGGGATTTAAGGTTCGACCTCCGAGAAACGACTCGACCTCGGGGAAGCTTATTTGTTGACCGGAAAATTTTGCTTGGCAAAATTTTCCGGAAATAATTGATTATTAAATAATAATGTTGTTTTTAATTTTTTAATTATAGCACCGAGAGATTGCAATGCCTAGGAGGTTTAAGAGTAAACGGTGGATAATTCCCCGCTATTTTAATGTTTGACCCTGATTTTCAAGGTGGACTCCACTTTGGTCAAACGCTTTTCGTGATCGACAAACGTATCTAGGCGGTTGTCTAGGCTGGTCAGGCGTTGTTTGATGCCGGTAATGTCTGATTTTATGACGGTAATATCTGATTCAACTTTATCTAATCTTTCATCTACCTTATCAAAACCAGCCTTGGTGCTAATTGCGAGATTTTCTATCAGTTCATTGGTATTCGAAAAACCCTTGGCCATAGTGGTAGCCAAATTTTCTATCAATTTATGAGTATCATCAAAACGACGATTGGTGATGGTCGCCAAATTTTCAACCGTCTGATTCAGACTTTCTAGAGTAACTTTTGATTTTATTTCTTTTTTGACCATAATTATTTTTTGTTTTTTAAATTTGAAGTCGAACCCCCGGTAGTAGAAAAACGAGAATTTTTCACTACAGGGTAAACTTTTTGGGGATTTAAGGTTCGACCTCGGAAACCAGAACCCCCAGAATTTGCCTTGGCAAATTCTGGGGGTTCTCACCTACATCGCTGAAGCCAAGTTGTAAATTGGCACGAGTACCGAGGTCAAAAGTAAACCCACGCCGACGCCCAAGACCACGATCATCACCGGCTCAATCAAGCCCACCAAAGTATCCACCTCATTATTTACTTCTCTTTCATAAAAAACCGATAATTTCTCCAAAGTAAAACCAACCTTACCAGTCTCCTCTCCGACTTTAATCATCTGCACCATCACCCCCGGAATTTCTGGATAACGCGAAAAAATATCGGAAACGGTACTTCCCGACTTAATTGATTCGGCTGATTCGAGTAAAATATTTTTGTACACTTCATTACCCACCACCGCACCGGTAATTTCCAAAGCCCGCACCATTGAAATACCACTAGAAAGCATCGTGTTGATGTTGTCGGCAATACGGGCTAAATAAAGCTTGCGATACAAACTACCAACATATGGGATAGAGATTTTTAATCGTGCCAGGGCTTCTTTGCCTTTTATGGTAGAAGTATATTGATAAAGATAAAAACCAATCGCCCCAAACGCTACCAAGAAAAGAAGCCAGTAGCTTGAAGCAAAATTACTAATTCCGATGACGACTTTGGTATAAATCGGCAAATCTTGACCCGTTTCCATCAAAACCGCCGATAGGCGTGGGATAATAAAGATAATCATTACAACCATCACCACCACGAACGAGGCGACCACGAACGCCGGATAAATCAGAGCATTTTTTGCTCGCGACGACAAAGCGTAGGATCGATCAAGGTGATCGGCTAAATAAGAAAACGCTTCAGACATTTTTCCGGTTTCTTCACCGGCCCGGACCATATTGACATAAAAATCAGAGAAAATATTGGGATGCTTGGCAAGGGCGGCCGAGACTGGAATACCGCCTTTGATGTCATCGGTGATATCGGTCAAAGCCATTCGCAAAATCGGATTTTCACTCTCATTTGCCAGCAAACGAAAAGATGCCATCACGGAAACTTTGGCTTCGAACATTGTCGCAATTTGCCGGGAAAGCATCACGACGTCTTTATTTGAAATACGCTGAAAGATACTGAAGCGACTCAAAAAATTCTGCCCAGCCACTTCTTCTGGCTTGACCGAGACGATCACCAAACCTCGTCGCTGAAGAGAACTAATCGCCAAGTCAATATTGGGCGCTTCGATACTGCCAGATTGTTCTGTCCCCGCCTTGTCTAATGTTTTGTAAATAAAGAGCATAGTATTATTTGGTTATTTCTAATTTAAATAAGTTTGGTTAAACTTTCTGGATTGATGGCATAACGAAAAGCGTTGTCGGCGGAAATCTCACCACTCCGAACGAGCTCGGCCAGCACGCGATTTAGATCAACCATTCCTTCGGAACTACCGGTTTCGATCATCACGTCGATTTCCGCGGTGCGACCTTCGCGGATAAGATTGGATACAGCTGAATTATTGACCAGTAATTCGTAAGCTGGAATCAAACCGCCAGAAACACGCGGAATCAGACGTTGGGAAAATATACCGAGCAACGAACCGGCAAGCTGGGTCATAATCTGGTGTTGTTGAGCCCCAGGGAATGAGTCAATAATACGGTCGATAGTTTGAGCGGCGCTATTGGTATGCAAAGTCGATAAAATGAGGTGCCCCGTTTCCGCGGCGGTGACTGCCATACTGATTGTCTCTGGATTACGCATTTCTCCAATCATTGCCACATTGACATCTTCACGAAACATCGAGCGAAGAGCAGTGAAAAAGTTTTTAGTATCAAAACGCACTTCTCGTTGATCAATAATCGAACGTTCGCTGGTAAAAAGATACTCAACCGGATCTTCGATCGTGATAATATGCTCGGCACGTTGCTGGTTGATCACTTGGACCATTGCCGCGAGCGTGGTCGATTTACCTTGACCGACCGGTCCGACAACTAAAAAGAAGCCTTGTTTTTTCAAGGTGAAATCGAGCAGGCGATCTGGTAAATTTAATTCTTTCAATGTCCGCACATTCATCGGAATTAAACGCAAAGCAATACCGACTAAGCCACGTTGGAAAAAAGCATTGCCACGAAAACGGACATTGGCGGTCGGGGTATAAGAAAAATCAACTTCTCTTTGTTCGAGAAAGATTTTTTTGTTTTCATCGTTTAAAATCTCCATTGCAATACCTAAAGTATCTTCTGGTGTCAAAACTGGCTTCTTAACAATCGGCACCAAATCGCCAGAAACCCGAATCGTCGGGTGACGACCAGCCGACAAATGCAAATCCGAAGCGCCTTCTTTGGCGACAATCAAAACCAACTCTTCAATTTCTTTACGATAATCTTTCATCTTTTTTAAAATTTATCTTTTATTTCCCGCAATTTCTAAAACTTTATTGACCACTTCGGTCGGCGTCGTGCTGGCTTTGACAATATAACCGTCAGCTCCAATCCCCAATCCTCGCTCGACATCTTCTTTCTGACCAAGATTTGATAAGAAAATCAATACTTTATTTTTGGTTTTAAATTTTTCGGCAAGATCTTGCATTAGCTCGAAGCCGTCCATTGCCGGCATCACGATGTCCACTAAAAAAATATCTGGATCAAGCCCTTCTTCTAATTTTCGTAAGGCATCGGGACCACCGGAAGCCATCTCCACACTAAAACCACTTTCATTAAACTTAATCGAATACATATCGAGCAAAAACTTATCATCATCGATAATCAAAATAGTTTTTTTATTGTTGTTATTTTCCATCCCGTTGTAAAAATTTCAGATCGTTTTTTATTGCTATCGTGATTCTAAAATTTTTAATTAAAATTTATTATGACCTTTTTATTATAAACTATTTTATAAAAAACATCCCAATCTGAAATTATCCAACCGGACAAGTATGTAAATATTATAACAAAATTATATCATAGTTTGTTTACCTCTTCAAAAGAAATAACACCTTGGAAAGATTTCAAGATCGCATCTTCTTTCATTGAGATAAAACCTTTTGACCGAGCATACTTATAAATTTCATTTTCACCCGGACGATCTAAAATCAACCGCTCAAGATCGGTATCCATGCTCAAAAATTCAAAGACGCCAATTCGCCCTTTGGTGCCACTCGGGCAAGTGGTCGTACTTTCCGCGTGATAGACATTGTCAAACGAAGGAAGCTTAGCACGAAACTCTTCGGGCAAATCAGCAAACTCTTGATCCATCATCACTTTCAAACTTTCTTCAATTGGTTCGGAGCGTTTGGCGTCATCGCAAATAATCGGAGCAAGTCTTTGTCCAATCGATAAAATCAAGGTCGGCGGAATAAGATATGGCTCGATACCCATATCGATCAGACGAGGGACAACACCGATGCAATTGTTGGTGTGTAGCGTGGACAAAACTAAGTGACCAGTGAGTGACGCCTGGATCGCGAGCTTGGCGGTCTCGGCGTCACGCATTTCTCCAACCATAATGATATCCGGATCCTGACGCAAAATACTGCGAAGACCGTTGGCAAAAGTATAATCAATTTCTGGTCGCACTTGCGACTGACTAATACCAGGAATATCGTACTCGACCGGATCTTCAAGACTGACAATATTGTATTTTATTTTATCGAGCTCGTTTAACATTGCGTAAAGAGTCGTCGTCTTACCAGAACCAGTCGGACCAGTGAGCAAGATTAGGCCATAGGGCTTGTTTAGGGCTTCCTTGATGATTTGTTGCTGTTCTTCGGACAGACCAATCGATTTCAAATTGACATCTTTTTTCGTTGGATCAAGAATACGCATCACCACCTTTTCCCCCCAAACGGTCGGAAAAGTCGAGACACGAAAATCAACCTTACGCATTTCAAACTCGTAAGAAAAACGACCATCTTGTGGTTTACGTTTTTCGTCTAGTTTTAAATTGCATAAAATTTTTATGCGCGCGACAATCGCTTCGTGGACTGTCATTGGTGGCGTCAAGCTGGTGTGCAAAATACCGTCAACACGAAAACGAACTTGTAAATTTTCGGCGGTCGGCTCAATGTGAATATCAGAAGCATTGCCAGACAAAGCGTTTTGAATAATAACCGAGACAACTTTTGTCACCGGGGCATCTTCGACGATCGTCGCGGTCGGAGTTTTTTCACCGCGACCACCAGTAAATTTGGACACGGCGGATTCCGCCGCTTGAATTTCAGTTTGGATGTTGCCGGTCGTACCCATATTGGCACCAGCCAAACCTTCATAACTTTTTATGGCAACATCGAAATCTTTTTTTGATATGAGATAAATTTTGAACGGTGCACCAGTCTTAGATGCAATGAATTGCAAAGCATCGCGAGCTTCGGCGTCATCTGGGTTGACCATTCCGACCTCCAACACACCATCTTGGACAGCAAAAGGCACCAGCTGATAATAAATCGCGGATTCGGAAGGAATATATTTTAGAACCTCAAAAGCGATCTTTTGGTCGTCTAGTTTTTTTATAGGAACATCACCATAATCATCCATAAGAAATAATTTGTCCGCTAAAAACTTTTAAACTTTTTCAACTAAATTCCCGATGGTTTTGTCGTGCTACTGGTCGTACTACTAGTATTTATTGTGGAGATAGTGGTGGTGGCGGTGTTATTATTGAAACCATAGCCATCAGTTGCCGAGGTAGTTGAACCAACCGGTAAAAATGGATTGGCTCGACCAATTTCCGGTGTTGGCAAAGGTTGGCTAAAATCTTGCATTTTATCTTTGAAAATCGGATCAGACAAAAGAGATTTTTCTGACAAAGTGACAGTGTTTAAGCCCAACAGTAAATCAAAAAATGGATCATCAATACCAGAAGCTTGAGCCACACTTGCCCCCTCGCCACTAGTAACCGTCACCCCGCCAGCTGGTGGTGGAATCGAATCGCCAGTAATATAACCATAAGCAAAATAAGCTACGACCAAAAGAAGAATTGCTACCACTCCTATTTTTATATTTTTTGAATCCATATTTTTTATTTTACCCAGTAAGTTTTAACCTCGAAATTGTATTGATTTAGCCCTTTGTCATCGACCTTAAATGACAAAGATGAAACATCAGTGACGCGGATACTATCAGACAGACCTTTTAGAAATTCGGCAAAAGATTTATAGCCACCAGTCACGGAAAAAGAAATGGCGGTTTCGGCGATTTTGACGCTATTTGTCGCTTTGGCGGCCGCATCACTGACGGCTTTTTCATTGCCGGTCGATTTGAATTGGACATCTTTTATGATCATTCCATTCTTTACCGCAATGGTATTGATATCAATAATTAAATTGATGTTTTCGATACTGTCAGGGATGAACTTGTCTAACCTGTCTCGATCAAGCTGGGGAATAGCTTGCTCGATCTTGGACAATTCGTTTATTTTTGTTTTTAAGGTTCGAGCATTGCCTAAAGCTTCGTTTAAGCCTAACTCTTGGGCTTTCAAACCAGTGATGCCTTTGTCGGAATTGTTTAGAAGATAACCCTGCGCCCAAGCATCGGTACTACCATTTTTAATTATCGCTCCAAAATAAAAGACGAGAGATAAAGAAGTAATAAGGAGAAATATTGATACGAATAATCTTGTCATATTATTGGGCTTGGTTATTTGTATATGATAATAACGATTTGTCGACCGATAAAGCCAGTTTAAACGCGACTTTATTGTTTTGATTTATTTTGAAATCAGAGAAAACAAAGCTGGCAAATTTGTATTGACTTTGTTGCTCGGAAAAAACTTTTTGCTGGTTGGCAATAGCTTCATAATTTGGAGCGATACCCTCGAGCGTAATGCCATTTTTGTCAAAAGTAAAACTGGTGTACTGAACGCTAGCTAAAGTCATTTTTCCGAGTGCCGAGAAAAATGGCAACAAAGTCTGGTGGTTATTTAGAATACTGACCCCGCCTTTTAATTTTGTATCCATCCGCTTCAAGTGTGCCATTTCATCGTAATTGAAATTCTGTTTTTCTTTTTCTAGTGTCGCGAGCAAACCACAAGAAGCGACGGAGGCACTATTGTCAGGACAAGAACGATTAATATTGTCATAAAGATAAAAACGATAGGCATACATTCCCGCAAAATACGCAAACGATAAAACAAACACAATAACGACCGAGTAAGTGATCAAATCAATGGGCGGTTTTTTCTTTTTTAGAGAATCGCCGATTGCTTGTTTTGGTATAAATGATTTAAATGAGTTATTTTCCATAAAAAATTTTCTTATATTTTCGACCTATAAGTCTTCTAATTTTCGCAAAGCCAGACCAATTGCCACTGCAAATTCTGGCCCAGATTCTTTTAATACACTATTAAGAAACGCCGGGGTTTCTACCTTATCAAAAGGTAATCCGACCACGACCGGCACTGACACGATACTTTTCGCTGTTTCTAAAATACCCTTGAGCAACGCTCCGCCACCGATCAGAATCATTTTGTCCACGGCTCGGCTTCGCTCTCTCTGGTAAGTCAGCATCACTTTGTTTGCTTCTGCAAAAATATACTCTACGGTCGGACTGATCGACTCTACCAGATCGCCTTTTTCAATATCTCCCACTAAGCCGTAACGACGTTTTATTTCTTCGGCTTTGCCAAACGGAATATTTAGGGATTTTGAAATAGAAACCGTAATATCTTGTGAGCCTTTGTTGATCGTGTGAGAAAGTCGAACAATACCATAGTCGACGATAGAAATTTTTGAAGTACCAGCACCAATATCAAAGATCACGGTCGCAGAAAGATCATTTGGCATGACCGCCCGGATGGCACTGAAGGTCTCAATTTCAAACGAATCAACTTCCAAACCGAGCTTAGTACTCAAATCTTGATAAGCGCGGATAACATCTTTGTGAATCGACGCGATCAAGACCTCAACTTTTTTGCCATATTTTTGGTCGGCACTAGTGCCGTCTTGACCGCCAGCTTCAACTTTTCGATTTTTTTCGGCTTCGTTTTCTTGAGCATTTTTCGGAACAACCCACCAATCAAGAATCACTTCCGAAATTGGTACCGGAATATATTTTCGGGCTTCAATCGGGACAACTTCTGCCAATTTGCTTTCTTCCATTTCCGGAATTCCAATTGAGACAATCAGGCTCGTACGCGAAGGCACCGCAATCGCTCCAACCTTGGCGGTAATATTTGCCTCGCGAAATAAATCACTGACCAGCTCAAATATTTTTTCTGGTGGTAAATTTGAAGATTGCCCGACAGCCAAATCGCCATATGGACCACAAGCCAACTCGCCGTAAGTCTCCAAAACCGCTAAACCTTTTTCATTTCGAAGTTGAATAACTTTCACCGAAGAAATACCGAAGTCAATGGCGACAACGCTTTTTTCTTTTTTGCCAAAATTGTCTTTGACTATTTTTGATACGCTATCGAGAATACTCATAAATATTTAAGTTTGAAAACTTAATTTAATTCAACTTTTATTATATCATATGTAGATTAAAAAATAGCAAATGAAAAAGACGACTTATCCACAAAAAGATTTCTGGCAAAATTTTTTTATTTTTGTTTTCTTTCGCAAACTAATTACGCTGATTTTTTTACCTCATTGTGCTGGTTGTAAACAAGCTGAAACTTTTTTGTGTGATAATTGTTTGGCAAGTTTACCAATTAATACCGAAAAAATTTCTGACGAAATTTTTTCGGTATTTAATTACAAAAATCCGACAACCAAACAAGTGGTTTGGTTGTTAAAATATCGTGGCATTAAAGATCTGGCACAAATAATGGCACGTCCGATGTACGAATTGGCGCTAAATGAGCTTGCCGACGAAGTTTTGTTTAATCAAAATAAAGAAAAAATCTTGGTGATACCAGCACCGCTAGCGAAAAAACGTTTACACCAACGCGGTTTTAATCAGGCCGAAGAAATTGCTAGGCATTTTACAGATTTTGATCCAAAAAATTTTAGTTTAGAAACAAATTTGGTGGTAAAAACAAAAGAGACACCGCCACAAGTGTCAATGCGAAACCGTCGCGAGCGTTTAGATAATTTAAAAGGCGCTTTTTGTGCCCAGCACAAAAAGCGCCTTAAAAACAAAACCATAATTGTTATCGACGACATTTGCACCACTGGTGCGACCATCGAAGAAATTCGCAAAGTATTGAAAAAATCCGGCGCGAAGCAAGTTTTTGGTCTCACTTGGGCGCATGGCTAATCTAGTCGTCTTCCCTATTTCCGAAAAATCTACTGCTGGTATTTGAGTTTTGGACTTGCGGTGAAACCACCGGGGCAACTGGATTTTGCGAAACGGAAACCGTTTGACCAAGCGGACCAACAAGAAAGCTGGACAATTCACTTTTGGCTCGAGACGAATGACCTTGCCCTCGCCCGCCCTTTGAATCATAAGCTTGTGTCGCCTCTTGACCACAATATGGAACCATCGCTCGCTCACCGCCCGGATGTTGTGCTAAGTAAGGCGAGAAATCATAGACATTACCACCAATCACCTGCCAACAATCTGAAGCCTGATTGTGTTTCGCCACTTCGTTCATATCTAAAACTTTTGTTGTCGGTTTGATTGTCGGATTGGCTGGTGTGCCGCCAGACACAGCTGAAGGGGTAGCCACCGAAACCGAACTTGTCGCTGTATATTGAACATTTTGACCAGTTTGTCCGTTAAAAACTAATCCACAAACCAAAATTACGGTAATAATTAAAAAAAATACAAATAAAGAAATAGAAATATATTTTTTCATATTGGTTACAAGCTAAATTCTTCGGTATGAATATTTTTAGTATCAACACCTTTATTAATAAATTGGGTTTTAAGTGAGCGCATCATTGGCGCCGGACCACAAATATAAATTTGGCGACCAAGCGGCGAACCACTTAATTGTTCAACCTTATCAGCCGACAAAAAACCTTGACCGCTATCATCATAATACGGAATTAGTTTGAGATTTGGTGCCATTTGAGCAATTTGTTTAAGTTCGACAATGCCAATCGCCTCTTTCTCTGATCTCGCAACAACATACAAATCTACCTGGCGATTATTGTTTTTTAAATCTTTCGCCAGACTGATAAATGGTGTGATGCCAACTCCGCCAGCGATCCAGATTTCGGAGGTTTGACCCGCCGGCAGAATTTCTGCTTCGGCAGAAATTCTGCCGGCATCTTCCAATCTCTGCCCAAAAACACCATAAGGACCCTCCACCAAAACTTCGGCGCCCACTTTTAATTCACCTAATCGACTAGTAAAATCCCCCAAATTTTTAATAACAAATTTTAATTCCGACTCACCCGGCGCCGAAGTGAAAGAAAAAGGATGTTCTTCGCTTTTTATTCCCGCTTGAATGAACGATAAAAAAGCAAATTGACCAGCTTGATAGTTTAGAATTTCACCTTTTGGTCGCAAACTCACTTCCCAAACATTCGTGATAACCTCCTGCAAATTTGAAATGACATATTTTTTCTTGCCAATTCCGCCAAATTCCACCGCCAAACGCCAAGCATAGGCAATCAAAGTAATACCGCCAAGCGATAATAGATAAAACCGCAAAAATAAATTTCGCGAAACATCACTTTCGATAAAAGCCGTATGTAAAAAGCCAATCAAAAAAGCCAAGACCAAAAAACGATGCGAAAATTTCCAAAGGTGATAACGCCAGCCAAGATAAAAAGTAATAATGAGCAGAAGTATCATTATGGCAAGCGATATTGTACCGAGAGTCCGTTGCCAAAAAATTAAACTTGGCAAAAGGAAAATCGCGGCACTATTAATAGATAGCGACAAATAACGAATCGCCAAAACCAGCGGATGAAACAGTAACAAAATAAAAGACAGTGAGCCAAGCAAATGATGATTGATAAAAACCCGATTCAAACCACGCAGATTTTTTTCCAGCCAGCGAAAACGTGCCGTCAAAATTATCGTCGTCGCCATCAAAGAAAAACCAAGCAAAGCCGAGATTTGCCCTAGGCTCGTCAAAATTTGCCAGAAGCCACCAAACCGCTCTGACCAAGGTGCCATAAAAAGCCAGATCAACAAAGGCAAGCTGTTGACACCAAGCAACAAAAACCAAGCGACCATTTTATTGTTTTTATCCATCCACTAAATAATAACAAATAAGATATCGAAACCAAACCTAATTTTTTAATAATCAGCTGAATACAAGGGCGATCCTCTTTCTTTTAATTTCGCATTGATTAATTATACCCAATTTGATTTCAAATTTTTATCTTCTATCCCAACTGTCCCAACAGATACAGGTTCCCTTCTTCGTCAATCGCCCATTGATGATAAATAAAAACTTTTATTGATTTGATGGTTGGATTTTTAAGAACTTCCAAGCCACCTATTTCAATATATCCGTCTTTTATTTCATCAATGTTTGTGGTTGAGGTAACGGATGACCAACTAAAATTAATAAAACAACCTCTGGCGTCGTTTTTAGTAGGGACAGGTTGGACACAGACTTCGCTCATTTTTTGCCAACCACCTACGCCACAATCAACACACTTTGCAGGACGACATTCATTCCGCAAAAGCGCCCATTCTTCACAAACAGTTTTATCGGGCAAAGTGCAATAGCCGGTTTGCCCGCCATTTGAATCGGTGCGAATTTCCAATGTCCCACCGACTTCTTCACAATTGACCGAAGCGGGATTTGGTAAACCAACAGGTGAAGCAGGGGAAATAAATTTAAGGGCCAAAAAGCTTACCATCAAAATAAGCGACAAAATAATAAAGCTAAAAATAATATTTTTCTGATTCATTGTTTAAAATATACCACCAAAATCTCATTTGGCATAGATACAAAATTGTGATAAAGTCTAAAGGTTAGACTAGAATTAAATAATCACGGAGAGGTGCCTGAGTGGCCGAAAGGGGCACACTGCTAATGTGTTAACCGAGTAAAATCGGTTCCAGGGTTCGAATCCCTGCCTCTCCGCAAAATTTAAAATTTGATACTTTTGTATCGGATTTTAAATTTCTGCACGGAAGGCTGGAGATGAGAAGTTTATACCCTTTAGGGTAAATCCCTGCCTCTCCGCAAAATTTAAAATTTGATAATTCTTTATCAAATTTTGGGCTTCTGCTCGGAAGGCCGGAGATGAGAAGTTCATACCCTTTAGGGTAAATCCCTGCCCAACAACGACAACAAAACAAATTTAGAAGATATGAAAAGAATTTATTTAATTATTGCAATTGTTATTATTTTACTAGTATCGACCTTCGCAGTATTATTTTTTGTCAAAACAAAAAGAGCACAGGATTGTAATGGGCTATGGCCATGTAATGAAAGACCTGGTCAGCCACAATAAATTTAAAAAAAATATTATTAAAATAAAACATTATGAATAAGAACTACATCATTGGAATTATCGTTATCATTATTATCGCAAGTGGAGTTTGGTTTTTTGCAAGTAAAAATACGGCTCAAGCTCCAGAAGCTCCAGCGATCATTCCTACCACAACCACGGTTGTCCCGACGGGTGAACCAAACATTCCCGCTGGCACGTCAATAAGTAACGAGGTTGGAGGCTAAAACTTTAAAAACCGCCCCGCCAAAGGACGGGGCGGTTTTTTTCTGTTTTGCTATAATGTTTTGATGGAACTTCAAGACAACATCGATCGAGTCTTCCGACTTAATCCCCTGCAAAAAGTTGCCTTAAAAAAACTAAAGGTTGAAACTTTGGCTGATTTGCTTTTGTGTTTGCCGAGCCGTTACGAACAAAGTGGCAACCGCCAAAAAATTGCCGACCTAAAAGCTGGCGATGAAGTGGTAATTTACGGCAAAGTTATTTCTGCTCAAACCAAAAAAGGCTTCCGCAGTAAAATTCCAATGGGTGAAGCCGTGGTCGAAGATGAAACCGGACGAATAAAAATCGTTTGGTTTCATCAACCATATCTCGCCAAAAAAATTGCCGAGGGACAATTTGCCGAGTTTCGCGGAAAAGTGTCGCAAAAAAGAAAGAACCATCCCGCCGGCGACAAGTCGCCGGCGGGCACCAGCGAGCCATCCAAGTCTTCACCAACTGGCGAGCTCTACATCACCAACCCCGAAGTCCGCGACACGCTTGGCTGGCAAGCCCAAAAAGAATCACTTTTTTATGAAGGCGATTCCGGCAACAACCTCGACAATTTTTTAATCCCAGTCTATCCCGAAACCCGAGGCATTTCTTCTGGTTGGTTTTACTATCACATCAAAAAATTAATTAGCAACAACCTGCACGACAAAATAACTGACCCGATTCCACCTGAAATTTTAAAAAAATATAATTTGCCGTCGCTAAAAACCGCGCTGGTTTGGATTCATTTGCCAAAAAAAGTAGAAGATTCTATTTCCGCTCGCAAACGTTTCGCTTTTGAAGAAGTTTTTTTTATCCAACTCGCTCGTTTGCGGGACAAGAAAATTTATCAAAGCAACCCAAGCTTCAAAACCAAACTAGGTCGCAAAGATTTAAAAGAATTTCTTGATCGCTTTCCCTTTAAACCGACCGACGCCCAAACCAAAGCCATTGATATTATTTTAGCCGATTTTGCCGACGACAAACCAATGGTTCGCCTCCTCGAAGGCGATGTCGGCTCGGGCAAGACGATGGTCGCCGCCGCCACCACTTTTGCGATGGTCAAAGCCGGTCTGGAAGTCTCATATATGGCACCGACCGAAATTCTCGCCCGTCAACATTTTGAATCATTTATAAAATATTTCGAGCATATGAATATTCAAATCGGGCTAATCACCGGCAAAGAATGTAAAAAATTTCCTTCAAAAATCGACCCGCACGATTCCACCCACATTTCTCGCACCACATTATTAAAATGGGTCGCCAATGGTGAAATCCCTATTCTCGTCGGCACCCACGCGCTCATTCAAAAAAAGGTTAAATTCAAAAAACTCGGTCTGGCAATTATCGACGAACAGCACAGATTCGGTGTAATGCAGAGAGCCAAACTTGTCCGTCGAACCAGCGACCCGCCCGCCAGTGGCGTTCGTGCAGGCAAAAACAAACCGGAGCCACTCCCTCACCTACTTTCGATGACCGCCACTCCAATTCCGCGCACTCTCGCCCTCACCGTTTTTGGCGACCTTGATTTGACCTTACTTGATCAAATGCCCGCCGGACGAAAACCCGTCATTACTAAAATTATACCGCCAGACAAACGCGACGAAGCTTATGAGCACATTCGCACCGAATTAAAAGCTGGTCGCCAAGCTTATGTCATTTGCCCTCGCATTGACGAACCAGACCCCGAAAAAGAAATGGCAGTTCAAGCCAAATCCGCCAAAGCCGAGACGATTCGCCTGCAAGATAAAGTTTTTCCCGAATTCGTGGTTGAAGTAATGCACAGCAAATTAAAACCAAAAGACAAGGAGGACACGATGCAACAATTTACCGATGGCGAGATAAATATTCTCGTCTCCACCTCGGTCATTGAAGTCGGCGTCAATGTACCAAATGCCACCATCATAATTATCGAAGGTGCCGAACGTTTTGGCTTGGCACAACTTCACCAGCTCCGTGGTCGCGTCATTCGCTCCAATCACCAAGCTTATTGTTATATTTTTTCGGAAACCAAAAATGAAAAATCGATGAGCCGATTAAAAGCTCTGGTCAGTGCCAAAAACGGTTTCGAGCTCGCCGAGCACGATCTCGCTCTTCGTGGTTCCGGCACCATCTCCGGAGAAAAACAATGGGGCATTTCCGACATCGGGATGGAAGCCATCAAAAATTTAAAAATGGTTGAAGCGGCAAGAACCGAAGCCGAAAAAATAATCGACCAAGATCCCGAATTAAAAACTTATCCGCAATTCAACGAAAAGTTGGCGAGCAAAAAACAGGAGACGCATTGGGAATAAACTTTGTGTGCGCCTGCTAGGACTCGAACCTAGGACCAACGAGGTATAAGCTCGTCGCTCTACCAACTGAGCTACAGGCGCAACGACCGTAATTAAATATAACCTAAAAAACTAAGTTTTTCAATTTAAATTTTTTGCAAAAAAGCAGTTTGGGCGACACTTCGCCCAAACTGCTAAACACAATTATTTTAGCTATCACTTTCGGCCGCAATAACCAACAGCGTAGCTAAAATGCCAAGAATAAAACCGCCGACAAAACACGAAACGGCAACCACAAAATACGACAACATTTCCGCTCTCCTTTCCGTTTAAACCAAATATCTCAAATTCCACTTTATTTTTAACTTATACACCGATCATTGTCAAAAAATATTTTTGCTTTTAGTCACGATCAGGTATAAAATTAGATCAAGCTAAAACCTCAACAAATATTATTTATGAAACAAAATTTAAGCTGGGAACGTTTTAGTAAATCTTACTTTATTCTTTTAGCTTGTTTTGTCGTTGTATTTTTTTCTTTGTCGATTTCTCTTGCTTTACCTTCGGTTACAAATTGGGCAACACAACAACTCGCGGCAGTCGGAATTGTCGTCGTCGCAAAAGCTCCGCTAAAAGCACCCACGTGTTCATCCGAATTGCCCAGCGTTTTTGAAATAAAAGCGAGCGTCCTAATCCCTGATGGCCCAGACAGTAGTAGTGAGATAAACGATCACCATTATAAACTCTGGTATTGGGGTTACGCCAATAGTTCGTCGGTATTAAGTTTCTTCACTTATTCAACAAAAAGTAAACAATGGTGTAATGAGACCTCTTCGCTCGGCCCAGCCATAAGTGCCGATCAGCCAAACACCAGCGGATTACTCCCGGCAAATATTAAACCACTCACCGCTTATTATTGGCCGGCATTTAGCGATACAGACATTAGTAAATACATTGTCCAATTGTGGGGATATGATGTTGGAAACAATTTGCGTTTGTTCAATTTTAATTCCGGCTTAAACAAATGGGTTAATCAGACACAAACTACCGTCGACTACGGCAATACTCTTGGTAATTATGATGGTCCTGGCATTCCAGAATGGTTTCGTCCAATCACGGGCTACTATGTCCTGCTAAGCAACGACCTAAAAAATTATCGCATCCACCTCTGGGGAACTGACACCAGAAATAATAATTTAACAGTATTTATCTACAACCCTGTCACTACTCCACCGACGTGGATCAACCGCACCAGCAATCTCGTTGCTAACAATCAAGTCCCCCCAAATTTTGTCCCGACCGCCGGACAAAACATTATCTACCCAAACATCAACCAACCAGCAAATGAATTTCCCAATTATAAATCTTATCTTTGGGGTTATTTCCCAAATTCCCCAGCTGCCACCGTCTTTGTCCAAAGCACAGTAAAAGGCGTTTCGTCTCCATGGACAAGAAATGATAATTTGATTCCAGAAAATACCACCATAAACACTAGCGAAATTAGTGGCTTCTTTCACCCATGGCAAGCTTATTCTTTCTTAGATAGTCGCAACGGCGGGTTTTGGACTAGTAAAAGAAATAATTTTGTAGTCGGCAATGCTCCTTATCACAACAACATTAGCTATCGAAACCTTAATGACTTCTCGGGCACTTACGACAGATGGAGTATCGTCCCTAAAATTAAAATTACCAAGTTGACAGCCATCAGTGGCGCCAATTCTTTTGAGCGCTGGCAACCATTTAGTCTTGAATGGGAAACTACCGGATTAGATTCTTTCAATCATTATAAACTGATTTTAAATAACGGTAACCAAGACTACGTAATTGCCAAAAACATAATGGCTACCACAATAAAAAACGTTGACGCCTTAACTTCTAACAATACGGCAATTAATGTTTTTATCAGAAATAAAGAGAATTACGGGGAACAAATCACCGACAAAGCAATCCCCGCCGGACAATACCAATTAAAAATCTGCTTGGCCAGCGATCAAAACATTTGCGCTTCAAACCCGATGACAGTTAATTTATACGAGGACTCGTCGGGAATTTCTCGCACTAATAAAGTATATTTTCAAACAACCTATACTTACGATACAGATGGCAACCCGAAAATAACTTGTGATTCGGCCTTGATTCAGCCGGCAACGACAGAGACGGAGCTACCAATTTTCATTGATCAGAAAAATTCCCCCCTACCTACGATCGGGGAAGATTATTATTACATTTCAGTTTACGATAACAGCAATCGATTACTATTTTCGTCAATTGAGCAATACAACCAGCAAAATGTTTTTACCACGCCACCAGAAAATTTCATTTTGCCAAGTATCCAAGGTGTTAATAGTAAGATCGTCGTCGAAAAAAATCATGGCACACCGGTTTGCTCGATTGTACCATCAGTTAAAAAATAATGTTAATTATGGCTAATAAAAAAACTTTTCACTTGTATTTTTTGCTAAGTTTTCTATTTCTCTCTTTCTGGCTTCCAAATCTATCATCAGTAAATGCTTCTACAATATCACCGCCGTTAAGATCCTGTCCTCGTAACAGTTTTGAATACAAAGACCCAAGTTATCAAAAAAACCTAGTTGGTTGTCCTTGTTTGGTAGATAGAGAAGCCTGGCCAGACCCCACACTGAATCAACCCGAAACACTAGAATATTCGGTCTTTACGGGTTCCCCAAACGGAGATTTTTATCGATTGGTTTCCGAAGTGCAAGGTCCGTCTCCCTATCCCGGTGGAGATAAGACGTCTTGCTGGGAGACAATGAACGGTGACTCCGGTGGTGGTACAGGTATCTACTTACAGTGTAGGAATACCACCATAACCGCAACGGATCCAAGAGGAAAAATAGTGAAAAAAACATTTGCCAACTACACAGCTTACGACAGTGTTTTGCCCGCAGGAACAGTGAAGACTTGTGGAGGTTCTAGTCCATACTGTGTCGATGGTGGTTGTTCTGAATGTGTGACCAACAAAGAGTGTCAATATACCGGGCCACTCTCTGCTGGTGGAGTAATCAGAAGTGTTGGAGGCAAATGTCTACCAAACGCTTCTACGGGAAGACGTTCCTGTGTCTTTCCAGTTTGTACTGTCAATTCAAATAATGGTTCGTCACTTCAAGTTGCCTCATCAGACAAAATAGGTGGCTATCCTTCAGGGGTACTCAATACTGCTTGGCGTGGCATAAATAATGCCAACAAATCAGGACGTTGCCCTGGTAATTATGTTGAATCTGAAACTGATCCTAAAAAAAATGGTTTTTGCTGTCGACCGAAACCTTATCAAGAGGTAAAGAACTTTGGGGCGTGCACCTTTCGGTGTAACAACAAACAATGTTTACCGGACGAAGAACTGTGTGGTAAGGATACTGACCGAGCGATTTGTTGTCACAAGGGTGACATCTGTTCGATAAAAACGTTTGAGGTTGGGGTTTGGCCCGTTCTTTTCCCATACACGATGGGTGTTTGCTCGCCACCATGCGCACCACCAAATAACGTTATTTGCGGAAAAAATAATGGCACAGCGGTTTGTTGTCCGACGAAAGATGGCTGTAAGATAGATAAGAAAGCGAAAACAGAAGCCATTTACTGTTCACCACCCAAAAAAGAGTTTTGTCCAGTTGATGCACCAGTTTTTTGTTCAGGCACCGGAGAATATACTGGGGATAATTTTTGTTGCCGGGGAACTGATATTTGTAAAAATAGCCCAAATGGTGCACCGTTTTGTTACAATCCAAATATCTAGAAGTTTCATTAGCAATAATACTGCCGGCTTTTTTGTCTAAAAAGCCGGCAGTATTATTATGGAGTGTTGTTGTAAATATCTGAAAAACAACCTGCCCACAAAGTTAAAATAAATAATTTGTGTTTTAAACCACCTCCACCCCATCTAAACCCGGGGCAAAAATACCACCTTCTTTTCCAACCAACTCCGGTTTTACTTTTGGCTTGATGCCATTTAAAATCAAAAGTTTTTCGAAATCTTCACGTTCGAGCGTTTCCACTTTTACCAATTCTTCGGTCATTTTATCAAGTGCCGGTTTATGAGCTTTCAATAATTCTTCAGCTTGATTTAAGGCGCCGGTCAAAAGTTTCGCCACTTCTTCGTCGACAATCGATGAGGTTTTTTCGGAAATGCCGTGTTCGCTCATCACACCAGTCATAATATTGACGCGCGACGTGCCATCGAGTGCCACCGGACCAATTTCTTCACTCATTCCATATTTTGTCACCATATCACGTGCCAGAGCCGTGGACACTTGGATATCATTTGAGGCACCAGTCGTCACATCATTGAAAATCATTTTTTCGGCGACATAACCACCGAGTGACATCGCCAGATCTGCCAAAAATTCTCGACGCGACTGCAAACGACGATCTTCAAAGGGCAGTTTCAAAGTATAACCAGCAGCGTTACCACGAGCAATAATAGAAACTTTATGTACCGGATCGGCAAATTCAAGCAGTGACGACACGAGGGCGTGACCCATTTCGTGATAAGCGGTAATTTTTTTCTCGCGAGTCGAAAGAATGTGACTTTTTCGTTCTGGTCCGAGCATTACTTTTTCCACCGAACGCAACAAATCGTATTGTGTCAGCTCGGTACGATTTTCGCGCGCCGCCAGAATCGCCGCTTCGTTCATTAAATTTGCCAAATCAGCACCAGAAAAACCGGGAGTGCGTTCGGCAATGACGGTCATATTTACATCCGGACCAAGTGGTTTTTTACCAGAATGAATATTTAAAATTTCTTCGCGATCTTTTTTGTCGGGCTGATCAAGCATCACGCGACGATCAAAACGGCCGGGTCGAAGAAGCGCCGGATCAAGCACGTCCGGTCGATTGGTCGCCGCCATAATAATCACTTTTTCTGACGGTTCAAAACCATCCATTTCCACTAAAATCTGATTGAGAGTTTGTTCGCGCTCGTCGTTGCCACCACCCATACCCGAACCACGATGGCGACCGATTGCGTCGATCTCATCAATAAAAATAATTGATGGTGCCGATTTTTTTGCCATATTAAATAAATCACGCACCCGAGAAGCACCGACACCGACAAACATTTCAACAAATTCTGAACCCGACAAATACATAAACGGCACTTGCGCTTCACCAGCCACCGCCCGAGCCAACAAGGTCTTGCCAGTACCCGGCGCTCCCATCAGCAGCACACCTTTGGGAATTCGCGCACCGATATCTAAAAACTTTTTGGGATTTTTTAAGAAATCTACAATCTCGGTCAATTCTTCTTTGGCTTCTTTGACACCGGCGACATCTTTAAAGGTCACTCGTTGCTTCGTATCGTTCGGATCAATCAAACGGGCTCGAGATTGTCCAAAAGTAAAAGCTTGCACGCTCGCCCCTTTGACCTGACGCGAAATATACCAAAATAAAAATAAGACGAAAATAATCGGCAAGAGAATCGGCAAAATATTTAATAGCCAAAAACTCGCACCATAAGAATTGGAAATTTCAATCGACACCGCACTCAATTTTTCTGGTGTCACGCCATAGTTGACCAAAGATTGCGACAAAGAATTTTCGACTTCCTTTTTCGCGTTTTGTATTTTTTTATCTTTCAACGTAACGGTCAAATCTTCACCTTGAACACTGATTTTCGCCACCTGACCACTTATCACCTCGCTCGCCACTTGCGACAAAGGCACGATTGGCGTGTTGTCTTTCTTTTCCGTCGCCAAAGAATAAAGTCCAACAAAAATCATCAAAATCAAAACCGCCAGCAAAATCTGGCTGCCAAATTGTCGAACAATCTTATTTTGACCGAAAGGTAATTTCGGCTCTTTTTTATCTTTATTTTTCGCCATATTATTGAGAAAAAGTAACCAACTTAACGAGAGTTATTTTAACACAAAATTCGGATTTTCCCAAATTTCTAAAATCAGTCGAAACTGCCGACTCCCCGGCTCGCCATAAGTAAAATGATGCTTGGCAATCTGACGTTTTTTTGAATCGTTACTCACCGCTTCACTGTTGCCCAAATAAAAACCGATGTGCTTGTGCACTTCACCGTCTGTGCCAAATTTTTCCGCCCAGACCAACACCGCTCCGACTTTTGGTTTAGTTATTTTCCGCCAACCGCTTTGTTCTAAATCAAAAACAGTACCACCGACCGTGCAGTGAACTTTTTTTATCAAACCAAACTGCACCAAAATCGATGAGACGTAAAAAGCACAGGCTAAATCGCCATCATTCAAAACATCTTTTTTCTTACCATTTACTTTGGCATAAAAATTTCGAAACATTTTCGAGCCCACACTATTTTTTATCACCTGCAAATAGGTATCAAAAAGACAGGGCTCAATTTTTACGATCTTTGTCATTACTTAAATTTACCACTTACTATTTACTTTTGAAAGCTCTGATAAATTTGCTATACTTAAAAATATGGACTGGCATAAGTTTATCTTCATCATTACTTTCCCTTACTGGTACTACAAAGAATACATCAAGAAAAAGGACTAAAACTTTTTTGCCTTCAACAAAAAAGTTCGCCCAAGGATAAATAGTTTTTCTCGCCACTTAAAAGTGTTAAAATCTAATTATGTTTAAATTTAAATCTCGCTTTTTTTATTTGTCGTTTTTTTTATTAATATTATTTTTAATTCCTCACCAAAATGTTTTTGGCGCCGAGCTAAAATACGCCAAAATTTTAGAAGTCCGAAACCGCTCGGTCTTGGTTCAATATGGTGGGCTAGAAATTTCTTCAAATTACCTGTGTGATACTTTTAGTTTAAGTTGCCAAAACCTCGGTGTGGCGACGCCAAAAGAAATTTCCAGTTTTTTCAACGACAAAGATATACCGTTAACCGAAAAAATTAGCGACATAAACTTCGACCGAAGCAATGCCACCAGATTGACACTGTCTCTGCATAAAAAATTTCTCGCCTATTACGAACCAGCGACCATCGGAAAAACCACGACCAGAACTCACGTTCTTCTTGATTTAAAAACCGACCCACCAAAAAAATACAGTTTGAGCGCCAAAACCGCCTACTGGGATTTGTTGACCGAAGAATTACGTTTATTTGATTTTTCACCAAACGAAAAACGTTTACTTTATTTGGACGACAAAGATAATTACCCGACTTTGTACCTAGTCAATTTAGATCCGCTTAGCAAAAAACCATTACCCGGGACAAAATTATTTGCCAAAAATTATTCGGTGGCTGATTTTCAATTTTTAGATGATGACAATATCGTCTTTGTCGCAAATCGTGACAACCCTTACCGTTTTTCATTATACAAATTTAATCTTGTGACAAAAAAATTAACCAAGATTGACGACGATCTGTCTTACAATCAAAGAGTAAAAAAAGAAAGTGGCAACTTAATTTACCTTAAAATAATTAACAACTCGGTTGTCCCAGTCATCTATAACATGCCATCTGGTAAATTAAAATATTTCAAAGACATTGTCGCCAATCCATCAAAAGATTCAGAGGTGACCAGCACTTTATTTACTACGGGCAATTTACACGGCGTAGTTTTGCGTTCCAGTAAATTTGCCAAAACCGCCAAACAACCGCTTTTGATTTGGCTTCACGGCGGACCATACCGCCAAGCCAGCTGGCTTTATCATTCGTATTTGAGTTATGCGGTTTATGATTGGATGCTTAACGATTTGGTCAAAAGTGGCGTGACGGTGCTCAAACTTGATTATCGTGGCAGTTATGGTTTCGGACGAGCTTTCGCCGAATCAATTACAAAAAATGTCGGCAAAGGTGATGTCGCTGACGTGCTAGAAGCTCAAAAAACTTTGAAATCAAAGTACTCAATCAGCCAAACTTATTTATCGGGTAATAGTTATGGTGGTTATCTCGCCCTGCGAACCATTGTCGAAGAACCGAAATCTTTTGGTGGAGCTTTGTCGATAAACGGTGTCACCGCTTGGGACGTTCTTTTAAACAAACTGGAAAATTCTATTTTTAATGTCCAATTTGGCGGAACAGTACAAGAAGAAAACAGCGACCTCTTTTATCAAGCAGCTATCGATGAACGAATCAAAAACTTAACGACTCAAAAAATAATGATCGCCCAAGCCGAGGCAGACAAGACGGTTTCACCAAGCCAAGCGGACTATTTATTTAAAGAGCTACGAACAAAAGGTAAAGATCAAGATATCCAACTAATTAAATATCCAGGCGAAGATCACGTCTTTCACAAGAAAACAAGCTTAATTAGTCTGTGCCAAAAAACTTATGAACTGCTGGGCAAAAAACTGACCGACAAAAATTGCGTTTTTGATTAAAAAATTTAGAAATAAAATACCGCCCCGCTACAAGCGGGGCGGTATTTTTTATCCTATCAATTATCTTCTATCGTCCAAACAGACGCATCAAAGGACTACCATTTTTCTTCTCTTCTTTTTGTTTTAAGGGGCTCGACAATCCGGTCGTCGTCCCGGTCGTACTAGCGTTTTCTCTTTCAATCTTTTTTGCCTCTTTCTTTTCTACCTTGTTTTCTAATTTAATTTCCGCTTTTACTTTAGCGATAAGACTTGGCCAGATAGACTGCCGAACAGTCTTTATTTTAACCTGCACATCTTTAATCCCCGCTTTTAATTCCACAAAAACCGCTTTGCTTGTCACCGGATAATCAGCTGGTTTAAGACCATCAGCTTTTGCTCGTAAAGCCACCAAACTAGCATTAACTTCCACCAAAGCTGTCTTGGCTTTGTCTAAAGAGGCTTGTCGAGCAGTGACATCTTGACCCTTAGCCTTCGCGGCATCAATATTCGTTTGAACTTTAACAAATTTTCCAGTCAAATTGTTTATGTGATTCGTCAGAGTATCAATCGCTCTCAAATAATGAACTTGCGGAATAAACACAGCAAAGATTCGATAATCAGTTAAAATAGTTTTGACCAAAGCTTTGGTCGAGCTAGCTTCGGTCCCCGCCTTAATTTGATCACCCAAAGCGACCAAGCTAGTTTTTTGGGTTTCAATTCGAGCAACCAAAGTCGAACTTGCTGCCACAGCGCTCTTATCTTTTTTAATTTTATTTGCCAACTTATTCAACTCATTGACGCGATCAGCAATCAAACGAGCACCAACAATTTTAATTTTTTCCAAACGATTTTCTTTATCCAAACCAGCTGGCACGATTTCATTTGCCACTTGTGGCACCACCACTTCAGGCATTGCTGGCGGCACAACCGAAGTATCTTCAGCCAAAGCCACCTGACTAACCCCAAGCAAAACAAAGACCAGCAATAATATTTTTATTTTATTCATATTTATTTAAGTTAATTAATAATCGATTATTTTTAATTATCTAGTAATGTGACCATTATAAACCGGACGAAATAAAAAACCAGACAAAACTTATCCCGAGTTACCAACAAGTTTTCCACAGGTTTTCCAGAAAATGGCGGGTTTAAAAAATTAATTGACACCTCTTTTGTACGGTGCCACAATTACCGTGGAACCTTAACCATAAACAGAAAAGGAGATTTCTGATGTTTAATAAAGCACCTTTAAAAAAGGAATTGCTCGTTCCGAGATCATTGTCGCCGTACGACAAAATACTCTTGGAAGCCGTGCGCGCTCACGGTGGATTCAACAATGCCCACGCTCATTTGGATCGAGCGGACACATTGGCAGACGAATACCTGCGTCACATAAACACTACCCCACTAGAAGCCAGCAGTTTGCCCTTGTCGGTCAAACAAAGCTTAACTGGCGATTTGCATCGCGGTTTGGCTTACTCTGAAGCCGACTTGCGCACACGAATGACCAGTGTAGTAGAAAGAATGATTGGCTACGGCACCACCCGGCTCGCCACCTGCATCGACACGACCGGAGATATTGGCGAAAACGGACTACTCGCCTTGCGTGTCGCAATGGAAATTAAAGCCCAATTTGCCGAAGATATCACGATCCAAATTGCTCCCAATCCGATATTTGGTTTCAAAGAAGACAGTGGGCGTTGGGAAATATTTGCCGAAGCCGCTAAACACGCCGACTTTCTTTCAGTGTTACCAGAAAAAGATGACTACACTGATACTAGTCTGCGTCACGGCAAAATCGGTTTCTGTCGACATTTACGTAAAGTCATTGAGCTTGGTTGCGACCTAAAAAAAGAGGTTCATATTCACTTAGATCAAGCCAACGATCCAAGGGAAAATGGCACGGAAAAATTGATTGAGGGTTTGCGTTGGTTTGACCAGCCCAAAATTCCCAATCACCCCGGACCGACCATTTGGGTAATCCATATGATCTCGCCGTCGTGCTACAACGAAGAGCGTTTTGCTCGATTGATCAATTCCCTCTTGGAATATCACATCGGGGTCATCATTTGCCCGACGGCGGCAATCTCAATGCGTCAACTCCGACCAAATCTTTCGCCGACGCACAACAGTATCGCTCGAGTTTTGGAGCTGATCAAACAAAAAGTGCCCATCCAAATCGGGACAGACAATATCTGCGATGTTTTCGTTCCTCAAAGCGACGGCGATATGCTGACCGAAATCAAACTCGGCGGCCACGCCACCAGATTTGCGATTCCCCACGTTTGGGCAAAATTAGCAGCTGGTGCCCAGCTCAACGAAGTCGATCTCGCCGGTGTTGGTCGCGTCCTTTATCAAGACCGCAAAGTTTTCAACGGCATCAACCCGAAATTTGTATCCGCGGTTGAGTAATTCGGTAAAATAAAATAGTAGCCAAAAACCTGCCCGTTTTTTCTCGCAAGAAAAAACGGGCATTATTTTTAAACAAAATATTGATTTTATATCAAACATAGTATAATAATATTACCAATGAACGTGCAAAAATGCCGAGAATTAGCGGAAAAAATTATCACTGATTATAACCCCGACGGACTTTCCCCTTTTCCGTACGAAAATATTGAAGCAGATAAAAAAAATCTGAAAATTGTTTTGATAGAAATGGATCAAGAAGACAACAATATCTCTGGCGCAATTACCTACAACAAAAACGATGCCGAGTTCACGATCATTATCAATATAAACAAACCGCAAACCCGACAACATTTTACGATTGCCCACGAGCTAGGACATTATTTTCTCCACCAAAATCTCATCACCGAAGAAGAACCAATTGTCGATGACGACGCCACTCTTGAAGGGCGGACATTGTTTAGGCTGGACGACCAAGTCGCTACCTCCATCGAGATTGAAGCCAACAATTTTGCCGCCGCCTTAATTATGCCAGAAAACCAAGTCGCAAAAGCTTGGAAAGAATTAAAAAATATAGAAGAGTGTGCAAAAATATTCAACGTTTCAGTTTTGGCTATGACGATCAGACTTACAAAACTAGAGCTAATCAAAGAATAGCACTATGCAGACGCCCGAAGAAAAAAATCTTGAGACTATCACTGACCAAAAACAGCGGATCCGATAAATTTTAGTCAAAAGACCAGTTGAACCGCAGAAAATTAATCGTTACCCAATTATTACTCCGCGAAGCATCGACGAACAAATAAAAATTAAAAAGGGGCAACTAGAAAATCAAGCGTTCGAACAAAATATAAATTTAAAAGGCACAACCTTATCTTTACTTTTTGACCTTTTGACCGCCGAGACTGTCATTATTTTTATCATCGCCTTTTTCCAAGGTTTCAAATTTCTGCAATTTCACTTAGAAGAATGGAGTTTTAACCTTGTTATCTTTGCCACCATAACCCAAGTCACAACAATGCTTTTGGTCGCCGTTAAACATTTGTTTCCGAATAGTAGCAATTAATAAATTAAAACAAAATTTATCCTATTTTTATAAAAAATATAAAATTTAAATAAGCGCAACCCTTTAATGCTTACTGATTGAGGAATATGGATATTTAGCAGTCTTTTGATGAAACTATACTAAAATAATTTCGTGATTAGAACCAACATTTATATTGACGGCAATAATTTATATCGCGGAGCCAAAGAACTTGGTTTTGGAATTGATTACAAAAAATTTTATGGTTGGCTTCGGCAAAAATATGACACTTCAAATATCTACCTTTTTATCGGTCTCGTTCCAACGAGAACCAAATTTTACGAGCATCTGCAAGAATGTGGTTTTATTTTAGTTTTCAAACAAACCGTTTCGGTTGGAGGAGTAATTAAGGGTAATTGCGATGCCGAACTGGTTTTAAAAACTGTCTCTGACTTTTATAACAAAGCGTTTGATAAATGTATTCTCGTTTCTGGTGATGGCGATTTTGGTTGCTTGGTGGAATTTTTGGATAATAATTCTGTTTTAGATCGAGTTATTTCTCCTGACGAAAACAAGTGCTCAATTTTGTTAAGAAATAAAAATACCGAAATTACTTTTCTTAACGAACATTATCACAAGTTTTCTAAAAAATCATCTTAAACTTTAAGCCCAATCAAAAAGAAAAAGCCCCCGATGCAGACGTATCTACATAAGGGTCTCTTCCATAGTTATACCAATATATTATGCTTTTGACACAAATTGTCAACTTTGGGTGGAGATGGGGGGAATCGAACCCCCGTGCAAATAGGTTACTTTAGTGAATCTATATGTGTAGATTGTTTATGTCCCGCTCGGCTAATCGCCGAGCGGATTTAAACTAACTAAGTGTTAAACAAACAAAACCTTAATTAGTCGATTCTCTTTGTTTCGCTTTTAAACCGAGAAATGTTTAATTGCTAGTCCAGAATTTATTATACCAACTTAAATCATCCAGACTGCGATTTAAGCCAGCACCAGCGTTAGGCTAAAGCCAAGGCTGGAGAGAAATATGGCGAAGCCACAAGTCCCTTGTCAGATGCGTTGGCATTTGACTGTTTTTCCGATGTTTAAGGAGGATTCGGAGTCTCCACATACACACTAGAGAAAGGCTACCTGTCGAAGCCGATCATCCCCCTAAAACAAATTTCAAAGAAATTTGTTCGGGCGAACATTTTTGCTTGCAAAAATGTTTTAGCCATAAAACATACTTCAAAATTTATTTAGCCTTGGCCTTTAAAAAATCGTCCAAGACCTTTTTCTTTAATCTAGCGCCCCATAAACTTTTCAAAAATCTTTCCCGATTAAAAGCTTCGGCTTTATCGGTAAAAGTTTCAGTATAAATTAAAGAAAAAGGTCTACGATTTTTAGTCGCAAGCACCGACCCTGCATTGTGTCTCTTCAGCCTTTCCATTACATCTTTAGCACAACCAACATAAAGTTTTTTATCTTTATGGCTAAATAAAATATAAACGGTATGTTTCATCCTTATTAATTTTTCAAAGAGCCCTTCATCTCACGAGCGACGTCACGCTTGGCTTCTTTTTTCTTTAAGCTCTCGCGTTTATCAAATTTTTTCTTCCCGCGTACCACGGCGATTTTTACCTTAATTAACCTCCCTTTATTATACATTGAAATTGGCACGATTGTCAATCCTTTCTGTTCCCCTCTGCCGACAAGCTCCGCGATTTCTTTTTTCTTCAACATTAATTTTCGCGTTCGTTCGGATTCATAAGCCGAGCTGGGATTGTTTGGTTGATAAATTGGCAAATTAAAACCGACCAAAAAAGCTTCGGCTCCACGAATCAAAACTCGAGCACCTTCAAGTGAGCCGTGATGACTTTTGATCATTTTGACCTCCGCCCCCAAAAGCTCAATGCCCGCTTCATATTCGTCGAGCACTTCATAATTAAGGAATATTTTTTTGTTTTCGACTAAATTCGCCATCTTGTAATCTTACCATATTTGACTAAAAAGGCTAAAAAGGTTAGACTTTTGGTATAAATAAACACTATTTTGAAGTCTTTCATTAGAATAAACAACCAAATACGCGCGGCCGAATTGCGAGTTATCGACGAAGAAGGCAATAATTTGGGTGTTCTCAAAACCGAAGAAGCTTTGGCTGTTGCCCGCGAGCGCGAGCTTGATTTAATTGAGGTTTCACCTCAAGCGATGCCCCCAGTTGCCAAAATTATGGAGTACGGCAAATTTCAGTATTTAGAGCAAAAAAAGCAAAAACTTGCCAAGACTCATTCGACCGAAACCAAAGCCCTACAGATCAAAATTGGCACTGGCGAGCACGATCTAGAGCTTAAAGCCAAGCAAGCCTCGGCTTTTCTTAAAGATGGTCACCGCGTCAAAATCAACCTATTTTTGCCCGGACGAACCAAGTATTTCGACTTCAATTTCTTGAAAGAACGCCTAAATCGCATCTTGAATTTAATTACCGAAAATCATAAAATTTCCGAGGAGCCAAAGAAAAGCCCCAAAGGTCTGTCGGTCACTATTGAGCGAGCCAAAGAATCGAGCCCAGCCAAAGAGGCACCAAAAACAGCGACCAAACCCCAAGAAGAGCCATTGGAGCCTAAACAATAGACAAAAAAAGCTGTTTGTAGTACACTTATTTGGTAAGAACAGGGTTCTGTTCTTTTGTTTGTTAGACGGCAAAAATACTATGAAAACCAAAAAATCACTATCTAAAAGATTCAAGATCACCAAAACTGGGAAGATTTTAGCGCGCAAAGCGGGCAAAAACCACTTCAATGCCAAAGAATCCCGAAACACTCAAATGAAAGGCAAGAAAATGAGAGTTATCACTTTAAAAAACAAGGATGTTAGTCGTTATTTACCACTTGCCGTAAATCGATAGAAATTTATAATTTTTAATAAAATATTATGACCCGAGTAAAACGAGGAACAATTTCAATGAAGCACCGCCGCAACGTCTTGAAAGACGCCAAGGGTTATCGCTTCGGACGAAGCACCAAAGAAAAAGAAGCTAAAGTTGCTATCCGAAAAGCTGGTGTCAACGCTTTTGCCCACCGCCGAGATAAGAAAAATGATTTTCGTCGTTTGTGGAATATCAAGATCGGCGCCAGCCTTGCCGAATTCGAGCTTTCTTACAGCAAATTTATTGGAATGTTAAAGAAGAAAAATATCGGACTAAACCGCAAAATGCTTGCTGAATTAGCTGAAAACAACCCCGAAGTTTACGCCCAAGTCGTCAGCCAAGCTAAAGCTTAAATTTAAAAACAAAAAAAACGGAGAAGTTTAACTTCTCCGTTTTTTTGTTTTATCATTCACCTCTCGGTGAGTTAGAATGTTATTTAAACTTTTTAACCAATTCTTTTAAACCACCTTTTATGCCCCTCCCCAGAGATATCTCTTTTTTAGCTCTTAGAACTATTCCGATAGCCTCTTCTTCTGAGGCGCTAATAACAGCTCGATGAATAACTTCGATTTTATTAGAGCCATAACCAGACTCAATCAAATGGTTAATAGCTTTTTCTAATTTAGCATTTAACGGTACCGAGATAGTAGTCATAATTTTTTAGATAAAACATTACAACACAAACGACATCCCCTAGGTGAGGTTCGACCTCACTCCTAATTAAGCACCATTTGACCCAAACCTTTACGAGAAACATCTATGTTCAGGGCTCTCAAATCACTGGCTGAAGTACCGTAAAATATACTCACAATTTGTAACCCTGCTCCTTGAAGAGAACTCATAATCAGTCCAGAAGCTACGAATCTTCTCTGTCCGTTCGCCGGTATAACATATGCACCAGGTGAATCCCCCGGTAAAAGAGACGCAAGAAAAGAAGAAACACTAGATGGAGAATTTACGGGAGATGTCACTGTTGCAAATGCAATTGAAGGATTATTCGACAAATACAAAGGAATATCGCCTGAATTAACCAGAGTAAAAGAAAAAGTGACAGGATAACGATCGACCGGACTACCAATACCTTGACCTAAAATAGCTGAGGTAGACGCCACAGTTAAATTAGTAATAACAGGAATAGAAGTAAACGTAAAATCTACCTTATTGCTCGTCCCACGAGAGTTTACCACCGCAAGTTTGTATGCACCAGCGGAAAAAGTAGCAGGAAGAGGACAATCATAGTTCCCATTGGCGTTGACGCTGATAGTACAGAACAGTTTGTCCTTCGTCTCTCCATTAAAAGTATAGATGGTGCTACCGATGCTGAAATTTAAACCTCTGATTATTATTCGAGAAGTAGTTCCGATCGGTGCGGTGTTTGGAGTAATACTATTGACGGTGGGAGTGGTAGGTGATTCCAAAATACTAAAATAAGTATCGCTCAAGTCAGAAAAATAAGAAGGTTGCGCCTTATTATCGAGAAGCTGTATTTTATAATTATCGTCCTCATTTAAATTGAAACCATGCATTTCAACAGGGATCGTCCAAGAATAAGAACCGGAATTAATAGCATTGGCCACAAACAACATTGCATTATTCTTCTGTAACAAATTAATATTAATTATATCTGACGACGGAAGGTCTTTAGTCTTCCAAGTAATATTATGTGTTTCACCCACTTTCCAATTTTCTCCTCCATTTGGGGAAATTACAGCAATAGAAGGAGTTGCTTGACCCACCATCAAAGTCCCCGTCACCGCATTTCCCAAAACCGTAGTGCCTTTAATTAATTTCCAAGTAATGACCGAGTTTCCGGATGTACCAGAATTAAATGGTGGGGTGGTAAAAGTTTTAATTTGAATACCAGCCGGGCTAGCCGAGGGGACAGAAACATCAGTAATAGTTGGGATAACTAAACCAGTGTCACTCGTTCCGACGAGCTGATAGCCAGATAAAGCGGTACCATTACTGACCACTTTGATACTCGCGGTGACATTGGTATTTGGAGCAACAGGAGAAGCCAGCGAGAAAGAATCAAAAAGAAGACCGGCACTTTCCCCCGCCACGAGATATTGATGAGTCGTCGTCAAAGGCACAGTACTGCCCACCTTTATTAATTCCCACAAAGTATCTTTGTAGCCAGCTGTCGGGAACGAGAAGGTCATACCATTTTGGAGAACAACCGAAGCTCCAGGCTGAATAGTGGGCACAAAAACAGAAAATAGAAATTTAGAATCTGTCACATTTGTCGCCCTCAAACCATATCCAGCTCCAGGAAGAGCGACAGTGCCGTTGTTGGTAATTTTAACTTTCCCAGTGATAGTAGTGTTGATCGCCAACGGTGAGGATGGAGTAAAAACAAAATCACTTAAAATCGCTGATTCTCCAGTGATAGTTCCGACCGCACCCAATTGAAATTGTTTTAATTGAGTAATAAGGTTTTCTATTTTAGTAATAAGCGAAGAGAGATCCCCTCCACTAAAAGCTTGGGTTGCCAAAGGAGTCGAGATGATTAGCCCGACTAGTGCCAAGGCTACGAGATATTTTTTCATAAATAAAATAAATTAAACTAATAATTGATAATAAAAACTTGTTTAAGTATATCACAGAAAGCCCCCCCCCCAGTATAATTTAGTTATCCCCACTTCGGGGGACTGCTCCGTTCGCACGGCTCACGGGTTATCCCCATTCTAATTAGCTTCACCGCAAATCCCGCCCGAGGACTAGCCTCGGGCGGGATTTATTCTTACAATCTTTTATTTATCTTAACTAAATTTAAATATTATTATTTAGCAATTTCGCTAAAGCCAAGATCTGGTAAGCTACTGCCGTACGGCACGCTTTGACTAAAATAATCTTGAGCTAACGATAACCCAGCAGTCACATCTGTGGCACCCTTATCCAAGGCTGGTGAAGTAGCGTTTAGTTTAAAGCTACTGACTGCGCTCTCAATATTAGTTGCCGAAACACTTGTCGGAGCAGTTGCTGAAAATTGAGGATTAGCTATTAACGAATTTGTTTTATCAAAGCCACTTTGACTTTGCCAATCAGCCAGCGTCGTAACCGGATTTAAGCACCAAGCATCTTTATCTGTAAGCGCGCAGAACTTGCCACCAGCGACCGAAGAATAATACATATTATTGTTGAACTTAGCAGGATCAGTAACATTTTTAGCATCTTGAATGCGAACAAAATAAACGTTTTCGTTATTACTATTACGAGTAAGAATATTATTCTTAAAAACAAAATCAAGAACATCTTTACTGTTATGAATTCGGACATTATCCGATGAGCTGTTATGTAGAATATTGTTGAAGAATGATAGACCGGTATTGCGAATATTCATAAAATTATAAGTGCCGCCAACGATTAGATTGTAATAAACTTGATTACCAGTGGCAGCAATCACCGGTACTGACTGGTCAGTATTACTATCAAATCTAATGCCAACGTTGCCGTATTTTGTACCATTATTCCATGGACGAGCTGGGATTGTCGGCGCTATTAAAGCATCAACTGTATTATAAACCGCATTATACCTTACAATATTATTACTACCGATACGATGCAAATCGATACCGGCAACGTCGTCGGTTGTTTGACCATTATTGTAAGCAAGATTGTTCTCAACAATATTACCATTAGATTCACCGTTAACACTTACCAAACTAATGCCGGAACTGCCATTGTTATAAATTTTATTTTGACTAAAGCGATTATTTGATCCCAAAATCATGTCGATACCAGACTCACCATTATTATAAATAGTATTGCCGGTAAAAATGTTATTATTTACCAATGACTGACTTGAATTAGAAAACATAAAAATTCCATGACCACGACTATTGGGGTCGCCATTTTCGCCAATCTGTCCTGATTCGGTACTGGCTTTGGTATTGTATATTGTAGTATTACTTACGGTATTATTTGTTGTACTCTGACTATCAGCGGTTAAAAGAATGGCACCGTAGCCGATATTGTCATGAATATTAAGATTATTTAAAACAATATTGCTAGAATTATTTACAACCACCGGATTTTCAGCATATCTTATTTCTAGATTTTGAAATGTCAGATAGCTCTTGCCGTTTACATTAATCATATCTCTTACGTTACCAACACCAACTGGAGCAGAGACACTGCCCTGTATAATCGGCAAATTACCAGTGCCGTAGTCAGCGATAGTAATTGGCTTACCAGCAGTGCCAGACGTGTTGATGGTTAATTGCTCGCCAGTCCAGGTACAACCCCGTTTAAACAAAATAGTATCGCCAGGTTTAAAAGAGCCACACTGCGGATTATCACTCATACAAGAAGCACGGCCGATGGTATGCCAAGGCTTTGTTGCACTAGTACCAGCATTATTATCGTTGGCAGTACTGGCACAATCGACATAATAAGTACCCGTGGCTGGTGTAGGTGTCGGTGTCGGGGCTTTTTTGACTACCCGGTTTCTACTAAAAACCGCTGCCAGTTGCACTTGCTTCAACTGAACAATAAGATTTTCTATTTTAGTAATAAGCGAAGAGAGATCCCCTCCACTAAAAGCTTGGGTTGCCAAAGGAGTCGAGATGATTAGTCCGACAAGTATTAAAACTACGAGATATTTTTTCATTTATTTAAATTAATTAATAATTGATAATAAAAACTTGTTTAAGTATATCACAACCGCCACCAACAGGTAAAATTTAGTTAGCTTTACTTTTCTGCTGAAGTTTGAACTGGTTTTTTATCAAGTGCCTCTTTGTCTTTTTTAACCATTTCGATAATTCTTTCCACTAGTTTTTTGGGATCTTTATCAAAAATAATTTTATCATTTGGACGATGACCGTGGGCAATAATTTCTTTTAACGTATCGTCCATTTCCCAAGCACCTTCCAAAATGCCGATCGGCTTGCCGTCTTCAAACGACACCGTAAATTCGTGAATCGTGCCAATCCGACCACAACCCAGAATCACCGCATCGGAAGTGCGAGTCAGCAAAATATCTCGCCCGGGGAAGCCTTGCCCTGTATAAATAATGACATCTTGATAATCAAGCGGTAAGCCCCACTGCTCGACGTGTTCTTTTTCGGTCGCCGCGGGCGACAAACCAATAGACATTCCCCCTTCTTCCTTAGCCCCCATTGCTGACCACAGTGGCCAACCAGTCGTGGCACCGGTCACAATCGTCGCCCCTTGCCGAGCAATCTCCCGACCGAGCTCTTTGGCAATTTCCAAAGCACCATCACCACAAAAGGTTGTGTCGGCAGCACCTGAAATACAGATTTTTATTTTCAAATGTTCGTTTCTTAGATCATTCATATTTATTAATTTAAAATGTAAAAATCAAAATGAAAAATGACATTTACAAAATTATAAAATTACTTACGCCCTTTCATTGTTAATATGCTACTCGCCACCACATTTGATATTTCAACCAGCTCTTTCAATAAATACTCTAACTCATTTATCTCTCCTTGACCAGTATCTTTAAGTAGGGATATCCAGACTTTTGATTCGTTAGCTGATTTTAATGAGTAAGTAAAAAAATTTATAAAATCTTTCTTTGAGCTAGCAGAATTTGCCTAAACGTAATTAGCTAAAATACTTGTTCCACTTCTTATCAATTGTTTGCCTATGACATTAGCGCTCTGATTCTTAGGTAAGCAATCAATGAACTTTATTAATCTCAATACCCAACTATAAATTCTTCTTTTAAACTCGTTTTTGAATTTTTCTTTATCATTTTGACATTTTGCCTTGTCATTTTCCATTTTGATTTTTCAATTTTGCATTATTTAGAAACTTATTTCGATCGATTGCCCCTCGGCAGGCACCAAGCTATCAACTCCGAGATAATCTCGCAGACGCTGAACCAAAAACAATGACGCTTTCGGTTCGCCCATTAAAACAAAAACTTTTTTCACAGTATCGGCGGTGTCGCGAACAAATTCGAGCAAATGATCAGAATCTTTGTGAGACGAGTAGCCGTGAATGTTTGCGACTTTGGCATTAACCGCGATCTCTTCGCCCATAATTTTCACGGTCCGGGCGCCATCTTGAATAACTCGACCCAAACTACCGACCGCCTGATAACCGATCAAAAGTAAAGTGCTATTTTTGTCACCCAAATAATGTCGTTCGTGGTGCAAAATCCGCCCACCAGTGGACATTCCCGAGCCAGCAATAATTATTTTTTTAGGGTTGCCATTAAAAATCGCTTTGGATTCGGCGGTACTTAAGGTCTTGTGTAATTGCGGAAATTGGAAAATCTCATCACCACTTTTTATCAATTTTCGCACCTCATCATTTAAGTAATCGGCGTATTTTTTGTAGACCGCCGTGATTTCGATACCAAGAGGAGAATCAAGAAAGACCGGCACCAATGGAATCCGCGAGCTTTGCATCATCCCCTCGATTTCATATAAAATTTCTTGAGTTCGCTCGATCGAAAAAGCCGGAATCATCAAGGTACCATTGGAACGGACAGTATCTTCGATCACATCTTCCAAAATATTTTTGCGTTGGGCGCGATCTTCGTGATTGCGATCACCATAGACACTTTCCATCACCAGATAATCAGCGTCGGTAATTTGTTCGGTATCTTTCAAAAGCGGTGAAGGTGAATTACCGAGGTCACCAGTAAACACTAATTTTTTACCATTTAAATTAAACTCATACATTGTCGAACCTAAGATGTGCCCGGCATCTCGCATCACAACCACCAAATCACCAATTTTAATCGGCTCGTGATAGCCGACAGTCTCCCATTGCGACATTGTCTGCTTTACATCTTTTTCATCAAAAAAAGGTTCCCCGCCATCGTTTTCTTTTTGAAGCAAATGCAAGCTGTCCATCAGGGCATATTCGGCGATCTCTCTGGTCGGTGGCGTCGAGTAAATTTTACCGCGGAAGCCTTTGCGGACTAAAAACGGAATACGCCCGATATGATCCAGGTGCGCGTGAGTAACAAAAAGATATTCCACTTCTGACGGATTATACGAAAAATCATCTTTATTTTTATCTTCAAAAGTTTTGCCCGCCTGAAACAAACCACAATCGACAAGCATCTTGGGTAGACCTTCGGCTTCGAGTAAAAAATTGGCGCCGGTCACCTCTCCGACACCACCACAAAAAGTAATTTTTAGTTTTTTTTCTTGCATAAAGTAATGATTAAAAATAATAGAATCGCCGTTAAAGCCCCAATCAAATTAAATAAGAGATCTTTTAGCGATTCGGCAAGTCCGTGATAAACCATTCCGAAAGTTTTAAAATAAACATTCGCCAAATGAATTTTATCAGCTTTAAATTCCAGACCTTCCCATATTATACCAACAAGCGCGACGGGAAACAAACCAACAAGCCACATTTTCCAATCGATTTTTTTTGTTCCGGTTTTGTTTCTGAAAAAATACAAATAGATGATTATTCCAAAAAGCCCCAAGGCTAGCCCGCCAAGAAAATGCATCGGCTGATCAAACCAGCGAAAGCGCCAATACCAATAATTCTTAAACGCCAGATAGTTTAAAATACCGAGTAGCGGAAGAATAACAGCTTCGAGACCAATAAAAACTTTCAAAATCATACATTAAGTCTAACGAAAAACCAGCGAAGAAGCAAAAAAGCCACCGTAGTGACTTTTTTGTTAGATCGTTTGATAATAGTATTTCCTAGAGGAAATCCAAGTGGGTGTTCTAAACGATATGACCAAAGCCAGTCGTAATAATTAAACTCCCGTTAAAAATGATTTGTGCTAGAAATACTATATCAAACGATCTACCCTTTATTATAATTCAAACCTTTTACTTCTGGCAAATTTCTTCATTTTTAAACCATAGGTCAATTTCGAATTTGGCTTCTTCGGGATTGCCGGAGGCGTGAATGATATTGTGGGCACAACGTTTGTTGATGTTGGCGGAGAGGGGTGATTCGTTTGAATAATCACCACGGACGGTTCCCGGCAAAGCTTCGCTCGGATAAGTGGCGCCAACCATTTTACGGACCGTTTGAATGGCATTGTGACCTTGCAAGACCACCGCTACTACTCGACCGTCTGTCATATAGTCGCAACTCCAATCTTCAATCATCTTACCAATTTCTTTATTTGTCATCTTGCCAATTTTCTCACCCTCGTCTTCGCCATGTTTTTCGTAAAATTCCCGCGTCCGCTCGCCGACTTTTTCCATCCAAGCGTCGTCGTGGTTGTAGTGTTTTTGCACTAAAGTTTTTTCGACTTCGACCATCTTCAACGCTATAATTTTGAACCTAGCTTTTTCAAAACGAGCAATGATTTCCCCGACCAGACCACGATTGACGCCATCGGGTTTGACGACAATCAGTGTTTGTTCTTCTTTTATCATAATAATATTTAACCTGCCGGAATTTTGCCTGGGCAAAATTCCGGTAAGCAAGTTTAATCCTTATAATTTTGTTAAAATTTTTGGACCATTTTTGGTAACAGCAATCGTATGCTCAAAATGCGCGCACCATTCTTTGTTGCGAGTCGTAAAAGTAAAACCATCTTTTTCCAGTTTTATTTTTCCATCACCGAGTGTCACCATCGGCTCAATCGCCAAAACCAAACCTTCTTCGATTTTTTCCCCTTTACCTTTTTTACCATAATTGGGAATAAACGGATCTTCGTGGGCTTGGAAACCGACACCGTGACCAGCCAAGTCTAAGACAACATCGAAACCTTGACCGATAATAAAATCTTCGATTGCCTGACTAATATCACCGATATGTCCCCCAATTTTTGCCTCTTTAATTCCCACGTTCAGAGCCTCGCGCGCCACTTCAATCATTTTCTTTTTTATTTTATCTACCTCGCCCACAGCCACTGTCACTGCCATATCGGTGTACATTCCATTGTGAATCAGACCAAGGTCGATACTTACCACATCACTGTCGGCAATTTTCCGATTACTCGGAATGCCGTGAACAATTTCTTCGTTGATCGAAACACAAAGAGAGGCTGGATAGGCCAGACGTGACCCAGCTGGTCGGTAATTCAAAAAAGCGGGCTTATCACCTCCCGCCAAAATAAGTTTTTGCGCCAAATCGTCAAGTGCTCGAGTTTCCACGCCAGCTTTGACTTCGCGCGCCACCGTCGCCAAAATCTTAGCCAATCTTTCGCCTCCAGCCCGCAAAATTTCTATCTGTTCGGGAGTTTTTAATTTAATCATAAATTTTATTTTGGCAACGCCGAAACGATATCTTCGTGAATTTTCTCTCGTGTCTGTTCGCCATTTATTTTCAAAAAATGATAACGGGAATTATCTTCGTAGAATTTTACCGCCGGCAAGACATCGGTATCAAACCAATTCAGGCGAGTTTCAATATCCGAAACTTTTTTATCATCAGCCCGACTACGCTCTTCCATTCGCCGTTTTGATTCTTCACGTGAGACGTCCAAATAAACAACACAAATATTTTTTCGGCTATAAAAAGTCATCGCTGTGTCGAGAGTTCGCGCTTCATTAAGTGAACGTGGTGTGCCATCCAAAAACAAATGCTCATCACCGACAATATTTTCCACAAACATATGCGACCACAACCACACTGCCAAAAAATCCGGCTGGCGCTCTGCCTTATCCATCACGGCTTTTGCCAAGCGCCCAGTATGACTAGTGCTGGTAATAAATTCACGAAACTGATGACCGGTCTCTAGGTAAAAAAGTGGATTTTGGTCATTGATCACACCGGTTTCTTTGAAGTGATTTACAAGAAGCTCGGCTTGAGTGCCCTTGCCACTTCCCGACCGACCAATAAAAATAAAGGTTTTGAGATTTTCCATTTCCTAATCATAACGCCAACATAACCAAAAAGCAAAACCCCGCCGAGGCTTGCCTCGGCGGGGTTTTCCCGTTTCTTAATCTATATTTTTCTTACCAAGCCAATCCCCGAATCTTCGCCAATAAATCCGACAAAACTGTAATAATACTTGCCAACTGTCGACTCACCAGAGAATTACTAGCGGTAGCTGGCGGAGTAATGGTAAAAACCGGACTAACCTTGCAAATACCACTAGTCACAGGCGAACCGTCGGCATTGGTTGGGCAGATTTTTAAGGTTGACTGATTATTGACGATAACAGGATTCTTCCCTCCCACCAGATCTGGGTTGGTTAAAACACCACGACCAAGCGGTGCCTTATCAGAATTCAGGTTACCTAATCCGGTTCCAGTTTTTGACGGTACTTTGTTGAGATCCTTAAGTGAAGCATCTTTTGCTATCGTACAGGTTATTCCGTCTGGGGCACAAAGACTAACCGAGACGGTATTACCGGTCGGAGTATTAGGATTAAGGTAACCCCAAAGATAATATCCATCTGTCCCCGCCTGCCAAGTACAGTTGATCGCACCAAGAGAACAATTTGGTAAAGCCATTGCTACTGCGGTGATTGTCGGCTGATCTGTCAAAGCCGTTATCGTCATATAATTACCATATATCGGTGTCCCGAACGGCTCCACAGCAGTCCCCGGAAAAACAAAATTCCAGCCAGTTATACCTAAACGAAAATTGCTATTGCTAGAAGCTGTCGATTTCACTTCGGCGACAATGGTCAGAATCTTAGAGGTACCAGCTGGAATCATTACGCCAGTAGGATAAGTCCATTTATAAAAAATTTTTCCATTATTGTCCAACCCAGAGATGGTTCCACCCAACTGATTTGCCCCATCAAAAACTTTTATGTTGGTTATAAAATCATTGGCATTAGCAGAATCTGAACCAAGTTGGATTCCTTGAAGATTATTAACATCCATCGATCCGGCGGTAACTTTAATTCTAACAAAAACTTGATCAATAGATCCCGCACCGATGTTTTGTCTGGTTGGGTTAGAAGGATCTAGCGACACAGAAAGAGTGGGTATAGCCGTAGCTGGAGTAAAAGTAAAATCCACTTTATTGCTCGTCCCACGAGAGTTTACCACCGCAAGCTTGTACGCACCAGCGGGTAGTTTAGCAGGAAGACAGTCGTAGTTCCCATTGGCGTTAACGCCGATAGTACAGAATGGTTGACTTTGAATTTCTCCGTCAAAACGATACACAGTATCACCGATACTGAAATTTAAGCCTCGGATGATTACCCGAGAAGCAGTTCCGATCGGTGCGGTGTTTGGAGTAATACTATTAATGGTGGGAGCGGTCGCTGGTGCTGATACCACAATACTGAAATAATTACTGGTACTGTTAGCATCCGCAATAGGGACACCGGCATCGGTCACACCATAAACTTTGATTCGATAATCAGTCCCAGGCTCCATCATTCCCGCTGCGGTGTTTCCAACTTTCCAAGCATAAGTTCCCGCCGAAGCTGATACCGGATTGATAATAGAAGTAGAGCGAACGATATCACCCTTAAGAAGACTGATGGCAACTTTAGTGACAGTACTAGCAGCATTCCACGTAATATTATAAGTAGAGCCTTGAGCTAATGACTCTCCTCCTTTTGGGGAGGTGACAGCGACTTTGGCTGTCGGATTTAATGCAGCTATAGTAAAATAATTATCACTATAATCAGAAACAACTGGGGAAACACCGACTGGAGTATTAACATAAATTTTATACTTAAAAGGGCCAGAAGAAGGATTCACCGGTGTTCCCTGCCAAGCTAAATTTGGATTAACCCTCCAAAGATAGGAATTGTTTTGTGTAGTTGGGACAGTGATAATATTTGTTGAACCTTGAGACGCCCCAGAACTATCATATCTTTCAATTCCCACGTTAACGGTTGGCGAGGTGATATTATAATTTGTCCATCTTATAGGATAATCGAAACCTTCATTTAAATTTTCCCCTCCATTGGGTGAAATAATTCCAATCGAACTACCTCCAACCATCAGATAAAAATTATTACTTTTACCACCAGAGAAATTAGCATAACTAGGATAATTACCGGCAGGTAAATCAGCAATACTGGCAAAAAAACTTACAGAGTCACCAGGTTTGGCTGAGGGAGTGTATGTTTTGTTGTTCAGGAACACGCTTCTTACCTGACCCAATCTTTCTCCTGTTAAAACAATCTCATAACCACCTTGAACAGCCTTAGCCACAGCCAAACTAATCCACGGACCAGTCTCGCCGAGAACATACATATTTATAGATGCTGGTGTCCTGATGTTTTCTATATTTTGATCATACCAACTGTTTGTTGTCGTAGGATCAGTCTTGCTATATGTTACGTGACTAAGTTTTCCATAATAAGTACCAGGATGCATTTGACTGATCTTACAATAAACAGATGCATTGAAACGAGCAGTGGTGCCTCTGGCAAGTTTATAATATTGGCTTCCTAGAGGATGCGTAACTATAGGCAATGTCCCCGTAAGGCTCTGGCTATAAGTACAATTATCGGGCATTGGGCGACCTCCATCTTGAATAAGTTGAATGCCTAATATCCCACCCGTATACAAATAAACATCACCGTTGTTTGGCGTGACCATGACCGAAAAACTGGTTTGGACCACTGGCTCACCGACCACACCCTTCGTCAAACCCGAACCATACAAAGTAACCGTTAAATCTTCAGCAGCTTGAGACACCGACGGAAGCACCACCAAAGAAGCGACGAGTAAAAAACCTAAAAGATATTTTTTCATTATTTTTGTAATTAGTTATTAATAATAAATTTTAAAAACTTAAAAATGCCGAATATTTTATTCAGTATATCAGATAAAGCCCCCCCCCCCTGATAGATTTTAGGGAAATAATGGTGGATAACTAAACCGCCCGAGGCAAGCCTCGGGCGGTTATTTTTTACAAACCCAGCGATGCAACAATATTCTTTAGGTATTTCGGTACATCTTTTAAGCAAGAATCGATCGCCCCGAAAACTTTTTTAGCATCAATTTCATCATACTCGTGAGCCAAACGATTCCGCAACCCAGCCGAACCAGCCATCGTTTCAGCTAGTTTTATCGGTAAATACTTTTTTCTGCCCAACAGAACAAAAGAACTGTAAAAATCAGTGGGCATTTCATTTTCTTTTTCTGACAAAATATGATAATTAATATCAATCATTCGCCCGATTATTCTTTCTAAATATCTTTCCGCCAGTGTTTCGTACTCCGCGTTGCTTAAATAAATTTTGAGTGAAAGTTTGTTTAAGCCTTTTAAACTCTTTAAATCACCGTTGATCAAAGTAATTTTTCGACTTATAAGTTTTTTATCAATTGGCATAAGTATTGATTATTTTTTTATTCAAATTATTTTCCATCGCAAAATAGGGAGCATAATCATTGTAGACATTGAAAGCGTAAAGTTTAAACTTCAAAAATTCTTCGTGACTGCCATAAATAATAACCGAATTCTGGCTAACTTGAAAAAGTAGTAGTGGATTCGCTCGGTTTAGCACCGACAAGTCAATGTTTTTATTAAAAATTAAAGATAATTCATTTATTAAGCCGATTTGCTCATTAAAAGAAATTTCTTTGTCGCCCAAAACGGCAATATCTAAATCGCTATCTTCTCGCTGTTTTCCATTAGCAAAAGAACCAAAAATAACAACTAGATTTAATTGGAATTTTTTGGCAATTTTAGCAACTTCAAGCTTATGTTGGTGAGTTATCTCCATATTTCTAGTATACAAAAAATGCTCTGGCAACACAAACCGCCCGAGGCTTGCCTCGGGCGGTTATTTTTCCATTTCTTAATCTTATTTAGTTTTATTTTGCAAGTTGCTTAATTTCATTCAACAGAGAAGACAGCGCGGTCACAATACTTGCCAATTGAGCACTATTGGCTGATTCGCTAACCACAACTCGTCGAGGAGCAAACCCATCAGATGAACTAGGATCAACTTTATAAGCTCCGGCATTATAAAAAGTAATTGCCCTTGATACTTGAGTTAAAGTTATCATTTTTTGATTATAAAGTTCTCGATAAGCATTCAGCTCGGATAATTCTATTTTATAGTTTTTATTGGTATCAGCCGGGTGAAAAGCTGGGCTAGGAGCAAAACCATCGCTAGTACCATTATAAACTTTATAACCTCCAGCATTGTAGAAAGTAACAACTCGTGCAAGTTGAGACAAAGTCACCCCAACAAGGGTACCGGTCGGCGAAAGAAACGAGATAACGTATGAGACCAATTCATCCTTCTCTATTTTATAATTATTATTCGTATCCGCTGGATGATACGAAACTGCTTGTGCCGAGGCAAACACCGGCAAAATTACAAAAGAAGCGACAACTAATGAGACAAAAAGATATTTTTTCATTATTTTTTGGTCAGCCTTTTCAAAGACCAACCTGATTAATTGTTAAAAAACTAATAATTAATTTTAGTATAACAAATAAAGCCCCCCCCCCCGCTAGATTTTTGGAAAGATAACGGTGGATAACTAAACCGCCCGAGGCTTGCCTCGGGCGGTTTTAGCCTCCAACCTTCCCACACCACAAGGCATTTGAGTGTAACTTTTAAAAACCTCTGCGGAATTATCGCCAGCATGGTTTTCGCCCTTTGTTTTTGTTCGCCTTTGGCGAACGAGGGCGAAATGGCGACTTGAAGCAAAGGAAAAAGCCCCGCTGGGGCTTTTTCTGTGGTTTTAAAAGTTACACTCAAATGCCTACCCTCTCTAATATTCTCTCATCGAAATCTGCGCATTGATCTGCTTCACTAGTTCAATCGCCACCGAGACGACGATCAAAATACTAGTTCCGCCAATCGCCAGAGTAGCAATACCGGTCAAACCTTTGAGGATAATCGGCAACAACGCCACCGTACCCAAGAAAAGTGCGCCGACCAAAGTCAAACGAGTCAAAATCTTAGTCACATATTCTTCGGTTGGTTTACCAGGACGAACACCAGGGATAAAAGCACCATTTTTCTGCAAATTGACCGCCATTGATTCTGGATCGAAAGTAATCGCGGAATAAAAATAGGTAAAGACAAAGACCAACAAGAAATAAGAGGCGCCGTAAAACCATTGATTGGCAAAAAAGGCATTGAGAAAATCAGCAACTGTTTTGGTGGCACCACCATAAGCACCCAAAAAATTGGCAATCATTTGCGGGAACAAAATAATCGACAAAGCAAAGATAATCGGCATCACACCAGCATTATTGACGCGAATCGGTAAATAAGTGGAAGTGCCACCATAAACTTTCATCCCCCGCACCCGCTTGGCATAAGTAATCGGAATTGGTCGCTCGGCTTCGGTCATAAAAACAATGCCCGCCAAGACCAGCACAATAAGCACGCCAAAACCAAGGAGCATTGGGGCTTGGGATGGTTCAAAAGTCACGGCGAGTTCAGACATCGCCGACGGCAAACGAGACACGATACCAGAGAAGATAATCATCGAGACACCGTTGCCAATACCGTATTCGGTAATCAATTCACCAATCCACATAATCAAAAGTGAGCCAGCGACGATGACGATAATGTTTATTAATTTTTCAAAACTAGTTAGATTCATCAAAATACCTTGTTTTTCGAGCAAGACCAAGTAACCGAGACCTTGCAAAAAAGCAAGCGGAACAGTCAGCAAACGAGAGTATTGGGCAATTTTACGTCGCCCCATTTGTCCTTCTTCGTGGTAAAGTTGCTTCAATTTCGGCGAAACCATCGTCAAAAGTTGCATAATAATCGACGCCGTAATAAACGGCCCGACACCAAGCATCATAATTGAAAGATTGGACAAACCACCACCAGACAAAATATTCAACAAACCAAAAAACTGGTTGTTGCTTAAAAATTTCTCAAGCTGTAAAACATTAACACCAGGAATTGGAATAGCGGCACAAAAACGAAAAACAGCCAAAGCACCAACAATAAACAGGATTCTGCCTCTTAAACTTTTGTCGCTTAAGATTAAATTGAGTTTATTAAAAAATGCTGTCAACATATTATTTTATTTCCCCGCCCACTTTTTCGATTTTTTCCCGAGCCGAAGCCGAAACTTCGCAACCAGCCACAATGATTTTTTTGGTCAAACTACCAGAGCCGAGAACTTTGACTTCTGGGAATTTACCGCCACTTTTGGTCATCACTTTTTTGAGCACCAAAGTTTGAGGCGAAACGGTCTCACCAGCCGAATAAGTCCGCTCAATCATATAAAGATTTAAGGGAAAAGCTTTTGGCTCAACGGTCCCAAAACGATAACCTCGAAGTTTTGGAATCTTCTTAATCATATCACGAATTTCCGGATGGAGCTTGCGTCCAGCCCGAGCTTTCTGACCCTTGGTTCCCCGACCAGAAGTCGTGCCACGCTTACCGCCACGACCAATTATTTTTTTGGTCTTGTTTTTATTTTTTCGTTTTAATTCGTGTAGTTGCATAGTATTAAAATTATTTTTCTTTAGGCAGATTTTGTATTGGTCTTCGGCAAACTAGACAAAGCAATAATGGTCGCCCGAGCAATATTTAATTTATCTTTACTGCGTGAAGAAATTTTTGCATTCACATCTTTGACGCCAGCCAAATTGAGCAAAACGCGAACCGAACTACCAGCAATCAAACCTCGTCCTTTGGCTGGACGAATAATGATATGAGCGGCTTTAAATTTGGCTTCAACTTCGTGAGCAATTGATTTGTTGTCGGTCAAAGGCACGCGAATCATCTCTTTCTTCGCTTTGTTTAGAGCTTTTTCAATGGCAAGCGAAGTATCACCAGCCTTGCCGATACCAACGCCAACTCGCCCTTTACGATCACCAGCCACAACAACGACCGAGAAACTAAAACGACGACCGCCGGCGACAACACGCGCCACCCGACGAACATTGATGACTTTATGGTCAAATTCTGGTTTTTCTCGTTCGGTAAATTTTCGATCACCGCCAGATCGGCGCGGGCGAAAACCTTCTGGTTTGCGACTAGCAAAACCTCCGGTCTGTGGTCTATTGGTTGTTGTTGGTTTAGTGGTTTCCATAATTTTTTTTAAATAGTCAATCCGCCGTCACGAGCACCCTCCGCCACCGCTTTTACCCGACCGGAAAAACGATAACCGCCACGATCAAAGACAGCCTTGGTAATACTTTTGGCGACCGCTTTTTCGGCAATCAATTTTCCAACCTCATTGGCTTGAAAAACTTTGACAAAAGCATCGGCACTTTTCTTGGCTTTCAATTCGGTATTACTGGCTGAAACTAAGGTCTTACCAGAAGCGTCATCGATCAGCTGAACAAAAACATTTTTATTGGAACGAAAAACCGACAAGCGAGGCTTTTCCGCGGTACCAGAAACTTTCGCTCGCACACGCAAATGTCGACGAGTGTTTTTTTCTTTTTGAGTTTTAAATCGGATGACTTTCATATTAGTTTTTAGGCACTGGCTTTCTTACCTTGTTTACGTCGAACGACCTCGTCAGAATAACGAATACCTTTACCTTTATATGGTTCGGCTTTTTTCAGGGAACGAAGCTTGGCGGCAAAACTACCGACCAACTCTTTGTCAAAACCGGTAATGGTCATATTGCTTTTTTCAATCACCACTTTCAAACCATCAGGAATCTCCACTTCAACCGGATGAGAAAAACCAATATCTAATTTGATTTTATTACCATTTAAATTATAACGAAGACCGACGCCCTCGATAATCAATTTCTTTTCAAAACCTTTCGACACACCTTCAATCATATTTTTAATATGAGAAGCCGTCGTGCCAGACATCGCATTGGCGGTAATAGATTTGCCGACTGGATCAACTTTGACTTCCGAACCCTCGATAGAAATTTTTACTTCACGACGAAACAAACGACTCAATGCGCCAAGCTTCCCTTTTACCGCAAAAGTACCATCAGCGATAGTCGCAGTGGTATTTTCCGGCAAGGTAATTTGTTGTTTGGCGATTCGTGACATAAAATTATTTTTACCAAAGATTAAACATTAATTCTCCACCAATCTTTTCCCTTCGGGCTTCACCGGAAGTCATCAGACCTTTTGAGGTCGAAACCACCGCCAAACCAAAACCTTGTCGAACTGGTTTTAAATCGTGAACTCCGACATAAACTCGGCGGGAAGTCTTGGACACTCTTTTGAATTCATTGATCTTTGGACTTTTTTCGCCATAGACCAATTCACAGTATAAATATTTTTTAACTTTTTTCCCTTTTTGCGAAACATTTTGAATATAACCCTCTCTTTCTAAAAGCTTGGCGATTTCCATCTTAACATTAGAAAAAGGCGCCACCACATATTCTTTCTTGGCAGAACTGGCGTTTTTTAATTGAACCAAAAAATCGGCGATTGGGTCTGTTACCATGATGATTTTCTTACTCCTGGAATTTTGCCCTCATTGGCTAACTCTCGGAAACAAATACGACACAAGCCAAAATCTCGCATATAGGCTCTTTTGCGACCACATTTAAAGCAACGGCGCACGACGCGCGAAGCAAATTTTGGGGTCTTTTGAGCCCGGGCAATAACGGATTTTTTAGCCATAAATAAATTAATAAGGCTCCTAAGAGCCACTTTCTATCCTAGCAAGAAGAGCCTTGCCTGTCAACGAAAACTAGCAATATCTAGTGCCCAGCCACAAAATGTTCACTTGCCACCCTCTTATTTAGGGTACAGATTTTTCGAAGCTTAAAAAATCCTGAAATTCTCGGCTCGACAGCCTCGAAACCCCCTAAATAAGAGGTGGCTTCATTTCATTTTGGGTGGGCACCACCTGGTCCAAAACCTTCAATTCCACCTTACCGGTCTCGCTGTCCCAAACGGCAAAACTGGTATGCTCCAGAGCACCAGACAGTGTCCCAGGATTTACCAACCAGACCCCCGCTTTTTCGGTAATCCACGGCTTGTGAGTATGTCCATAGAAGATAAAATCATATTTTTTACTTTCAGCTAGTGAATTTATCTGATCTGGTTTATGAGTGAAATACAGGCGCCATTTACCGACCGTCCATTCCCCCTCTTCGGAATGAATCTCGAGATTGAGATGCTTGGCTGGAAGTTTAAGCATTTCGACCTTGTCCAGCTCGGCATTACCAAAAACCACTTTAATCAAACCTTTAAAGTTGTCGAGTAAAAGATGCAACGTGTCCGAACGAGCGATATCACCACAATGAATAATGCCTTCAATTTGATTGGCATTTGCCCAAGTCAAAAATTTTTGAACGTGAAGCTCGTTATCGTGAGTGTCGGAGATAATAGCGATTTTCATAATAGTATTATAACCAAATACCGCCCGACTGGAAAGTCGGGCGGTATTTGTCTTTCATTTTATTTCTTTGCAATCTCTTTCTTAAAAGGAAAACCGATAGCTTTGAAAAATGCGAGGGCTTGCTTCTTGTCTTTAGCGGTGGTCACAATCGTGACGGAAAAACCGAAAACATCTTTTAGTTCTTCGTCGGCAGTTTGTGGAAACACAACATTTTCTTTGATACCGATGGTCATATTGCCGACTTCATCAATACATTTAGCATCATAACCTTTGAAGTCACGGATACGAGGAATTGAGATACTCAAAAGCATATCCAAAAAACTGTACATTCTTTGACCACGCAAAGTCACACAGTAACCGATGATATCTCCCTCACGAACTTTAAAGCTGGCGATAGATTGCTTAGAACCACGAGGTGAAGCTTTTTGACCAGTGATTTTCGCCAGACGATTCGCCACCAATTCATTTCTTTTTTTATCTTTAGCCTTACCGGTACCAGAATTGACCACCACTTTCATAATTCGTGGTACAGCCATAACATTTTTAACACCAAGCTCTTTCTTAAGCTCCGGAATTATTTTTTCGATTTTCTGCTTTAAGGTATTCATATGATTTTATATTTCTTTGCCACATTTTTTGCAAACCCGAATTTTTTTCTTGCCGTTTAAAGACGAGCCGACACGGACACCTTTGCCACAGCTCGAACAATACAAGGCAACATTCGAAAAACTGACTGGGTGTGGCATATCGATGGTCTGACCTTTTTCACCTTGTTTTCGTGGGCGTTGTCGTTTCTTTTTTAAATTGACGCCTTCCACCAAAACTTTTTCCGTCTCACGAAAAACCTTCAAGACTTTGCCTTTTTGACCTTTGTCTTTGCCGGTGATGATTATTACATTGTCGTTCTTTTTGATTTTCATATTCGTAGGATTAAACAACCTCTGGAGCCAAGGACGCAATTTTCTGATAACCTCGTTCGGCAATTTCTCGTGGAATTGGTCCAAAAATACGTCCACCTTTTGGTTCCATTTTACCTTTTTCTAAAACCACCACCGCATTTTCATCAAAGCGAAGATATGATCCATCGGCACGACGAAATGGTGCTCGCTGACGAACAACCACCGCTCGTAAAACTTCTTTCTTTTTCACCGCTTTGCGCGGTTCGGCAATTTGCACTGACAAAATGACCAACTCACCAATTTGAGCATAGCGCTTTTTGGAACCGCCCGGAATCTTAAAAACCCGTCCGATTTTGGCGCCGGAATTGTCTGCGATTTTAACAATGGATTGTGGTTGAATCATATTATTTTATCTGAATTATTTGTACACGACCTCAAAACATTTGTCTTTGGAAATTGGACGGACTTCTTTGATAAATACAACGGCTCCAACCTTGCTCTTGTTTTCTGGGTCGTGAGCTTTGTATTTTTTAGTGCGCACCATAAACTTACCGTACTTTGGGTGTTTTACAAAATCTTCGACGGCAACCACGACGGTCTTGTCCATCTTGTCGGAAACGACCGTCCCTTTCAACATTTTTGTTTTTGTTACTTTTTCCATAAAATATATTATTTGGTTTTGCCAAGAGCGGTAATAATCGAGGCCATTTCACGACGCAATGTCCGACCTTCTTTTACATTTTTGGTTCGACTACCAGAAATACCAAATTTAAATTTTGTAAAAGCCTCTCGCTTGTCGTTCAGCAATTTCATTAATTCTTTTTCGGTTTTATCTTGAAAATTAACTTTTTTCATCCCATTAAAATTTTATTTTCTAATATTTTTGGTTATTCTTAACTAATTTCCGCCATCCATTTCTACCATTTATTTAACTAAATGTAAAATTTTAACGGGACAAGTATTATTCATTACCTTTTTACAATACGAGTCTTAACGGGTAATTTCGCACCAGCTTTACGCATCGCTTCACGGGCAATCGCATCAGTCAAACCATCCACTTCAAAAATCATCCGTCCAGGCAAAACTTGAAACTGATAACCTTGTGGATCACCCTTACCTTTACCCATACCCACTTCAGCGGCTTTGGCAGTAAAAGGACGGTCCGGAAAAATCCGAATCCAAAGTTTGCCAGTCTTACCCATCTGACGAGCAATCGTCTTACGAGCGGCTTCAATTTGATTTGAACGAACGCGACCAGCCGTTTCCGCTTTCAAACCATACGAACCAAAAGCCAAGGTAATACCTCGAGTATCTGATCGATTCTTTTTAGGATTGACACGATCTGTTTGCCACTTTCTGAATTTTACTTTTTTCGGGAGTAACATAATATTTTATTTGGCTTTTTCATTAAAAATTTCTCCGCGGTAAATCCAGACCTTGATACCAGTGGCACCGTAATACATATTGGCTTTTTCTTTGGCAAAATCAATATCAGCACGGAAAGTCTGCAAAGGAATTTGACCTTTTTTAAGCATTTCAGTTCGGCTCATATCAGCCCCACCAAGACGACCGGACAAAACAATCTTGATTCCTTTGACGCTTCGGCTCGCCAAAACTTTTTCAACCGTTTGCTTTAAAACACGTCGGAAAGGTAAACGCTTTTCAAGTTGCTCGGCAATCATATAGGCGACGATGGCGGCGTGAGCTTCTGGCTCCTTCACCTCTTCAATATCAATATGAAATTCTTTTGGCAATTCTACTTTTAGTTTTCGAATTTGTGCCAAAACATCAGCTTTAAGTTTGGTCACACCTTCACCGTTGCGACCGATAATCATACCGGGGCGAGAAGTCTTGATTAAAATTTTATAAGCATTTTGACTGCGTTCCATTTCGAGAGAATCCACATAAAAACCGCGGAGACGCTTGGTCAAAAATTCTCGCAACAAAATATCAGTCTTTAAAAATTCTTGATATTTGCGTCCCACCCCAAACCAGCGAGATTTCCAATCTCGGATGATGCCTAATCTATGGGAATATGGATGGACGCAATGGGTCATAATATTATTTAAAAATTTCTACCACTTTTTAGTAATTTGCTTAACTTTCTTGCTCGCCCCTTTTTTCTCTTCCAAAGTCACTTCGATGTGGCTCATATGCTTGTGAATCGGAAACGCCCGACCGCGAGACATTGGCATACTTCGTTTCAAAACATTACCTTTGTTGATTGTGATATTTTTTATAAAAAGATCTTCGGTGTTGGCTTTGAAATTATTTTTGGCGTTGGCAACAGCGGAATCAATCAATTTCTTAATTGGCAACGAAGCTTTCTTGCTTAAAAAACTTAATTCGGAAATAGCGACAGAGACAGGTTTGCCTTTCACCAAGCCAGCCACAAGTCGAACTTTGCGGGGAGCTTCACGATAATTTTTAAGAAAGGCTTTCATTTTAGTTTATTAGTTTAGAAATTTTTGAGTTAAAAGTTATTTCTTACTTGAAGAAGTATCTTTGGCTGATTTGGCAGCCGAGATTTCCGCCTCTTTTTTCTTCTGCTCGATCTCCTTCTGCATCTTACCGCCGTGTTTGGTGAACTTACGGGTTGGAGAAAATTCGCCCAAACGATGACCGACCATTTCTTCGGTCACAAAGACCTCCAAATGAGCCCGCCCATTATGCACGCCAAAAGTAAAGCCGACCATTTCGGGACTAATTTGGCTTCGACGAGCCCAGGTTTTAACCACCCCGGTTTCTGCCGATTTTTTGCCAGTTATTTTCTTCAATAACTTCTCGTCCACATAGGGACCTTTCTTTAGTGATCGTGCCATAATTAAAAAGAATAGCTCTAAACGAGCTTTAAATATCATAGCAAATGAGGGCTCAATGTCAACCGGGTAGTGAAAACCCATTTGGGTTTCTACTACCCGGTAAACCAAGAACGCAAATCCTCGCCAAAAAGACCCCAAAATTCCAGCAAAAAACCGCCAATTTGGCGGTTTTTGCCTCCCTTTTCCTTAATTTTTACCTACGGCGCAACAATGCTGAAATAATTGCTAGTGTCCGACCCCCTACCGTCAACCCATTCTACGGTATACACCTCAATCACGTATTGTCTCGCGACGATATTTGATGGAACTGTCCAATTATAACTTCCGGTATTATTAATATTTCGTGCAATATCAATAACGTCGCTAGTGGTGAGTTCTCCTGTCTCTGGCTTGTGTACCTGCAGGCTAATACCAATTTTTTTGTCGGAAGAAATATTATTGGTTGACCATTTAATCGTATATGTTTGCCCTTGCCTTAAGGTTTCTCCTCCATTTGGAGAAAGGACAGTTATTGAAGGAACAGAGGTATTGCCGACAACCACGGTCAGGCTCGAAGTAGGTGTATTGATTGTTCGACAAGTGGGATTCGGAGCAGTGGTGCCATCACACTCAACACGAAACTTGACCGTGTAAGTTCCAGCTTGAGCATAAGAATGAGTAAAGGTTAAGGTTTGCACCGCGTTTCGATAGGTCGGAGCTACACCACCAGCAGTAACAGGATAAATTATATCCCCCCAATCGACAAAATAAGTTAGGTTCATTCCGCTAGGTGCCGTAGCATTAATTTTCCAAGTCCCAGTTTGTCCAACATTAAGTGAATTTGGACCAGAGACGGAATTTATGGTAATGCCATTTGAAGTATGATTTGAAATAGTAAAAAGACCACTCCTTCCTACTGCGTACATTCCACCGGTTGAATTTTTATTTGAACCAACTTGTATTTTGTATTGACCAGAAAGAGAAGCCGGGATCTTCCACTTATAACTTCCCAAATTAGGAATATTACCTCCGATATTAGCGACAAAAGAATCATTAACATCAAGGAGTACTAAATTTACCGTTCCGCGATTACCAACAAAATTATTGCTCTCCCATCGAATAGTGCTTTCAATAGACTGGATGGTTCCTTCACTCGGAGTAATGATTTTAATATTTGCAGGGTTTATAATAGGTTTACCGTGATTGTCCACGCACCCATATATGGCATTTAATTTAGCCCTAGTTTTTGGACCGACATAACCGCTCTGTGAAATCCCGTATTTTTTCTGAAACGCCTTAACATTCATAGATGTTGCAGCGTTGAAATATTTTTTAGCTTCAGCATTAGGGAAAGATGGCATATCTATACCGTCTTTTTCTAAAGCACTCTGTAGAGCAGAGACCTCGCCAGTGTTGTCCCTAAATTCTATATCAGTATTAAAAGTATGGCACCAACCCGTCGTAGATTGATTATTTTGCATCGCCGATAATTGCGCTTGCAATTTGGCAATCATCGCCTGTAATTGTGCGATGGTATAGGCTTCTGAAACCGCTGGTAAAACCGAGAGAGAAGCTACAACAAAAATCCCGGCAACATATTTTCTTACTCCACTAGAAATTAAGTTTTTCATGATAATATATTTTTTGGCGAAACCCATATTTCTAATGGGGTTCATAAATAATTAATTAATTAATAAGGTTAACAATATTTTTAATAATAAAAATCTAATTGAAGTATACCATCAAAGCCCCCCCCCCAGCACAAATCTCAAACTCACTAATTTAACTAGCTAGCTCAATAGTCTGAATTCCCACAAAATGAGTTAGCACACTTTTTTGACCAAGTAATTTTTCTGCTTCTAAATATAAGCTTATGGCTTCTTTTAACCGGAAAGCTAGAGTATTTAGGTCTTTAGCTTGGGTCTGACAACCAGGTAAAGCTGGGACACTACCAACATAATAACCACTTTCACCTCGCTCAATAAAAGCCGTAAAGTTGTTATTTTTTGAAACTGACGCTTTTTTCATAATTTGATTGTAATACTTTTGACAAAATTTTCAATCCAACCAACAAATAACAAGTCCGGTTAACAGCCAAATGGGGAACGAAGTGGTAGGTTTTATGTTGTTATTTCCAAAGGAGCGAACTCCCATCCCTATCCAGTATCCGTTCAACAAACGTTAGGACTAAGGCCACTTCTATGTAAGGTACCTCATCCCCCATTTGACTACTAACCTTTTTATTCACAATTTAGACTTAAGTCTCAACAAACTTGTGCTTTTCTCTAATTTTATGAACAAACAAACTGACAATTTGGACCGGAGCGTGGGACAGAAACTCCCGTCTTAGGGCATGTGTACATATCTTGAGCGCAAACTCTTTGACCGTTTAGGTCGTTCTGGCAATTGATCAAATTATCAAAAGTTCTTAAACCAGAATACATATAGGCACCGCAAAATTGTTTCTGCCCGCAAACTGTGGTGCTGTTGTCGTGCCAGTAAAGATCGCGACAATTATAATTGTTATTGTTGGGATCACCGACGGTCAAAGCCAAGCTTGTCTGGGCGAATTGGTTGTGCTGGTTGACGACAGTAAAGGTCGGATTGTATGTCCCCGCCTTGCCATAAGAATGCGAAAAATTGGTCGAGTAAGAATCCCAACTAGAAGCATTGGAGCCAACATATTTTGGTGCTTCTGGCGGAGTTGGCTCGTCGCCCCAATTAGCAAAAAAGCTGAAGCTATTTACGGTTTTTAGGGGATAATTCATTTTTATCAGCCAAGTTCCAGTGGAGCCAACAGATAAAGAAGTCGGACCAGAAGCAACTTTGATTTCTGGAACGGCATAAGATGGATCAAATTTTACAGAAGAAATGGCGGTTTCTCGTGAAGTTTGATTTGCTGTTTCTTGCGATTGGCATTTGGTAACTTCAGACGAAGCGCTAAGTGAACTACAATTTATCGTTTTATAAGCTAAATCCAGTTGATAACAATTACTGTCGTTAAAAGTCAGGTATGTCGAATTATAGTAAGAATGGCTAGTAGCGATATCGGCACTATCAAAAATACAATAACTAACGCCATTGATCGTAGCCGATCGTGAATAGATGGTTTTACCACCGATCACCATTGACGTAGGACAAGATGAATAAACATTGTAATTACAAAGTTTGGAAACCGGCATTTTCATCACGTTTGAGTCTGCTGGATACTGCATCTGAAAACCAAGCTTGTCACCAAACTTAGCCCAACCCGGAAGTGGTGCCGAAGAAGCTGACACGAAAGTTAAAGTACCGACACTTTTTTTAATCAGCGATGGCACGATGCTGTCATATTTTTTCTCGCAAGCCAGACAAGCTCGATATTTAGCATTATCTGAAGAATTGACGTTGAGACTATTTTTGAAAACGCCACAAGTTGTCGTATGAGCTGAATATTTTAGCGTGTAATAAACCCCGTCTTTTAAAGTGGTGTAATTATAAATTTTGTAATAATTACCAACGGCGGCATCGTTTCCGACAGATAAACAAAAATCAAGTCCGTTTATTTTAACTTTTTCACTTTTAACCGATCTTCCGCTTGGTGCCGGCAAACAGCCGAGACTGTCAATTTTGTTGCTTCCTGATGGCGTAATTTCGACACTAGGTTTTTGCTGTAAATCAGCACACGAAGGTTTTAAAGAATTGGGATATTTGAAAGTCACGCCTTCGGAGCCAGAATATGTTGGCCAATTAGCGATCATTGTTGCATCCAATTTTTTCTGTTGATCCAATATTTTTTGCAGTTGTTGAATCTTTAAATTAAGCGAGTTGATTGATTGGCTACTTTGCACCGCCAAAGCTGGCATGGCAATTACCGCAGACAATAAAATTAGAGCGATTAGATATTTTTTCATAAATATTTTTATTATTTATAATTATTTCTTCTTTAATCATAACATATTTTATAAAAAGCAAGTTAAAACGCCGGCCCTTTTGGGGTCGGCGTTGCTTTAAAGAACGATAATTTTAGTTTTAGCCTTTAGCGGACAGTCCGATGTCCGCACCGTCGTCGGCTTTTCCGATAAGCGGAGAGTCCGACATCGGGATGAAATCAGTCACGTCGACCAGTTTTGGGTCGGTATAGATGAAACTTGCCTCATCTACACCAGTCCGGTCGACATTGCCGAAGGTCTGGTTGCATTTATAAGAACAATTGTTCTTGAAATTGACAACTGCTCCATCTTCCCAATTGAGAGCACTCGACAGTGACAGCAAGATGCTGTTTTTCACTTCGGCTGTCCCCTGCATCGAGAAGAAGTTGATTCCACTCCCCACATAAACGGTCGGAATTTCCGCTTCGGCTTTGGCCAAACTACTAAGGAAAACACAGTGGTTGGCGACGAAACTGCCGACCCCAGTGCAATCGACCATCCAGTCGTCGCCATCGACGACGCAGTTGGTCATCTGGACCGAATCCATCCAGCCGAAATTTAGAACAGGCATAGTTTGACCTGACCCCGAATTTTTGATTCGGAGACCGAACATCTTGATGCTTCCAGAAGAAACACTAAATGTCCCGGTCAAAACACTTTTTGGACCGAAACCAGTAATCGTAATGTCCTTGCCGTAGACATAGACATTACCGATATCGAAGCTTCCGTTTGGTACGAGCACCTCGACCGGCGATCGAGACTGCCTAATAGTTTCAGACAGCCCCATCGGATAATCGACAACCTTTCCATTAACCAAGATACTGGTCATAAACGAAAAAGTTGGTTTAACCTCCAGACTTCCAGAGTTGACCGACGGCGAGTAGCTCATTACGAGCGACTCAAAACTGTAATCCGTCAACCAGTTTATACTGATGTCGAAGACAGCAAATTCGACGCCATCCTCATCGGTCAAGGAAATCGTCCCGTCAGTAAAATTGATCGGGAGATTCAGGTTAACTCCAACAAGCCCGCTCCCGTGATCACACCAACCAGCATAATACTGGTAAGCAAAATCCGGAGAAACGATCTGGCCGTTTCCACAACCAATAACTTGACCCGGAATACCCGAGACTTTTACGAAAATCGGGTATTCGTTAAGGAAACCAAATTCCACCGGCAAGGTAACCGTTTGACCGCCAACAATCGTAACATTGTTATTGTCAGAATCAAACAACGGCAAACCACGTTTGTCGCAAACCTGTGCCGACAGAACATATTCCCCGTTCGATACCGCACTGCACTGCACCAAAGCTCGTCCGTCTGTCACGGGACCGTAAAAGTTGTAAGCCGCTGTTCCGTATCCTTTTCCCATTCCGGGCATTGACACAGCCCAGTACAGAGAAACACGAACAAACCCAGCCCGATTAACGAACTCCGTGCCTATTTCGATTAGACCCGAGTTGGTCAGACTTTTTGTCCGACCATTTGCAGACTGGGGCGATAGATCGACGAGGACCACGAGATCCCCTTTTTCCTTGTCCACCACCGTGGGTGGTTGGTTCGTCCCGACTTCCGGAGTGGGTAAATTACCACTGCCCAGATTTCCGTTTGGACAACCAACCAACACCACAGCAAACAACGACACTGCGACAACTACTGCCATCTTCTTCATTGTACTTCTCCTTTTTTTCTCTCATTTTTTGACAAAAGTCACGGAAACGCCCAATGCGTCCCGCAACCGACCAAAAACCCAGACAAGGGTATCTGCTTTGACTGTATCACGGTTTTAATATTTAGTCAAGACCACCGACCGTGAATCCAAAAACTCTAAAATAGCTCAAACAAAGGGATTTATAACAAAAACTCTTTTTGTCATTCCCGCGCAGGCGGGAATCTAGGCCGGAATATGCATTATGGTAAATATTTTTATAAAATCTGCACCTACTCAATCGTGCGGTCGCACGATTGAGTAGGTGGCAAAAAAATAGTTTAAACAAAAAATCCCCTTCGACAAGCTCTGGGGATTTTTTGTTTATAATTTTTGATATTTGCTTTTTGCTTTTTAATTTACTATCGTCTCTTGCCCACTTTTCGGCGAGATACCACCAAGTGGTTTGAGTATTTTTTTGGTGTTCGAGTCTTGCGACCACCAGTAATCTTACCCCACATTGTCTTTGGTCTCTTGGTACCACGACCTTGACTTCCTTCTCCACCTCCGTATGGGTGATCGACAGGGTTCATAGCGGTACCTCGGACGGTTGGGCGGATACCCATCCAGCGAGAGCGACCAGCTTTACCGAATTTGACTAATTTGTGTTCTTCGTTGGAAACTTCACCAATTGACGCCCAAGAATCATCAGTAATTTTGCGGACTTCGGTCGAAGGCATTTTGACGGAAGTATAGCCAGCGTCGTGCGACAACACTTCACCATAGTTCCCCGCCGAACGGATCATCTTGGCACCACCACGAGGTTTGATTTCGAGATTGTAGATGAAAGTTCCAACCGGAATTTTTTTAAGAGGTAAACGATTACCAGCTTTGATATCAGCCTCTTCGGAAGCCAGAAAAGTATCGCCAACTTTGATGTTTTTTGGCATCAAGTGATAGCGTCGTTCGCCATCACGATAACAAACCAAAGTAATAAAGCCAGAACGATTTGGATCGTATTCGACAGTCTCCACTTTGGCCGGAATATTTATTTTGTTGTATAGAAAATCAACATCTCGCTCCAATCGCTTGTGACCACCACCCTTGTGTCTGACGGTAATTCGTCCCTGATTGTTTCGTCCGACGTGTCTTTGCGCCCCGCGAACCAAAGCTTTGTGTGGTTCGTTGGTCGTCAAAACACCTTTGTAAGTCACGGTCAAAGTATTTCTTTGTGATGGAGTTGTAGGAGCGTACTTTTTCATATTACATTATTTCAATTTTTTCACCGGCTTTTAAAAAGACCAGGGCTTTGCGGACACCAGATTTCACCCCTTTTTTGCCACGACGAACGACGGTCTTTGATGGCAAATTGATGACGTTGATTTTGACCGGCTTCGCTTTGTATTTAGCAATGAAAGCTTGTTTGATTTCCGTCTTGGTGCTACCTTTTGCCACCTCGAAAACGTAAGTGGCACTTTTGCCTCCTTCAGCTAAATCAGTCGATTTCTCGGTGATTCTTGGCGCCATCAAGATGATGCCATTTTTTAATTGATTACCTATTTTTGACATATCGTTTTTGCTCTCTCGGTCAACACACCAAGACTTTCGACTGGTGAAGCGACGACAAGATATTTATAAGTTAAAAGATCGACAGGGTTCAAATTGCGAAGGTCAACAACGTGCGCACTTTTGATATTTTTAAAACTTTTTTCGGCAATTTCACTCTTGGCCGGAACAGACACCAAAGCTCGTTTGCCAGACTTGAAATTAATTTTTTCCAAACCAGCCACTTTTGAGAGATTGTTTAAATAAATTTGGGCTTCTTTGGTTTTTGGTTTATCTAATCCTAAAGACTCCACAAAAACAATTTCGCCATCTTTTAGCTTGCGAGACAAAACCGTGAAAAAAGCTTTGGTCTTCATTTTTTTGTTGACCTTTTTGTCGTAGTTTTTTTCGGCGTGAGGACCGTGAGTCGCACCGCCACCTTTCCAGATCGGCGAACGAGATGAGCCGTGACGAGCCCGGCCGGTCCCTTTCTGACGCCAAGGCTTCTTACCACCTCCACGGACTTCGCCACGGCCTTTAGTATCGGCAATGACTGTCCTGGCGCTTGAGAGCATTGAGTTGACTACTTGGTGGACCAAGTCGGCATTCCACTTCAAACCAAAAAGATTGTTTGGTAAATCCAAAACGCCTTTTTCTTTACCGTCAGTGTTGTAAATTTTGACTTCCACAGGAACAACCACTTTCTTTTCAGTAGTTAAGTTTTCTTTGATTTTTTTGGTTTTTGTTTCCATGATATTTTTGATTTTTTCTGTCTACTCACTACAAACTACCGACTAACGATCTCGATTAAAGTTCCCTTTCGTCCAGGAATGGCACCACTTATGAATAACTGATTGCCAGCTTGGTCGATTTTTACCACTTTCAAATTACGGACCGTAATGCGATCGCCACCCATTCGTCCACCCATTCGGAGACCTTTCAAAACTTTTTGCTTACCACCAGCACCAATAGAACCTGGTTCACGTTCGGAATGTTTTTGACCGTGGCTACGACGACCACCTTTGAAACCATGTCTTTTGACTACACCCTGGAAACCCTTACCTTTGGAAATAGCACTGACTTCGACAGTATCACCTTCAGCAAAAGTGGACACATCGATCGAGTCACCAAGCTGGACTTCTGGCAAAACACCTTTTTTAGTCGAAAATTCTTTTAAGTAAGTAAAACCGAAGCCGTCTTTGCCATATTTCTTGGCAATGGTTCGCTGTGGCTTGGCAACATTTTTAAGCTTTCGCTCGCCATAACCAACCTGAATAGCTTTGATCGTCTCGTTTTCAGTCTTAAGTTTCGTCACAATCACTGGACCAGCCAAAACAACCGTCCCGGCAATAACTTTGCCTGATTCATCGAAAATTTGTGACATTCCCTCCTTTTTTCCGAGTATAAATTTCATAAAAAGATAAAAATAGCTCGACCCGAGCTCCAAAGTATATTATCAGATAACAGCCAAAAGTCAAATTGAGGTTGGCTTAGAATTGGCAGAAATCAAACTCCCGCCGGCGACAAGTCGCCGGCGGGAGTTTCCCCTTAAAATTTCACTTAATTCACGTAATAAGATTTAACCTGGAAAAGAATATAGAATCCGATAGCCAAACCAATAATCAAGCTGATGATATTTAGAGACAAAAGACTACCAACCGCCGAAACAAGCTGGGAATAAAACATTAGATTCCAAGCATATTTTGTTCTTTTAAATAAACCAGGAATTGCCATCGCACAGATAATTCCGGTTGCCAGCATTACCGCGATAGAAATATAGGCATTTTGCATCGGAACATAACCAGCCAAAACACTGACCGCCCCCAAACCAAACACTAGCATCATCAACGGGACAATACTCATAACCATAAAAACAATCCCCAAAATCGCCAAGTATGGGCTAACCTTTACAATAATTTCTTTGGCTTTGACTGGCAGTTGGGGTGCCTTCTTGCCAAAATATTCATCAAGAGTTTTTATAAATTGATCCATAAGATATTTATTATTAATAATTTTTAATACCTTAATTATACGTCTTGGCAAAGATAATAGCAAAGAAATATGCCGATTATGTTACAATAAGTTTAGATAAATTATTATTTTAATCATAAAAATATGAATGATTCTAAACCTCTTGGTTTAAAAATTCTTTCGCTTCTTTTTTTTATTCTTCCGGTCTTTTCCTCATGGTACCTTTTTACCTCAATTAGGGAGTTAATGTCGCCACCGGGTGGTTCCATTGTCCCAGCACCGATTCCCATGACTTTTTATGAAATAATCCTAAAAATGGGAGTATTTATTTTTATAATAGCAATCGTCGCCATCATAATCCCATTATTTGTTAGTTTTGGTCTTTTAAAAACTAAAAAATGGGCTAGAACTCTTGCCATTGTTTATGGAATTTTTTCCCTGATACCTTCGGGAGGTGGTTTATTTACCGTAATAATATTCTTAATTGGCCCATTTGGTATTTTTCTTATGAAACCATCGATAACCGCTATTCTTCTTATATTAATCCCCACGCTAATACCTATCGGGTGGAGTCTCGCTGTTCTAATTTTATGCTTCAATAAAAATATTTCTTCTTTATTTAAAAAAAAACAGAATAGTTAAATAAAGTAAAAAATCTCGACCCAAAACCCCCGCCTTAATTTTGCAAAGCAAAATTAAGGCGGGTAAATCTGCGAATTATCAAAAAAGGTTCATTCTTGCCATCAAGGCGAGACCTTTTGCTTTTTGAAACCCTTGCGGAGAGCTGGCCGGCATGGTTTCCGCCTTTTGACCTTTGGTCGTGTTGCACTTTTAGTGCAACAAAGGCGGAACGGCCAGATACGAAGCAGAGGAAAACCCCTCGCGGGAGGGGTTTTCTGTGGTTTCAAAAAATAAAAGGTTGAGCCTCTCTACAGCATCTTCACATCAATATTCACCCCACTAGGCAAATTTAGATTTGTTAGGCTCTCGATAATTTTTGGAGAAGGACTGACAATATCAATCAATCGCTTGTGTACTCTCATTTCAAATTGCTCGCGAGAGTTTTTATCAATGAAAGAGCTACGATTGACCGTATATTTCTTAATTTCTGTTGGCAAAGGAATCGGACCAAGAAGCTTGGCATCGTGACGCATCGCCGTATCAACAATTTGCTTGATACTAGCATCTAAAAGTTTGTGCTCGTAAGCCGAAACTTTGATGCGTAAACGAGAAGTTTCTTTGGCGTCTTCTTTTTTGACAGTCTTTTTTGTTTTAGTGGTAGTGGCCATATTAATTTACAAAATGCTAGATAAAATCTGGATTAGGCAAGAATTTTAGTAACAACACCCGCCCCGACAGTGCGCCCGCCTTCACGAATAGCGAAACGTAGTTTTTCATCCATCGCAACCGGAGCAATCAATTTAACAGTGAAAGTGACGGTATCACCTGGCATAACCATTTTTACGTCTTCAGCTAATTGGACTTCACCAGTGACGTCGGTGGTTCGGATGTAGAATTGTGGTTTGTAACCGTTGAAGAATGGAGTGTGTCGTCCACCATCTTCCTTGCTCAAGATGTAAACTTCAGCTGTAAAATCGGTATGAGGAGTGATCGTCCCTGGTTTTGCCAAGACTTGACCACGAGTCACATCGTCTTTCTTCAAACCGCGAATCAAGATACCGGCATTGTCGCCAGCCATACCTTCATCGAGTTGCTTGTTGAACATTTCGATACCAGTAACGGTAGTTTTTTGAGTTGGTTTAAGACCGACAATTTCGATTTCTTCACCAACCTTCACGATACCTCGTTCGATACGGCCAGTGACAACAGTACCACGACCTTCAATTGAGAAAATGTCTTCGACCGGCATAAGGAAAGGCTTATCTGTCTCACGGACAGGATCTGGGAAATAATCGTCCATCGCTTGAGCCAAAGCCAAAATTGGTTTTGCCCATTCATCATCAACAGACTTGGTATCAAGAGCTTTCAAAGCCGAGCCACGAATAACTGGGGCGTTGGCACCATCGTATTCTTGCTTGGTCAAAAGTTCACGAATTTCTTCTTCTACTAAATCTATCAATTCGGGATCATCAACCATATCAACTTTATTGATGAAAACAATGATTTTTGGCACACCAACCTGACGAGCCAAAAGAACGTGCTCGCGAGTTTGAGGCATAAGACCATCAGTCGCGGCAACGACGATAACCGCACCGTCCATTTGAGCAGCACCGGTAATCATATTTTTAATGTAGTCAGCGTGACCAGGAGCATCGATGTGAGCATAGTGACGCTTTCCAGTCTCGTATTCATTGTGAGACAAAGCAATCGTAATACCACGCTCTCGTTCTTCTGGAGCGTTGTCGATTTCATTGACGCCTCGCATTTTCACCTTGTTTCCCGCAAGATTCAAGACATGCAAAATAGCCGCTGTTAATGTTGTTTTGCCGTGGTCTACGTGGCCGATGGTGCCCACATTCAAGTGTGGCTTAGACCGATCAAATTTCTCTGCCATATTATTTAAAATTAGCTAACTAGTAATAATTTTTAATTAAAAAACAAAACGCGACACCCACAAAATGCAGGCAACGAACGTAGTAATTATCATAACAAAATGACTAGATAAGTCAACCGGGTAGCAGAAACGCAGGGAAATTTTCCCCTCCCAGTCAATAATTTGCTTAGATACTTTTTTGATTAATTTAGAAAATTTTTCATATCTTCCACCTCGTCAGAATTTTTGGATATATCTGCGGCTTCTTTCTCATCAAGACCGAAAGCTTCCAATGGAAGGTCTTCAGTATTTTTAGCATCTTCTTTTTCCAACTCGCCAGATGATTCTTCTGTTGTATTTTGTAGCATATTATTTTAAATAAATTTTAAGATCTGAAATTTCACGATATTTTATAATACTTCTATTGTAACACAGTGATCACCAGCATCAAAAAATCCAAGCTCCACACCACATTATTGGGAACAATCACAACGTTATCAACACCCGGTGTTTGATAATAAGATTTATGTGGTATAATAACGCTATGCCCTACCGTCAAGTTCCGTTTGTCGCTGGAGAATATTTTCACCTAGTTAATCGCGGGAATTTAAAGTGTGAAATTTTTAAAGACGATAAAGATCGAGCAAGGTTTATGTTTTATCTTCTCTATTTCCAGTCGCTAAAAAGTATTAATAATATTGGATTTCATACAAAAAATTTTCTTCAAACTAATGATTTCGGGATTAGCGATAAAGAGACAAAAGAAATTACCGACAATCAAATAGTAAAAATTATCGCCTTTTCTTTAATGCCTAATCATTTTCATATTTTAGTTCAGTCGGCAGTAGACAATGGAGTTTCAATTTATATGCAAAAAGTTCTTAACGGTTATACTAAATATTTTAATGCCAAATACCAACAATCTGGACACTTATTTCAAGGACCATTTCGTGCTGTTCACGTTAAAGATAACGAACAATTACTTTGTACTTCGGCTTATATTCATCTAAACCCCATGGAAATTGGTCAACAGGGAAAAGAAACTAAATACCGCTGGTCAAGCTTTGGTGATTTTGTCGGTCAAAATCGCTGGGATCGGTTACTTGATTCAAGTATTATTTTAGAGCAAATAAAAGAAAATGGTGATGATTACCAAAAATGGGTTGAGGAAAGTGGTGCCAAAGAAATTAAAGATAAAGATGACGAATTAGATTTTGAATAACCCAAAACTACCAAATACCCGGGTAATTATCAACGCCCGGTGTTTGACATAAGACATAAAAACCCCTAGTCGCAATTATTCCGTTATTCCGTGGCTATCTCGACTCGCAAAAGTTGCCCAAGGCTAACACTATCGGTATAAAAAAATGGTTTTTTCCCTTTAATATCTTCGCTAAAAAATACCTCTGGAGACACTAGATCTCCCTGAAAAGAACCGCGAAAAGCTGGTTTAAATTCACAGAAACGAACAGTTCTCACAACCACATCAGACTTTTCTTTTTTTAACTTCTCTCCCTTATTATGTGTTATTTTTATCAAATCCCCCTCCTTTAAAGATTTTAACAACTTCATATTTTCCTCAAACATTTCCAATTTCCCAGAAAAATCTTCGTCATTTTCAACATCGTCCGCTTTTAATTCTAAGAGAAGAGCTCCTCTTAATTCTTTGACAAAATCATTACTCTCCGAAAACAAGCGGTGTCTTAATTCTGTCCCTTTCGATATCGGTGCTCGAAATTGAGGTGGCATTCTTGAATAGATACCATCTCTCTCTTCTAATGTTTTATCGAATTTACCTAAAGTTAAGTATTCCAGCCGTAAGTTATAAAAAGAGGTAATCTTTTCTTTCAAATTACTTAAATTTTCTGGATCTATGATTTCAAGCAACTCCATCTTCGACAAAATCAAAGAAAGTTCCTCTATTTCCCTCTTCGTGCCATTTTCAAGTGACAAGTCTTCACCTGTTTCTTTAACAATATTTTCAATATCACCAATTATTTTAGCAACAAGATCTTTTTTTTCCAAAGACCCTTCTTGAATCTTTTCTTCGAACTCTGGACCAAATTTTTCTATTTCAGCGTAGTCTTCTCTTGTGTTTTTGTAATTTTTATCTCCTTCCATATTTTTATGATTAACTTCTAATCCCCTAATAATACCCCCCCCCAAGGCAAGTTGGCAAGGTAAATAGGTGGATAACACAGCACAAAAATGTCCGACACCAGAGACTATCAACACCCGGTGTTTGATAAAACTTATCAGAAAAATCCGCCAGAGGCGGATTTTTTGAGTAAACTTTTTTGTTTTTAGTTATTTTCTCGCTTCAATAATTCCCAAAGCGACATTGTTTGGGATGATCGCGTATTCGGAAAATTCCATTGTGTAGTTGCCGCGACCTTCGGTCATCGAGCGAAGAGTGGTCACATAGCCGAACATTTCGGCGAGCGGAACTTTGGCAGTAATGACCTTAAGTTCACCTCTTTCTCCCATTGATTCGATTTGACCGCGCTTTGAAGAAATGTGCCCAGTGATATCACCCATAAATTTCTCCGGCACCGTCACTTCTACTTTCATCAATGGTTCAAGCAATACTGGTTTCGCTCGGCGAGCGGCATCTTGTACCGCCATCGAACCCGCCATTTTGAACGCCATTTCTGACGAGTCAACATCGTGATAAGAACCATCGTAAAGCTCGACGGACACATCCACCACTTCGAAACCAGCCAAAATACCACGGCTCAAACCTTCGCGAATACCTTTTTCGGCTGGCGGGATAAATTCACCAGGAATCGCGCCACCTTTGATGCTGTTAATAAATTCAAAATTAGCTTCACGTTTAATATTCTTGGCGACTTTAGCTTCGGGATCAATATTTTTCTCCAATGGTTTAACCCGAATCCGCACGTGACCATACTGACCACGACCACCAGACTGTTTGATATATTTACCTTCCGCTTCCGCTTCGCCAGTGATGGTTTCTTTGTAAGCCACTTGCGGTTTACCAACATTCGCTTCGACATTAAATTCACGCTTCATTCTTTCTACTAGAACCTCTAGGTGCAATTCGCCCATACCAGCGATAATCGTTTCCATCGTTTCTGGATCAGTTTTGATTTTGAAAGTTGGATCTTCGTCAGACAATTTCTTCATCGCAAGGCCCATCTTTTCTTGATCCGCCTTGGTCTTTGGTTCAATTCGCATTTCCACCACCGGTTCCGGCACTTTAATACCTTCCAAAATGATTGGGTGATTTTCATCACAAAGCGTATTTCCAGTTTTGGTGCTTTTCAAACCCACGATCGCCGCAATTTCACCAGCGTAGGCTTCGGATACTTCTTCACGGTGATTCGCATGCAAACGCACGATACGTCCGACACGCTCTCGCTCACCATTGACCGAGTTGTAAACATAAGAACCAGAGCTAATCATCCCCGAGTAAACACGAAAGAAAGTTAATTGCCCAACAAATGGATCGGCTTGCATTTTAAAAGCCAAGGCCGCAAAAGATTCATCATCAGTCATTTTCCGAGTTTCTTCTTCCCCAGTTGTAGGATTTACACCGTGAATTTCTGGCATATCAAGTGGTGATGTTAAATAATCAACGACCGCATCGAGCATCAATTGGACACCTTTGTTTTTCAAAGCCGAACCACACATAACCGGGAAAATTTCATTATGAATAACCGCTTTGCGTAAAACTCGTTTCAAATCATCAACAGAAATTTCTTTGCCATCCAAATAATCGGCCATCGTCTTGTCATCGTGCTCGACAATTTTTTCTACCATTTCCGCGCGAACAGCCTTGGCATCTTCGAGCAAGTTCGCTGGGATTTCAATCTCGACAATGTCTTTACCCTTATCGCCCTCAAAGTGATATCCTTTCATTTTGATCAAATCAATCACGCCTTCGTGTTCAGAATCAACACCAATCGGAATTTGAATACGCACGGCTTTTTTCGATAGACGATCAAGAATGGTTTTATAAGAGTGATCAAAAGACGCACCCATACGATCGAGCTTGTTGATGAAACAAATTCGTGGCACTTTGCCTTCGTCGGCATAACGCCAGTTAGTTTCTGATTGTGGTTCTACACCAGCGACACCGTCAAAAACCACCACCGCGCCATCGAGCACGCGAAGACTTCGTTTGACTTCCACAGTAAAGTCAATGTGTCCCGGTGTATCAATAATATTAAGACGATGTTTTCGGTCAGGATTGCCATTGTCATAAGTTGGCGTCCAAAAAGCCGTGGTCGCGGCTGAAGTAATCGTAATACCACGCTCTCGTTCTTGTTCCATCCAGTCCATTGTCGCCTCTCCTTCGTGGACTTCACCAATTTTATGAGAAACACCTGTATAAAAAAGAACGCGTTCCGAGGTGGTAGTTTTCCCCGCGTCAATGTGAGCAATAATTCCAATATTTCTTACTTTCTCTAATGGATAATCACGTGCCATTTTAAAAATATTTAAATTTAATTCTATTAATTTTATTTTAACTTAAAACTTAAACTACTAGCTCAAAACTAGATTCGGCAAGTTTTTAACTTAAAGCTTAAGCTTTGTGTTTTTGGGCTTTAAGCTTTGTGCTTCCTATTTACTCTTAGCAAAAGCAAAGTGCGCAAAAGCTCGGTTGGCTTCCGCCATCTTGTGGACATTCTCACGCTTTTTGAACGCGTCACCTTCGTTTTTGCTAGACAAGATAAGTTCGGTCGCCAATTTTTGTGCCATTGGCTTGCCTTTCTTTGATTTGGCGGCTTCAATAATCCAACGGTAAGCCAAAGCTAATTTTCGTTCTGGGCGAACTTCGTGAGGCACTTGATAGTTGGCACCACCAATACGGCGAGAACGAATTTCCATTACCGGCGAGATATTACGAATGGCAGTTTCAAAAATTTCAAGCGAGTCTTCTTTGGTATCTTTCTTGATAATATCAAAAGCACCATAAACAATCTTCCGAGCAGCATTTTTCTTGCCTCGTTCCATAATATAGTTGATAAGCTTCTCAACTTTTAGAGATTTGTATTCAAAATCAGGCTTTAGTCTGTTTGTTCTTTTGATTGGTCGTCGCATAGTATTTTATTTTTTCTTAGCCGTTACCGCTCCAGCCTTCGGTCGTTTGTTACCATACAAGCTTCTACCTTGTCGGCGCTTCTCTACACCAGACGCATCGAGCACACCACGGACAATGTGATAACGCACACCGGGCAAGTCTTTCACGCGACCACCACGAAGCATCACGACCGAGTGTTCTTGTAAATTGTGACCTTCACCGGGAATATAGGCGGTTACTTCCATTCCATTAGTCAAGCGAACACGAGCAATTTTACGCAAAGCGGAGTTTGGTTTCTTTGGAGTAGTAGTTTTGACTTGCAGACAAACGCCTCTCTTAAAAGGAGATGGGTAAAGAATCGGCTTGTTTAATAAAGAGTTAAAACCACGCGCTAAAGCTACCGAACGAGACTTTTTTCGGATCAACTTTCTTGGTCTTTTGACTAATTGATTAATTGTAGGCATTTTTAGAAAAAAATATCACCAACCCAAACAGAAAAAGCGTTTGAAGCTAGCAATTAGTACTTTAATATAAACCGAGAGAAAATGCAACCCGTTAGTTCGACAAGTGAGTGCAACACCCCACCATAGATTAAAAATAATGGTTTATTTGTTATAAAAATACTCTTTCAAGTCTTCTGCTGGAATATATTTCAAGGCTTGTTCATAAACGGCCTTAGTCGTGCTTTTGACTAATTCTTTGTGGGCAGGAACAGTCAAAACCTGATTGTGACCATTTTTTGTTCTTCTTAATTTTATATGACTACCTCTCTGTGAGTAAAAATTGAAACCAAAAACAGTCAGAATTTTAACTATATCCGGTCTAGATAAAACCTTCAACTTGTTAGGCATGGCAAGCCGTAGACAACTCGAAACTCATTAGGAGTGAGGGTTTACTGGCAAAACCAAAATCGGCAAGGTCTTCACCTTCCAAGGTCAGCTCAACTGCCTCGCGAATATTGTTCACCAATTTATCCCAACTTTTACCCTGGGTTACAATCGGCAAATCCATTCCGCTGGCAGTATAATAACCGTCTTCTTGAGTAATTCTAAATTGAGCGATATTTTTCATACTTTTGCATTATACCTCTTTCCCGAGGATTTTGACAATAAATATCGTTTAGAGTCCAGTCAGGAGATGAAAGAAAATTAAGGACAATTTATCAATAAAAAAGCCGGCACTAAAAATAATGACGACAATAAAGACAAGTTGGTAGCGCGCCATTTCGTCATACCATTTCTGAAAACGATACGGTAAAACCGAAAAAAGCACGGTCGAACCATCGAGGGGCGGTACCGGAATAAGGTTAAATAGCCCCAGCATTATATTGATCATTACAATCATCGATAGAAGAGAGATAGTTTGAGTATTTAAAGATACTGCCAGCGCTCCAAACCGAACAAACAAGCCGAAGATCAGAGCGAGAAAAAAATTTGACACTGGTCCAGCCAGAGCGACATAAGCCGGACCATACTTGCCGGCTTTTAAATTGTAAGGATTGTAAGGGACCGGCTTTGCCCAACCAAAAATCATCCCCCCCGGAATCATCGCGAGAATAAGTGGCACAATAATCGAGCCGAATGGGTCAATGTGTTTAATCGGGTTCAAAGTCAAACGTCCGGCCATTTTGGCAGTCGGATCGCCTAACGCGTAAGCAATTGAGCCGTGAGCCACTTCGTGAACAACGACCGACATTACCAAGACCGCTATAGAAAAAATAATAGTAGTATCCATTTTATATTTGATTTTAAGCAAAAACTTGCTAAAACTGATTTTTATGATAACATAAGAACACTTATATGAAAACTTGCCCAATCTGCGATAAAGGTTCCAGTGTGGTCGGTGGTTACTCAAACCGCGTCCGCGCCACCAAATATAATCCAATTCCAAAACTTCGCAAGAAGCCAAATTTACAGTGGGGTAAAACCGCCGATGGTAGCCGAATTATGGTTTGCACCAGATGCTTAAAAGGTGGAAAAAATCTTTTGGTTAAATCTAAGGTGACCAAGGCTAAAACAGCTAAAGCTGTTCGCCCGCAAGAAAAAGTGGTTACGGTTAAATAATTAAATAGAATGCCCGGCGGAACTTCGTTCCGCCGGGCATTTTTTCTCCTCAATCATTTTTATTGCGATTGAGGTTTCGGTTCAATCGGAATCTTCATCTCGACGATACAGGTTGTCGGAGCTGGTTCTGGATGACAAACGTACACAGTCTTTGTCCCAAAAGAAAGAGACAGGCACCCAGACAATCCAAACACAAAGATCGCCAACAACGCCCCAACTAAAAACTTCTTCATAACAAAACTCCTTCTTTAAGTTAACCAGGTAACCATTTACCCAGATCATTATCTATTTTTGACTATACAAGCATTATCTAGATTAGTCAATATTTGAAAATTAAAAAAATCGAAACTAAGTTTCGACGAAAATAAGCTTTATTTTGTAAGGGTTAAAACCCTACACTTTCCCCATCCGATTTTAAAGTAATCGTTCCCAGATCTTTCGTCATCAAAATTTGGGCTTTAATACTGTTCAGCCGATCAACCACCTCTTGATTTGGATGACCGTATTTATTTTTCGCCCCGACCGAAATCACGGCAAATTCTGGTTTTACTTTTTTTAGAAAAATTTCCGGATTAGAATTTTTCGAGCCGTGGTGACTTACCTTCAACACATCAGCTTTTAATTTATCGCCAGCCGGATAAGCCATGTAGCTTTCGACGCTTTCTGGCGAATCACCCGTAAACAAAAAAGAATTTTGACCATAAGTTAGTTTGGCGACGATTGAGGCTTCGTTGGTATCCGCTTTTTTACCGCCGGCATTAGTCCACAGAACGTCAAGATAAACATTGTTATCTAAAACAATTCTCGTCCCTTTTTGAGCAATAATATCTGGAGCTGGTTCATTTTTCACCTCGGTTTTTAAAGCTTGATAAATATTCGTCTTACCCGAAATTGGCGGCTCCATAAATGCCCCGACCGAAAATCGCTGAAAAACATCTGGCAAGCCATTAATGTGATCCGCATCAGGATGAGACTCCATCACCAGATCAAGCGAATGATCAAAAAATGGCATTGCCGATCCAAGAGCTCGTAAAATTTTTTTATCTGGTCCGCCATCAATCAACACCTGATTTTTATTTGGCGTCGTAATTAAAATCGCATCACCTTGCCCGACATCGAGAAAAGCCACCGTCAAAAATTTACTCGGCATTTCCAGCCAAACAGTCACCCAGACCAAAACGGTCACCAAAACGAAAACGCTAATTATTATCCATCTGATTCTTGGCCACATTTGCTTGGTATTTTAGCAAAAAGACCAAAATTAAAATATAGACTAAGAGAACCAATACTAACGGAAAATTTTTAAGCTCCAAAGAGGCGAACGGAATTTGGGCAAATTTTTCTGCCGCAAACAAAATATAACTAAGTAAAAAATGGGAAATGTAAGCAAAAGGCATTGAAACTGTTGTTGAAATAATACCAAGGGCACCAGTAATAAATCCAAAAAACATTGCGATCGGCACAATCGGCAAAACAATGATATTCGCCAATAAACCGACAATCGACAAGTTTCCCATTTTGTACAAAATCCACGGAAACACCATAATTTGCGCGCCAAGTGTAGTCGCGACTAGTTCGCGGAAACCTTTTTCCATTTTATTTTTCGGTTTCAAATTAACGATATTAATATTTGGTGAACCCAAACGTGTCCAAACTTGGGGGAGAAAACATAAAAAATCTTCAATCACTGGAGCTAAAAAAATAATACCGAGCGTCGCCAAAAACGACAACTGAAAACCAAAATCAAAAACCAGCAACCGCGGATTCCAAACGACCATAAAAAAACCGGCGATGATTAAAGCGAGTCCCGCATCGTACAGCCGACCATAACCACGAGCTAAAAGCGCCAATATCGCCATCGTCGCCGCTCGCACCGCCGAGGCACCACTGCCGACCATTAAAATAAATAAAATAATCCCGATAATTCCCCCACCAAAAGAAATAATTCTCGGCAAGAAAAACAACGCGCTCATTATTCCCGCCGAAATGATAGTAATATTGTAACCAGACAACACAATCATATGTGACAAGCCGGTACGACGAAAATTATTTTCTATTTCCGTACCCAAGCCCGATTTCAAACCCAAAACCAAACCGCCCATCAAAGAATTTTGTGGTTCCGGCAAAACTTTTGCCAAAGCGGTTAAGAAATTATTTTTTATGCCAATCAATAGACCAGTTAAAGATACTCCTCCCGTTTTTAAAAGCTCAATTTGCGGACTAAACATTTGATAATAAATTTCACTTGTCGCCAAATAATTTTGATAATCAAATTCTTTACCAATGGTCGTTAAAAAATTCGCCGGCTTAGCTAATTTGCCGGTCACTTTTATTTCATCGCCAAGATTATATTTCGGAAAACGTTCGGTGCTAATTAAAATTTTTGTCCCAGTTTTATTTTCCGAGACAATCAATCGCGTTTTAGCTTCCCGCTCATCCGGTTCTTCAATTATTTTCGCTTTTAAAATAAAAGTTTGACCAACCGGAATTTTCTCGATCTGCGGATTGGTCATTTCCAATCGCCCACCACCAAGAGCTAACCCACAAAAAATAATAGCCAAAATTAAATAACCAGATTTTTTAAAAATTAAAAATAAAAATAAAAAAGCCAACGCCAACAAAATCGCCAAATAAAAAAATGACCAGCCAAAGTCAATTAAAGATTGCAGAAAGACACCCAAGAAAAAACCGCCAATTAAAAACGTAGCGGTTTTTCTTATTTTCTCCAACATTTTTTTAAAAGAGACCGGCCGGCTGACTACTACCCAAATCCATCGCTTCGTTCGCCAGTTTATCCGCTTCAAAATTTTTCTCACGCGGAATCGCCTCAAAATTTAAATGTTTAAATTCTGACACTTGCAAATTGTGGACTTTAATAAAAAGTGGAATTAGTTTTTCTTCTTTAATTTGATATTCGTTTTTTAGTTGCCGACAAACCAGTTCGCTATCCAACCTGATGGTCACGTCCAAATCTTTTATTTTTTCTTTGCCAAAAACTTTTTTCAAAGTCTCCAAACCAAGAATCACCGCCTGATACTCCGCTTCGTTGTTGGTCATCACCCCGAGAAACAAGTGCGCCTTACGCACCATCTCCCCTTTTTCATTATAAATAAAAGCTCCCGCTCCCGCCGGACCGGGATTACCTCGTGACCCGCCATCAGTATTTAAATAAATTTTTTCCATTTACCCGGTTAAATAAGATTTGATACGACGTTTGATAAACATTCGACCGTGATATGTCTTTAAATACTTCTCACGATGAGTAGCATCATCTCTATTTAAGCACGACTCATAGTACACAAGCAATAGTGGACGAAGATTTTTTTGTGGATTCTACTAAACCTTTATTGTGCTTATCAAATCTTAATTTTAAATCTTTGGTGTAACCAGTATAGAATTGGTTATCTTTCTTTGATAATAGAACGTAGGTATAGAACATTGTCATTTAGATTTAAAATTATTTAACTGGGTGAACTTTTTTAATGTCGACAATCCTCATCCGGAGTTCGGGGAAATTCTTAAATGTTGATTTTTCCAAATTCACTAAAATATCTACTTTCTGACCAGCGGTCAGATTAACTTCGGGAAAATGATGCCCATTTTGACCATCAAAATTTTCGCCAACCAAACTTGGCGGGCAAACAAAAAAACCAATTGCCGGAATGACTTTGCCTTTACTGTTCTTAAAAGCCAATTCCAAATGAATTCCGCCATTACCAAAAGTTTTGGCTGAAAAAATATCAACCCCCGCCAGCAAAAAAACCGGTTTCGTATTTTCTATTCCAAATGGTCCTAGTTTTTCCACTTGATAATAATTATCCCAGGTCACCTCGTCCAAACTTAATTGCTCATCAACCTCGATAGACACGGCTACGTCTTTTTTCTCTATTTTTTCATACGCCTTATTTATTCTCTCTGCCAACTCACCAACTTTATCTTCGGTAATCGAAAAACCACCCGCCATGATGTGCCCACCAAAATTTATAAAATAATCTTCCCCGCCGGCTTCTTTCATCAATTCAACCAAATTAACCGTACCATCAGACCGACAAGAACCTTTTATTTCGCCGTTACCATTTTTACCCCACAAAAAAACTGGGCGATTATATTTTTCCACCAAACGACTACTGGTCAAACCTAAAACTCCCAAGCTCCAATCGACACTCCCGACCACAATAACCGGTGGCAAATTTTTACCCAACAATTTTTCTTCCGCTCCTCGCAAAATGACATCCACTGAATCTTTCCGCTCTTTATTTTTTTCTTCCAAATGCTTAGCGATCGTCACCGCTTCAATACCGTCTTTTGTTTGCAGTAAAAAATAAGCTTGCGAGGCGTGAGACATTCGCCCCGCCGAATTTAGCCGCGGTCCAATCATGAAACCAATATCATCTTCCATTACATTTTCTGGTTTAATTTTCAATTCGTGAAGTAAAGCAATCATTCCAAGTCGCCTCGTCTGTCGAAGCACTTTCAGACCAAAATAAGTCAGCACGCGATTCTCGCCAACCAAGGGCACCATATCCGACACCGTCGCAATCGCCACCAAATCAAGAAGCCACTTCTCCCAGCCGACCGGCACATTAAAACGATCTCGAGTCAAAATCGCACAGACCAACTTAAAAGCGACGCCAGAACCTGCCAAAGATTTAAACGGATATTTGTCATCGATTCTTTTCGCATCAACAATCGCCACAGCATCTGGCAAAGTCTCGCCTGTCAGATGGTGATCAGTCACAATCACATCCAAACCATTTTCTTTCGCCAAAGCAATGTCTTCGTTATTGGTCACCCCACAATCGACAGTAATCACCAAATCAATTTTATCCGCAATAAATTGTTTGACACTTTTTTCGCTCAAACCATAGGCTTCAAGGTGACGATCGGGAATATAAACATCAAAATCAGAATACCCAATCCGTTCAAAAAACGATGCCAAAATCGCCGCCCCCGGCACGCCATCTGCATCATAATCACCAAAAATAATTATTTTTTCTTTTTTATGAATCGCTTCGATAATACGATCCACCGCTTTGTCCATATCGGCAAATAAAAATGGATCGAGCACATCTCGCTCAAAATTTGGATTAAGATAAATTTCCGCTTCTTCAATTGTTTTAATCCCCCGATAAAAGAGTAATTTTTGCGTTAATTCTGGGTAATTTTTTAAATTTTCCGCAATTTTCTTACTAATTGGCTTTTTTAACGCCCATTTTTTTATTGACATTAAAATATTGTAGCACACCACCAAGATAAGCTATAATTTACCCAGTTAAATAATTTTAAATCTAAATATCAATGTTTTATACTTATATTTTACTATCTCAAAAAGATCACAATTTCTACACTGGTTACACCAAAGATTTAAAATTAAGATTTGATAAACACTGTCGAGGGTTAGTCGAATCTACAAAAGATCGCCGTCCCCTATTGCTTGTCTACTATGAATCATGTTTAAATAGAGATGATGCTACCCACCGAGAAAAATATTTTAAAACATACCACGGTCGAATGTTTATCAAGCGTCGTATCAAATCTTATTTAACCGGGTAAATATGGAAAACAATAATTGTCTTTTTTGCAAAATAATCGCTGGGGAAATCCCCGCTTACAAGGTCTACGAGGATGAAAATTTTTTATCAATCTTAGACATCAATCCGGTCAATCTCGGGCACACACTCATTATTCCTAAAAAACATTTCGTAAATATTTTTGATGCGCCGATAGAAATCTTCCCTTTTGTTGGCGAAATAATTAAAAAATTAGCCGAAGCCGTCAAAATCGGCACTAATGCCGACGGTTTGAATATTATTATGAACAACAACCGTGCCGGAGGACAGCTCATCGACCACTCTCACATCCACCTAGTCCCAAGATTTGAAAATGACGGTTTCCAAAACTGGAAAGGCAAAGGTGGGGAAACCGAACAAGAATTTAAGAATATTCAAATCTCGATTAAAGAAAACTTAATCTCTCATCTTAAGTAAATTTTGTTCAACAATAAATTTAAAATTTATCGCTTCTATTTGTTTGTCAAATACTAGATAAAAAATCTGCCTATTATTTGTGATGATTTTAACAAAATCACGATAAATGCTCTCCGAAAAGTAAGCATTTAACGTTTCTATTGTTTTTATTTCTTCCAACTTAATAACAGACGGAAAACGACGTCCCAAGAACCTTGGTAAAAAAAAATTCCGTCCGATAGCCAAAAAGATATTTAATCGTAATCTCTTTTTCTAAAACTTCATACCAACGAAAACTAAAATATGATAACGGAAAAACGATTAATGAAAAAAATGTGAACATTAAAATTACTCCGAAAAAATCATTGGTTTTGCCCAAAAAAACAGAATAAACCAACAGACCACCGAAAACAGCCATGAAAAATCCAATAGAAATTGTCGCTCTTCGTCCACAAAAAAATTTCTTACTATTTTCCATTTTTTTATTTTAGAGCTTTAATCCCTGGCAAGTTTCCCCCGCTACCAATAAAATCAAGCATCGCACCGCCACCAGTCGAGACAAAACCAAATTTATCCATCAATTTCAAAGTTTTAATTGACGCCAAGGTATCACCACCACCCACCACCGAAAAAGCTTTACTGCTCGCCAAAATTTTGGCGATTTCCAGTGTGCCTTTTTTATAACCAAGCTCAAACCAACCAAATGGACCATTCCAGAGAATCGTTTTGGCTTTTTTCACCCCTTCGGCAATAGCTTTTAAGCCCTCGGAACCAACATCGACAATCATTTCATCTTTAGTCACCTCTTCTGCCTTTTTAAAAGCTTTTTTGTTGGTTTTTTTATTTAGCACTTCCACATCAACTGGCAAAACCAGTTTTTTATTTTTCAAAAAAGGTTTCAAATAAGCCACCTCGTCCTCGGCGGTCGATTGCCCGACCTCAAAACCTTTGGCTTTATAAAAAGAATTAGCGAGCGCTCCACCCAAGAAAATTTTATCAGCATTTTTCTCTAATTTTTTAATCAACGGAATTTTCGTCTGAAATTTTATGCCACCTAAAATCACGACAAACGGTAATTTTGGTTTAAACACTTTCGCCAAATTACTGATTTCTTTTTCTAAACGAAAACCAGCACAGCTTGGCAAAAATTTCGGTACGCCGACAACCGAAGCGTGAGCTCGGTGACAAACAGCGAAAGCATCGTTAACGTAAAGATCGGCTAAGCTAGCTAATTTTTTAGCAAAAACCAAATCATTTTTTTTCTCACCATCATTGCCACGAAGATTTTCTAGTAAAACAACCTCATTTTTAGCTAAAATCGCCGAAATTTTATCTTTTTCGAGTGTTTTTTCTAATTTTGTTGGAAAAAACTTAGTTAAATATTTTGCCACTGGTGCCAAGGTCGCCGAACCATCGTCACCCAAATGGCTCATCAAAATAATTCGCGCACCATTTTTTTGTAAATAATTTATCGTCGGCAAAGTATGCTCGATACGATAATCTTCTTCCACTTTTCCATTTTTAATTGGCACATTAAAATCAGCCCGAAGCAAAACAGTTTTTCCTGATAAATCTTTCTTTTTTAATTGTCTGATAAATTTCATAAATTACTTATTAGTTTATTAATGCTTTCATTATAGCACAGTCATTTTTTTGCCAAACCTTGCCAATTTTTTTGACGTAAATTTCAAAAGATGTTAGTATAAAAACAGAAAGGAGGACATTGAATGACTAAAATTAATTGCCGAAAGTCGGCAAAAGACTTTTTGCTTGGCAAAGTAGAAAAAAAGCCAGTCGGTTTGCCGACGGTTTGCCTTTGTTGTGAAGCGCCTATAGCGCCTCAAACTAAAGCCTGGTTTGTCCGGAGAAAAAGTAAACACTCTTCTGGCCCGTTTTGTCGGCTCGACTGCAAAGTCGAAGCCGATATGCGCGCTTTAGAATTTTTTCTGGAAAGCGCCTAGCGCTGACCAGAAAGCCCACCGCCAGAACTCACTTGTGAGTTCTGGCGGTTTTTAAAACTTTTTCTAGACTATTTTACCTTTTCTGCAATTTTTAAAATTTCGCTAAAACTGGCAATATCCAGAGATTCTCGTCCCACTAAAAGACCATCAGCATGCCCTGCCACCAGAAAACTCTCGGCGTTTTTTACACCAACCGAACCGCCATATAAAATTGGCACCGTTTTTGCCTTTTTAGGGTCAAAAATCTGACTTAAAGTTTTTTTGATCACAATTGAATTATGTAAAAATCCATCTGGGGTTTCTACGCCAGTCGCATCTTTACCAATCGCCCAAACCGGTTCATAAGCAATAGCCAACTGCCCTAGTTTCTTAGCCGGAAAATTTACCAGTGCTTTCTCCAATTGCTCTTGCAAAACCGCGAGATATTTTCCTTGAGCGTCACGAGTTTTTTCACCAATACACAAAATTATCTTGAAACCATTTTTTAACGCCGACAAAATCTTGACGTTTATTTCTAAATCCGTATCACCAGACGCCCGAGCTTCCGAGTGACCAATAATTACCCATTTGGCTCCGACATTTTTCAACATCAACGGTGAAATTTGCCCCGTAAAAGCTCCTATTTCTTCGTAAAAAACATTTTGCGCCCCCAAATCGAGTTTGATACTTACACCTTTATCACGCAAAGTTGCCAAAAATACCGCCGGCGGAAAAACTACCGCGGTTGTTTGTTTTAAGCGAGCTGAATTTTTTTTAATCCCCGAATAAAGTGCTAATGCTTCTTTTGTGCTGACGGGATTCATTTTCCAATTACCCGCAATTATTTTTTTTGTAGCCATATGTCTAGATTTTAGCAAAATTTGTTGGACATTGCCATCAATTTAAGTTTTTGCTAAACTAAAAACAGGATGATAAGTCAACGAATTACCAGTTTTTATTTTTGGTTTACCAACTCGCCTCGGGCGATTGGTTAATTTCGTTGATATTTCAAAATTCTTCGAATAAACCGGTTCGCCCAACGGCGAACCGGTTTTCGTTTAATTTAATTTGTTCCTTGTCAAAGTAAGAGTAATTTCACTAACAACAAACGGAGGTTAAAATTATGAGCAACGCAGCAACCGTCGCTGATCGGCGACACATCAATTCCCAGTACGTACGCTGTCAGTATGGCCAAGTGGCAATCACCACTTCACCAGCCGACAAGAACGGCAAGAGAACACTGTACTCTTGCCCAATTAATCTTAAGTGCCCACACATTACCAAGAACAGAGGTTGTCCATTCCAGATGGACTAAATGAGGAGAAAAAAATGACCAAAAACCTTGTTCACACAAAGTGCGAATATGAACCGACCATTAATATAAATCGTTTAGCTGGTCAACTAGTTGGGTGTTTCTGCTTATGCAATTTTACACCAGACCCGACGACACACCGGCACTGTTCCGTGCTAAAAGTTGGAAAACTTTGCCCATACGTGGCCAAAGGTGAAATACAAAAAATTAGCTAGAATCATCCCCCGAGCGACAAAGTCGCTCGGGGGAAATTTTTTGTGGTTTTTAAAAGCAAAAAGTTGAGCCCTATATTTCTCTCCACGATAAAATCTGATACTTATCCGAGGTCAAAGGAAAAGACGGTGGCGGACCATAGAGCATATTGCCATCGTAAGTAATATTTCGAACATTATAACCAGTGCCATCAGTATAGGCAAAACCATAACGCAAATTGGTGGCGATCATTCCAAACAAAGTCAGCTTTGACCGCTTGTAAGAGCTTCCGCAACTACTAGTGTAATAATATCGCCCAACCCGACCCGTTTTTGCCACCAGCGCCCCATCAATTTCTAAATCATCATCGCTAAACAAGCCGACATTTATATTATTTTGGGCAATTAAAGATAAAACATCCCGACCGTCATAATTTGTGTACAATAAATCCTTATTGACCGTAATACTCGTATTCGTATTGGCACTTTCCGGAAAAACGCCCGAGGCAATCGTCAAGCGAGATTCATTAATTTTCCCTTCAACCCAAACATTATCCTCCAGGAAGATTAGACCGTTAACCGGAAATGGATAGTTGCCAATTTTTGTTTCCCGATCGACGCTCCAACTCCCCCAACCGGTTTGATTGCCACTATTTGTACAATTACGATCGACCGAGGTAAAAGAATTTACTTTGTACAAATCAAAAGTTTTATCAATTTTTAGAAGAACACGATAACCAAGACCGCCCGAACTCGCAAAGTATTTACCCGCCGTCTTGGCATCAGCTTTGATTTGCGCTAGATCAGCAGTAAAACCAGTAAAATCTACTGCCGGCACCGGGAATTGTCGCCCCGTCGCAAAGACATCCGTTCTGCTCGGCACCGAAGTAGGCGGAAAAGTATCAACTGGTAATTTGTGTGTGTGCACGCCATATTCCAAACCAGTATCTTGGTCGGGATCGTGATAACTCGCTTGAGCGCTCGTCACCAAGTTGTGAGCCAAACCATCAAAACGAATCCCGCCATTAGAATGGATTGGTCCAAACACTTCAGTCCCTTCGCCAAAACGCATCGCTGAATTAGCAACAAACGCATATTTAGCCAGTGACGGAATCGCATATTTGGCTTCGATTGTTCTTTTTACATTCGGATAACCATCAATCAAACCATTTGATTGTACGGTCACGATAGTCGAACCGACCATTGGTGGAATAATATTTAAAGTAAATTTACCAATCTGATTTCCAAGTTTGTCTTCGAAAATATGAATGTATGGTCCAGAGGTGGCGGTGCCATCTTGAAAATCTTTTGGCGAATGTGCCAAATGCCAACGATAATAATCAATGCCAGCTTCGGCAACCTGAAATGCTCTTTCCCTAGCAACCAAAAAATCAGACAACTTAAAAGCGGTGTTCCCCCAACCAATCAGCGCTCCGACAATCATCACGCCAATCGAGCCAAAAACTAAGACTTGGATTAGTAAGTAGCCTTGAGTTTTTTCTTGACCGCCAAAATTTTTCCTTGAAAAATTTTGGCGGTTTAAATTCTCTAATTTTTTATTTATCATTTTGATTTTACAAATTATCTTTCAAGTTCCGTGGTGTCACCTGACTGGTCAAATTAATCGTCACCGGTTTAGCAAATGAATCAGTGCTACCAACTGAAAAATTAATTTTAATCAACCGGATATTTTGAATTGAAACCGGATCAGCCAGCGCCTCGGTCGTCGTACTGCCAGCATAAGAATGATCATAAAAAGAAAAAATTGGCTCGGTCGTCGAAGCAAGCGAAGAAATCAAAGTCGAAACTTTTTCATTACTTAAATTATAAACATACGGCTGACCAGTCGGAACAACCAAACCTTTTTTAAAAACAACACCATCACGAAAATATCTAACTCGCTCTTTTAAATTATCTTTATTAATGTCACTGTAAAAAATTAGCGAGCTGGTCGAAACGGCTTCAATCGGATAAGTGCCAGTGTTTGACTGGGACATCGTCCGCAATTCGGTAACCAGTTGACTCAAAGCCAATTTGGCTTCACTTTCGTTATTAAAAGTTTTTTGCTGACGAAGATTATTGATAAAAATATCACTACCAAAACGCATAATCGCCCCGCCGATTAAAACGATGATTCCCATCACTACCAAAATTTCTATCAAAGTAAAACCTTTTTTCATAACTATTGTGGATTTAAAATTATTTCATAACTTTGCCAGTTGTTCGCGATACTGACTTGCCCATTAAACGGCTGATAGCCAGATAAACTGGCGGTTAAATTATAAGTCCCACTAGCCAGACCTTTGAAAAAAACTTGTCCAAACGGCACACACGCCGAACTGTAAGTAATAGAGATATCGGACACGTTTGGTGTGAAATTTTCATCCGCCGTACGTAAGAAAACTTTATAGCGCAAATAGCGATGACCATTATGATTGGTGCTGACATTACTATTGCCGACCGTATAAAAAGTATTGGCTGTGCCATCTGGCCCAGTAAAGTCCCAAGAATCTGGCGACGACGAGGCGCTTGAAGCAATCTGCAATCGCACCGCATCAGCACCAGTTGAAGTTGCCTGGTCGGTCGGTGTCCAAGAAATATTATAATACGAAACCGAGCTGGTGCCGGTATCAAAAATGCCGGAAATTAATTGCCCGCTCGTCTCGTAAACCGCAAACGGTTTTTTTAATTTAATTTCACCGGCGGGACTTACTGTTTCGATTTTGCCATCAGTTTCAAAAGAACCGGTCGACCAGTCAGTATCATTAAAAAAACCTTGGTTGGTCATCAATGTATCGTTGGTGCTTTCACCAGACAAATTCACGCTGGCACCAGACAAAGGTAATCCCGTCACGCCATCTTTAACTGAAACCAAGAGCCCTTTGGGAATTTTCGGCGTCAAAACTAAAGTCACTTCGTTGGTCGAACCAGGCGCCACCGGTACCGAAAAAAGTGGGAACGAGCCAGCCACATCATAAACATTATCTTTTGATTCAAGAGTGTAGGTTCCCCACTCCAGACCAGTCAAATTAAGCAAGCCGGAAGAATCAACTACCAAATCTTTTTGATATTTCAAAATCGCGGGATCAACCGACAAATACTTATCACCCGCCAAACTAAAATTGAACGGTCCAAGTGGCTGACAAAGCGCATTAGAAGCCGTCACTTTGATCTGGCTCAATTTATCAATCACCAAGCTGACTTGCGTCACCTGCCCCGCCACCACTGTCGCGTTGGGATCAGCAGGGTTGGTCAAACCATTTTCGCCACTGGCATAAGTTTGAGCGCTAGAATAGCCATCTTTACTGACAGTTATTTTATAAGCAAAATTACCGGGTGGAGCATCAACAACCGCGAGCAAACCATTTTTGTCGGACACGTCATTGATAATAATCTTGGGAGAATTAGTCAGATTTTCAATATGAACGTTCGCATTCATCACCGGCTGACCATTGGCATCAAAAACTTTAACAAACAAAGCGCCATTACCAGTACTCGTCTCCAGACCACCAGGCCCAACAATCGTGTCCGAAACAACCAGACTAAAATTGCGACAACTCTGACATTCCACCGTAACTTCCGCTTGTTTGTAATCAGCCGGACTAAGATCGTTTGGTGTACCACCGATTGTGCCATCAAATGGGTCATCGATGTTGCGGATAGCCGTCGTCACCAAAAAAGTTTTACCACCACGTGTTAGATTTTGAGTATTGGGAATTTTCCCCGCTGGCAAACCATCAATAAGTCCGACATCAGAATAAGGCAAATTTCGTATTACTTCGATCTGCTCGGTCGCGAGCGCCAAAGCTTGAGATTTTAATTGAGACGCATTCGATAAAACACTGACACTGGCGAAACCATCGTAAACCGCGAGTGCAATAATGCCAAAAATCGCCACCGCCACCAGCGTCTCAACCAAAGTGAACCCGGACACCCAACTAGTTTGTAGGTTGTAGGTTGTAGATTGTAGGTTTTGATTTGAACGTAAAAAAAACAAGTTTTTTTATTTACTAATCGCGCTGCTTAAAGAATACATCGGTCCGAGCATCGACACCGCAAAAAAGCCGACAGCAACACCAATCACAATCATCAAAATTGGCTCAATCACCGACGAAATATTTTTGGTCACCTGCTCCACCTCCTCTTCATAAAAAAATGCGCCTTGCAAAAGCATCTCCGGCAATTTACCAGTCTCTTCCCCGACTGCCGTCAATTCAATCACAAAAACCGGAAACAAGTTTTGGTTATCATTAAAAATAGAAGATAACGATGTCCCTTTTTGCACTTTGACAAAAGCCTCTTTCATCACTTTTTTGTAATAATGATTTTGCGTCACACGTTCGGTAATCTCAATCGTCTTGACCATACTCACTCCCGAGCTGACGAGCGAGGATACGTTGCGCATAATAATCGCGCTATTAAACCAACGAGTAATTTTCCCAAAAAACGGCAAACTTAAAATAAAACGGTCCAAAATAATTCGCCCCGTGGCCGAACGCAGGCAAACGCCAAAAGCGATAAAAGAAACCGCCATCATTCCTAAAATATAATAGAGATTATTAACAAAAAAATCGCTCAACCAAATCATTGCTTGCGTCGAAAAAGGCAACGCCACTTTCATATCTTTAAAGGTCGCTGTCAAAGATGGCACGAGATAAACCATCATTAAAATTCCGATGACAATGATGGCAAAAATAACAATCGCCGGATAAATCAACGCCCCCGACACTTTGCGTCGAAGATCATAATTTTTCGCCAGTTGTTCACTGACAGTTTTTAAAGTCTCGGGCAATTTGCCGGTCTCTTCCCCCACCGCCGTCATTGAGACTAAAATTTCCGAAAAAACTTTTGGATAACTTGCTAGCGCCGAACTTAAATTTTGCCCACTATTTATTTTATCCGCCAAATCAGCAATAATTTTTTTCAGATAACCGCTACCACTCTGCCGCTCCAAAACCGACAATGTCCGAATAAGCGACAAGCCCGCACCAATCATTGCGCCCAGATTTTTGATAAAAATAATTTTTTCTTTCAGGCTGATGTGTTTAGTCAATGAATTAATAAAAGACAAACGCCCTTGCTGACTAGCCCCTCGGATATCTTCACTAACAAAAAAGACGGTTAAATTTTGGTCGCGAAGCTCGCGCGCCAAAGCAAAACGATCTGCCGAATCGCGAATGCCGGTCACCTCTTCACCATTTGGTTTTTTTGCTCGATAATAAAGCTTCATTTTATTATTCACTTACCGCTCGAAAAACTTCTTCAATGGACGTAATACCTTGTGCCGCTTTAAAAATACCATCTTCGAGCATCGAGATCATTCCGGCTTTTTTGGCAAACTCTTCTAGCTCGTCGGCGGTTTTGTTTTCGGTAATCAAATCGCGCAACGCCCGATTCATTGTTAAAATTTCCGTAATACAAATCCGACCAGTATAGGCTTCTTTTTCATCAACGCCAGCTTTCGGTCGATAAAAACTAACATCTTGCCAAGTGTCGGTCATTTTTAAAATTCTTTCTTTTTTTAGCAAAGCAAGCACCGCCGTCAAATCAGCGTGTTTGCCAATGTCCGCCAGTTCCGCTTCGGTCAATTTGTATTCTTCTTTTTCGTCGGTCAAGCGTCGAACCAGTCTTTGAGCAATGACAATTTTAATGGTCGAGGTCACCAAAAATGGCTCGACACCCATATCAAGCAAACGAGGCAAAGTGCCCGCCGCCGAATTGGTGTGCAAGGTCGATAAAACCAAGTGGCCAGTCAAAGCGGCATTGATAGCCAGCCCCGCCGTCTCACGATCGCGAATTTCCCCAACCATAATAATATCTGGATCTTGGCGGACGAGGGCACGCAAACCGCCAGCAAAGGTTAGACCAATTTCTGGTTTGACTTGAGTTTGGTTAATCCTCGGCATCTGATATTCGATCGGATCTTCAATAGTGGAAATATTAACCCCTGGCGTATTTAAAATATTTAAAATCGTATAAACTGTGGTCGATTTTCCCGAACCGGTCGGACCAGTGACCAAGACCATCCCGGTCGTTTGTTTGAGCGCTTCCTGGATTTTTTCCAAATCAGTCCCGTGAAAACCCATACTCTCGAGCGTCAGATCGCTGGTCGCATCAGGCAAAAGACGCATTACAATCTTTTCACCAAAGCTGGTCGGCAAAGTCGAAACACGAAAAGATACATTCTGATCCTTGTTTTGAATTTTGAAACGCCCGTCTTGTGGCAATCTTTTTTCATCGAGACGAAGATTGGTCAGCACTTTTATGCGTGCGACCAAGCCGGAAGCCGTCTCTTTCGGTAAGACCATTGCGTCGTAAAGCACGCCGTCAAGCCGATAACGAATCAAAACTTCTTTTTCAAATGGCTCGATATGAATATCCGACGCTTTTTGCATAATGGCGTGCGACAAAACCGTATCGACGATGCGAATAACCGGTAAATCTTCAGCAAGCTTTTGTAACTCAACTGCACTCACTTCTTCACCACTTTTAGTGTTGGCCAAATTTTTAATCGCCAGAGTTTCCTTTTGGATAATATCGCCAAACTCGGCTTTCAAACTTTTTTGATAGAGCAGTAAAGTTTTTTTGATTGATTCGGTGTCGGTCAGACGAGGTAAAATTTTCAGACCAGAACTTTTGCGGATGAAATCAATGTGCTCGAGATCAAGCGGATCAAGCATCGCCACCTCCAAACCAGCCGGTGTCTTGTTGTAGGCAATTATGTTGTGCTTGCGAGCGAGTGGTTCGGGCACGATAAACAAAATATCTTTCGGAATTTTTTGGTTTTTTAAATCGACAAACGGAATACCGCCAACATAAGCTTTGACCTGACGAATATCGTCTTCCGATAAAAGCCCCTTGTTCAATAAAACATCCTCGAGTCGAGTTTTTTTCTCGATCGATTCCTGCTCGGCAATTTCCAAATCACTTTTGGAAATCAAGCGAGCATCAAGTAAAAACTTTTTTAGTGGTCCAACTTCGATAGGCATAAAACTTATTTAATTTTAACAGAACAACAGAAAAAGAGAAAGAAAAAAATCAGAAAAACCAGAAATCTAAAACCACCCCAGGAATTTCGCTAAGCGAAATTCCTGGGGTGGTTTTTTCGTTTTTGATTATTTTCTCGTCAGCAAATTATATTACCCTAAACAACAATCCCGTCTTTTTTAATATAAGCGGGTAAAGATAGATAGCGATTATCAAAATCTTCAGTTTTGATAATATGCACTTCAGTCTTAACATTTATCTCTTTAGCTAACCAACGCCAATGGTCAACGAGCTCCTCGTCAATTTTCGCCTTTGGCGAAATCACCACCGCAATATCAATATCACTATCACGGTCAGCCTCGCCTGTCGCATAAGAACCAAAAAGATAAATGCTCGCAAAAGGCACTTTTTCTGCCACCAACTTTTCTTTAAAAAGAGCCAGGATTTTTTTAATTTCCTCGCTACTAATTATTTTTCTTTCTGCTCCGACGATAACCATAAATATAATTCTTTAATTTTAATTAGATAATTTTCTACCATTGCTTGGTTAATTTTTTTTGAAGCTTCTTGTTTTTCTTCTGGATAACGACCTTCAATATTGAATTTACCAATTTCTAACAACAGATTCTCTTGGCTTTTTGATAAATCAACCCCCGACAACCCGACCAAATAGAGTAAATCATGAGTCCGAGGAGCATGGTCGTTGGTTTTCTTAATCACCAGAGATTTAAGAATTTTTTCTGTCGCTAAATGAGCAAAAAATAAAGCATAGGAAAAACTTTTCTTCTCCATTAAATATTCAGCGTTTTCAAGCGCTTCTCCCGCTCCTTCCCGCCAGTATTCAATGATTTCATCTCTTTTTTCCACATCGATAACCATATACTGTAATTTTAGCATAAAACAAGAAATGTGGCTAGAAAAGATCAGAAAAACCGGAAACTAAACCGCCCCCGCCCTTGCTTAAAAAAATAAGTGGTATATTATAATAAGTATTATGGCTTCGGCCTCCGAGAAACCCCACAGCAATGTGGGGTTTCGATGTTTTAACTAAGCTTACGTTGACACATCAGCCATATTTGCTATTATTAAACTATCACGATAAAGAGGCTGCCCGAAGGGTTTCGTCCCTAGGTTATGCCTCTTTTTCTTAAGTATAAAGCGGTTGATTGTCGTTTACAAAACCGATAAAAAGATAGGCTTTATCTACGCCAAAACAATCTTTTAGATAAATTCGAAACTTAGCAAAATCCAATTCCCACCCTAAATATCTAATTGCCAAATTCAAATTCTGACTATCAATAAAGGCATAGTTATTTTCTTTCTTCATTTTTCTGATTATAGCACAAACATTATTTCCAAACGAAGTCTCCTGTAAAAAAAGAAAAAATATTATAAAAACCAGAGGACTAAAACCACCCCAGGAATTTCGCTAAGCGAAATTCCTGGGGTGGTTTTTTCGTTTTTGATTATCCTACCGTCAGGAAATTACAACACATTTGGCACCTTGAGGTGAGGTTCGACCTCGACTTTCGGCGACTTTCGGTTTAATCTCGCTCCAAGACTTTAAAACCGTTTGTTATGGCATCACACAAAAAATCTTCTAACTGGTTATAGTTTTCTTTGACTTGAGCCCCATAAAGACAAGCATAATAAAACTGTTTGTCTTCCTGTTTAACTATCGCTGGCGCCATGTTTGCCCGAAGCAACATCGCGGTCATCAAAATCCGTCCGATCCGACCGTTACCGTCAGAAAAAGGGTGGATTTGTTCAAACCGACTATGAATTTCTGCCGACAAAGCCACGACATCTTTAGATTTACTATTCGCCCTCCTAATTATACCGGGAATCAATTCGGGGACTTTCAAATAATTAGCGGTCGGCAAATCAACCCCAAGAATTCTGACGCCATGGTTACGATAAACCCCAGCATCATCACGAATGCCATTCATTAAAATACTGTGAAGTTTTAACACCAATTTTTCAGTCAACTCATCATTTTTTGCGATATAATCAAAAAGATAATTAAGAGCAGTCTGGTGATTTTTGGCTTCTAATTGTTCGATTAAACTTTTGTCTGGTAAAGCGGTGTTATCAAAAAGAATCGCGGCAGTCTCTGATTCAGACAAAGTGCTCCCTTCAATTTTATTACTATTGTAAGTAAGTTTTAACAGGAAACTATCTCGAAGATCTGGATTATTTAATATTTCAGAAATAACACTCTTGTGTTCAGCTGATTTTTTTTGTAGAGCTTGCTTCTTCGCGAGCAGTTGTTCGGTCGGGATAATTTTCTGACCAGTTAAGGTTAGAAACAACTCGCCAATAAGAACCTGCTTTTTCAAACGAGGCAAGGTTTTCCCCGTCCACCAACTATTAAAGGTGACAAAAGACACGCCTAAGCGCTCTGCCAGTTTGGTTTGAGTTAAACCGGTAGTTTGTTTGATAATTTGTAATTTTTCTTTAATCGTCATTAAAACTGATATTAGCAAACTTTATAAAGTTTGTCAAAATACTGTAAGTTTATAAAGTTGATAAAACTGACCAAAAAACAACTCCACCCAAGGAATTTCGTCTAGCGAAATTCCTTGGGTGGTTTTTTCTTTTTTGATTAGCCTACCATCGACAAATTACAACACATTTTTCCCGAATATGAGGTTCGACCTCGACTTTCGGAGGAGTTAAAACAGTAAAATTTGACTTTTTTTAAATAAGGTCTATACTAAAAATACATTCGGCATTTAGCCACGGCCTCACCCATAAAAAGGTGAGGAATATTTTTTTCAAGTAACTTTACCGATATAATTTGAAAAATGACTCTTTGATTACGGTAAAATCTTTTTCGTCAACTTGCCCCATTAAGCTAGATAAACGTCGACAATCAACCGTTCTGACCTGATGTAAACAAACAGACATCTCTTTACCCTTGTGTTTTATCGTTGAATACCAAGAACCGGTTTTTATTTGAGATGTCGTCGGAGCAACAAGATAGAAACTACGGGATAGTTTCTTGAGAATTAAACCGGGACGAGAAAACAATTGACTTTTCCCGTCAATTTCCGAACCAATATTTTCACCAAAACTAATCCACCAAAGCTCTCTTTCATGAACGATTGGTGGCTCGCTTTCTAAATCATTAAGTTTTACTTTTAACTCCAGCCACTCCAAAAATCTTTTTATCATCTTGAGAAGATTATATCACAAACATTATTTCCAAACGAAGTCTTTTGTAAAAAAAAGAGAAAAAACAAAAACCGGAAAACTAAACCACCCCAGGAATTTTGCTAGGCGAAATTCCTGGGGTGGTTTTTTCTTTTTTAATTATCCTATCGTCAGCAAATTACAACACATTTTTCCCGCCTCGTTAACAAATTATATTACAACACATTTGGCACCTTGAGGTGAGGTTCGACCTCCCCCTATTTGGCACCTTGAGGTGAGGTTCGACCTCCCCCTATTGTGGCACCCAGAGCGAAGGCTTCGCCTCCTCCGGCTACTAATCTGTGGTCAATGGAGGGTTATAAACCTGCCCAGCATTAGGAACCTCATACCAGTTCTCGTCCACACCCATACACAGCCATGCCAGTGTTACCTTGCTCATCCCGTATGCCGGTTCAGCTATTTTTAACTCTAGCGCCCCGCCGCTATTCGCACCATAGGCGTTAAGTCTAGCAGCAATCCAAGATATCTGATCACTCCCTAATTCTGATAATGCTCGTATTACACAAGGTAGCCCTCCCCCTGTGGCAGTATTTACATGGTCGATTTGTTGATTATCATATACATTTACATAATAGCCATTATTAGTATGCCTCCATGGGACAGTATATGTTGGGGCTCTCTTTGCAGTCGGAGCAAAGTAACCCTTACAGTCAGGAGACGGGTTGATTGTTCCACTACCAGAGCCGCCACAAGTCCAACCAGGTTCACCACCAGGATTGAGAGTAAATGTGCTCGCCACAGTACCGACTGAACAGGAATCAGAATCTGCTCGAATTTCATTATTATAGCCAGCTACTGAATACACGTGATTTGGCACAACTCCTGAAGCAGTATTACTAGGACCGCAAGCGCCATCTTTCTTTAAAATAGTCACGTTCTCTCTCACGACAGGTGACACTGCCACCCCAGAACCGTTCACAATTTTAAAACTCATGTCATAACTAAGACCACCAACGAGACCCTGGGAGGTGTATGGATTGAAAGTACTTTGACCAGCACTGTAGTCATACAAGCTCGCCGAAGCACCTTTTGTAAGAGATAGATTGTCAAGAGTGGCCAAAGTGTACCAAAGAGTAGGATTGCGGCTTTCAGACCAAACAATTTTGTAACCACTACTCCAGTCAAAATCACCGTCATTAAAGAGACCTACGCCCCAAGTCACATTTCCGTTAGCATCTTGTTTCGGGATACCGTTAGCTTCAAATACCATTCTTCCTTTATCGACATTTATCGTACCGTCAGAATTGTATTGCACCGTGTCACTCACGAGAACATTTTCCATGTCATATTCTGATACTATTTGAACCGTCATCTCTTTCGTACCTACGCCACTGTAAGTAGGTTGAGATAAACCATCATTATTGAATACGTTGGTGCCAACAACGTCTATCCCTTCCCCGGTGACTGGTCCGTGAGTTGCACCCTCGCCTGGTTTTGGCGCAGGAAACAACCATTGACCAGTAGTGTTGACAATCGCTTTATAGTGATCAGGAATGTTTGCGTAGTCAAACCGAAACTTAGGCAAGAAACAATTTGGATCTGTAATAGGTGCAGGGCATTTTTCAGAGGCAGCATACACAATGTTAACACTAGGTGTTGGTGGTGGGGTAATATAAAATTGTGCAAAAACACTATCATCAATACCCCCACCTGAAACAAGAGACGCTGTCAACACAAAGTTACCGGTCGCACCAGTAACTTCAAAACTTCCAGAGTACTCACCGGCAGCCTCAGTGATTGGTATGTTGTATTTTTCTTTCTCCACCCCGGTGTTGTCTTTGTATGCAACTCGCCAGTTAACAGTATCCGAGACGACTACCTTTCCCCAAGATATCTTAAAAGAAACAGTATTCTTATCTACACCAAGAGAATCCAACTTTATTGAAGAATTTGTGAATAATAGGTCAGAAAGACATTTCCGTTTGGTACCTCTGGTTATACAGAAATTTGTCGCATCAACATCTCCATTGTAGTTTAAGGACATTATGTTGGTCGTATTCAATTTACCACTATCTGCCGACCCGCCAGCGGACAACTTCAATGTATTTCCGTTGTTGTCTGTCCACATACCCGCATAATTATTAGTATTATCCCGCATAACATATCCTCCACCATATCGACCAGAGACATATGAAGCAGCCTTGATAGCTGGTTCGAGTGGATTAAAATCATTATTAGCAACATTCAAGTGAGTTGCAAAAACATCGGTACCTTTTATGGCTCCGGCTACATCCAATGTCAATCCAGCAGTGATGGTACCATTTATTGGGTTTTTTCCAATAATGACGCCTCCACCGTTTGGATTTAATGATAATGGATAGTTTGCATTCAAGTCTGTTTTGTTGGCTGTTTGCAACCACGAACCGTTACTGTTGTTCAGACCAAAATCTAAAACGACATTAGAGTTGTCGTGCAAACGAAGAGCAAGCGATGTCGCCGGGGCAACTCCTGAAGAAGGGGGGATAGAAGATGCTCCACCAGTAATATCTAATTTTCCAAGCGGAGCATTGGTGCCGATGCCGACGTTGCCGGTATCAGCATATGAGATATTATTGCCACTTGGATTCCAAGACGGTGGGGTATTTATCTGTAGGCCATTGTAGTATAGGTCCGACCCGGAGTTTTTTGTGTACAAAGAATTAGGCGCGGCAGTATCACTAATTTCGAGCGAATTTAAAAACTGAATCCCCTTCTTCCCTTGCAAAATAAGCTCACCCTTCGGGTCAGAACCTCCACTACCAACATACAGATCATCACTTACCACCATACTACCACCATTAACAGCAAATTTAATGTTCGAACTCGAAAGATAATCTTTAACTGGACCGACAGAGACTAGGCCAGTATTACTGTTACTAATATTTTCCCGGGCATCTTTTGTCCAATTGTTATCGCCGACTGGTTTGCCGCCAAACAACAGCTTTCCACTATTGTCCATAGTGAGACTTTTATACACGGGGTTGGCAGAATTATTAGTTAAGGCGACAACAGGAGAGATGACTGAACCAGAAGCGATAAGGTTGGTCGTCGTGATTGTCGGGACATTCAGAGTATTTGCGGCGACATCGTTTCCGGTGATATTTCCGCTGGCATTTACATTGCCAGTGATACTGACATTTTTGTTGAAGGATACACCGGTTGTTCTACTAAAATTCATAAAATTATCAGGTTGATGACCAGTATCGCTATATTCCAAGCCAGGCATTGCACTTATAACCAGGTTGTCACCACTACCAGTGGTAGTAATTCCCCAGTTTTTGCCAGCCCCATTATCTCCGACGATTGCCATACCGGTGTTTTGTCCGACACCAGCATCTAGAACAAGTTGTTTGCCGTAGTTGGAGCCAGACCACATTGCTGAACCTTTGTTGATGTCTAGACTGCCACGGGGAACATATCCAGTGATATTATTGACGATACCGACGTTGCCTTGAGTAGTAATATTGCCTAGGTTTGAAATACCTCCATAGGAAAAAAGATTTTTTGTTTCGAGATTACTCAAGATGAGTGTTGTACCGTCGGGGGTATAGCCATCACTTTTCATTCGTCCGATCGTTATGTTATTTGAATTTATATTAACATTGCCAGTATTACTGTTGGTGATATCGTTACCGTTTTTGGTCCACGCATTGTCGCCGACTGGTTTGCCGTCGAAATAGAGACTGACCGATCCGCCCGAAGCTGGAGTCCCGCCAGAGGCAGGAATGATCTCATGAGGGAAAACCAAATCGCCAGCATCAACAGCGGCATTACAACCTTGTACATCATCGTAAGCGGTAAAAAAGTTTGTGGGGTAACCATTCCTCCAGGACTGACAACTGGAAACCGTCACTGCGTCTGAAGGTGGGACAGTTGGCACTCCACCAATCCTTACAACCTCAAGAGCTCCACTGTTGTCAGTAGCGCTATTTTTTGAATTTAAAATCAGAGAATTTGACTTGATATCCCCGCCGACATCTAACTTAGCGGTTGGTATGCCAGGAGCGGAGGGGTTACCGGGAGAGTCTCCAGCCTGCATAATCTTAGGCAACCCGATGCCGACGTTGCCTGTGTGAACAGCCAGATCGACACCACCGTTGACTTGCAAGATACTACTAACAACATGTTTTCCAAAAGTAACAGCTCCGGCACCAAATGTGGCTAGTTTATTGAAATAACCTTCTTGAGCACTGATATTCCCAGTGGCTTTAATATTTCCAGCAACTTCTAGTTTTTCGGACGGAGATTGGGTGCCGATGCCGACGTTTTTACTGAATTGATCACTATTTGGATATAAGAAATCAGTAGTCGAAGCCCAGGAGCTATCACCACCAATAAAAGTATTATTGCCTCCAACCGGAGTATTATTCCAGAGAAGTTTATTATTGGAATCGGAGGTAAGACCGTCGCCACCCCCATTGCCGGCTAGTTGTACAGAATTTGCTGTGACATTATCAGCCAAGACACCAATGCCTTGAATATTCCCATTAACACCGACATTTTTGTTGAAAGAGACACCGGTTGCTCTATTAAAACTCATAAAACCATCGGGTGGTGTACTAAAATCGTCTAATTTAGGCATTGCACTTATGGTCAAGCTCTCACCGTCAGAGCCAGCGGTAATTCCCCAGTTTTTGCTTTTTGCATCGTCTCCGACAATTGCCATACCGGTGTTTTGTCCGGTACCAGCATCAAGAACAAGCTGTTTGCCATAGTTGTAGCTGGACCACATTGCTGAACCTTTGTTGATGTCTAGACTGCCACGGGGAGCAGCTGTGCCGATGCCGACAGAGTCTGCTGTAATATCCTTTACTCCCAAGGTCGCAGAAGGAGCCTGAATATATTGTTTACCATTAGCCTTCGTCAGAGTCATTATCCTGTTTTCAGCTTTACGTCCGCCGGCATAGAAACGAATATCACCGGCAGGCGCACCAGCAGTAATAGACAAACCGCCGGTCATATTTACACCAGACATTATTTCCGCACCGCTCTTTTTTATCGAATCCAAACCCTCGCTAATACTACTTCCATAAGCCATAAAGCGGATCGAATCTCGGAAAGGATCTCCGACATAAGGCGCTCCTGGTGCCTGCTTGGTGGGATCATAGTCCTTAATAGCTCCAAAGCCCGAAGAACCCAGAGCGTTCATATTCTTCGCGACAACACCAGTATTTCCAGCTCGAGCATCAGAATATTCAGCTTGGATGTTTGGACCAGTTACAGCATTAGGATAAGAAGAAGTCTCCCAGACGTTGGTGCCGCCGAAATTGTTTATAATATCTCCGGTTGATTTACAATTTGCCCCATCTACGGTACATAGATTTGAAGCTAATACTTTATCCGAGGCTTTGATATTACCAACAACGTCGAGTTTCATATCGGTAGCTGGCTGTGTGCCGATGCCGACAGAACCTTCGATATAAGCACCTTTGTTTGGAGGAATTGACGCCGCGGTGTATTGAGTGGCGACAGATAGACCGCCAGAATAAATGTTGGCGGCAGCTTGTCCGCCAGTTAAGAATGTCAAAGCTGAAGCGTCAGTGTCACCAATTTTTTGTTGACGGATGATCGAGTTGGCGAGACCAAGTTGAAGATCTTGGCCAGTTATAACTCTGTTTGCTTTAACATCGTAAACAGCATTGATGTTCCCAGCAGTAATATCATTAGGTGTGTCTATATTCTTTGTTACAAGATTGCTAAGAACAGTGACTGTGCCATCGGAAACGTTGTCAGCTGTCATTTTACCGATAGTGATGTCTTTTGAGTCGATGTTAACTTTATTTGCTGGAGTTTTTAGAGAAATAGTACCATCTCCAACAATCCAAGAGTTATCGCCCAAATTGGTAATATAATCAGCATAGTTTTTTAAAGTCAAAACCGGACTATCTTCCCACTTTAGAATCCTTTCATCACCAATAAGCTGACTGACAGAGCTTTGTCCAAGCACACTCGGATCCGGTTTTCCAAGGTAAAGTCCTTGATTGGCATAAACATAACGTCCAGCGGTAATATTGCCTAAGCCACCGCCGATAGTTTTAATGTCGGTAGCACCTAATTCACCAGTATTTACAGTGCCGAGACTTATAATATCGGGATTACCGTTCGGAGCCATTGTCTTTTTACCGTTGGCGTCGGTTGAAACTGACCATAGATTGTCGCCAAAACTTGAACAACTGCCAGCATTGATACATTCCTGAATGATATTATTTATATTTTCATTCGTGGCAACTTTGTTTTCGTTAAAATATAGATCAGTTTGTTTATATGGTGGAGTATTTCCATCTGTACCAGCTCTTTTGACAGAATAGAGAGCATTTATTACACGGCTCGAAGCAACACTACTTATCGGGTTGGTCTCAAAATAATTAAGCACGAGAAAAGAGGCCATCATATCGCCGAACAACTCGTCCTGCGCAGCTGTGGAACCAGTAAAATTGGTTCCCAACTCTAGTTGGTGATTTGGGCTATGTTCACCGATGCCGACAGCACCTGCCGGATAATTAACACCAATATGCCCCTGTTGATCAGGATCATTATAGTTTGGAACCCAGACAGATTCGCCGGGACCTCCGCCTCCGATCGTGACTTCGCCAGTGTACACACCGTCAGTTTCAGTTCCAGTCAAGGTTATGCTACCACTTTTCTTTAAGCCAGAAACTCCGGTAACGATTTTAGTAGGATCAACCTCAAGATTAACAATCCCTTTCCCCCCACCATCGGTTGGGGTAATTTTCACCGTACCACCCGTGCTAGTTATTTGAGAAACACCAGCATTCGGATTTTTGTTTGTTATGGTCACTTTACCGTTAGAATCTTTTGAGGAGACTTCGATACCATTACCAGGTTCTATTCCGACGATTCCAGTGTTTGTCAAATTGACATTACCAGACGAATCAGGAGAGGATGCGGTAATACCAGTATTACCAGTTATTGTTTTTACGCCAGCGGTACCACCTATTCCACAAGTTGTACCACCATCGGCACAATAATAGTGAGTGGCGTACGTGCTTGTTGCATAGAGATTTGTGGTTACGACATTTGTCGAAGAGGCAGTGCCAGTAACCCAAAGGTTGTCCCAAACCTTTGTTACTCGATTAGGAAAAGTGCCTCTACCAAAAATATTCAAAGAGGTGGTATCAGAAACAATCGTTGCGACCATATTTTTTGCAGCTTCCAGTGTTGTATCAACGTAACCACTTATCAAACTCAAAACACCAAGACTCAACAATCCCTTCTTTTCTTGTGAGCTTGCCGAACTTGTCCCAACATTTATCGGAACCAAACAGCCCGGAGTATTTGGATTACAGGTTGGTGGCGAGTCTGTCGGTGCAGAGTAGTCAGCCAGAGCCACCGTACTACTAGCCAGCAAGGCCACGACCAAGAGAAGCATTTTTAGGGTTGGGATAAGTTTTTGATATTTTGACATAGTTGTTGGTTAATGTTTAATGATTAGTTTTTAATGTTTGGGATGATTGGCCGCCGAAATTTTTTTGGGAAAAATTTCGGCGGGTTTATTTATAATATTTATTGAGCCGAGGCAGCGGACTTGGCGAGTGAATCCATAATGGCTTGACGTTCGGCGTCGGTCATTTTTGGCGCAGTTGCAGCGGACTTGGCCAGTGAGTCCATAATGGCGGTGCGTTCTTTGTCGGTCATTTTTGGCGCGGTCGCGGCGGACTTGGCTAATGAATCCATAATCGCTTGACGCTGGGCATCGGTCATCTTTTGAGCACCACCAGTAGTGATACCCGGAGCTGATTGATTACCACCAGTTGAAAGAAGTACAAAAGCAACGACCAGAAGTAACACAATAACCACGACACTAATAATAGTGATTTTTTTTGTCCCATTTTCGGATGGAACCGAAGGAGCTAATTGATCCATAATTTTTTTAGCGAACATTCCAAAGGAATGTTTTAGCTTTATGTTATTTATTAATAATAATTTTATTACACAAAAAAAGATTTCGCAGAACGCTTTTTAGTTTGTTTTTATTATACAATAAAATTGACAGCACCGAAAATAAATTTCTTTAAAACTGTTGATAACTTTTTGGAAAAGGAAATACTCGGAATTTTTGCAAGCAAAAATTCCGAGTATTTTTAAAAAATTTTTTTATTAACCAAATTGACAAATTCACTTTCAAAGTTTACCATGTATTTAATCCTGATTGCTCACTGCAACCGGGTCATTTTTTTAAATAGACACTATTATTAATTAATAAAATAGGATGCGCCCGGTTTTTCTTGAATTTTCAAGAAAAACCGGGCGCCCAAGCAAAATTATGATGGATTTAAAAGCCCTAAAAGCTGGTTTGGAACAGCTTGAGGAAGAAAAACACATTCCAAGACAGCGAATTATCGAAGCGATCGAAGATGCTTTGGTCGCCGCTTACAAAAAAGACTACGGCAAAAAAGGTCAGATTATTCGGGCGCATTTTGATGTTGACAGCGGAAAGGTAGATTTTAGCCAAATCAAGATTGTTGCCGACGAGACAACCGTCAAAATGCCGGAGGAATTGGAGAATGAGGACGAAAACGAAGAAGATGGCGAGGAAAAAGATCTTCGGCCGCGCTTTAATGACGAGCACCATATGACCGTCGAAGACGCTCGAAAGATGAAAAAAGACTCGCAGGTGGATGATGAAATTATTTTTCCACTCGACACCCAAGACGATTACGGACGAATTGCCGCCCAAACTGCCAAACAAGTGATCATTCAGCGTATCCGTGAAGCCGAAAAAGAGACCACGCTCGAAGAATACAAAGAAAAAGAAGGGCAAATTATGAATGGCACGGTGCAAAAAATTGACCGCGGGAATGTCTTTGTCGATTTGGGACGGGCAATTGGGATTATTTTACGCGAAGATCAGATCGCTGGCGAATTTTATCGCCAAGGTGAGAGAATCCGCGCTTATTTGTATCAAGTGGAAGAAACGCCACGTGGCATAAATTTGAGACTGTCTCGTTCGCATCCGAAATTTATTGCCAAGCTTTTTGAAACTGAAGCCCCAGAAATTGCCAGCGGTATTGTAGAAATAAAATCTATCGCCCGCGAGGCCGGCGCCCGTACCAAGATTGCCGTCGCTTCCAACAATCCCAGCATTGACCCGGTTGGTTCTTGTGTCGGACAAAAAGGCGCTCGTGTTTCGACCGTCATCAGCGAATTGGGTGGTGAAAAAATTGATATTACCGAATGGTCAGACGATGCCAAAACTTTCATCAGCAATGCTCTCTCACCAGCCAAAGTTTTGAGTATTGAATTAGACGAAGAAAATCACGAGGCTCAAATTTCGGTCAGCCCCGATCAATTTTCGCTCGCCGTCGGCAAAGGTGGTCAAAATGCTCGCCTCGCTGCTAAATTGACCGGCTGGAAAATTGATATCAGCACGCCAGAAGGCGAGGCGATTGAAGAAAAAGGTGAAGAAATTGCGGAAGTCATTGATGGGGAGCCAGTGTAAAAACTTGACTTTTCCTTTATAATTGATATTCTTTGAATATAAAGTGCCGTAAGGCTCCGAGAAACCCCGCCACAATTGGCGGGGTTTCGAATTTTAGAGAAATTTTTTCAATTTTTCTTTAATTTCTGGGAGTTGCTGGCTTGGTAAATCATAAATTTTTCTTTTTAATCTTTTAACACTTGACAACTTCAGTTGAGCCAAGATTGCTGACACCTTCTCTCCGCTAGGATCGGTATAGTTGTGGTAAAAATCAAAGGCTTTCTTTTTGGTAGACAATGGAATAGTCCAGAACATCTGATTATTAAACTTTTTTATTATCAAAACGGGACGAGAAAAGTTGTCATTGGAACCATTTTGTTCAAAACCGACATTTTTTCCCAACGAGCTCATCCAGACCTCACCTTCTTTTGGAAATCGTTCGGTGAGATTGTCTTCGCTGTCAATTTTTTTCTTTATTTCATTCCACAAATCAAATTTTTGTTCCATTTTTTAATTTTACCATTCGTATAACCAAAAATAAACAAGAAGTATTACTTCCTAGCCAATTTATGAAAATATGCTATGATACAGCCATTATTTATTATCAAATTATAATCACTTTTTAACAAACATAATCTATGAGTATCTACATCTGGTTTGCTATCGGCAGTTCGTTAATCGCTATCGCTTACGGACTAGTCCTGATTAGCCTTATTATCAAACGCCCAGCTGGCGACGCCAAAATGCAAGAAATTGCTTTGGCAATCCAAGAAGGTGCCAGTGCTTATTTGAATCGTCAATACAAAACTATTGCCGGTATTGCGGTGATTTTGTTTGCGATTTTATGGCTGGCTCTCGGTCCAGTTACCGCTTTAGGTTTCGTCATCGGTGCCGTCTTCTCGGCTCTAGCTGGTTATGTGGGAATGAACGTTTCTGTTCGCACCAATGTCCGCACCACCGAAGCGGCGAAAAATGGTTTAAATGACGCTTTACAACTCGCCTTTCGTGGTGGCTCGGTGACTGGTTTGCTGGTCGTCGGTTTGGCTTTACTTGGCGTTAGTGTTTTCTTTGCTTTAACCGGTGATGTCAAAGCCTTGATCGGTCTTGGTTTTGGCGCCAGTTTAATTTCGGTCTTCGCTCGTCTTGGTGGTGGTATTTATACTAAGGCGGCCGACGTCGGCGCAGACTTGGTCGGCAAAGTCGAAGCCGGAATCCCCGAAGACGATCCTCGAAATCCAGCCGTAATTGCCGATAACGTGGGCGACAATGTCGGAGACTGTGCCGGTATGGCGGCAGACTTATTTGAAACTTACGCGGTGACCTTGATTGCCACAATGTTGCTCGGCTCTTTACTTTTCAAAGGCAACGAATCGGCTTTGATTTATCCGCTCGCTCTTGGCGGTGTCGCCATCCTCTGCTCTATTGTTGGCACCTGGTTTGTCCGTCTTGGCAAAAGCCAGAATATTATGGGTGCTCTTTATAAAGGTTTAATCGCCGCTGGCGTCTTGTCGGCTGTCGCTTTTTATCCTTTGACTAACTGGCTGATGGCGAGTAACGGTCTTTACGACACCCTCGATCTTTTCGCTTGTGCGATTGTCGGATTGATTGTCACTGGTTTGCTTGTCTATATTACAGAATACTTTACTTCAACTGAATACGCACCAGTAAAATCGATTGCCAAAGCCTCTGAATCTGGTCACGGCACAAACGTAATTCAAGGTCTCGCCATCTCAATGAAATCAACGGCTTTACCGCTCGTCACAATTGTCGGCGGTATTCTCGCCGCTTATTATTTCGCCGAACTTTACGGTATTGCGATTGCCGCGATGGGAATGCTCTCGATGACCGGTATTATTGTCGCGATTGATTCTTATGGTCCAATCACTGACAACGCTGGTGGTATCGCCGAAATGGCAGGGCTGCCAGAATCAGTCCGTAATGTCACCGACCCGCTTGATGCGGTCGGCAACACCACCAAAGCCGTGACCAAGGGTTACGCTATTGGTTCGGCGGCTCTCGCGGCGTTGGTTTTGTTTGCGGCTTATGCTCAAGAATTTATTACTCTTGGCAAAGAATTAACTTTTAGCTTGAATGATCCTTATGTGATTGTCGGTTTGTTTATCGGCGGTCTTTTGCCTTATTATTTCGCCGCTCTATGTATGGAGGCAGTTGGCAAATCGGCTGGCAAAATTGTGGACGAAGTCCGACGACAATTCCGCGAAATTCCCGGCATTATGGCTGGTACCGGCAAACCGGATTACGCTAAGTGTGTGGACATCGTGACGGTGGCGGCAATTCGCCAAATGATTGTTCCAGCTCTTATTCCGGTGCTTACGCCTATTCTTGTCGGCTTAATCTTGGGCCCAGTTGCCCTTGGAGGCCTCCTAGTTGGCTCTATAATCACGGGCTTCTTCCTGGCAGTCTCGATGACCTCTGGTGGTGGCGCTTGGGATAACGCCAAAAAATATATTGAATTAGGAAATCACGGTGGTAAAGGTTCGGACGCTCACAAAGCAGCGGTGACCGGTGATACTGTCGGTGATCCCTACAAAGATACCGCTGGTCCGGCGATCAACCCGATGATTAAGATTTTAAACATTGTAGCTTTGTTGATGGTTGGCTTGTTGGTGAGTTTGATGGGTTAGGAAGGTGGGATTAACCGCCCGCCCCGCCAAAAGCGGGGCGGGCGGTTTGCCTCTTCCCAAACCAACCCTATTGTTGTATTATCCTGCAAAAGGTTTACACTGAAAATACTTGCCCCGTTAGAAGCTAAATTTAAAAAACCAACAAAAATATGATGTGCAAATCAAACAGCAGTAAATATAGCTACCCTGATGGGTGTTTTTCTGACGGGGTGTCAAAAACAACCCTAAAAATTATCATTCTCTTGGCTATCCTCTCGCCAGTTTTGTCTATGGCGGAAGAAGTTCCAACCAACAGCTTTACCACGCTTGGTTACCCAGCCAGCAGTACGACTTTTGTCGCCAAACCAAATTTTTGGAGCCGAGAAAAAACCGCTTTAACCAATCGCCTAGCTTATTGGCAAAATAAGTTTAACGCTTGGGGCAACACTCAAGCCAATGGTTACTCCAGAATGATGGGTAGTAATTTGGAAACTTCAATCATTAAAATTGAAAACTACTATCTATTAGTCGAAAATCTAGCGACCAGCTCACCACTAACTCAAATCCAAAAAACCGAAGTGACGAATCATTTGAATACCGCCAGAGAAGCCATCGAAAAAGCCGAGAATAATTTGGTTATAATTTCCGCCAGAGACGGAGCTTCAAAACCAACAAAATCAGCAATTACCTTAAAACAACTAAAAGAACTAGTGAAAGATACAGTGAAAAATATCCGTATTGCCAATCAAGAAATTGGTCAGGCTCACAAGGCGATCAAAGACGCTATTTAAAAAATTAATAGTTTAATTCTAGGCTAAAACATCCCTTCGGGATGTTCGCCCAAGTAAAATCATATGGAAAACAAAGACGTTCAAGGTCCAATCATTATTATTACGCTCGTTGTCGCCATCCTCTTTTTTGGTGGCTGGTTTTGGTTTTACGGCATCAACGGTGGTGTCGCCCCGACTAGCCCGACAACTCCTCCACCTTCCGAGGTAACTCCGACCGAAAAAAATCCGGAAATTATCCAAAATAATATTGAAGCGACAACCTCACCAGAAGTTACGCCAGCAGAATAAAATATGAAGCCAGATATTAAAATAAATAAAATTGGAGATGCCGAAATTGAAATTGTCGGCGAATTAAATAGCGAAGATTTTGCGACTTTTCGAGCCAAAGCGATTAAGAATTTAGGTGAAAATGCCCAAATTGACGGCTTTCGCAAAGGTCATATTCCAGAAAAAGTTTTGGTGGAAAAAGTCGGCGAAGAAAAAATATTGCTGGAAATGGGTGAAATTGCCATCGGTCAAATTTATCCCGATATTTTAAGTGACCATAAAATCGACGCTATTGGGCGACCAGAAGTCTCGATTACCAAACTAGCCAAAGATAATCCACTCGGTTTTAAAATAAAGACCGCCACGATGCCAAAGATAACTTTGGCTGACTACAAAACTATCGCCAAAGAGGTGAATAGCGAAAAAGCCGAAGAAATTAAAATTACCGATCAAGAGATAAGTGATGTTTTGGAAAATTTACGCAAACAACGTGCCACAAATAGTCACGCCGAACACGAACACAAAGAAGGTGAAAAATGTGATCACGAACCTTCCCCGGCTGGCGAATTGCCTGAATTAAATGATGATTTTGCCAAGGCTCTCGGACAATTTCAAACTCTCGACGAATTGAAAGCAAAGGTTCAAGAAAATCTTGATTTAGAAAAAAAATATCGCGCCAAAGAGAAAAAACGCTTGAAAATTGTCGATGAAATAAACAAAAAATCGGAAATGATTATCCCGAAAATTTTGGTTGAGGCCGAAAAAGACAAAATGATGGCAGAAATGGAAGGGCAGATCGGTCAAATGGGTTTGAATTTTGACGATTATCTAAATCATCTCAAAAAAACTCGCGATGAATTGATGACCGGCTGGGACAAAGACGCTAAGTACCGAGTAGAGGTTAGTCTGATTTTAAATGAAATTGCTCGCACCGAACAAATTGGAGCACCAGAAGAAGAATTGGAACGTGAAGTTGATTATTTGAAAAAACAATATCCGACAGTAGACGAAAGACGGCTGAAATCCTATGCGGGAAATCTGATTATTAATGAAAAAGTTTTTGAGTTCTTAGAGTCACTCTGATTAATTCCATTTTAAAACCACAGAAAAAGCCCCAGCGGGGCTTTTTCCTCTGCTCCAAGTCGCCATTTCGCCCTTGTTGCTAAAGCAACAAAAAAACAAAGGGCGAAAACCATGCTGGCGACAATTCCGCAAGGGTTTAAAAATGGAATAATCCTCGTTTTAGTGGTTGCTTTTATTGTTTTTTTTCGACATAATTTTAAAGGTTTAGCACAAAATCCCCCAGAAAGGAGGTTGCAATGAAAAAAGACCCACTCGGATCGGACTTGGTTGTCGCCGGAGCTATCACGATCGATCAACTTGGCGAAGCTACAATTCGGCAATTCCGACGCAATGTGCCAATAGTTCAAGTTCTCTCGGAAATGGGAGTACCCTTGAATAAGTTAAACGAAACACTCCACCAGATCGGAGAAAAATCAGTATCCGAAAATGATTATCGGGACTGGATAATAAATGCTCCGCCAAATCCGTATTCGGGCTAGTACCGGCAAAAATCACAGATTTTTGCCGGTTAAATTTTGCCTTTTTTCCATTTCCGTGCTTTAATAAAAATTATTACTTAATTCTTAAAAAATATGTTAATACCGACAGTTATTGAAAAATCACAATTCGGAGAGCGAGCCTATGATATTTATTCACGACTATTACGAGATCGCATTATTTTCCTCGGCGGTCCCATTGACGACAATGTCGCCAACATTATTATTGCCCAACTACTTTTTCTAGAATCCGAAGACAACAAAAAAGACATCACATTATACGTAAATTCCCCCGGCGGTTCAGTCTCTTCTACTCTCGCCATAATGGACACGATGAGTCATATCAAACCAGACGTTTCGACGGTCTGTGTCGGCATTGCCGCCTCCGGTGGCGCCTGGGTTTTGTCCGCTGGAGCTAAAGGCAAACGCTACGCTTTACCAAATTCTGAAGTAATGATCCACCAGCCACTTGGTGGCACCGAAGGTCAAGCTTCGGATATTGCGATCACGGCCGAACACATCTTGAAAACAAAGAGAAACCTGACCAAAATTATGGCTGAAAATACCGGACGCAAAGAAGCCCAAATTGAAAAAGACCTCGACCGTGACTTCTATATGTCTGCCGACGAAGCTAAAAAATACGGGATTATTGATGAGATAATAAATAAAAAGAAGTAAAATTTAGATTGAAAAATACTCACTCACCATCTTCTTGTTTAGGGTACAGATTTTTTGAAGCCTCGCTTTATTTTTTAAACTAAAAAAAAAGGGGGGGGGAAAGATAAAAAATTACAGCCGGCGAAACGAAGTTTCGCCGGCTGTTTTATTGCCAAAAAAAATACTACCCGCTAGTCGGTCGGACTAGTCCACTTATCACCGAGAAGGCTTCTCCTTGAAACTCCGAGTGTACCACTCCGTGACCACCCGGTGCCCGCTCAACTCGCGACACAACCAAAGGGACCGCACTAAATTTTTTAATTAAGTTTGCATTTTTTTCGCCCAGTTCGAGCGAAAGCTTCCAAATCTCTTTTGGCGTTAAAAGCCGGAAGGTGTCACCGGCACCAATTTTGTGACCGCCGAGCACCACAACCTTATTCTTTTTCGAACTCATTCTTTTTTCCTCCTTAATTTTAAAAAGAGCCAGCTTGATGCCGAAATGATACCAAGCCTATCCACCCTTATTTCTACCATATTATGCCTAATTTGACTACCCTATTTTTGTCTGCTATCATAATAATGTTACGTATAAAAAAGGATAGTTTAAGATTTTATTATAAATATTAATTTAAAGTCTGCTTACTACTTAGCTGGTTATGTTTAAAAAAATCACAAATGTTCAAAAATCATTCAAGAATAAGCCCGAAAAATTGATTTTTCTTTGTCTAAAAAGATATACCGTCTAAATATTAAGCGACTCCAAAACGCTTATGAGTTTAAAAATTGCCTTTCTCCTAATGGGAGCATCTGGTGTTTTAGGCTTGGCGATTGGCTATGTTTTACGCTGGCTCCTCTTGTCCGCCCAAAAAGGTTCGATGGAGTTGCAGGTCAAACAAATCCTGTTAGAAGCCAAAGATAAAGCCCAGCATACCACCGGCGAAGCCGAACAAGAAGCTTCAAAAATCATCCAAGAAGCTCGCGAAAAAGGAGATGAAAAAGAAAAAGAGTTTAAAAAAACAGAGGATCGTCTGATCAAAAAAGACGAGCTTTTGGATCGTCGCCAAGTCGATATCGATAAAGAAGCTGACGAGATCAAGAAAAAAATTGAAAGTGTTCGTGAAATTAAAGAGCGAATTGTAAAAATCGAAGAAGAAAAAGAAAAAGAGCTCCAAAAAGTCTCTCGCCTGTCTGTCGAGGAGGCTAAAGGTGAAATGATGAAGATTATTGAGAAAAATTACGAAGAAGATCTCACCGTCCGAATTCAAAAACTCGAGATGGAAGCCACTGACCGCTTAGAGCAAAAATCTAAAGAGATTATTTCGACCGTAATTCAACGACTTTCGACCTCGACCGTACCAGATGTAATGTCCACCACCGTCGATATCACTTCCGACGACATCAAGGGTAAGATTATCGGTAAAGAAGGTCGCAACATCCGCGCTTTTGAAAAAGCCACGGGCGTCGAGGTAATAATTGACGATACTCCGGGCTCAATTGTTTTATCGTCTTTTGACCCTGTTCGTCGCCAAATTGCTAAAACCGCTCTGGAAAACCTCATTGCCGACGGTCGTATTCAACCAGCAAAAATTGAAGAGATTGTCGAAAAAGCTAAAGAGGAAATCTCCAAGACCATCAAAGAAAAAGGTGAGCGTGCCGCTTATGAAGCCGGCGTTTTCAACCTTGACCCCCGAGTTTTGTTGATTCTTGGTCGCCTCCATTTCCGTTCGAGTTATGGTCAAAACGTCTTGCAACACTCAATCGAAGTGGCTCACCTCTCGGGAATGCTCGCCGAAGAGCTTGGGGCTGACCCGCAAACCGCCAAAGCTGGTGGCTTGCTTCACGATATCGGCAAAGCTGTTGATCACGAAATTCCCGGCACTCACGTTGAAATTGGTCGCCGTATTCTCGAAAAATTCGGAACAAGTGAAAATATCATCAAAGCGATGCAATCTCACCACGAAGAATACCCATTTGAGACGCTAGAGTCGATTATCGTGAAAGTCGCCGATGCTATTTCCAGCTCTCGCCCTGGCGCTCGTCGTGACAGTCTTGAAAATTACCTAAAACGATTGAAGGAGCTTGAGGATATCGCCAATTCTTTCCCTGGCATTGAAAAAACTTATGCCATCCAAGCTGGACGCGAGATTCGAGTTTTCGTCAGTCCAGAACAAGTGACCGATATGGAAGCTCGTCGTCTAGCCCGAGATGTCGCCTTGAGAATAGAACAAGAACTAAAATACCCTGGTGAAATCAAAATCACCGTCATCCGTGAAACTCGCGTCATTGATTACGCGAGATAATTATCCACTTGACACAAAGAGAAAAGGGTATATTATATTAATATATTCAGACGAAAAGGGATCCGAACGGTGTAAGTGCCTAAGGAGCCCTTTTCTTTTGGTGTAAATATTCAATCTTTGCTCTAATATCGGGATTATCTAAATTATCAAAAAATGCCAATTCTAAATGTCGATATAAAGACGAGGCAAATTTCCGGTTCGGAAAAAGTATCTTTTTAAACCGATTTTTTCTGATCGAATAATCAACTACCTTTTTATAATCACCATCGCAAGAAACAAGAATAATTTTATCAAAATCTTTGTTATCAATAAGATTTTTCATTATTTCAAAAACAATATCAGTATCCACATTACCCTTCTTTGTTCCTTTTAAGGTTGTAATGTGCTCTTTAAAAACGATAATAAAACCAGCTTTTTGTAAGTTATTGTATAAATCTTGTTCAGCTTCGGAGACACAGCCAAGAAAATAATAGGCCTCGGTAACGTGATACTTATCCTTTAAATAAATTCTAAATTTGTATAAATCTACGACCCAATTGTTTAATTTAGTGCCAAGATGCAAATTTTGCCCATCGATAAAAGCTAGGTTGTTTTCTTTTTTCATCTTCTTAATTTTACCACTTTTTTTATCTAGTAATTCCAGCGGAAGAAGACTCGCAGTATTTTTTCTCTACTGGACTTGTCAACTTAGAACAATCATTTTTGCTGAAACCAGAAATTAAGTAACAAGAATCTCGATCTCCACTATTATTGAGTGTACCACACAAAGATTCGTCATTTCGGACTTTGGCAATCTTCCCATAGCACAATCCTTTATGATAAAAAGCTCTGCTATCAAGCGAACCTTCAACAATACGGTTACAAAGCGAAATATCTTTTCGAGAACTTCCTAGCTGGGAATAGCACTCATCTTTGTCATTAGAATTATCATAATTCTTATTGATTTCACAAGCATAACCAAAAATGTTTGAAAATACTGCGCTAATTATCAAAAGGATGACGATAAAAGAAGAAATTACTAATCTAGTTTTATAATTACCCTTCTTGTTTGTTTCTAGATTATTCCTTTGGCTAAAAAAATCTAACCATAAACCAAAATAGAATAAAATAAACACATTTACCAAAAAAGCAACCAGATAGTAAGATAGATAACCCGAAATCTGTGGTGATTGAAAAAAAACATTGAGCGGGATGATAAGCCAGAAAAAGAAAAACAGGATACCTAATATTGATACCAACCCCTGACCGAAAGAATCACCACTAGAAAACAAAAAAAGGTACCCCAAAGCACCAATGATTATGAAGATAATATAATAAATAGGAAAAATTAGGCAGTAAGAATTAAAATATTTTTTCATGTTCTTTTAATTATACATAAAAATAACACTGCCACAAAGCGATGTGTTCGCTGTGACAATAATATCCTGCCAAAATCCCTATCATCCGTGAAACTCGCGTTATTGATTACGCTAGATAAAATTATATTCGTCAATAGTTGCGATTTGGTTGCGCTTAAAATAGCGTTGTAATATAATAGCCCCAGGTCAAATAGTCAGGTCGCTTTTATTAATAAATAAAATTTATTATAACTATGAATAAGCAAGCTCTTATCGAATTGATTCATGAAAATATCGGAGGGACAAAGGCTGGTGCCGAAAAAGTAATGGAACTCATCATCGATTCAATCATCTCTACATTGAAAAAAGGTGACGAAGTCTCAATTTCTGGTCTTGGTATCTTTACTGCCAATGTCCGTAAAGCGCGTGAAGCGCGAAACCCACGCACAGGCGAGACGGTCCACGTCCCAGCGATGCGCGTACCAAAATTTAAAGCGGGAAAAGCTTTAAAAGATGGGGTTAAATAAGTGATAAAAAATACCCCGCCGGCTTGTAGCCGGCGGGGTATTTTTAGTTTTAATAATTATTAGTATAATCAGCAAACAAATTCATCAGCTTCTTGGTCTCTTCACCCACTTTACCACTGCCAATCTTTTTCCCGTCAATCATTACAATTGGTAAAACTTTTTTATTGGTCGCGGTCAAAAAAGCTTCGTCAGCAGTAAAAATTTCTTTCTCGGTCAAATCACGAACCTCAATCGGATAAAAATGTTTTGCCAAAGCCAAAACTTTTTTGCGCGTAATTCCACCGAGAATATTATCTTTCGGGGTGATCAGCACACCTTTTTTAAAAATGAAAAAATTACTAGTCGTACACTCGGTAATAAAACCCTCTTTTTTATAAAGAATTTCAATCGCTCCTTTGCGGTTTTTTTCTTTCTGCAGCTTGACCGCTTGAATGTAATTTAGATTCTTTGATTCCGGCAACATTCGTTGATAATCACAAGTCATCAATTTACCGCCGTGAGTAAAAAGTTTTGCCGGTAAATCGTAAACATCCTCTACCAAGACAGCAAACGTGGTTTTATCTGTCCCAAAATTTAAACCGTTGTCGCTCGGACCAGGCGTCAGCAAAAGTCGGAAACTAGCGTCGCGAGAATTATTTTTTTTCAATAATTTAGATAAAATTTCGGCCAATTGTTTTTCAGACACAGGCACCTTCAAATCAAGCATTTTCGCCGAATTAACAAATCGCTTGTAATGTTCGGACAACTCAAAAAGTTTACCATTGTAAGTTTTTAAAAAATCGAAGACACCATAGCCACGCAACAAACCAAGATCGTTGATAAAAATAGCGGGCTTTGCCGTCGGTAAAATTTTGCCATTTAGATAAAAATACTTTTTCATTTTTCCATCCTACCACCATTTTTTATGGTATTCAAATTTTTGATCGATTTGGCATTCGTCACTTTTTTTGCTAAGATTTTGAAGATTGTTGAGATGCGAATGAGGTGGATTTGCCCGCCAAAATTCGCTCCAGCGAATTTTGGCGGGATTAGTTTATCGGTAAAATAACAGTTTTCCAAACTGTGGTGGGGAGTTCGACTCTCCCATCCCGCACAAAATAAAAACCGGATTTTTCCGGTTTTTATTTTGCGATCCTATTTCCGAAACCGCCAGGTTAAAATCAAAATAATCGCGAGCGAAGCGAGCGCCGGCCACGAGTGTGGCAAATTATTTTTATCAAAAGTTTCCAGAACGATCAGCACAAACCCGACCACCGATAAGCGAAGAAACCATGGTTGCAAAGTGTGTCTTCCTTTCCACACAGAAAGAAGTTGAACCAACCAGGCGAGAGCTAAAATTGCTAAACCATAAAACATGGTTTTATTTTACCACGATAAAATTTTAGAAACAAAAAATCTGACAAAGATTGCCAGATTTTTTGTTTTATTTAATTAAAAATTCAAGAAATAAAATTAGTAGCGATTGCCTCCGCCGTTTCCGCCATAACTATTGTTGCCACCATAACCACTGCCATTACTGCCATAGCCTCCGCCATTGCCACCGCGATTATTATTGTAACCACCTTCACGACGTGGAGGACGATCTTCCATCGGACGAGCTTCGTTGACGATCAATTTTCGTCCTTCATATTCTTGACCGTTAAACATTGAAATCGCTTTTTGCGCATCTTCATCAGACGCCATTTCAATAAAACCAAAACCTCGTGAACGACCGGTCATTTTATCAATAATAACTCGTGAGGAAGTCACACTTCCTGCTTGAGCAAACAACTGTTGCATTTCGCCATCATTTGTTTTGTATGGCAAACCCCCGACATATAACTTGCTAGACATTTAACACAAATTAACAATTCTAATATTGAGTAAGCTGACCTTCCTAAATTATTTTTGACCCAAAATAATTTAGGAAACTTACTACACACAAACATTAAAACAAAAAGTAATATCAAAGTCAAACCAAACTTCCAGCCGAAACAAAACAGGAGTAAAATATTAAATCTTGCCACCGACGAACCTTGGACTTCTAGATTTAAACAGCTAGATATTTTTGATTTTAAACTATTTTAGTAATTAAGCACCCACCTTTTTCAATTCTCTTGTCTGTGAAACGTCAGATTTCCGCTGCCAATTTTTGCCTTAGCCGGTGTGAAACCCTTGTTTTACTTGGCTAAAATGATTTCTAAAAATTCCAAGCGTTGACGGTCAGTTGTAAAACAGTCGCAATTGAAACCCATGTAAGATACGGGATCTGGACTAGCGCTAAAAATTTATTGTGACGCCAAGCACTAAAAATCAGCAAAACGATCGTTGTCCAAACCACCAAAATATCCAGACTAGCGAGCCAGAGATTTTCCAAACCAAATTGAATTGGCGTAAAAATTAAATTAGCTAAAACGTTTACGGAAAAAATTAGCGGAACTTTAATCGGCAACTTGCCTTTACGCCACAAATAAATAGTGTAAATATAACTCCCTAAAATAATCGGGTAAAGAATCGTCCAAATCAATCCGATAGTTCCAGCACTCGGTGTCCAAGTCGGCTTGATCAAAGCTTCATACCAAGCCTGCCAATTTTGAGCGACAAAATACATACAAATTATTCTGAAGTTACGCCATCAAAATGTTCGACCCCTTCATCGGCTTCCGCATCAGCTTTTGTTTTATGAACAATATCTTTTTGATGATTGGCTGGCGAATAAATTGTGTAAAGTTTCAACGAATCAACAGCTGAAGAATTTATCACATTGTGATTTGCTCCGGCGGGAATAATAATCGCCGAACCATCTTTGATCAAATGTTCGACATCATCAATAATTACCCTGCCTTCCCCTTTTTCAATCCGAAAAAACTGATCAACATTTTCGTGCACCTCCATTCCAATATCTTCACTTGGTTTTAAACTCATTAAAACCAATTGGCAATGTTTGCCCGTGTATAAAACTTGGCGAAAATTTTCATTTGCCAAAGTTAGTTCTTCAATATTATTTACATATCCAATCATAAAATTATTTAGTTAAACTTTTAATAATCTCATTATCCCACTAAAATGTTTTTTGTTCAAAATTTATAAAATCCTTCTTTTTAAATTTTTTCGCACAACCAAATAATCTGGTAAAGTTTTTTCCACCAGTGCCCAAAATTTTGACGAGTGATTCATTTCACCAAGATGACAAAGTTCGTGAACAATAATATAGTCTTGTAAATTTTTTGGTAAAAATAAAATTTTGTAATTAAAATTTAAATTGCCTTTTCGCGAACAACTCCCCCACACCGTTTTTTGATTTTTGATAAAAATTTTTTGAAAACGGAAATTATAAAATTGATTAAAGTGAGCGACCCGCGCGAGCACCAGTGCTCGCGCGGCTTCTTTATTTTTTCGAAAACTCCCCACCTTAATTTCCGGCGCAATCAATTTTTTCCGCGCGAAAAATTCCAACTTCTTTCTTATCCAATCACTTTTTTTATCGACAAATTTTCGCGCCAAAATGGCCGGTAAGTAAAAAGGTGAAGTGACCACCACTCGCCCATCATGATGAATCGTAATTTTCAGACGCCGAGCGATTCTACTTTTTTTGATTTGATAATTAAATTCCATTTTTAAGCCAAACCTGATTATACTTTACATCCACCCAGTTAAATAGCAAAGCTAGATTTGTAAAACAAATTTATTTAACCAGGTAAAAAAAGTTATCAACAGCTATTTCTTTTTAATAATTTTTTTACAAAAAATTTTGCTATAATAAATGGCATATGGATAAATTAATAAATAATCCAGCCTTCATGGCAGACAAACTGCCAGACATGGTCTGGGGCATCTCAGCAGCTGCGGCTGTAATAGGTGCAGCCACATTAATAGCGGTCATAATAGTTTGGACAATCGTCTGGAAAGGTCTCGCCTTATGGCGCGCCGCCAGAAACGGTGCCAAAGTTTGGTTTGTCGTTTTACTCCTAGTCAACACTATGGGTATTTTAGACATGATCTACTACTTCTACGCTCACAAAAAGAGCTGGGGTAAAAAATAACTCGCCAGCGTGCGAAAGGTTAAAAAAACCGTCCCGACTCAGCTAGCTGAGTCGGGACGGTTTTAGTTTAAGATTTTAATCCTGGCGTTCTAGTCCCCCAAATTAATAACCTTAACGATTGTCATTCCCGCCGGGAATCTAGACCAACTCGACAAAACCTAGATTCCCGCCTACGCGGGAATGACAGAAAAGCATAGGAAACCTAATTTCGTAATTTAAGATTAAATAGCCTCCCTATCCACATCCACCAAGCCACCGAAATAATCCGTATAAAAAATCTCCCGGCCATCGATACTAATAGTTTCTTTACCAGAAAAATTTTCCATCTTGCCACCAACCTTATTTTCATAAACCCACTTTTGACCATCAATTTCCTGCACAAAAAGATCTGGGCCACGCAAAGGCATTTCGGCTGGCGCCAATTTCAGAGCCGAGCGCAAAAAACCATAAACCTTGTTTTTATCCAAGTCCTTATCGCTAATCAAACCGTAATAAACCATCATCCATTCCGGCTTTCCCTCTTTAAAAATCACTTCCCGCCCACCATACGGCTCACCACCGAAGAAGTTATCATTAAATTTCCAATCACCATCTTCATAAGCGATCGTGGTCGAGCTATCCGCCTCCTTAATCCATTTCTTATCTTCCCCACCAGCATAACCAGCCTCATTCGACCTAATTAGAAATTTCCTCACATTTTCAATTTTTTCCACACTTGAATTTTGTTCGATCATAACTGTTTAATTAAATTATTAATTTTTCGTTGTGTCGGAGTGCCGGGAATCTCACTGCTCATTCGCTAAAGCGAATTGCGCTTTCAAACCCCTCGGTTTGAATAACTCCGCCAAGGGAAACTCCCGTTTCCCTACCCCTTCCCGTTCGAATCCCTGCACTCCGAAAAACTTTTCAGTTTTGTCGGAGTGCCGGGATTCGAACCCTGAGTCCCACGAACCTTCACCTGCCCACCTTTTCTCACTTCTCTTGTCGGGGCACAGGGATTCGAACCCTGAGTCTTACGAACCCGAATCGTAAATGTTACCGTTACACTATGCCCCGATAAAAAGGTAGGCGGGCGTGTCGTGGATGTTACCGTTACACTACACTCCGATATTTTATCCTACCACTTAAAATACCTTAATTCAAAATGCGTCTGTTTTATCCAAATAATTGAGCATGACTACCAATGTCAACCAAAACTAGGATCAACTCGTCTTTTTCGATTTTGTAAATCACCAAAAGATCATTAAAAATATGACATTCACGAAAAAACCTCAATTCCCCTTTTAATTGATGGTCTTTATATTTCTCGCTCGGTTTTTGACCCAAAGCTATTATATCAATTACAGATTCTAAGATATTTCTTTTATTTTTTGAAAGTCCCGCCTGCTTAAGTTTTTTAAAAGACCTTTCAAAATCTTTAGTCCGCTTGATAATGTACATATTTTATAAATCATCAAGCGCCTCTTTTGCCGTCTTGAAACCACGGTTTTTCTTGGCTTCAAGCACTTGAGTATCGAAGCGAGCTTTAATTATCGCCAGATTATTGGTCGGAGTAAAAGGCAGACCGTCTTCCTTTACTACCTGATAAAGAAAAAGTTTGATCGCGCTAGACATATCAAGCCCAAGACGAGCCAGAGTTTTACTTGCTTCAGCTTTGGTTTTATCTTCAATCCTAATACTTAAAGTAGACATAATTCTAGTATAGACAATGTAATTACTTTGTCAATACACAAGTTGAGAATATAAAAATTTTGTCGGGGTGCCGAGAACACTCACTGCTCATTCGCTAAAGCGAATTGCGCTTTCAAACCCCTCGGTTTTGAATAATTTCCTCCACGGGAGGACACCCAGTCCTCCCGACCCCACCTCTGGTTCGAATCTCGAGACAAAAAACAAAGAACTGGAAATTTCCAGCTCTTTTGTTTTTTGTCGGGGTGCCGAGATTCGAACTCGGATTAAATCCTCCCAAAGGACTCGTGCTAGCCGTTGCACTACACCCCGATATTTAATAACTCTAAAATTATAGCCTAAAAACAATCTAAATTCAAATATTAAAAAACCTAAGAAAAACCAGCCAAATTAAAAGGCTAAGCGACAAATCGCCTAGCCTTACAAAAAAACAAAGACAGGAGGAGGGTTCTTATTCTGAACCTTGCTCGCCAAGCGAGGAGGTTCAATTACCCTTTGAGAGCCGGGGCGGGCTCGACCTTGCCGTCTTTATTTCACTGAACTCCCAAAATGCTCGACTTCGGGAATTTGTGATGTTACTGACTTTTTCAGAGATTGTGTGAGCATATCCCCAACAATCTCGGTCAGAAATTTTTCCGCCAACTGACGGAGATCATCTGTATTCTCGCCGAGCTCTTTCGCCAGATTAGTGACATGGCGATTAAACTCGTTGGCCGACATCAATCGACCTTGCGAAATATGTCTCTTGAATAATTTGCGCAAAATGCGCAACTCCACTTCTTCATTCACTTTATGCTCGGTCATCTTTTTTCTCCAACTAGATTAAACAAAGAACTTCGTTTCATTGATCGACAGCCGACCAATCTTTTACAATCATACAATATTTTAGACAAAAGTCAATTTTATGGAGGAATATTTCAAAAACTCTAGCTAAATTACTTTTTGATATTTTTAGACCCAATCCATGCCAATTCAAAAATCGCTTTTTGGGTTTTAGCAATTTCAGCACTCTCGATAACAACCCCAAAGAAATCTTTATAAGAAATAATCAACATTTTATTACGAAAAATATTTATCTCATTAGAAAACGGAAAAAATTCCTTACTTACCAGTCTAGTCTGGCGTAATTCTTCTTTGTCGTGTTTAAGATGCTCTTGAGCAGAGAGAGAGTCTTCAGCAATAGCTCTTTGAATTATCCCCTTTTGTTTTCTTTGGGCTAGATAATTCTTGACATATACATCACCTAAATAAGTATGGATTGATTCAGCTGAAGAATAGACTAAAATTTCTTCCCCTTTCTTTAACTCCAGAGTTTCATTAAAAACTTGCTTCAAAGCCTCCAACCCTTCATAAAAACGAATGGCGGGTTTAGCCGCGTTGGCATTATAAAGCGAACCGAGTTCTGGTAAAACTTCAGCTATGGCTTTCTGACGTTCTTTTATTTTTAATATTTCGTTATCATAGAGAATAGAAAGTTTTTTGGGATCTTCGGCAAAATACACACGATGAGCACCTTTTTTAACCAAGATCACAAATCCTTTTTGAATCAAATTATCTAACACACTATAGACAGTCGTCCGCTTGAGATCAGAATTTTTGGCAATTTGTTTAATGTTGCCTGATCCCATCTGAAGAAGAGCCATGTAAACCCCAGCTTGCTTCTCCCCTAGTCCCAATTTTTCGATAATAAATTGAATATCCATAGTTTTATTTTGACGAACATATGTCGTCACTATTATATTTTATACTCTTATTTTACATAGTCAAGTCATTTTTATTAAGCAAAATAAAGATATATTATATGATAATTTTATGTAAAAGTGACGAAATTATATTGACATATTTACAATAATCTGGTATACTTAGCGCCAGAAGAACGTTGAAAATTAAAAGGAGTAAAAAAATGAAGAATACGGCAGTGCAGCACGGCCTCCGCCGTGCAAATACCGGCAGACTACAGAGTCTGTGGGTTGAGTTGCCCGGCTTCTGCAACTTGGCGTGCACATACTGCTACGCCAGAGGAGGAAAGCCAAACAGGCCAGACGATTTGTTGTCAAAAGACGACTACAATCGCCTTCTGGCCGAAGCCGAGAGTATCGGTGTCGATTCTCTTGGTATCCCCGGGGCTGGGGAACCGTTCATTGAACGGAACCTCGAGCTCACAATGTGGTTCTTGACTCGGGCAACCGAGTTGGGAATGTTTGTCACGGTATTCACAACCGGCGAGTTCCTGACAGAGGAACTTATCGCCAAGTTAAAAAAACTGCCGGTCGAGCTAATGCTCAAGGGCAACACACTCGACCCGGAAGAGCAAGACAAGTTCGTGAGCGACCCAGCTCACGGACGCAACATTGAAGGTTACGGCGCAAAAAGAAACGCCACCCTTCAAGCACTGATTAACGCTGGCTTCAATTCCCCAGAGGATGAGATTGCCAGAAAATTTGGTCGCGAAAGCCGGTTGGCACTCGTGACTTCAATAATGGCGTCGGACGAGCCTGATGGTCCGTCAAACGTCAATGACGTGGCAGAAGTTTTGCGCTTCTGTCGCAAGAATAATATTATCTTTGACTGCGACTCCGTCCTTGATGTGGGACGTGCTCAAAGTTGTCACTTGAAAATCCCCGGCGAGGGAATCAAAGTGGCGCTTCTTGAGCTCCAACAAATCGACAAAGATGAGTTCGGTCAAAGCTGGGAGTTATCCCAGAGCTATGTCGGTACCGTCTGCGATAGATACATGCACCATATGTACATATCACAGTACGGTGATGTCCGCCCTTGCATTGGGGCAGAGGAGGTGAAATTAGGAAGTGTAAAAACCAAGACTCTCGACCAAGCTTGGGAGTCGACCGAGATGCGGATTGTCCGTTCTCGGTGTTATGGTGGAAAGTGTGGCACAAAGTGTGCCAACTTCGCCGAAGGCAAGTGCAACTCATGCCTTGGTCGTCGTGCCAAGGAGTTATCAAATGAACAACTGTGTCGCGACGGTTTCGTCGACACCGAAGGTTGCTGGAACTTCCGGCAGAAAGGAGAGTAAAAATGGTTTAAGGTTTAGGGGCAGATACAAAAAGTATCCTGCCCCTTTAATTTTTTACATAATATCTTCCAGATACTCGATTTTCAGCATTTTGTCGCTCCCCTTTTCTAAGTACACGCAAATGGCATCGACTTGCCAGTCCTGATCGTCATCAATGTGGTTTTCGGACAGGAAAATTTCAATAACTCTCGATAATCTTTTTATTTTCCAAGGGTGAATGTTGTCTTCAGGCTGATAATTATCAAACATTCCCCTATTTTCAGACAACATTTTGACAAATTCCGGTGTCGAAGAAACGGTTTTTACTTCGATAAAATAAAGAATGCTCCCCTTTTGAGCCACGATATCGATCTCGCCCTGCGGTTTCCAATAATTTCGTTTTAGTATTCGATAACCATTTTTTATTAAGTAATCGCAAGCGAGTTGCTCCCCTTTCGCACCGACAATTTGTTTTTCGGTTCGATTGTCTGTTTTTGAAGAATTACCAAACATTATTTTTGAGATATTTAAACAATTTAATTTTAGCACAAACCGGACATTCTTTGTCTATTTTTAGACATTTTTCTGAAAAATGCCCCGAAAGTGTTTCTTAAGAAACACTTTCGGGGTGAAAAACCCTTATTTCTGGTCAAAATTACAGAATAACGTTATTTTAAGCCATATTTTAAAAGGCAACGGACGAATCAAAGGACAACCAAAGAAGTTAAAAGCCGTCTCTTATCCCCATTGGACACAGGTTTATCCACAGTTTTTGGTTTTTTTAAGGTTTAAAAGTGACTAAACGACCCAAAAAAAGGACGGCAAACGCCGTCCTTTTTTCTTTTCTTGATTCTATGAAACAAGTCTTTTGTGCGGGTAGGGAGAATCGGACTCCCGTCTCAACCTTGGCAAGGTCGTGTTCTACCACTAAACCATACCCGCTCATTTATTTACCTAATCCAACAAAAACTATTTTACCAAATTATTACAAAAATTCAAATAGGTAAGTGTGGGCACGGGGGAGCGACTCTCCTTCGACTCAAGGTTCGCCGTCGCTCACCTTGGTCTAGGCACCAACTCACTAATTTTTTCTACTGAAAAAATATCGTTCCGTTGTTCGAGTCTCCCACAAAAGGCAAGCAGTTGCCTTTCTCGTGCCCACCAAATAACACTAGCTAGTATTATTTGGTGGGCACGGGGAGACTCGAACTCCCAAGGATCACTCCATACGCTTCTGAGACGTACGCGTATACCAGATTCCGCCACGTGCCCTAATTATTTTTTACCGTGTGCCCATGGAGGAAATCTCACTCCTCGGAAACCCACGGTTTTCCGACGGTCGTTCGTCAGAAGACGAACTCCCTGCCTTCCTCCACTGGAGAACAAAATGTTCTCCCGACCCCACTCCTGTTCGATTCCTGCCAATGACCCACTTCGTTTCACTCGTGTGCCCCTGGCAGGAATCGAACCCACATCAACGGTTCCGAAGACCGTCGTTTTATCCATTAAACTACAAGGGCAATAGATAAAAAGTACCATAAAATTGGATAAATATCAAAATTTTAGTTAAAATTAAAATAATGCCTGAAAATAACCCGAAAATTAAATTAAAAATTCCAGAAATTATCTTGGACAACGCCAAAACCTTGAAAAATAACGGTTTTGAGGCTTTTTTAGTGGGCGGTTGTGTCCGAGACGGCTTAATCGGCCGGGAACCAAAAGATTGGGATATAACGACAAATGCCACGCCGGAACAAATCGTGTCGCTATATTCTAAAACTGTTTATGAAAATCAATTTGGCACTGTCACCGTAATCAACGAAGAGATAGAGGATTCCAAATTAAAAGCTGTAGAAATTACCCCCTTCAGATTAGAATCTGGTTATTCAGACAACAGACACCCGGATGAGGTAAAATTTGGCAAAAGTTTGGAAGAAGATTTGGCTCGGCGAGATTTTACGATCAATGCTTTAGCTTATAATCCTTTCACTGAAGAGATAATCGATTTATACGGCGGTATAAAGGACATAAAGGACAAAGTAGTACAAACGGTAGGGGAAGCCGATCTTCGCTTCACAGAAGATAGTTTACGGCTTATTAGAGCCATTCGTTTCGCCAGCGAGCTTGGTTTCACGTGCAACATCGACACCAAGAAAAGTATCTTTAAAAACTCCAAGTTATTAAAAAATACTTCGATAGAAAGAATACGAGATGAATTTTCTAAGATAATTATGTCGCCAAATCCACAAGAAGGTCTTATTTTATGCCACAAATGTGGGCTATTGCAGTATATTTTACCAGAGATAGAAACGGGGATTGGTGTCGAGCAGAAAGGGGAGCATATTTATGACGTTTGGGAACATTCCTTGAGAGCTTTGCAGTATTCAGCTGATAAGGAATACCCGTTTCACGTGAGACTTTCGGCTTTGTTACACGACGTTGGTAAGATGAAAACCAGACGCGAATCAGTAAAAGGTAAGCAATACACCTTTTACGGTCACGACGTAGTAGGGGAAAGAATGGTAAAGGAGATAATGTCTAGGTTAAAGTTTCCCGTGAAACTAACCGAGATTGTTGTAAAACTGGTCAGAAACCATATGTTCTTCTCTGATCCGGACAAAATCACCTTATCAGCCGTTCGTCGGATTATCGTAAACGTCGGGCCAGAATACATTTGGGATTTGATGAATTTACGCTTCTGTGACCGCATCGGAATGGGTCGTCCAAAAGAAGAGCCTTATCGCTTGAGAAAATACGAATCAATGATCGAAGAGGCATTGAGGGCGCCGACTTCAGTAAAAATGATGAAAATCGACGGCAAAAAAATAATGGATGTTACACGTGAGACACCAGGGCCAAAAGTTGGTTTTATTCTAAATGCCTTAATGGAAGAGGTTCTTGAGAACCCAGAACTAAACACTAAAAAATATTTAGAAGAAAAAGCAGTCAAATTAGCCGAATTACCAGAAAAAGAACTTAAAAAACTAGCCGAGAAGGGAATTCAAAAAAAAGACGCAGTAGAGAAAGAAGAACTAGGCAAAATAAGAACAAAATTCAAGGTTAAATAAAAAACACGTTTCACGTGAGACTTTAGCAAGAATAAGACAAAAAAATAAAGCCGTTTGATCTATCGAGATCAAACGGCTGTTGCACATGAAACTTCACGCGATGGCGGTCGTGAGACCGCGCAATGGAGCCAATTCGGCTTCCATATCCCGATACACCTCGACGAGGCAATCAGGGCAATATGTGTGCGAAATCCGGCTTTCTTGACCGAGACTAGCAGGAGCTTTTCGACTCCAGCGCTTCCTAGTGTTATCAACGGGATAACACTTGCACATACAACATTGCACGACGATTTCATTATCCATAAAACCCCTTTCTTTTTGGCTTTATTAGCCAAGAGCTCAAACTTCCCAGAAGCGAGCAATTAGGGTGAAACTTCCAAAGATCTTCTGTCTTTTATAATATTCTTATCGGACATTCGCGTCAAGGACTAAAACTGTGGATAACTTTTTTAGATTACAAAAGCGATAAACATTTTGACCTTTAAAAAAGATGTCTTAAAAAAATAAGGCTGATCACAAAAAAAAATGAGTCACCTGACCCAAGGGCATCGGTGACTCTATATGAGTAGTGACAAGATGATTCAATTGTCACAGTGATTTACAAAGCATTTAATGATAAAGCTTTGAATTTTTTACTAACTTTTGTTGCTCGTTGTATAATTCTATCTAATAATAAGTTCGTCTAATTATTTTGGGTCAAATATCAACCGAAGATTTCACAATCATTAGTTGAAAAATAACTAGTACACCACGAGAGTACTTCTTGTTTGATAAATCAAACAAAGTCGCACCAAATCCCTTTAAAAATCGATGGGATTATAAACACAAGCAAACATTCTGCACCAAATTGCGTATAATTAACGCATCACTTTAATCCGATAAAGGACAAGTTTTGATTGTGGTGCTTTTCAAAGGACAGATTCTGATTACAATAATACTATTTAAAAAAATAAAGGACAAATGTTTTTTAACTAAAGTTGTGGATAACCCGAAAAAGTCCTTTAGGAATTTTTCGGGGCAATATTCTTTTTATGAGTATAAACCCTCGCTCATCACTAACTCTTGCTATGACCCGCCAAGTTTTTTTGAAACAAAAAATTTAGTCGGGCAAGAATTTTTTAAAAAACAATGGACCTATCTTTTATTATGAAACTTCTTGTGGATATCGCGCAAATGTTTATCTGTGACGTGAGTATAAATTTGCGTCGTAGAAACATTGGCATGACCAAGCATCATTTGTACCGAACGAATATCAGCCCCATTTTGCAATAAATCAGTCGCAAAGCTGTGTCGAAGAGTATGGGGTGTCACTTTTTTGGAAATACCAGACTTTATGGCGTATTTTTTAATAATCCGCTCGACACTCCGAGGGGTCAGCCGTTCGCCTTTGGTATTTATCTTCGACAAACCAGCAAACATCGCCTCATCCATATCCTTTCTTTTGCTTAAGTAATTTTTTATGGCTTGCCGAGCCTCTTCCGACAAAAAGACTAGACGCACCTTTTCGCCCTTACCTCTCACCGAAAATTCATCACGAGCTAGATTTACACTGTCACGATTTAAGTTGCAAAGTTCGGACACCCGCAAGCCGGTCGAAAACAAAAGTTCCAAAATCGCTCGGTCGCGATAAGCTTTGACTTCGCTCCCAACTTCCACTTTTTCATTTGGTGCTTTAATCAGGCGGGAAAGTTCGGTTTCAGTGATTAAATCAAGTTCGCGCTCTGGCGTTTTCGCCAATTCAATCTTTTCTGGCGCCAAAGAGGGGACACTACGCTTAGCAAGATATTTCAAAAACACCCGCAAGGCAATCAAATGATAATTTTGCGTATTTTTCTTTAAAGTGCCAACGTCAGAAGTCGTTTTTCGCGTAGCCAAATGCGACTTCGCGGTTTTGGCACTTTGTCTATTTAACCACAAGCGATACGAGCGAACATTTTCATCAGTCAGATCGTCCGGCGATTTAACCTCGGAAAATTTCAAAAAACGCGTCAAATAGCGATCGTAATTCTCCACCGTCTTCAAAGACCGCCCTTTTTCAATCTCGAGATACTCCAAAAATTCTCGTTTTAGTTTATTGATATCCATTTTTTAAAATTTAGTTCTGCTCATAAACACAACCCTGACCCAATAAATCGAAAAATTAATTTCTCTGGTTATCCACAATTTTATAGACTTTCTATTGACAATGCTACTTTTTTACTTTACCATTGAGCTTACACAAACCTGTATTCTGAACTGCTACCGGACGGTGGCGTGGCTGGGACAACCAGCATAGGAACGTGGTTGGAAATAGCCCTTTGGGGCTGTTTTTTGTTACTTAAAAAACCATTCATCTTCCAATTGTTTTTTAATTATATTCTTATAACAAACATCTTCTTCTTTTCCATCACAAGATCGCCTTATTGCTCCAGCGACCATATCAGCCAACTGAATCAAAACGTTACCTTTGGAATCCACTAATTTACAATTTTTAATAATTGTTTTCTCTTTGGAATTTAAGTTTTTCCTTAGGTAAGAAAGGAAATTTTTCCTAAATATTCGGTCGCCACTACCATCGATTTTTACCCGAGCATCAAAAATTGAACCACCACTATATTTAATAGCCGATTTAATAACATAACTATAAAAAGAATTCTTGTTAGTCTTCAGTTCAGGGCTATGAATAAGCTTTTTATCGATAGTTAGGCATCTTATTCTAAATTTAGAGGAAGAAACAGTTTCAAGAAAAAGTTTTTTTACGTCGTTCCGAGATTTAGAAAATTTAAACTCACCAGTGTCCGGAAAACCTAGTTTTCGTTTTAATTTTTTTATCTCCAAAGCCGTTTTCTCTGCCTCAAGATTATCATCAAAAATAACCAAAGCAATCACAAAATACCGACTTGAACCTTTTTCAAATTTAAAACCTGGATCTCCCGAATCATCAATGAATATAAGCATAGCCTAAACACTATTATAACAGTACAACAAAAATTGTGCGACATGCCTTTATACCTCCGACCGTTAAAACAAATTGACAAGTATGATATAATGCGGAGTATGTTTGAAAAATATCTACAACAAATCGGTTTGTCAGAAAAAGAAGCCGAAATTTATGTCGCTTTGTTACAATATGACAACGCCTCCGTAACAGATTTGGCTAAAAAAACCAGAGTAAATCGTACGACCATCTACCCAGTACTGGAAACACTTGCCAAAAAAGGTCTGGTGAGTGAGATTCAGATAGACACAAAAACTCATTTTCAAGCCGAACCACCAGAAAGGCTAGAAACTTTTATTGAAAGACAAAAAGTAGTTTTAGATGAAAATTCTAAAAGATTAAAAGATATTATTCCACAATTGAAGAGTATTCAAAGAGAATCTGGACAAAAACCAGTTGTTAAGTATTTCGAAGGAAGAGAGGGGATAATTAGTTCAGTAGAAGAATTTTACAGCACAACAGAAAAACAAGGAGAATTTGCTTATCTAATTTACCCAAAAGACTTAATAGAAGAAATTTTTTCGAAAGAAGAAACCGGCAAATATCGAGGTCAAAGATTAACTAAAAAAATTAAATCAAAAGTACTTTACACTTATAGTAAAGGAGACCTATCTTCAACAGAAGATGGAGAAAGAAAAAAACTGACGGCAAATTGTATTTCGGTTCATTCAATTTTGACAACAACGCCAGAGGGGCAAAAATAGGACAGACATTATTGCAAGAAATTTTTGATCAAAAATCCAAACAGTATGAAATACAAGCCAATACCGACGTCAATTCACCGATAACAGAGTTTTATATGAATAACTTAGATTTTGTCGCCGATAATTTAATGACCGACATCGAAGGAACGGGGGTCAATGGTTTTTCTATCACTTTAAATAAAAAAGGTGGCTCTAATTATTATCGTCAGGATACAAAATTTACTTGCCCAGAAGAAAACTTGACCGAAACCCTAAAAAGCCATTTTAAAGCTGGCGATGTCCTGACTTACTTCAAAAAAGAAAAAGATGGCAACTATTCGCTCTCTTTTGAGAAAAAAGCACCAAAAGAAAACCTTACCAGTCAATCTTTGGTGGCGTAAGCAATTTTGCCGGTTCTGATTTTAGTTCCGTTTTTGTTTTTCCATCCAAATCATTCCACATTTTTTCAAAAATCCGTTTATTTAACTCATAAATACTTAGGTCGGTAATAATGATCCCGATCACCGAATCCTCATTGAGTGTGGTATAGGAAATTCGTCCATCATAAATTTGCACGACGGTTGATTTAAATTTCAGTTGTTTTTCGTCAATCAGTCTGGTTTCGGTGATTTCATTTCCACTGTAGCTGGTTAAAAATTGACGATTAAATTCGTTGTCGTTGGCAATCGCCAACTTTTTTATTTGGCGTTTTTTTCTTTCAATGACATATTTCTGGTTTAAATCGCCATATTTTTTCATCACCATTTCCATATTACCCAGAGTGTAGACAGTGGTTTTACTATTTAAAGTATCCCACCAAACTTTTTTCAAACCATCCACACCTTCAAAAAATCGTACCCCAGGCTGACCGGTCGCCAAATTAAACTCGGAAGATAATTGGTTTATCACTTGGTCAATGGCAAAAAGAGAGTTTTCCGCCATTTTATGACGATTTTCCGCCAGTTCTTTAATCTTTGCCGGGTGTTTGGCTTTAAACACCGCTACCTTACCGGGCACGTCGGTCTTTTCCGCCAAACCCAACTCGACCAATTGCTCCAAAGCCTTGTAAACCAAACCTCTTTTAAAAGGGGAACGGACGTGAACAAGGCGAGCACTTTGGACGCCGAACTTGATAAGTATCTCATAAATGACCGCTTGGGTTTCGGACAAGCCGGATTCAATTAGCGAATCTTGGTAAACAAACATAGTCTAAGTCTAGTCTTATTTAAATTATTTGTCAAATTATCGTGACAGATTCGACTATATTTTGCTTTATGTATTGTATTTAATAGCTTTTTTGTGGCTTATTTAAAAGATAAAGTGACACAAGTGTTTGACAATTAGCTATGGCTGTGATATGCTTAGGACAGATACAGTAATGATAGTTTAAATTTGGTTCTTTGAGAGAAGATAAATAAAAGAAAGTTCTTCACCCTCTGATCTGCCAAGTGGCAGACGGTCCCCAAGCCGGTAAGTTGGGAAAGAGGAGAGAGTGAAGATGGATATCTTTCTTTTGAATATCTTGTTTGCCCGATGAGGGCGGACAAAGAAGGCGAGCTTGCAAACCTCAAATTCTTTGGATCGCTATACCTAATAAAGGTCTTGCCTCATCACCGGCTGATAAACACTCATTTAGCTGAAAGTTTCAGACAAATGGGAAGGTCATCCGCTGAATATCAAAACCTAAACCAGTTTGGTATCCAGAAATGACCTTGCACAAAGCAAGGGTGAAGATCATTGAAAACTAAATATTCCAGGAGAAGCCACGAGGGAGCGGATTTTAGGCAAAATTGTTGCCCAAAATCCGGTGGCTTCTCCTTCTGACTAATCACATAAAGTTTTTTTGTGTGATTTGAGGAATAAAAAACCAGCCGTTCCTCGGAGGAACGGCTGGTATAAGACCCTTAACCCTGTGCTGGGAAAAGGGAAGACGGTCGCATCTCGACCGCAACCTCGAAAGGAGGGAAACGAGATGAAAACGAAAGTGGCGAGAGCCACGCTTCGAATTGGGTATCGGGTCGGTTACGACCTTGATACCCCTTTCGCCCCGCACACCTGCGACGAAATGCAGGTGTGCGGCGGGGACGAATTTCTCGTCCCTGTACACGAAGACCAGCAAGGGACGAATTCGTCTCTGCAGGTTTTCGCTCCAGACGGGACCGAAAGGTTCCCGGTGGAGACGCTTGGCGGCGGCGGCACCCCCGCTGACCGGTCGTATTACACGGGGATGCGGAAATACCGCATCCTCGTGGGGGACAAAGTCGTCATGGGGACGACTTGTTGCACATTCACCGCGGAAGTTCTCGCGGTAGATGCCCCCTGCAACGTTTCCCTTGGGTCCGTCATCTTCGACGGCCCGTGGGGAAATTTCGATGGTGGTAGTTGCCTGACCTTCGGGTCAATAAACTACCACGTCACTGGCGACGAGCCAGTGACTGCCACGGCGTTCCGTGGCGCCTTGACGGAGTATCGCCAACTCCGTCAAGAAGAGGCGATCCGCGAAGCCAAGCGGATCGCCAACGGCGAAACAAACCCAGACCACGGGTTTGTTGAATTCAGGAGTCAGCGCAGAGAGTGCGCGCTCCTGAACGCCGATCATGAGCGGGCCGAAAGGCTCGCCGAAGCGTTGGGCTTATAAAGCCAACGCTTCGAATAAGGCCTTGTGTGTTGGGTCTCAATCCGAACACTCTTTTGGTTGGTTAGAAGTCAAATCAACCAAGGTGGCGACCTTAATATAAACGCAACTTTTTGGTTTATTTGGGGAAGCATCGTGGTTTGATGCTTCTCCTTTCTTGTTGGATTTTAAGTGAAGGATTAGAGAGAGAAGCGGCCTCTCTTAAAATTTTTATTTGAAACCCGACAAGAGAGAAACAATGTCAAGTTTATCCACAATAATATGTTGTATATTTTGACATCTTCGTGTATTGTATAGGGATGACTACAAAATATGCGTCTTTTTTAAAAAAATTAAGAACTGAAAAGGGGTTTTCCCAAGAAGAAATCGCCACAGAGCTTGGTATTTCTCGTAGTTCGTATATCAATATCGAGCAGGGGAAAAAAGAACTTAGCTTGGTTGAAGCCAGTGAAATCACTCGCGTTTTTGATATTTCCATTGATGAATTATTACTAGGCAAAATCAACACAGAGAAAATAGTTTTTGAAACAAATAATAAAAGCTACCAGAAAAAAGACTCAAATGATGGGACACCGGAGGAAAGAATCTCTGTTCCACAAGAAAAAGTTGAGAAATTTAAACAGGTGCTTTTGTATATTCTGGCTAAAGTTGGGGGTAAACCAAACATCGGTCAAACCGTGCTCTATAAACTGTTATATTTTATAGATTTTGATTATTACGAAAAATACGAAGAACAGCTAATTGGTGCGCGGTATATTAAAAATACTCACGGACCGACCCCAGTGATTTTCCCAAAAATAATAAAAGAGCTCGCCGCCAAGGGCAGTATCGAGGCGATCAAAAGCAAGTTTTATAAATATGACCAGACGAAATATCTAATAAACCCAGAGGTTAAAATTGACTTATCGACACTGTCCGCTCAAGAATTAGCTCATATTGATTGGGAATTAGAAAGGTTCTCTGACATGACAGCCACTCAAATATCGGAATTATCCCACCTGGATACCCCTTGGTTCATCGCCAAAAACAAGGAAATACTTGATTATGAATTTGTTTTTTATCGCCCAGAAGAAACTTCTGTCGGAGAATATGAACCACTTTAATCAATTACCAGAATTTGAGAAAGAATTTTTAAGACTTTCCCAAAAATACCGCAGTTTACCTGAAGATTTGGAGAAACTTAAAAGACTTATCGAATCAAGGCCGACAGGAAGTGGTAAAAATTTTACCATCATTCATTCTGGCCCAGAGATAAAAATTATTAAAAATCGTTTGACATGCAAAAGTTTGAGAAATAGGTCAATTCGCTTAATCTACGCCTACCATGAAAAAATTCTAACTTTCATATATATTGAAATATATTTTAAGGGGGATAAGGCGAACGAAGACCGCACCAGGATCAAGGATTATTTGGAAAACAGGATTAAGATTGTTTAAATTGAAAGAGAGAAAAACCAACTTTGCCAATTATTTTATCAATATGATAAAATAATTCTAATGAATTACGATCAACCAAGTGAGATGGAAAACAAAGAAAAAAGAAAGGTGGTTTATACGGCACTTTTTGTCGATGATATACCTGATTTATTGAGTAAAATTCAGCCAAAACACTCAAAAACTTTTGGGCATCATTCAACCATTGCCTTTAAACCAAAAAATATCGATGATATCGAGCTTGGCAAAAAATCAACAATAAAAATAATCGGTCGGGCTTTCGACGAAAAAGGGGACGCACTTTTAATCGAAAATCCAAAATCAAACAATAAGCATCCACATATCACGGTTTCTTGTGCCGAAGGAGTAAGTCCGGTTTATTCAAACGAATTAATTGAAAAATCAATCGCCGACGGCACCGTCGAATATTTCGACGAACCGCTTGAATTAGCAGTGACCGAAGGCTATTTTGATGGCACAAGTGACCAGTTTGAATAAATAGTAAAAACATAAGCTTTCGTCAAATTTGAAGGTCCTTTTTGTTAAAAAACGCTTTAAAATAAGGTCGGATTTGACTATTGCAATATATTAAGCGACGTGCTATATTAAAAACACTATGATTTCAACCAAGAAAAAGGAAATTATCATCAAAAAGACCCGAAAGCACGAAAAAGATACTGGATCGTCCGAGGTTCAGGTCGCTTTAATTTCGGAAAGAATTGCCGAGCTTGCCGATCATTTAAAAAAGAATCCAAAAGATAATCATTCTCGTCGTGGCTTGCTCAAGCTCGTCGCTGACCGACGCACACACCAGAAATATCTTGACTCTCGCAAGAAAAAGGAGGAAGCTGTCGCTTAAATTTAAATAATTAAATTCCGCCCGAGCTTTGCTCGGGC
>CAIRHC010000006.1 GCA_903878275.1 Candidatus Vogelbacteria bacterium | reverse complement strand
CCGTTTCGGTTTTTAAAAACCGAAACGGCGGGTTTTGTTTAATTTATTTTAATTCTGTCCTTTCATCAAATCCTCAATTTTTCCCACCATTCCAGTGGCGTCGCCTTCTAATCCGGTCATATCACCAGATAAGCCGCTAACCTCGCCAGAAATATTCGTGACATCTCCACGCAAACTGCTAACCTCGCCAGAAATATTTGTGACATTACCAGAAATATTCGTGACATCACCTTTTAATTTTGTTACGTCACCAATCAGATCGGTGGTGTTACCGGTGATATTTGAAATGTCTCCTCGAATATCGGTGACACTACCGTAAAGATTGTTGACGGTACCAAACAGACCGCTGATATCACCACTAATTTTCGAGACATCGCCCGAGAGGTGGGTGGTGTTGCCTTTAATATTTGAGACGTCACCCTTTAAATTGCTAACACTGCCAAAAATCCCAGCGATATTGCCACTAATTTGACTAGCATTACCAGAGATTTGGTGAAGAGTGACATCGCCGTAAATATTACTGACATTGCCACGCAAGAGCGAAAAATCACCCCAAATGGAATCGTGAACGTTGTCGACATTATCAATATGTTCTTTGATCTTTGGATTTATTCTTTGTAGAGCCATATGTTTTTTGTTATTATTAATAAACTATGGACATTATAACATCAATTGCCTTAGGAATCATAGAGGGGGTGACCGAATTTTTGCCTATCTCGTCAACTGGTCATATGATCCTATTTTCCGATCTTTTGAAACTGACCCAGACGGATTTTTTGAAAAGCTTTGAAATTATTATTCAGCTCGGAGCGATTTTGGCGGTCGTGGCGATTTACTGGCGTCGGTTGCTGGTCAATACGGAAATTTTGAAACGGGTAATTGTCGCGTTTATCCCGACTGGTATTATTGGTCTGACTCTCTATAAATATATCAAAGGATATTTACTTGGCAACAATCAAGTTGTCTTGTTGGCACTTTTTCTTGGCGGAATTATTATTATTGTTTTTGAATGGTGGAATAAGAAAAATCCGAAGACCGAAGCTATTACCGAAATCGAAAAAATTTCATACAAGCAAGCAATTTATCTGGGTTTGTTCCAATCAGTAGCGGTGGTCCCGGGCGTATCGCGTTCGGCGGCGACGATTATTGGGGGACTCTCGATGAAAATAAAACGCGAGACGATTGTGGAATTTTCTTTTTTGCTAGCGGTACCGACAATGGCAGCGGCGACCGGTTTGGATTTGCTGAAAAATTCAACGAGTTTTTCTACCAACGACATCGGTTTGTTGTTGGCTGGTTTTTGCACCTCATTTGTCGTGGCGATTTTAGCGATTAAAACTTTTGTCTCATATATTCAAAAACACGATTTTACCGCTTTTGGTATCTATCGAATTATTTTAGCGATTGTCTTTGCGATTTTCTTTTTGACTTAAAATGGTGCTCAAAATTTGGCTGATTGACAAAAAGACAAATGATATGTTATCGTTTAAAACGGAATATCATCCAAGGAACTTTTTACTAGAAAGGACAAGTTCGATGAATGAAAAAACAAAAAGGACGATAATGGTAATCGTCCGGGTTGGTGTAAAGGGAAAGGGTGTTTTGTGTCGCTATACCGCCGAGGTTTTGGTCGCTGATTATGACTACCGAAAAACCTCATGGTTGGCAAGTGAATACAGCCTTACTTCACTTTATTTGTCTTTTGGCGAGTGGTTGAGCCAAAAGACTAGAGAAATATTAGGCACTGACAACCGTAATGTTAATCTGTGTCTTAAATTTTCGGAAGAACCTGGTGGCTCGTTGCCAGAATGGGTCTCTGGAATTTTACGCGGGATCTCGGAAACCGCTCTTGACCAGATTCCGGTCGAATTTTACCCGGAAGGGAAGATCCTTCAATTCCGACGGTAAACATCAACCACAACCAAATCCCCGCTGGCTCATTGAGCCAGCGGGGATTATCTTTTTAATCGAGAACTATCGCACAATCAAACTCTCGCCAGTCATTTCCGCCGGCTTGTCAATCCCCATTATTTCAAGAATAGTCGGTGTGACATCTTTAATGGCGCCACCAGATTTTAATTGAATATTTTTGTAAGTTGGATCATCGTCGACAATAATAAAAGGCACTTTGTTTGCCGAATGTTGGGTTTCCATCCCGCCTTCGGCATTAAGCATTCCTTCGGCGTTGCCGTGGTCAGCGGAAATAATTACCAAACCATTTTTCTGTTTCGTCGCTTCGACAACCAAACCAATCGCGATGTCACATTCTTCAACACTAATAACTGTCGCGGGAATATTGCCGGTGTGACCGATGATATCAGGATTGGCAAAATTCATCATTATGAGCTCGTATTTATCAGATTCAATCGCTTGCACGGCGGTTTTGGCAATATCCAGCGTGTGCATTTTTGGGGCGAGATCGTAAGTTGCAATTTTATCAGAAGGAATTAATTGGCGATCTTCGCCAGCAAACGGTTCCTCGCGCATTCCCGAAAAAATTGTCGTGACATAAATCCACTTTTCGGTTTCGGCGACGCGGAATTGTTTGTAACCAGCTTTGCTAATTATTTCGCCCATTGTATTGGTCGGGATATCTTTTTCGTAAGCGTATGGCGCGGGCATTGCGTCGTAATATTTAAAAGTGCCAGCAAAATAAATATCTAATTTCTTGCCTCGGCTAAAATCGCTAAATTCTGGTTCGATAAAAGCTTGGGTAATTTCGATGGCACGGTCGGTGCGGAAATTGACCCAAATCAAAGCATCGTGATCTTGAATTTTGCCGACTGGCTGACCGGCGTCATCGACAATAATCGTCGGGGCGATGAATTCATCACTTTCAATAAAATTTTCACCTTTTGTTTGGGCATCTTTGGCTCGAGCATAAGCTTGGTCGATAGCTTCGAGCGGGGATTTGGCGGTAAAATCGGCGATACCTTTGACCATTGCATCGTAACCTTTTGCCACACGTTCCCAGCGATGGTCGCGATCCATAATCCAGTAACGACCCATTATGGTACCGACCTGACCGGCACCAAATTTGGCAAAAACATTTTCCAGACGAGCTAAATAATTTTTGGCTTCATAAGGACCGGTGTCACGACCATCGGTGAAAAAGTGTACGACAATTTTTGTGATACCATTTTTGGTCGCCATCTCGATCAATTTATGAACCGCTTCATCATAATTGTGCACGCCTTTGTCGGACATCAGACCAGCGAGATGCAAAGTTGAATTATTTTCTTTGACATAATCCATCGCACCGAGATAAGCTGGATTTTGGAAAATTTCACCTGAATCGATGGCGTGCATCACTTTGCCTTGGGGTAAATAAACATTGCGACCGGCGCCAATAATCAAGTGCCCAATTTCACTCGAGCCTTGGTGACCAGCTGGCAAGCCTATGGCTTCACCGCCCGCACCGATTTCGGTCGATGGATAGTTGGCGCGCAAATTATCCATATTTGGTGTCTTGGCAAGCGATATAGCGTTGCCCGGCCCCGGCGGAGCAATGCCCCAGCCGTCTAAAATAATGTATACAATTGGTTTTTTCATTTTTTAATTATAACTTTTTTTGCTTAATTTTTAACTTAAACTTTTAGCGCCGAATTTCCCGGAAAAGTTGCTTTGTCACCTAATTCTTCCTCGATTCTCAAAAGTTCGTTGTATTTACAAATTCTTTCGGAACGGCAAAGGGAACCGGTTTTGATTTGACCGGTGCCGAGACCGACAACGAAATCAGCAATGGTGGAATCTTCGGTTTCGCCCGAGCGGTGGGAGACAATCGAAGTGTAGCCGGCGCTGGTCGCGAGTTTGATGGTGTCGATGGTTTCAGACACTGTGCCGATCTGATTTAATTTAATCAAAATTGAATTACCAACTTTTTGATCAATACCTTGCTGTAATCTTTTGACATTAGTCACAAACAAATCGTCGCCCATAATCTGAATTTTTCCGCCAAGTTTTTCGGTTAGCAATTTATAGCCAGCCCAATCATCTTCTGCCAAGCCGTCTTCGATCGAGACAATCGGATATTTATTTACCCAATCTTCGTAAAAGGCGACCATTTCTTCGCTGGTCAAAGATTTTCCCTCGGTCTTTAAATTATATTTTCCATCAGCATAAAATTCACTAGCGGCACCATCGATGGCGATGGAAATATCGATACCCGGTTTGTAGCCAGCTTTGGTAATTGCTTCAAGGATCACTTCAATGGCGGCGGCATTTGATGGTAGTGTCGGCGCATAGCCACCTTCGTCGCCGACCGAAGTATTAAGACCTTTATCTTTCAAGATTTTTTTCAAAGCGTGAAAAGTTTCAGCGCCGTAGCGAAGAGCTTCGCGGAAAGATGGCGCGCCGAGTGGCATAATCATAAATTCTTGGATATCAGTGGAATTTTCGGCGTGTTGTCCGCCGTTTAAAACATTCATCATCGGCACTGGTAGTTTGACCGGATTATTATTGCCTGCCAAATCCGCAAAATATTGATAAAGTTTTTTATTTTGACTTTGGGCGCAAGCGCGAGCGAAAGCGAGCGACACACCGAGAATGGCGTTGGCACCAAGATGACCCTTATTTTCGGTACCGTCAATGGCGATCATTTCGGTGTCGAGTGATTTTTGATCATAATCTTTGCCGACGAGAGCGGTGGCGAGTTCGCCGTTTACGTTGGCGACCGCGGTGAGCACGCCTTTGCCACCATAACGATTTTTATCACCATCACGAAGCTCGACCGCCTCGTGTGAGCCAGTGGAAGCACCAGAGGGGACCGCCGCTCGACCCAAAAAACTACCTTCTAATGTAAGATCAACCTCAACGGTTGGATTGCCACGAGAATCCAAGATTTCTCGGGCGAAAATATTTTTTATTGTAGACATAATCGTTATTCTAGCTTATTTGCCGAATCGACACAAATCGGCTATAATATGGTCTTAGAATAAAATGCTTAACTCCGTCGCTTTAATTTCAATAAAGGATATCTTTGACGTTCTGTTTGTCGCAGGAGTTTTTTACTTTGTTCTCTTCTTTATCAAACAATCGCGCTCTTATGTGCTGGCTTATGCGGTGGGAACCCTCACTTTATTTATTTTTTTGGTTTGGGCTTTTCAATTAAATTTGACCCAGCAATTATTGCAAACTTTCGGCGTGCTGTTGATGTTTGTTTTTGTTGTGGTTTTTCAGCGTGAGCTTCGGCAATTTTTTGATTGGATTTTTGTTTCGACTCGGCGCCTGACTCACGGCAGTCGGCAAAAATCTTTGTCTGATGACGTCTCATTTGCCATTATGAAATCGGTGCAAGAAATGGCAACCAAAAAAATCGGGGCGTTGATTGTTTTCCCCGGTGAATTGCCTTTGGAGGGAATAATTCAGGGTGGTTTTCCACTTGATGGTCGGATCTCGGTGCCACTTTTGTTATCAATTTTTGATCACTCTAGTCCTGGTCACGATGGCGCGATGATCATTGATAATAATCGAGTTAAAAAATTTGGCGCGCATTTACCACTGGCGGAAAATTATTCGGCTTTTGATAAAGCTGGCACGCGTCATCGAGCGGCGGTTGGTGTGACGGAAAAATCGGATGCTTTGGCGATTGTGGTGTCTGAAGAGCGCGGTGAGATTTCGGTAGCCGAAGATGGGCAATTAGAAAAAATTTCCGAACCGCACGTATTGGAAGAAAGAATTAATAAGTTTATTAGCGAAGCGCAAGAACCAGAGTTCAGTCATTTTTGGCGAATTTTCTTAACTAGAAATTGGCGATTGAAGATTTTGGCTGTTGTTCTGGCAATTATTTTACGAGCAATAATTTAAAAAATATGCATACAAAAAAAACAAAAATAGTCGCGACCATTGGTCCGGCGACACACGAAGAGCGAGATATGGAAAGAATTATCAAACACGGCGTGAATGTCATTCGGCTGAATTTTTCTCACGGTTCATTTGAGGAGCATGGCGCTCGGGTGAAAAGTGCTAGGGCAATTTCGGAGCGGCTTGGTATGTCGGTCGGAGTGTTACAAGATTTATCGGGACCAAAAATTCGGATTGGTGATTTTTATCAAGAGCGGGTTAATCTTACACCGGGCGAAGAATTTGTTTTGACTACCGATGAATGTGTCGGCGACGAACACAAAGCACATATTAGCTACGCCAAATTACCTCAAGAAGTAAAAGCCGGAAATATTATTTTCTTGGATGATGGGAAGAAAAAATTGGAAGTAAAAAAAGTTGATGATAAAAATATTTATTGCCAGATAATTATCGGTGGTGACACCAAAGGTCGTCGCGGAGTAAACGTGCCCGGCGCCTATTTGTCACTTAGCTCGTTGACCGACAAAGACAAAGCCGATTTGGAATTTGGTTTGCAACAGGAGGTTGATTTTATGGCAATTTCTTTTGTGCGTAAACCGTCTGATGTGATTGAGCTACGAGAAATTTTAAAAAGTCGCAACGCCGAGCATATAAAAATTATTTCTAAAATCGAGACCGAAGAGGCGATTGAAAATCTTGACGATATTATCGCGGTGTCTGATGGTATTATGGTGGCACGAGGAGATTTGGCGATTGAGATTCCCGCCGAGCAAGTGCCATTTATTCAAAAAACAATTATTCAAAAATGTAATCGAGCGGGCGTGCCGGTCATTACTGCGACACAAATGCTCGAATCAATGATCAGTTCGCCGACTCCAACTCGTGCCGAGGTCAATGACGTCGCCAATGCGATTTTTGATGGTACCGATGCGGTGATGTTGTCTGAAGAAACGACTTTGGGTAAATATCCTGCTGAAGCTGTCGATGTGATGTTTCGGGTGGCGATTCAGGCGGAAAAGCATTTGGATCACGATAAATTTTTAAGCAATGTTTGTGTCACTTGTCGTGACACCACGAGCTCGATTGGTCGCTCGGCGATCAATATCAGTCATTCGATTGGTGCGACGGCAATTGTGGCATTGAGCAGTTCGGGTTTTACGGCGCGAATGATTTCTCGTTACAAGCCACAAAAACCGCTGGTAGTTTTTACGCCAAACAAAAAGACTTACAATCAACTTTCTTTAAGTTTTGGTTGCATTCCAATTTTAGACGATCACTTTGATACTTTGGAAATTGTCCTCAATCAATCGCGGGAAATTTTGCTGGAGAAAAAAATGGCAAAGCTTGGCGATAAACTGGTAATTATTGCTGGTTTTCCTCTAAACCAACCGGGCTCGACCAATATGATTTTTGTGGAAAAAGTTTAAATTTAAAAATGTACGTAAAGGTGAAAGTCACCCCGAAAGCCAAGACCGAGTCAATTAAAAAATTGAAGGTGGATACTTTGGCAGTTTTGGTCCGTGAGCCGGCGGAAAATAATTTGGCGAATAATCGCGTCAAGTAAATTCTCGCCGAGTTTTTTTCTTGTCCCGAATCCCAAGTCCGATTAATTTCCGGTCATCATCATCCGCATAAGATATTCACTGTGGATAACTAAACTATACCGGGGGGGGGGGGTGTTTAGTGGTATAATAAAATGAAAGAGTTTTATTATTAATTATTAGTTAATTATTTTTTATGCCTAAACAAAAATATCTAATAGCTGTGATGGCGGTGCTTTTTGTGTTGCTCCCTATTTTTTCTCAAGCCTCGACCTTAAGCCAGCTCGAAAAAAGACTTTCTATTTTACAGCAAAAAGTTGCCCAGTTGTTTAATAATCAAGTTGGCGGGATTGTCGTCGTCGCTAAAGCCACTCCGCCTGGTGGTCCTTATGTCAACCTAATTCCTGATCCGGCGGTTATTGTCGACGCCTGTGCCAATTCGACTAACAAGCTAACTTGCTACAAAGCCTGGTGGCGTTTTTCTTGTAGCTGGCCGGTGGCTATTTATGATACAGAGTACCAAACATTCTCTACTAATATATTTGATCCCATTAATGCCAATATCGGAAACCAGCGTCTGATTTCTTCTTGTGCCAATTTTTGTTACCGTTATTCTCGACAAGCTGGATTTGCTGACGAATTGTCTTGTCGCAAGGCGTCGTTTGATTTTGTTTCTGGCAATCAAGTGATGTCTACTGGCACGACCGGTCAAGTGAATCTGAAATATCCGATAAATACTGATCCAGATGCTTTTTCAATTAGCAAAACTAAAATTACTACATACTGCAATCAAATTTTAACTGATCTCGGTATGCCGTTAAGCCACAACTGGAATAACAATTGCCGACAAGCTATTACCAGTTTTCTCACTTCTACCACCCCAACCCCGACTTGGTACAATATGAAATTAATTGGTTATCAGAAATTTTTGAAAGATCGGTTGGGTTGGGCATTAAAATACAAAGCTCCAGGAAGTGTTGAGCATTGTGTCTATCGGTTTGGTAAAAAGGTTGTTGGCGAAAGACTTGGTTTCCAGCCGGGGGCTGATCCGAATAGTTCTCTTTGGGGCAACACCTCTTTTGGTTGTTGTGCTAAAACTTCAGAATGTTACTCTGCTGGGCGATGTTACTCTGCTGGTGAAATGATAACTTCACCTAATAATGGTAATTTATTTTGCTCCGTTGCTGATTCCGCTACTTCTGGCCATAGTGCTTTTTGGTGTCCACAAGGATTGGCTAACAACGGACGATATTGTGCTGGTACGGTGAATCAAATGGTTGATAATTGTTTAAAGAAAGGTTGGTGTTCGACAGCAAATTAAAAAATGGTTTTAAAAATAATAAACAAAAAACTTATGAAAAGAAAATTATTTATTTTAATATTCGGGATGGTTATTTTTTCCGTGCTTTCGGTTGGTAGAGTTGAAGCTCTCCCGGTTGTAAATTGCTCTAGTAGTGCCGATTGTGCGCCGTCAGAAAGGTGTTCGAGTGCTGGTTACTGCGTATCTCTCTCAACTTTGGGTTGTCAGAGTGATGCCGATTGTAGCCCTGGTGACTATTGTGATACAACTGCCAGTGGCGCTTTCCATAATTGTAAACCCGGATGTCGAAACGATAGTGAGTGTCCACTTAATAATCGTTGCGTTGCTCATCAATGTATTCCGGGATGTAATAGTGATGCTGACTGTAATGCTCCTAAGAAATGTGATACGAGTGCCCATATTTGTGTGGGTGGATGTTTGCAGTGTTTGGGGGCTGGTGATGAGGATTTCCTTGGACTTACTACTCCATCCTGTGTCTGGTTTAGCGACCAAAATGGTAAAACTACATTAACTAGTAGCAGTTGTAGTGCAAACGGGGAATATCTTTTTCGTCCAAAATGTTCTGATGACGGCTCTATGGCGGTGGAAAGATTCAGTTGTTTGAATAATACAAATGTAGATGCAATTGCAATAGCCCACGGCTGGAATTTTAATAAGGGTATGGTTTGTGGCTATACTCCTAGCAGTGCGAGTTTTGGTATGACGAGTAAATCGTTTGGTACGGGGCAATGTCTAAAAACTAGTTGTGGTCCTATTCAGGCGGATGGATCTGGTGGCACTTTTCATATTAGCTATGGCTATACCCCTTTACCAGAAGGTACTTTATTAATAGATGGTCACTCCTCCTTGTTAATTCCTTCAAAAGTTTCCTCTGCCTGCTCGGGTGGTTGGAATTATCCTGTTCGTTGTGAAATGAATGCTGACGGTTCCGGAACACAATACGAAAATGACACTGCTATTGGGTACTGTCCTTCAAAGTAATTTTAGCGTTAGGTGATATTTAGCTGATTTATCCTGCCGAATTTTGTTGAGCAAAATTCGACCGGTGGTGTTTGCACCAATCTAGCTTGTTTTTTCGTATATGCTAATATTAGGGTATTAATAGCCAAGATTATTAGTTTAAATAAATAAACACTATGAAAACAAACATCAAGGCAACATCTATTGGTTTGACTCCGGCGATTAGCAGTTATGTCGATTCCAAGCTGGCTCACTTGGATAAATTGACCGCAAATTTTGGTGATGTGATGGCGAATGTCGAAGTTGGTAAAACGACCAAGCATCACAAAGGTGGTGATTTTTTCTTTGCCGAAATAAATTTGCATATGGATGGCAAAACTTTTCGGGAAGTGGTGGACGACGCCGATCTGTACTCGGCGATTGATCTGGCGAAAGATAAAATGGAGGAAGTGCTCGTGTCTTATTTGAAGCGTAAAAATACTTTGATTCGTCGCAGTGGGCGAGCGGTCAAAGATTTTGTGAAGGGTTTATACAATCGTAAAAATAAGAATCGAATAGATTTATTTCTTTAGACCGTTAAGAAATTCTGACCAGTTCATTTCATTTCGTCCTTCGGGGACGACGCGGTCAAAAACAAGCTTGCCATCATCAAGGTGAGCTTGTTTTATTATTAAGCGAATTTTCTGATCGCCGTTTTCATAAAAAGTAAAGGCACCCGGCCACGGATTCAGGGCGAGAATTTTGCGGTAATTTGTTTCGGTCGAATCTTCTGGTTTTAAATAACCGTCTTCTTTGGTCAGTTTTTTGGTAAAAGTCGCCTCGTGATGATTTTGTTCTTGAAGCTTAATTTTTTCGTCCAAATAATCAGGCAAAATCTTTACTAAAATTTCCGCGCCAAGCGTTGCCAAATTATCACGCAACTGTTCAAAATTGTATAAGGGAATACCTTGTCCCAACCCTTGGTGGTGAGGATTGTTTTCTTGTCCCGAGCACAAGTCGAGGGATTCTTGAATCAAAATTGGTCCGTGATCCATTTCTTCATCGAGCTTTATAATTGTCACGCCGGTTTCGGTATCGCCAGACAAAATCGCTGTTTCTAGTGGTGAAGCCCCGCGATATTTTGGCAGAAGTGATGGGTGGATATTTAGTGTGCCGTGAGTTGGAATATCTAAAATATTTTTCGGAATGATTTTGCCATAAGAAGCAACCAAAAATATCAAGGGGAGTCCTTGATCATTAAGACCATCAAGGGCGTGCCTTGATTGCTCGTCAATATTTTTTAAACTAGTTGGCTGGATTATTTTAATTTTATTTTCTTCCGCCCAAACCTTGACCGGCGGGGGAGTCAAAATCATTTTTCGCCCCTTTGGCTGGTCTGGTGTAGTGATAATAAAAGAGGGAACAAACCCTAGGTTTTTTAAAGTATTTAAAACGACAACACTAAATTCGTCTGTTCCAAAAAAGGCAAAAGTAGCTTTATTCATAAAGTCATTCTAGCACGTATTGCATAAAAAGCCAAATTGTGGTATAATTAAAAAAGGTGGACGAAGGCTTGAAACATGGGTTTTTAGCTTAAAGTCTAAGATGTTTAAAAAAAGAAAGGAGGCTGACTATGGGTGATGATAAACTCGCGGTCGGCGGTAATGGTCTGCTGGTGAAAGATACTAGCGGATTGTTCAAAGAAATCCTGGATCGTCTTGGTGGCGAAAAAGGAGATGAATGGAAAGAATTTCTTCAAGTCGTAATTCTTTTGCCTGAGGAAATTCGGCGCAAACTAATTCCAACCATTGAAGAAATAGTTTTTGGCGGTAAAAAGGATGTTGCTGAGGAGTTCATAAAATTTCTCGATGGAAAACTCTGTTGGGAAAAGTTCCAAAATCCATATCTCCGCAAAATTGCGGATGGTAAACTTGCTGCCACAAGTGGCAAGCGAACACTGGCCAAAATGAAAGAACTGTTTGTTATCTACTTCGACCTCAATTTCGAAAGGTATGGAACGGATGTTGAGGGAGAAGCAAAACCCGAAACACTGTTCGAAATTTTCGAGCAGGTCAAAGACGGTATGTTTAATAAGATTTTCGGCGCTTTTGGTGTCGTTCTAGACAATTTGTGCCTGTCTCAAGACCAGATTGTCAGTTTTGTTGAGAAGCACGCTGACAAGTTGCATCCATACGGAACATTCTTTTTGTTTAAGGTGGGTAATGAGTTCTTTGTCGGGGACGTGCGCCGGACTAGCGGTGGTTCGTTCTCGGCGTGCTTGGACCACCTGTCGGGTAGCTGTGTTTGTCCTCTGGGGATCCGTTACCGGTTTGTGTTCCCGCAGCAGACCTCGGTGGCTTAGTATCTGTTTTTTTTGAGATACTTTTACTCTTAATCCCTTGGATCCATCGTGGTCCAAGGGATTTTATTTAACTAAATCTCTTTTGTTCGTCACTTTGTTCGTCATTCAGTGACGAACAAAAAAATAACCCCACTGCAAGGTTAAACCTTGCAGTGGGGTTATTTTTTAGGCTCTGGTTTGTACTCTTCAACTTTTTTAGTTTTGTCGATAAACAGAATGCCATCTAGATGGTCTGTTTCGTGTTGGAAAATTTGTGCCATCAGACCAGAGCCGGAACGGGTGAATTTTTTGCCAGTTTCGTCGTAAGCTTCCACGGTGGCTTTGTCGGATCTTTTGACTGTGCCATAAAACCAGCGGACAGATAAGCAACCTTCTTCCAGTCCAATTTTTGTTTTAGACAGAGCGGTAATTTTTGGGTTGATAAAAACTAGGTCGGGTTTCGGCACTTCGCCTTCTTTAGAAAAAATCTTGCCCGCGACAATAAAGATGCGAAGTGGGACGGCAATTTGCGGTGCTGCCAAGGCGACACCGTCGTCTTCTTTGGCGAGAGCGGAACTCATATCTTTTAAGATTTTGGCAATTTTTTTACCACCAATATCCGAGAGCTTTAGCTCCTTGGCTTTCTCTCTTAATATCTCGTTGTCTTTTTGAACAATTTTTACCATAGTTTTAATGACTATAATTTACAACAAAAAAGCCAATAAGTCGAATTCTAAATTTGACTTTGGCTTTTAAAAGCCTACATTTAAAGTGGATATCGTATCGTCTCGCCACAGCGCGGGGCATAACCCAAACAAAGGAGATTGTACCATGACAACAAAAACAGAAGGCAAAGAAAAAACGGCGCCGGAGATTCACGATTTATTTTCGCGGGAGATTCGCCCAATCCGTAATTGGCACGAATTTCTCGAGAGATGGCAAGTGGCCGTGACGTTGGAAGAGATGTTAGGTTTGCTTCACGCCGGCTTTAATGTCTCTAGCTTCGACCAGGAGCAACACGACATTTGGGGATTTCAGTCAGTTGATCGGCTGACATTCTACTTCAAGATTGCCGACGGTTGGGTGAGTTCTATGTTGTTGCGAGTTTCCGCTGATTACCGTATCGTAAATTATGGTATTCAAAAAACGTCGGCCGAATTACGACAGATCTTGGCCCGTAAGGCTTTTGAGATGTTGTGCCAGCACTTCTTTCGACCAGAAGAAATGGATGGGTCTTGTCGAGGGAATAGGTTCGTTAAACTCCATTTTTTCTTGATCAACTACCGAGTGCTCTTTCCGGCAATACAACATTTCTTTCGGCCAGAAGAAGGCTTGTATTGCGGGAGGAGAATTGTCATTCGTAATTTGAGTGATCGTCGAGAAAGGCTCCATTTTGAAAAGCAGGCAATCATTTTTCTCTTGGATCTAGCTGTTTTTCTCTTTGGCTGGCGAGAACAGAGGATCGAAAATTGGGTGAATCCGGAGGAAGTCAGTGCTCAAAACACCGAGATACGAACATGGGTGGACTCAGCTAAACTGTGGATGATCGAGGTGCTTGCTTTCCTTGATCGGCTCGACATTCTCAATCCTGAGATTCTTAATCTTGATGAGGATTGTCTGGCCAAACTTTTGGAGATTGCCTTGCGTGCAAGACTGGATCGATTCTATGATTGCTATTCGAAAAAGGATCGGCTGGTGAAAAATCTCGATGAAGCGTGCCTCGCTGATTCATCGGCGGCCTTGTTTCTGATGCGACAGGGTGTGGTGAAGCGCGAACATGATCGTTTGAGAGTGATTCGCCAAGCGGAAGAAGAATTGGCCTCGGCTCAAGCGGAGATCGCGAGGCTTAAAGGTTGATTTCGGGTTGTCTGTTGGGTATTTAAACAATGACCGGCGTGCTTGCGCGCCGGTCATTTTATTTCGCATCGGGTTACAAAATACTTTCCGGATCAACTTTAATCAAAAAGGCAGGCGAGAGATTTTTGAGAATTTTTAATAGCTCTTGATTTGGCCATTTGGCGGGGTCTAATTTTAACAAAATATTTAAGGTATAATTTTTTTCGTTTTCGTTTTTTAGGTTGGGAAAAATGAGCGGTTTGTGGTCTGTGAGTTTTTTTTCTAATTCTGCCATTTCTTTTGTTACGTCGGGTTTTTTGCCGTCGCGGGAAATTTTGATTAAAATTTTAAAAGGCGGATAACCAAGATCTTGGCGTTCGGCAATTTCGTCTCGGTAAAAATCTAATAGGTTGCCAGTGGTCACATAATGAAAAACTTTTTCTTCCGGATTGCGAGTTTGGACAGTAAATCTTTTGGTTGAAAGTGAGCGTAAGCGCAAAAGTAAATTAAATAATTTTTCACTAATACGAAAATCAGGCAAAGCAAAAAACGAATCAATGTTGGCAATGGCAACATTTTCAATTTTTTCGCGCAAATAATTTACTGCCATTTCGGTGCCGAGCAAAACCGAACCGGGTGATGCCATAAATTTTGCCACAATTTCTTCGGCTTGTTTTGGACTTTTGACGGTATCGCTATCGAGCCGGAGATAAGTAATATTTGGTAATTTTTCGGTTAATTCCTCGACAATTTTTTCGAGACCATAGCCAATTACCGCTAGTCGCCAGCCACCACAACGAGTACAGTTGTCTTCGACTTCTACTATCTGGCTACATTTGTGACAAGAAAAAATTCGATCAGTATTTTTTTTGGTTAAATTATGATGAAGAAAAAGCGGGGAATGGCAAATGTCACAGGTAAGGGCAGTGCCGCAATCGCTACAAATGGTCAACGGAGCAAGACCGCGACGACCAGAAAAAATAAAAATTCGCTCACTTTGGTCGTGGCTGTTTTCAATTTGGGCAAGTAATGTTTCGCTCAAGCTGTTTTGCTTATCTAAAACCGTGCCATCGGTTTGAATTAATGGGACAATGGTCTGCTTGGTTTCGGAATAAACACGATATTTAATTGCCGAAGCTGGCAAGAGTTCGCCTTTGCCGGCGCGGTAAATTGTCTCGCTTCGCAGGGAGATATCGCCGAAAATAAGTTTAATTTTTTTATGGAAAGCCAATCTTTCGGCAAAGTAGCGGTAATCAATAAATGGGCGGTTCAGATTTTTGTAAGCCGAAGAATTTTCGTGATCAATAATAATGGCACTGATATCTTTTCTGGGTAAAGACAAAAACATCGGCGAGGCGATAATTAAAATTGGGTGATCGCTATCGGTAACTTTTTTCCAAGCCGTCAGCAATTCTTTTTTTGGTAATTGATTGTGGACAATGACCGAATATTGCTCGATGCCTTTGGTGATAAAATTGGCAATATTTTTTATATCTAAAGTGGTCGGCGCGCAAAGAAAAACAGATTGTTTGCGCGCAAAAGATTCACGAATTAAACTTTTATAAAAAGACAATCGTTCTTCTTCTGATTCTTGAATCACGATTTTTTCGGAAGTCAGAAAATCTTCTGGTTTTTGTTCCAGCTCATTTTTTTCAGAAATTTTAAAGCTCGCCAAATTTTCTAAAATTATCTTTGGGACCAAGCTTTTAAAAGTCTGGCTGGTCGGCGAAGCAAAAAAATCCGCGGTGTCGCCGACAGCTGAAACAAATTCTGGCAAAAAATAGGTTTGACTTTTGATCCGACTGATTTTTTTTAAACCAAATTCGCCACGGCGGATTTGAGATTTCAAGTTCTCGGCAGATTTAATCTCTACCACAATGCCATCTATTTCTTTGTTTTTAATTGGCACTGAAACAATCGTGCCGAGCTGGACGTCTTGGCTGGTAAAATAAGTCAGGTTATCTTTGAAAAAACCCTTATTTATTGGGATAATACTTACGATTTTCATATTTGAGTAGAGTATATAAATTTTTAAAGATATACACAACAAATGCTTTCTTTTGTTTGTCTGTCATTGTATTATTAGAGGGACTGGATTTTTCTTGGTTATGCTTACTAAAATTACTAAAACAAAACAAAAAATAGGAGTAGTGTCCGGTAAATTTACTGGTGATGTGGCGATGGACAACAATTTTGTTCGTGCGGTTGCTAGTCCGGCTGGTTGTTTTAAATTTGAGAAAAAGCCGGAAAAAGCCATTGCTCTTTATGAAGACAAAGCGATCTTGCCTTATTCTGACAAAAGAAATCGAGCTCTGGTTCCGATTGCCGGTATGCTGGTGGTACTGCTTGTTGTCAGTGTTTTAGGAACGAAGTCTTTATCGTTCAAAACAAATAGCGGTCAAGTGGCTAATTTGGCTTTGGTTTCAGACAATACGGCGGTTCCTTTTGATTTTAATAAAGAAAATGTAATTTCGAATATCAAAGTTGCGACAAATTTTTTACCGCAGGGTTTTGATACTGGGAAATTAACCGCCTCCGTTTTTTCAGCCGTCGGTGATTTTTTTAATGGTTTTTGGATTTTGTTTCAATCTATGATTTCAAGCATTGTCGATAATTGGAAAAAGTTTTTAGGTCTGGCTCCGGCTGATAAATCCGATTCGGTGGCAAGTTTGACCCCAGAATTACAAGCTCAATTGAAAAAAGAGATTACCGATGAATTGTATAACCGCCTGATGGCGGGCGAGCCACCAGCGACCACGAGTTCTTTTGTTGGCAATAAAACGGCAATAATGATTTCACCCTCGACCGGAGCGTCTTCATCTGATGAAGCCATCAAGCAAAAAATTAAAGATATGTTTTCAGATAAAGTGGATATCAGTTTTGACCCTTCTGGTAATTCTGGCGTAGTTACGCCACGATTTAGCCGAAATAAAAATGGCAGTAATTATGTTTTTGTCCTAACCCCTTTGCGTTAAATGTCACACCTATCGCGCCGAATTATTTTTTTACCAGTTTTTTTAATGTTTTTTTTGGGTCTGGCTAGTTCGGCTTATGGTGCTTCAGAAAATTTTTTGGTTTATCCGATCAGGCAAGAAGTCATTATTAATCCTGGAGAAAATAAAGATGTTTTTTTTACGATTGCCAACAACCTTGCGACTGATTCTAGTTTTTTGATTGGGTTAGAAAATCTAAGTCAAGTTAAAAGTCGTGGCGGAAAAGATTCTTCGGCGTTGAATAGTGTTGTCCAGTTTACCACTTTTGATAGTGGTCCAGTTCGAATTGGAAAGGGTCAAAAGATAAAAATTCCGATTAGGATTTCTATTCCGGCTGGTGTAACTCCTGGTGGTTATTATGGTGTGGTGACAGTCACCAACCAAAGCGATTCTCTTGGTCAAACAAAAATTAGTTCGGCTGTTGGTTCGGCGCTGTTTGTTCGGGTGTCTGGTAAGGTGACTGAAAAAGGTGAAATAGTAAATTTTGGATTGAGTGGTAAAAATTTTATTTTTGGTAATCCACCATTAAATTTTCAGACGACTTTTTCCAATACAGGAAATATTTATCTCAATCCTTATGGTTTACTGGAAATAAAAAATATTTTAGGTCAGCGTGTAAAAATTTTAGAATACAAACCGTGGTCGGTTTTGCCTGGAGCGAGCGTGATGAAAGTTGTAAGTTTACCGAATCATTCCTTGTGGGGTTATTATCAGGCTCATCTTTATCTAAATCTTGGTTACGAAAATAAAGTTTGGCAAAGGACCGTTTCGTTTTTTGTTGTTCCTTGGTGGCTGTTGGCGCTGGTTTTAGTGGTGTTGGTTGGTCTTATTATCTTTTTTAAGCTAAAATTAAAGAAATGAAAAAATATTTTTTTGTTGTTTTTGCAAGTTTTTTGATTTTAATTTTTTCTGGTGTCAGTCAATCGGCTTTAGCTTATGTCGCGAGTAGTACTCATTATCAAATTGAAAAAGATAGCATTAATTTCGGCGGGACTGATTTTTCATCATCTGCCAATTATAGTTTGAGTGATACTTTTGGTGAGGTCGCGACGGGTAGCTCGACTGATTTGACCAAGATTGTTCAGGCTGGTTATCGGGCGGCGGATAATGATTATTTTATTGCTATTTCTTCGGCTGGTGGAGTAAATTTAAGTCCCGAAATAAATGGAGCAAGTGGTGGTTCGTCGATGGGCTCAACAACCTGGCAAGTGACGACCAATGATCCAGCTGGCTATGAACTTTATTTAAAATCCGGTTCTAACCCAAGTCTAACTTCAGGAAGTAATTATTTTGATGATTATGCTTCTGTTTTGACCGGAATTCCAGATTTTTCCTGGCAATCAGTACCAGCTTCTGCTCGGTTTGGTTTTGCGGTCGAAGGCGACGATGTGGTTCAGAAATTTAAAAACGATGGTTTGGCTTGCGATACTGGTTCCTCGAATACTTCTTTGATTTGTTGGCAGGGTTTGAGTACGAGTTACCAACTGGTGTCTAGTTTGGCGAGCGCCAATTATCCAGCTTCAACAGATTTGATCGCGACTTTTAAAGCTGAAGTTGGCTCCAGAAAAACTTTAAACGCTGGTAGCTATGCGGCACAGGTGACGGCAATGGCAATGGCGCTTTAATTTAATTTATGAAAATTAGCAAAAAAATTGATAGAAAATTTTGGCTCAAATTTATATTTGCCGTTTTTGTTTTATTTTTTGCTTCGAATTTATCTTTTGGTGCGTCTAATTCTGTGGGTGTTGGTGCGACGGTTGTTGTGCCAGTGACCTCGGTACCTGGTTGTACTGATCCGACCGCAAATAATTATAACTCACTGGCGACTGTTGATAATGGGACTTGTACTTATACTCACATCGGTGGATCAGTATTGGGTTGTATGAATCCGAGTGCTTCAAATTATAACTCTAATGCCACAGTGGATGACGGCAGTTGTATTCTTATTGTTCCGCCGGTGCGTAACTTTCGAGCCAATTATATTAAAAATCGAGATGGCATTGTTTTGACTTGGCTAAATCCGGTCGGCTATTATTTTTATTCGATTCGAATACTAAAATCTCTTCACGGCTATCCAACAAGCCCATTTCCGGTGTCTGGTAGCTCGCTGATTTATGAAGGAGTTGGGGAAGAGACTGTTGATCAAAACGTTGTCGCCGATCAGCGGTATTATTACACGGCGTTTGTGCGAAGTCAGACCAATACTTATTCTCTAGGTGTGCCGGCGACAGAAATATTTTCAGTATCGGTGGAGCCAGTTCGTGGTTGTATGAATCCGAGTGCTTCAAATTATAACCCAAACGCGACTGTTGATGATGGTAGTTGTCCCGGAGGAACAACCGAGGTGACGGTTCGTGGTTGTACCAATCCTAATGCTTCAAATTACAATCCGCAGGCAAATACTGATGACGGTTCTTGTTTATCTGTCGGCACAACTAGTCCATTTGATTTATTGCCAAAAGTCACGGAACCGTCGGGACTAACTTGGGATTTATTATTTATCCAACCAAAAGAGACGGAAAAAACTTTTGACAAAAGTAATCAAGTTGATATTTATGGCGAGAAAAATCTGACAATCAAGTTTAATGCCCAGATTTTACCGGATGTTCTAAAGACTGTCGGCGTGACGATCTATGACCCTGATGACCCAACTCGATCGTTTTCTTTTTTGTTGAAAGAAAATTATAATCGCACCGCTTATCTGGGGACGATTGAGCCACTTTTAAAAAATGGAACCTATCCGATAAGTTTATTTATAATTAATTATCAAGACCAGACCATTCGTCATATTAAAGGCGAATTACTGGTCGCAGGGGCAAAAGTGGCTTTTAATCTGATTCCATTTTTAGGAACAGTCGTCCCGCCGCTTGTTGCGGTTGGTTTATTGCCATCACTTTACGAATTATTTTTGGTAATAACGAGAGCCTTGAGTTATTTGTTTGGTTATCGCAAAAAAAGTAAACCGTGGGGGACGGTTTATGATTCTATTACCAAGCGACCGCTCGATCCCGCTTATGTCACAATCTGGCGTGACGGCAAAGAGATCAGTAGCGCGATCACAGATATCGATGGTCGGTTTGGATTTTTCTTGTCAGCTGGAAATTATAGTTTGCAAGCTAATAAAACTCACTACAAATTTCCTTCGACCACGCTAGCTGGACGATTATCTGATGAGGTTTATGACAATCTTTATTTTGGCGGTCAGGTGACAGTCAAAGAAGGTGAAGTGGTCAATCTTAATATTCCGATGGATCCGGTAGGTTTTGATTGGAATGAATTTGCCAAAAACAAAAAAGACTATTTCCGATTCTATTCTCGGCGAGAAAGAATAAAAGTTTGGATTCTTGATAGCGTTTTTTATTTAGGTTTTGCTTTGTCGGTCGGAATTTTTATTGCTGAACCGTCGATTTTGAATGCTGTTTTCTGTAGTTTTTATCTGGCTTTTGAAATCTTCCGCACTTTTTGGCGTTATCGTCATAAGGCGGGGCAGATTATCAGTGCTTCAACCGGTGAGCCTCTGGCGTATGGTCTTGTTCGTGTTTATTTGCCAGTCTCTAATCAATTGGTAAAAATTGTGCCAGCCGATGAGTTGGGTCGGTATTATGTCCTTGTCCGTCCTGGCACTTACTACTATACTGTGGAGGAGAAGCAAATTGATGGATCTTATGTTAAAATCTATCAGTCTGGTTTGGTTGATTTGCCGAAGGGCGTTTTGACCGAAAAGATCATTATAAAATAATCTATATTTCTATGAGTGACAAAGGTGATAAATTTATCATTGATGGTTTGGCTGGTCAAAAAATTTTAAAAGGGGAGATTGCTGTCGGCGGAGCGAAAAATGCAGTGCTGAAAGTTTTGGCTTCATCAGTTTTATTTTCTGATGGTTTTTCTTTAAAAAAAGTACCAGAAATTGAAGATGTTTTTCGGATGTTTGATTTACTCAAATATATCGGGATAAGCGTCGAAGGTGAAAAGGGCAGTTATGTTTTAAATACTAAAAATATTTCTAATCAAGCTTTAGTTTCAGATATCGCCAAAAAAATGCGGTCGTCGATTGTTTTGACGGGACCGCTTCTGGCGCGATTTGGGAAAGTAACTTTTCCTTATCCGGGAGGTTGCGTGATCGGTAAAAGACCGGTGGATATGTTTTTGGCGGGTTTTAAAAAAATGGGGGCAACTATCGAAGAAAAAGATAATACTTTTTTGGTTAAAGCCGAAGATGGAAAATTACGTGGAGCGGAAATATTTTTTAAACAACAGTCGGTCACAAATACGGAAACATTTTTGATGGCGGGAGTTTTGGCTAAAGGAAAAACGGTTTTAAAAAACTGTGCGTTAGAACCAGAAATTGAAAGTCTGGGCGAGTTCTTGGTTAGTTGCGGCGCCAAAATAACTGGTTTGGGCACCTCGACTATTGAAATTGAAGGAGGAGAACTTTTGTCTGGCGTAGGGCAAAATTATACTACAATGCCGGATCGGATTGAGGCTGGTAGTTTTCTTATCCTCGGAGCGATTGCTGGGGAAGATATTAAGATTACAGATTGTGAACCAAAGCATCTTGATTCGCTTATAAATATTTTACGTGATAGTGGAGTGGAGATTGAAACTGGCCGGAATTTTTTACGCGTAAAAAATTCCGGCCAAGAAAAATTCTTAGCCACCGATATTAAAACTCACGAATATCCGGGTTTCCCGACTGACCTGCAAGCGCCAATGGCAATCTTTTTGTCGCAAGCCGAAGGTGAGAGTTTTATTTTTGAAACAATTTTTGAGGGACGGTTGAATTATCTTGAAGCTTTGGCTCGGATGGGTATGCGGGCAAAAATTATTGATACTAATAGAGCGATTATTCACGGTCCAAATAAGTTGGAAAGTAAAGAAATTGAAAGTCCGGATCTTCGAGCGGGGCTGGCGTACCTTTTGTCGGCGATTATTGCATCTGGTCGGTCGGTAGTACATAATGTCAAATATATCGACCGAGGCTACGAAAAAATCGAAAATCGCCTGAAAGTTCTGGGGGTTAAGATTGAACGGGTATCGGAAGATTAGAATGAATTACAGAACCCCGGGATTTTTTAAGTTCACCCGCCCAAATTTTACTTTAGCAAAATTTGGGCGGGCAAGAAAAATCTGTACACTAAAAAGGTGGCAATGGAGGATAATTCTGTAATCCAAAATAAAAATATGTTTATAACGAAACTCGGAATTGATTTAGGTACGGCGAATACTCTGGTTTATATGCCGGGCAAGGGGATTGTTTTGAATGAACCGTCAGTGGTCGCGGTGTCGGAATGGAATAACAAAGTCGTGGCGGTGGGGACAGAAGCCAAAGAAATGGTAGGCAAAGCACCAGATAATATTATGGTGTACAAGCCAATGAAAGATGGCGTGATTGCCGACTATCGAATTACCGAAGCGATGCTTCGTTATTACATAAATAAAGCGCTCGGGCGTTTTAATATTTTTAAACCAGAAGTGATGGTGTCGGTACCGGCAGGCGTGACTTCGACCGAACGGCGCGCGGTGATTGAAGCAACAATGCGTGCCGGCGCGAAAAATGCTTATGTCGTGAAAGAGCCAATTTTGGCAGCGATTGGTGCGGGGATTCCGATTTATGAAGCGCGTGGTCATATGGTGGTGGATATTGGCGGTGGCACGACTGACGTAGCCGTGATTTCTCTTGGCGGAATTGTATCATCGACGTCGGTCAAACACGCGGGCAATAAAATCGACCAAGCGATTGCCGATTACATTAAAAAAACTTTTAACTTGGCGATTGGTGACAAGACCGCCGAAGATGTCAAAGCGACGATCGGTTCGGCTATTCCAATCGAAGAAGAATTGTCTTTTATTATTAAAGGGCGTGATTTTATGAGTGGTTTACCGCGTTCGGTAGAAGTGCGAACCAATGAAATTGTCCGAGCGATTGATAGTGAATTAAAAGAAGTCATCAAAGCGATAAAAGTTGTTTTCCAAGATACGCCACCAGAATTGTCGGCGGATATTATCGATCAAGGTATTACAATGACTGGTGGTTCATCGCTTTTGCGAAACCTGCCGGAGCTCGTTTATCGTAAAACTGGTGTTAAAGCTTATCTGGCTGACGACGCTCTTTATTGTGTGGCAAAAGGTACTGGTATTGCACTCGATCATTTGGATATGTATAAGAAAAGTATTATATCTAAAAAGTAGGTAGAAATGTTTTTAACTAAAATTTTTGAAAATAAAAATCTCCATCACGCTTATCTTTTGGTTGGTCAGCCGGCGACGATTTTGTCGGAGGTGGAAAAAATAATTAAGGAGAAATTAAAAACGGTTGATTTGTCATCGAATCCTGACTATTGGCAAGAAAAATTTTCAACTTTTGGCATCAAAGAAAGTTTGGATTTGCGTGGGCGACAAAACAAAAGAGCTTTTGGCGAGCTTGGGCGATATTTTGTTTTAACAATTGATTCGATTACCGTCGAAGCGCAAAATGCGTTACTCAAAACTTTTGAAGAGCCAGCCAGCGATAACCACTTTTTTATTATTGTGCGTTCCGAAGATATTTTTTTGCCGACCCTGAAATCTCGTTTTGAGATAATTAAAAATATCACCGCCGAAGTTTCATTAAGCGAAACTTTGGCGGTACCGCTTGTCTCTAAATTTCTTAAACTAGAACCACAAGCTCGTCTGGAGTTTGTTCAAAAAGAATTTATAAAAAATAAAGATATCGGCAAGGGTGAAGTTTTTGATTTTTTAAATGAGCTGGAAAGGGTGTTGAGAGATAAAGTCAAAAAAATAAGCGAAGCCGGCAAAGACTTAATCTTTGCTTTGAGTGAAATTGAAAAAGCGAGAAACTATCTGTCCAATCCGCGGTCCTCGGTGCGGTTGATTTTGGAACACATTGCTCTGATAGTTTAGAGTACTTTTTTGGTAAAGTATGGGATAAAACAAAAGCCCCGAATGCGAAAGCTTGAGGCCTTTGCATTCGGGGCGGGGACTAGTGGTGGATGACTTCGATCTTGAGCATCTTTCGCCTACTCAAGGATTCTTCTTGCCAAAATAAGAGACGGTGATGGCTGTGCTTGCTAAGAGTTACGATAAAAACTTTCTTATCGATATCCTCAAGGTCACAACCGTCCTGATGGACAAGAAATTTAAGTAGATCGTCCGTTACCCTGAACGCTTCCTTTTTTAATCTCTGGTCTTCGCTGTCCTCGGTATCTTCTGGGATAGCGAGATAGAAACCCTCAAAAAGGCTGGTGATCTTGAGTCTTACGAAATTCATTGATATGTCCTCTCTAAGTTGGTGGCTAACAACAAGTTACTAAATCTTCCCAAACTATACACTGTTAACTTAATATTGTCAAATAGATTGGTTTTTTATTAATTTTCCGTTATAATTTAAAAGCTTATCAGTTTTTAATATATTTATGTCATACAATTTTTCAGTATTTAAAATAAAATTAGGAGAAGTCGATGAATGGTTGGTGCGCGAGTATTCTAATGTTCGGACAGGCAAGGCGACACCGCAAATTCTTGATAATGTGATGGTAGAATCTTACGGCTCGAAAATGCCAATCAAACACGTGGCAGCGATTTCGATTGAAGATGCTAAAACTTTGCGCGTTAGCCCGTGGGATAAAAGTCAGATTGGAATAATCCAAAAATCCATCGAACAATCCAATATGGGTTTGTCGGTCTCGCCCGATACTGATGGTCTCCGCTTGAGCTTTCCGGCGTTGACCGAAGAGCGTCGAAAAATGCTGATGAAAATTGTCAGCGAAAAATTGGAGGACGGACGAATTTCTATTAAAAAAGAACGAGAGAAAATTTGGGGTGATATTCAAGACAAAGAAAAAGGTGGAGAATTATCTGAAGACGAAAAATTCAAAGCCAAAGATGAATTACAAAAAATTGTTGATGACGCCAATAAAAAACTTGAAGAAATGGCAGATCGTAAAGAGAAAGAAATAATGAACTAAAAATGGTAACCCTTGCAATATTCATATTTGTTTTAGCCGTTTTAATTATTACTCACGAGCTGGGGCATTTTTCGGTCGCGAAAAAATTTGGGATTCGCGTGGATGAATTTGGTTTTGGTTTTCCGCCAAAAGTTTTTAGCTGGAAAAAAGGGGAGACAACCTATTCTTTGAACGCTATTCCGGTGGGTGGTTTTGTAAAAATTTATGGTGAAGATCCTGACGAAGAGTCGACCAATGGTCCTGATAGTAAGCGGAGCTTGGTCAACAAACCCCGCTTAGTTCAGGCGGCGGTTTTGGTGGCTGGTGTGACCTTGAACCTTGTCTTAGCTTGGCTTTTAATTTCTCTCAATCTTTCGCTTGGGATGCCGATTTCTTTGTCTGATATTCCCGCTGGTGCCAAAGTAACCGAATCAAAATTGCTGGTGACTAATGTTTTAAAAAACTCACCGGCCGAAAAAGCTGGCTTGTTGGCGGGGGATAGTTTACTTAAATTTAGTATTGGCGATGACATTTTGAATAATCCTGAACCAGAAACTGTCAAAGAATTTGTCAATAAATATGGCGACAAAAATGTTGTCGTTTCCTGTTTAAGAAAAGTTGGTGGCGTGGCGACAACCTCGGTTTTGACTGTTGTACCTAAAAAGGGAGTAGTCGGAGATGCTCCTTCTATTGGTATTGCGATGGAAAAAGTTGGTATCGTGCAAATGTCTTGGTGGCAATCGCTTTATTACGGTGCGATTTTTACTTATGACCTAACCATAAATACTGTCTTGGGTCTCAAATATTTTTTCACTAGTATTTTTACGGAAGGTAGCTCGGCATTAAAATCCGTGTCTGGTCCAATCGGCTTATTTGGAATGGTGGGCGATGCGAGCCGAATGGGCGTGGTTTATTTGATAAACTTTATGGCAATAATTTCGATAAACTTGGCGGTGCTAAATCTTTTGCCATTTCCAGCACTTGATGGCGGGCGATTATTATTTCTTGCAGTTGAAGGAATAAGAAACAAGAGATTAAACCCGAAAATCGCCAATACTTTAAATCTCATCGGCTTCGGACTTCTGATGCTTCTAATGGCGGTGGTCGCCTATAGCGATATCGCTAAAATGTTCTAATCTTAAGCATATTTTGACCTTATCTACCTTTTGGTTTAAGATAAGGCTATATGTTACGATCTCAATTATTTTCAAAGACTCGTCGGGAAGACCCGAAAGACGAGCAATCAAAAAACGCCAAACTTTTGATTCGAGCGGGTTTTATTCATAAGGAGCTCGCGGGAGTTTATTCGTATCTTCCGCTTGGTTTGCGGGTGCTTAAAAAAATCGAAGATATTATTCGTGAAGAAATAAATAATATTGGCGGTGTCGAATTGTCGATGACGGCTTTTCAAAATCCAGAATTATGGAAAAAAACTGGTCGTTGGGATGATGAGGTGCTTGATGTTTGGTTTAAAACTGAATTGAAAGCGGGTGGTGAAATTGGTCTTGGGACAACGCACGAAGAAATGGTGGCAAATATTATGCGTGACCATATCAGCTCGTACAAAGATTTGCCGATGAGTGTTTATCAATTTCAAACTAAATTCCGTAACGAGCTTCGGGCGAAAAGTGGCATTATGCGCGGGCGTGAATTTTTAATGAAAGATTTGTACTCTTTTCACGCTGACGAAGAAAGTCTCGATGATTTTTATGATAAAGCGAAAGGAGCTTATGAGCGGATTTATGAGCGTTGCGGTCTGGGCGATTTGACCTATATTACTTTTTCGAGTGGTGGGACTTTTAGTAAATACAGTCACGAATATCAGACTTTAAGTGAAGCTGGTGAAGATAAGATTTTTGTAAACGTGGAGAAAAAAATTGCGATCAACGAAGAAGTTTTAAATGATGAAACTTTAAACGACTTGGGTATCAAGCGAGAAGAATTAGAAGAAGTTAAAGCGATTGAGGTGGGGAATATCTTCAAACTTGGCACCAAGTTTTCCTTGGCGCTGGATTTGGTTTATACCGATGAAAATGGCGAGAAAAAACCGGTCGTGATGGGTTGCTATGGTATTGGTCTTGGACGAGTGATGGGCACCGTGGCGGAAGTTTTGTCTGATGAAAAAGGTTTGGTCTGGCCAAAAGAAATTGCACCGTTTAAAATTAGTCTGATTTGTCTGGCAAAAGCGGGGACCGAGGCTTATAAACAAGCCGAAGAAGTTTATCAGAAACTGACCGAAATGGGCGTAGAAGTGCTTTTTGATGAGCGAGACATTTCGGCTGGTGAAAAAATGGCGGAAGCCGATTTGTTTGGTTTTCCTTATCGTGCGGTGATTAGTGAAAAAACTTTTAGCGCCGGTCAGATCGAATTAAAAGGACGACAAAATACTGAAGCGGAAATGCTCTCGCTGGCTGATTTTTATGAACGAATGAAAAATTAATATTATGAATCCCGTAGTAGAAATTTCAGATTGTCATGATTCTATAAAGTAGGTATATTAGAAAAGGTCAAAATTACTAAAAATTAATTTAAAATCTAAGATTGTATTGGCGACAAAAATGATCTGAAATTTTCACTAACGGGATGAATTGGGGCGGTTTCAACAAAATATTTTCTCACGATGTCGGTATTGATTTGGGTACGCACAGTACACTTATTTATATTAAAGGCAAAGGGATTGTTTTGGTGGAACCATCGATGGTGGCGATCAATCAAAAGACTGGTCGCGTGGTGGCAGTGGGGACTGATGCTAGCCAGATGACCGGACGCACGCCAGCTCACATCCAAGCGATCAAACCACTGGTTGGTGGTGTGATTTCTAATTTTGAAATGGCGGAAGAAATGATCGGCTATTTTTTCAAAAAGATTGTCGAGTTGTCGGGTTCAAAAATTGTTCGTCCGAATGTTGTGGTCAGTGTGCCGTCGGGCATTACCAATGTCGAGCGACGCGCCGTGCGTGATGCTATAAAAAATGCTGGCGCGCGAGAGGTGCATGTGGTGGAAGGACCAATGGCGGCGGCGATTGGGGTGAATATGCCGATTTACGAACCGGTCGGTAATATGATTGTTGATGTTGGTGGTGGTACGACCGATATCGCGGTGATTTCTCTTGGTGGTGTCGTCAACTCAAAAAATTTACACATTGCGGGTGAAACTTTTAATCAAGATATTATTGCTTATGTGCGTGATGAATTTAAAATTTTACTGGGTGAAAAAACGGCGGAAGAAGTAAAATTGACCATTGGTACTGTTTTAAAACAAGGCGATTCGACCGAGGCTTTGATTCGCGGACGAGATCTGGTGACTGGTCTGCCTCGCGAAGTAGCGATTACGGATTCAGATATTCGCGAAGCGATTGCTGGTTCGGTGGCGTTGTTTATTGATGCCATTAAAGAAGTTTTAGAAGAAACCCCACCCGAGGTTGTCTCGGATATTATGCGTCGAGGAATCGTCATCGTCGGAGGCGGTTCGCTGATTAAGGGCTTGCGGGAATTACTAGAAAAAGAAATCGAAATCCCAATTTTTCTAGCCGAGGAACCACAAACGGCTGTCGTCCGTGGTACCGGTGTTATTCTCGACGATATCTCACGTTATCAAGATATTTTAATTGACAACGAAGATGAGCTTCCGCCCCGCTAATACTTCTTATCGTAAAAAAGATAACACCGAGACAATTCGAAATGTAGTCATCGGTGTTTTGATCGTTGTTCTTTATCTTTGGGGTTTCGGTTTGCTGGGCTGGTTGTTTCGGCCGGTGTCGGCTATTTTGATGCCTATTACTGGCGGTGATAATTTTATCGCTCGCGGGCTGACAAACTTCGGCGCCTCTTGGCAAAATACCAAAAACTTGGTCGAGGAAACTCGCCAACTGAAAAAGGAAAATTTGACTTTGAAATTAAATTTAATTCAAGCGCAAAGCTTGGTTAAGGAAAATGCGGAATTAAAAAAAGTGTTAGGTCGGGTCGATCAAACTAGCGTGCCGGTTATCGCTCAAGTTATTTTTACGCCAAATTTAATTTTTAATGATTCGCTCGTTTTGGATGTTGGCGATAAAAACGTGTCGCGGGCGATTAAAGTCGGGGATTTTGTCGTTTACAACAATGTGCTTCTTGGGCAGATTGCCGAAGTTTTTCCGACTAAATCAAAAGTTAAGTTATTGTCGGCTTATTCAGAACTTTCAGTGGCGATTGGTGGCAAAAATATTCCTGCGACTGCCAAAGGTCTAAGCAACGGAAGTTTTTCTATTTCTTTACCCAAAGATGTAGAGATAAAAAAAGGTGATAGTATCACGGTGCCTGGATGGCGAAATTATTTTGTTGGTCAAGCTGATGTTATTACTAAAAAAACCAGTGATCCTTTTCAGACCATTTTGTTTCGTTCGCCGGTCAACATTGTTCAATTAAAGTGGCTTGAAATCTATGCTGGTCAGAATTAGTGTTTTAACATTATTAATTTTTTCGGTTGTGTCTTTGCCATGGTTTTTTACGTTTGCTTTATTTTTTTTGTTCGGATTTTATTTTAAGAATTATTACGAGATGATTGCTCCGGCTTTTATTTTTGATATTTTGTATAGTTTACCAGCCGATGAGTGGTGGCACCCGTTTTTCCTGGTGACCATTTGTACCGCACTATTTTTATTGTTGGTCGGAGAAGTTAGAAAAAGAATTTTTATTTATCATTAAAATATGTCCGATTTATTTTTTCGCAAAAGAAAAAGAATGCAGGAATTAAATCCGGATGAGATTTTTTTGGATGCTTCAAATTTATCCGCTTTTGATAACCAACAGTTTGAAGGACGAATCGAAAAAGCCATTGGCAAACCAGTTTTTATTTTATTTTTATTTTTCTGTTTAACCGTCGCGTCAGTCTTTGTTTTGCGAGTTTTTTATTTGGAGGTGATTAAAGGTCCTTATTATCAAGAGTACGCCAAAAACAATAGTTTGAATTTTACGCCGATTTTTCCAGATCGGGGTAATATTTATGATCGCAACAATAAAGAAATGGCGTGGAATGATAATGGCCGGAAATATCTGGAGGCTGGTGGACTCGGTCATTTGCTTGGCTATGTCAGCTTGCCAAACGAAAAAGATTTGACCGAGTATGATTATCACAGCCAAGAACTCGTCGGTCGGTCCGGCGTTGAGCGGGTTTATAACAATCAACTTTTAGGCACGAAAGGAGTAAAAATTGAAGAGGTGAATGCTTCGGGTAAAAGTATGGCTGATTATATCGTGCAAAAACCAATTAGCGGTAAAGACTTACATCTGGCGGTAGATTCTCGGGTGCAAAATAAACTTTACGAAATAATGAAACAACTTGCTGGTGAAAAAGGTTTTTCCGGCGGGGCTGGAGTTTTGCTGGATGTGAATACTGGCGAGGTTTTGGCTTTGACGAGTTTTCCCGAATTTGATTCAAACATTATGTCTGTTGCTACCAACACCGCAAAAATCAAAGAATACCTAACTGACAAAAATACACCGCTAATTGATCGAGTGGTGTCTGGTCTGTACACACCGGGTTCAATTTTTAAAACTTTTGTGGCGATCGGGGCTTTGAATGAAAATATTATTACGCCCGAGAAAGTTATCTATACGACCGGTCAAATTTCAGTGCCAAATCCTTACGACAAAACTAAGGAAACTATTTTTAAAGATTGGAAAAATCATGGCGCGGTCGATATGCGTAAAGCTATTGCCGTTTCGTCGGATGTTTATTTTTATGAAGTTGGTGGTGGTTTTGGTTCGCAAAAAGGTTTGGGTATCGAAAAAATAGATAAATATGCTTTGATGTATGGTTTAAGTAAAAAAACCGGAATTGATTTGCTTGGAGAAGAAGAGGGAGTAATTCCGACGCCAGAGTGGAAAGCTAAAACTTTCAACGGTGAAGGCTGGCGCCTTGGTAATACATATCACACGGCGATTGGTCAGTACGGGACGCAAATCACGCCAATTCAAATGGCGCGAGCTTATGCGGCGGTGGCAAATGACGGAAAAATGGTTCAACCGACGGTGCGAAAAATTTTGCCTGAAGAAATAAAAATTCAAAATACTATAAATATTCCAGACGAACATTTGCAGGTAGTTAAAGATGGTTTACGTGATGATGTGGTGTACGGTACCGCGATGGCTCTAAGTATTCCGCAAGTGGAAGTTGCCGCCAAGACCGGTACGGCGGAACTTGGAGTGACAAAAATTCGGGTCAACTCTTGGGTGGCGGGTTATTTTCCGTATAAAAAACCGCGTTATTCTTTTGCCATTGTAATGGAAAAAGGCGAACGGACAAACCTGGTTGGTAGCGTGTACGTAATGCGTCAGCTCTTGGATTGGATGGTCGTGAATACACCGGAATATTTAAAAGATACCTAATCTTTGCTGTTTGATATCTAGTCGAAAATAAGCTATAATAAACGGACTATTAAAAAATATAGCCCTTTTATTGTATGCAATATCTAAGTCAAGAAAAATTTGATGAATTAAGAGACGAGCTTAATTACTTAAAAACAGTGGAGCGGAAAAAAAATGCTGAAAGTTTGGAGTATGCCAAATCTTTGGGCGACTTGTCAGAGAATGCCGAATATCACGAAGCGCGCGAGCACCAGGCCGATGTCGAAGATCGAATCATCGAGATCGACAGTATTTTAAAGAATTCTAAAATTGTTGAATCTCATCATAGTAATCAAGTGGAAGTGGGGGTGACGGTAATTACCAAACGTGCCGATCGTGGTGATGAAGAATTTATGATAGTTGGTGCCGAAGAAGCCGATATGTCAATCGGAAAAATTTCTTATCAATCACCGCTTGGCTCGGCACTTTTAGGTCATAAAAAGGGTGACGTTATTTCGGTAAGTACGCCAAAAGGAGAAATAAGTTATACTATAGTAGATATAAAATAATTTTTATTAACTACCAACTACGACCTTCTAACTATAAACTAAAACAATGGCTTCAATCGAAGAAATTAGAAAAGAGCGTTTAAAGAAAATTGAAATATTGCGTGAAAAAGGTATCGAACCTTATCCGGCTAAATGTGAAATTAATCATACTGTCGGTCAGGTGTTGGTAGATTTTGATAAGCTCGAAGAAAGCAAAAAGGAAATAACTGTGGGTGGGCGAATTATGGCTTTGCGGGTGCAAGGTGGCTTAGCCTTTTTTGATTTGAATGACGGCACTGGCAATCTGCAAGCTTTACTAAAAAAAGATGATTTGCCAGAAAAATTTGACTTATTTGTGGAGACAATTGACATCGGTGATTTTGTGCAAGTGGCCGGTGTGGTTTTTGTAACCAAGCGAGGTGAAAAAACCGTTCAAGGTACTGATTGGAAAATTTTAGCGAAAAGTTTGCGACCACTTCCCGAAAAATGGGCTGGCTTGCAAGACGAAGAAGAGCGTTTGCGTAAAAGATATTTAGATATTTTAACCAATCCAGAAGTTCGCGAGGTGGTAGAAAAGCGCTCGCTTTTTTGGCAGACGATCCGAAATTTTATGCTCGAGCGTGGTTTTATGGAAGTTGATACGCCAATTTTAGAAAGTATTCCAGGCGGCGCCGAAGCCAAACCTTTTACTACTCACCACAATGCACTAGATTTGGACGTTTCTTTGCGCATTGCGCCGGAGTTGTGGCTCAAACGTTTAATGATTGCGGGTTTGCCGAAAGTTTTTGAAATCGGACGAATTTTTCGTAACGAGGGGATGGATGCCGAGCATTTGCAGGATTATTCGGTAATGGAATTTTATTGGGCTTATTCGGACTACGATCGGGGAATGAAATTTGTCGAAGAATTGTATAAAGCCATTGCCCAAAAAACTTTTGGTACTTTAAAATTTAAAATTAAAGATTTTGATATTGACTTGGGGCAGGCTTGGGAAAAATACGATTTCTGTGACTTGATGAAAAAGGAATACGGTTTGGATCCTAAGGAAGGTGATTATGGAGAAGCTGGTACGGGTTGGGGTTTGATGTTAGAGAAAGAAGGGGTTCTTTTTGAACCTGGAGCGTCCATTGAGCGTTTGATGGATCTTGCTTGGAAAAAACTAAGAAAAAAAATAGCTGGTCCCGGATTTCTTGTAAATGTTCCCACATATATGGAGCCGTTAGCCAAGAAGAAAAAAGGAGATGAAAGAGTTGTTGAGAGATTCCAGGTAATTTTAGCTGGCTCAGAAAATGGTAAAGGTTTTAGCGAATTAAATGATCCGGTTGATCAAGCTCAACGTTTCGAACGCCAACAGAAATTAAGAGAAGCGGGTGATGAAGAAGCTCAGATGGCAAATATGGATTTTGTTGAAGCTTTGGAATATGGTATGCCTCTGGCCTGTGGTTTTGGTTTATCGGAGAGACTTTTTAGTTTTTTGATGGATAAGCCGATTCGCGAAGCGCAGATTTTTCCGTTAATGAAACCAAAAGAAAAATAGATTTTTTATCAAAATTAGTAAATATTTTTCAAAACTATGGATGAACAAAATGAACAAAAAAATGTTGATGACAACGAAAAAGAATCTCAACTTCAACAGAAGAAATTGGATATGTTGAGGCAATTGCAAGAAGGAGAAATGGCGTTGAAAGAAAAATTGGAAGCTTTGAAAAAAAAGCAAATGGAGCCAACCAAAGAGGAACAAGTCGAACCAATTGAAACAGAAACTCTTTTGCCCAAAGAAGAACCCGCGCCTTTGCCAGTAATAGCCAAAATTGAAGAAAAGCCAGAAGTCGTGGAAAAAGAAGCTTCGGCGGAAATACCTTGCCCTAGCTGTGGTAAGCCGACTCCGCGCAAAGGAAATTTTTGCGGTTGGTGCGGTTTTAATTTGGTTGAGTATTTTCAGACCAAACTAGATTTGTCCAAAATGGGTGAAGCTTCCGGTTTAGAACAAAAACAAGAAGCCATTGAAAAGGCGAAAGATTTTTTAGAGCTTTTCAAAGTTCTTGATAATTTTGGCTCGGTTTTAGGTTCTGATGGCGAATCAACTATTTCTTCCGAGCAACTAAAAGATCAAATTAGAAAAGTTTTTACTGGCGAATTTTTGGTAGAAAATATTACTAAAACTTTCAACCTACAAGAAACGGTCAAAAAGTTGATTGAAGAACGCGCGGTTACTTTGTAATTTTTTTAGGTTGGAAAAATTGTTGATTTTTTGCTAAGATTGTTTTATGAAGAAAACAATCTTGGTTTTGTTTGTTTTGTTTTTACCAATCTTGTCTTGGTCGGCAACTAAGAATCTCGAATATTCGGTGTGGATTCCGTATTGGAAAAAAACGGTGGCAGTACCAGAGACACAAGCGAATATTAAAAAACTCAAAACGATCAGTCCATTTTCTTACGAGGTAAATGCTGATGGCACAATAAAAGATACGATGAAGGTTGGTGTCGAGCCATGGGTTAGTCTTATTGCCACAGCTAAAATAAATAAAGTAAAAATTATTCCGACGATTGCTTGGTTTGACGGCGCGTCTATTTTGAAGGTTTTGTCTAAAAAAACAACGCGTGACGCTCACATCAAGGCGATTAGTAAAATTGTAAATACAAATAATTTTGCTGGTATCGATATTGACTATGAGAACAAGAAAGTTGAAAGTTTTACTAATTTCGGTGTTTTTCTCCGTGATTTATCGAAAGAATTAAAAAAGACAAAAAAGACTCTTGTTTGTACGATTGAGCCAAGGTTGCCACCGACCTCGCGGTTTTTGGTTGTGCCAGAAGAAATTGAGTATGCCAATGATTACAAAAAGATAAATCAGTATTGTGATGAAGTACGAATTATGGCTTACGACCAAATGACGATTGATATAAAATTAAACAAAACAAAAAGATTGGGCGGTTATTATGCGCCGGTAGCTGATGTGGATTTTGTAAAAAAAGTTGCCACTTATTCCGGAATTAATATTAGTCGCAGTAAAATAGTTTTAGGTGTGGCGAATTATGGTTATGAATATGAGGTTACTGACAAGCGAACTTTTTATGATTATACAAAATTACGAAGTTTGAGTTATAAGGGTGCGATGGATTTGGCGAAAAGTGTCGGAGCGACACCGACTCGCAACAATGCCGGTGAATTATCTTTTACTTATGTCAAAGATGGCAAGACTAGACTTGTTTGGTTTTCGGATAGTGTGGCGATTGCCCAAAAAGTTGCGTTGGCTAAACAATACAATCTGAAAGGCGTGGCGTTGTTTCGAGTTGATGGTGAGAGTGAAGCAAATCTTTGGTCCGTGTTTAAATAGTCAAGGTCGCACCTTGCTTAAAATATCAAGGGGAGTCCTTGATAAGATGTAAAATAAAATGGAAACAAAAAAGATAATCGCTGAATTGAAGAAATATAAAAATGTGAAAAATATCGCAGGGATGGCACGGTTTGGCATTACTGGTAAAAATGTTTTAGGCGGACCGAATATTCCGACTTTACGAAAAATGGCAAAAGTTTTCAAAAAAGATTTTTTGGCGAAAGATCGGCATAAGGTCGCACAAGAATTATGGGAAAGTGAAATTCATGAAGCGAGATTGCTAGCTGGTTTTTTGGATGACCCCAAATTGGTTACGAGTAAACAAATGGAAGAATGGGTGGGCGGATTTGATTCTTGGGATGTTTGCGATATGGTCTGTAATAATTTATTCGATCGCACCGAAATTGTTTTTGCGAAAATTCCCAAATGGGCGAAAGATAAAAGAGAATATGTAAAACGCTCGGCTTTTACTTTGATGGCAGGACTGGCGGTACACAATAAAGCGATGGCAGATAAAGATTTCGTGGCTTTTTTCCCTATAATAAAACGCGAAGCGATAGATGAAAGAAATTATGTGAGAAAAGCGGTCAATTGGGCATTGCGCCAGATTGGTAAGCGAAATAAAAACCTGCAAAAAGAAGCGATAAAACTCGGCGAAGAAATTGCCAAAATGGATTCTAGGTCAGCGAGATGGGTCGCTGGTGATGCTTTGCGAGAGCTTAAAGTCAAAAGATTAAAAGCTTAAACAACTGCAATATGTAGGCTGATTAACCTGAAAAACACTCCAAAAGGGGTGTTTTTCGGTTATGGCCATAAAAAGGCCACTGCTCCTTAAAAAATCTTAATTTTTTAAGGGTTATCCACAGTCTTACTTGTTGTTTAATGGTACAGAGTGGGGTAAAATGTCTATGTTGTGGGATGAAGTGGGTGGTGCCACTTATTTCCTTCAATTAAACAATCATTATGCTTATTGGTGAATTTAGACATGTCATAGATGACAAGAAACGCATTTCAATGCCGGCGAGTTTTCGTAAAGAAGTTGGCAAAAAAATTGTTGTTACCAAAGGCTTGGATAATTGTTTGATTGCTTACACTCTTGAGGGTTGGAAGAAAATTTCCGAACAAATGGATTTGCCGATGACACAGTCTAGTTCAAGAGATTTCGGACGTTTTTTCTTTGGTAGTGCCTATGAAGTGGAGATTGATGCGATGGGAAGAATTTTAATTGCTGATCAGCTGAAAGATTATGCCAATCTGAAAAGTCGAGTGGTGATCGTGGGCTTGAATAGCCGAATGGAAATCTGGGATGAGAAATGCTGGAAGGAACATATCGATAAGGTAGAAAAGCAAGCTGACGTTTTGGCCGAGCAGTTGTCCGCCATCGGAGCATTTTAAGATGCACATTCCTGTTCTTTTACAACCGACAATTGAGGGTTTGGATATCCAAAAAGGGGATACGGTTCTTGATGCGACGCTTGGTCTTGGCGGACACTCAAAAGAAATTTGTGCCAAGTTGGGCGAAACTGGTTTGCTTATCGGCATTGATCAAGATAGTGGGGCGTTAGCGAAAGCTAAAATTAATTTGGCTGAATGCCCGGCGAAAAAGATTTTGAAATTAGGAAATTTCCGAAATGTTGAACAAATCTTGACTGACGAAAAAATTGATCAGATAAATGTTGCCTTGTTTGATTTTGGATTTAATTCAGAGCAAATGGACGAGTCTGGTCGCGGGTTTTCTTTTCAAAAAGATGAACCACTGCTGATGACCTTGTCCGATCAAATTACACCGGAGACTTTAACCGCCGAAGAGATTGTCAATACTTGGGAAGAAAAAAATTTGGCAGACATTATTTACGGTTACGGCGAAGAAAGGCGAGCGCGAAAAATTGCCCAAGCAATAGCCGAAGCCAGACTGAAACAGAAAATAAAGACCACGGCGGATTTGGTGGAAATAATTAAAAGTGTGATACCGATTTCCGAACAGAAAAGAAAAACTCACTTTGCCACCAAAACTTTTCAGGCTTTACGGATTACAGTCAACGACGAATTGGGAGCAATAAAAGCTGGTCTCGCTGGGGCGTGGAATAAGCTGGCGGTAGGTGGGCGAATCGGCGTTATTTCATTTCATAGTTTGGAGGCGCGAATTGTTAAAGATTTTATTAAAGACAAAGAAAAAATCGGTGAAGCGGAAAAGTTAAACAAAAAAGTTATCAAACCTGATCTGGAGGAAATAAAAAATAATCCTCGGTCGCGAAGTGCTCAATTGCGGGTTTTCAAAAAAATATCATAAAGCTAATATTTTTAAAAATGATGAACAACAAAAACACATTAATTAAAAAACTACCAACCGGAATTTTCTGGTTTTTAGTGGTGGCGATTGTGTTTTCGTCTGGTCTCTATGTTTATTTAATTAACGACTCGGTTTCAAATATTGCTTTGAGAAAAAACAACGAGAACAAAATGAGTGAAATGGAAGCCGAAGTCTCTTTTTTGGAATCTTCATATCTTGATAAATTGGGTGAAGTAAATATGGATTACGCGATCAAGCTTGGATTTGTTGATGCCTCAAAAAGTACAACTTATGCCGTATTAGACCAATCGGCGACCGGCTTAGTTGCTGTAAAAAATGAAATCTAGCGCTATTTTTCGTATTCGTTTTTTGGCGGTAATAATTTTTTTGGTTGTGATATTTTTTGTCGCACGCTTATTTTTTATTCAAATTATCAAACACGATTATTATGTCGGTCAAGCTGATCGTCAGTATTTAAAACCTAGCACCAATATTTTTGATCGGGGGAAAATTTTTTCTTTGACCAAAGATAATCAGCAAATTTCTTTGGCGACTTTGAAAACCGCCTATATCGTAGCGATCAACCCTGCGATGCTTAAAGAACCAGAAAAAGCTTACACTAGCTTGGTGGCAATAATTCCTCTCGACAAAGATGAATTTATTAAAAAAGCGACCAAGTTAAACGATCCTTATGAAGAAATTGCCACTAAGGTAGAACAAGACAAAGCCGATTTAATTACTAAATTAAAAATTAAAGGTGTTTTGGTTTATGAGCAAAAATTAAGATTTTATCCGGGAGGACGGAGCGCTTGTCACGTGGTCGGAATAATGGGGTATAAGGGTAATGATTATGAAGGGCGCTATGGTTTGGAAAAATATTATAACGAAATGTTGTCGCGAAAAGAAGAAATGTCTTTTGCAAATTTTTTCGTTGAAATTTTTTCTGGGTTGAGTAAGGTGCTGGTTGATAAGCAGGATAATGCGGAAGCAAATATTACCACAACTATCGAACCGTCGGTGCAAAAGTTTTTTGAAAAACAACTTAGTCAGGTAAAAGAAAAGTGGCAAGCGGATGGTGTGGGTGGGGTAATCATTGATCCAAAAACCGGTGAGATTTTTTCAATGGCCTATTTACCAGATTTTGATCCGGGCGAAAAACAAAAAGATATTTCGGCTCTAATCAATCCGATGGTGCAAAGTACCTATGAAATGGGTTCGATTGTTAAACCACTTACCGTGGCGGCGGGTCTTGATTCTGGGGCAATAACCGAAAAAACCACTTATAACGATACTGGTTGTATCACCTTAAATACGAAAAAGATTTGTAATTATGACTTGAAAGCTCGTGGAGTCGTTCCGGTTCAAGAGGTTTTGAATCAATCTTTAAACCTCGGTGCGACTTTTGTCGAACAAAAAATTGGTAAAGAAAAATTCAAGAAATATATGTTGGCGTATGGTTTGAACGAAAAGACGGGTATTGATTTGCCTGGTGAAGTGTCTGGTGATTTACGAAATTTTTTGAATAGCTCGCGTGAAGTAGAGTCGGCGACCGCGTCTTTTGGGCAAGGTATTGCTCTTTCGCCAATCGAAATGACTCGAGCTTTGTGTACACTTGGAAATGGTGGCAATTTAATTGAGCCACATATTGTTAAAAAAATTGAATATCTAAATAAAATTTCTCGTGATGTTAAGCCAAAAATAATTCGCCAAGTTCTGACCAAAGAAACTAGTGCCAAAATAAGCAAAATGCTCACGACAGTTGTCGATACAAAATTAGCCGGCGGTAAAGCCAAGCTTGAACATTATTCAGTTGCCGCCAAGACTGGTACGGCACAAATGTCCAATCCCAATGGCGGTGGTTATTATGAAGATCGCTACCTACACTCATTTTTCGGTTATTTTCCATCTTACAACCCCAGATTTTTAATTTTTATGTATATGTTGTATCCTAAGAATGTGAAATATGCTTCGGAGACCTTGACCGAGCCGTTTATGGATACCACCAAGTTTTTAATCAATTATTATCAAGTACCACCGGATCGGTAATAATGCAAAATGCAAAAATCAAAATGTAAAATGACAGATAAAAAATTAAAAAATAATTTTCCTAAATTTTAAGATTTTGCATTGTGGCCCTACATTTTGTTGTTTAAATTTTAAATCATGTCTACAATAAAACAAATATTTAAGTCAATAATTATTTATATTCTAAAATTTGAGGCGAAACTGGTACTAAAAAAATACCAACCGAAGATTATTGGTGTGACCGGTAGCGTCGGCAAGACATCGACCAAAGATGCGATTCATCAAGTTTTGAGCCCGCACTTTTTTACCGTCAAGAGTGAAAAAAGTTATAACAGTGAATTTGGTTTACCGTTGACGATTTTGGGTTGCGGTTCGGCGTGGAATGATATTTTTGGTTGGCTCGAAATTATTTTTTACGGTCTGAAGTTGATTATTTTTAAGCATAAATATCCAGAGTGGCTGGTTTTGGAAATTGGCGCCGATAAGCCGAATGATATAAAAAGTGTCACTGAATGGGTCAAGTTTGATATTGCCGTGCTGACTTATTTACCTGATGTGCCGGTGCATATTGAATTTTTCAAATCGAAAGATGAAGTGATTGAAGAAAAAATGTCTTTGATCCGCTCGGTTTCCGACAAGGGGACGGTGGTGATAAATTATGACGATCCAAATTCTCGTGGGTTTTTGTCGGAGTTAAAAGCGAATGTGATTACTTATGGCTTTGATGCAAAAAGTGATTTTATTGCCTCGCAAGAACATATTTTTTATACCGATGAGCTTGAGTCAAAAGTGCCCAAAGGTTTTACTTTTAAAGTTGACCACAATGGTAAAAATTTGCCGGTCAAAGTAAATGGAGTCATCGGCAATCACCAGATCTATCCGATCTTGGCGGCGATTGCGGTGGGAAATTCTCTCGGCATCAATATGATTTCGCTGGTTGATTCGATTTCTAGCTACGAACCGCCAGCGGGGCGCTTGCGTATTTTAGCCGGAATTAAGGATACGATAATTCTTGATGATACTTACAATGCCTCACCGGCGGCGATGGAAGCTGGTCTGTTGTCATTAGAAAAATTAGAAACCAAAGGAAAGAAATGGGCGGTTTTGGGTGATATGCTGGAGCTTGGTAAACATACCGTCGAAGCGCACAAAAAAGTCGGTGAATTATGTGCCAAGATTTGCGACGAAGTCATCACTGTTGGCCTGCGGACAAAATTTACCGATGAGGTCTTGCGCGAAAAAAATTTTTCGGAAAACAAAATGAAACATTTTGATGATTCGGTACAAGCCGGTGCTTATTTGCAAAATAAAATAAAAGCGGGCGATTTAATTTTTGTCAAAGGTTCCCAATCAATGCGAATGGAAAAAGTGGTTTTGGAAATAATGGCACAGCCAGAAAATCGCGAAAAACTTCTGGTCAGACAAGAAAAAGAGTGGTCCAAAAAATAAATTTTAAAATTAAAGGGCGTCGCGATGTGTCATCGCGACGCCCTGTTCTGTCTAAAACTAAATTAGTGTTTGGGGTTTTTTAACCCCGGCGGCTTTTAAGCCGGCAGAGATTACTGACAACCGGTGCTTTTCCGCTATTATGCTAGCACAGGTTTTTCTTATCTCCTCTATCGATAACATTATTTCCGGGTTTTTTGAGCCCGATGTCATTCCAATAAGGAAATCTTCTGTCGTCCTCTCGTCATACTTCTCGACAAGGCATTCTGATAGCTTCCTTGGATCCAAATTGCAGTGATCAAGGATTGAACAGAACGTGTGGCCAATCAATTCCATATCGGCAAAATCTTCATCGGGTAAAAAGATTTCTTGATCTTTCACCCAACCCAAATCAATCTCAACGATTTGAAGAAAAACGCCAATGGTGAGTTGTGGTAATGTTCGTAGCATTTCCTCACGCCTCACCCTTGCCTCTAGGCGCTTGTTTTCTTTTTGTTTTTTGATCCACAAATCGGCTTTTAGGCAAACCATCGCCACCGTCATCATTCCGATGACCATTGCCGTTTTGTAGAGGTCTGCTGTGTCGGCATTCCATAAGAATACCCCAAATGAGACTGCCGAAACGAACATAAAACAAACTCCTAACTTATTCTTATTCATAACAAACTCCATTCTGCACCCGTGAGGTGCGATGGCTGACTTGACTCTGGCATGACCAGACAATCGAGGCGTGACCTCGAGCCAGCTTTTGACAAATGCTCTACTCCCACACTCTGATGGCGGTTTCGAACTCTGTTCGGTATAATATAACAAACATTTGAATATGTCAAGTACCAGGTTTTTTCAAAAAATGCTAATATATTTTAATATTTAATTAGGGCTCTATCGTCTAACGGTTAGGACGTCGCCTTCTCAAGGCGGTAATCAGGGTTCGATTCCCTGTAGAGTCACAAATCGACAAAATAGAGCAAATTGCTTTGCGCTATTTTGCGTTTTGTGAAGATGTTCGTCTCTCTGTGAATAATTAAATTGCACCTATTTTTTAACTTGTGGTACAATAGACGTATCTAAAATATGCCAGCAACGACAAAGAAAATTTTGATTTTGGAGGACGAGAAACCGCTTGCCCGAGCTCTTGAGCTAAAGCTCAACCATGCTGGTTTTGAGGCGACGAGTGTACCAAATGGCGAAGAAGGGCTTTTGTTGTTAGAAAAAGAAAGTTTCGCGTTTATCTTGTGCGATCTGGTGATGCCCAAGATGGACGGTTTTGCTTTTTTAGAGCGATTGAAAGAAAGAAAAATAAAAACACCGGTGATTGTTTTGACAAATTTAAGCCAAGTTGAAGATGAGAAACGAGCCCGCGAGCTTGGAGCTGTAGATTTTTTTATCAAATCCAATATACCAGTTTCGGAAATAGTTGATCATATAAAACAAAAAGTTGGGTGAACCTAACAAAAAATATTATCGATGATCTTTGACACAAAAAATACAAAAACTGTTCTTCTCAAGGGAAATTACATTACCGAAGAAGATGCCAAAAAAGCAGAAGAGTACGCCAAGTCTCATGACGTCACTTTTCTCGAATACCTTTTGAGTCAGGGCTTAATCAACAAAGATTTACTCGGGCAAGCCATCGCCGAGTCTTTTAAGGTGTCTTATTCAGATATAAACTCGGCGTCGATTCCGGCGGAGCAGGTACTTTTGATTCCCGAAGAGGTTGGCAAAAAATTTCACGTAGTGGTTTTTGCGCAAGACAAAAAAGGCGTTACGGTGGCGACTGATGATCCAGAAAACAAAGAATTATTGCCCGCGATTCAAGCTTTGTTTGTCGGCAAGAAACTAAAAATCACTTATTCTTTGACCGAAGATATTACCGAGCTGTTTGTTCATTACCAAAAACCTCTCGAAACCAGATTTTCAAAAATCATTGAAGCTAAAGGGCGAGTGGCACCAGAATTGTTGGAAGAAATTTTTGATGATGCACTGGTGTTTAAAGCGTCCGACATTCATTTCGAACCACAAATAAAAGATGTGTTGATTCGGTTTCGGGTGGACGGCGTGTTGCGTGAAGCTGGTCATTTGCCGAAAGAATATTATGACAATATTTTAAATCGGATCAAAGTAAAAAGCGGAATGCGTATTGACGAGCATTATTCGGCGCAAGATGGTTCTCTTCGTTATGAAAAAAATGGTGTGACTGTCGATATGCGTACGTCCATTGCTCCCACTGTCGAAGGTGAAAAAGTGGTACTTCGGGTGCTCGCCGCCTATATTCAAGGTTTAAACTTAGCAGATCTGGGTTTGTCTTCACCTCATCAAGAATTGATTAAGGTTTCGTCGGAAAAACCATTCGGTATGATTTTAGTTTCCGGACCGACGGGTTCGGGCAAAACGACCACGCTTTATTCATTGCTAAAAATTTTAAATAGTATCGATACAAACATTACGACGATCGAAGATCCGGTAGAATATAAAGTTTTGGGAGTCAATCAAATTCAAGTTAATCTCCAAACCAATCTCACTTTTGCCAAAGGTTTGCGTTCGATTGTGCGACAAGACCCAGATATTATTTTAGTCGGAGAAATTCGTGATATGGAAACGGCGGAGATTGCGGTCAACGCGGCTTTGACTGGTCATTTACTTTTATCTACTTTTCACGCCAACGATGCCGCGACTTCGATTCCACGTCTGATTGATATGGGTGTTGAGCCTTTTTTGCTGGCGTCAACGCTGGAAGTTATTGTCGCCCAAAGATTAGTGCGAAAAATTTGTGATAATTGTCGTCATAGTGTTACGAAAAAATCGACAGACTTCAAAACGCCACAAATGAAAAATGCCTTACCTTATTTTTCTGATAAAGGGATGACTTTTTACGAAGGCAAGGGTTGTGAAATTTGCGGTCACTCTGGTTTCAAGGGACGTACGGCAATTTTTGAATTTATTCAAGTCTCGCCAGCGTTGCAAGAATTGATTGCCAAGAAACCGACGACGCGAGAAATATGGCGTTTGGCACGCAAAGAAGGTGCGACATCACTATTTGAAGACGGCGTATTGAAAGTGAAAAATGGTGTGACGACGATCGAAGAATTGTTGCGTGTGGCAGAACCGCCAGCTTTTACTGATGAAGAAAAAGAAACTAATTTAGCAAACAGCAAGAAAGAAGAAGCGAAAAAAGCCGACGAAACAAAAGATCTTCCGACAACCAAAAAGAAAACCATCAAGAAAAAAGAAAAAATAGAGGAGGTGTAATTTATGGATAAACAAGAGAAGAAAATAAAAAATCCATTCGCTAATTTTGGTTTAAGCAAAGACCGAGATTATTTTGTAGAAAATCTTAGCACACTAGTCTCGTCGGGAATGCCGGTGGTGGACGCACTAGATGCGATTGGCGGTGAAATTCGTTCGAAGCGAATGAAGAAAATTATCAACACCGTCAAAGAGGAAATTGAAAATGGCTCGGCGATCTGGAAAGCGTTGGAACGAAGTGGATTATTTAAAGATTACACCATTTCTCTGATTCGTCTAGGTGAAAGTTCTGGGCGATTGGTGGAAAATCTTAAAGTCGTGTCAGTCGAAGATCAAAAAGAAAGAATTTTTCGATCAAAACTTCGTTCAGCGATGATGTATCCAGTTTTTGTGATGGGCATCACGGTAATTATCGGTGTTGGTATCGCGTGGTTTATTTTACCAAAACTGGCGACGGTTTTTGGTCAATTAAAAATCGAGTTGCCACTCATTACCAAAATTCTTATTGCGGTCGGAGCGTTTCTTGGACAATACGGACAATTTGTTGCTCCAGCCTTTATTCTTTTTGTTATATTGTTAATTTACTTTATTTTCTTTTTTGCCAAGACAAAAGTCTTCGGCGAAATTATTTTATTTCTCACACCGGGCGTTAAAGATTTAATGAAAGAAGTTGAGATTGCTCGCTTTGGTTATTTACTCGGGACTTTGCTCGGGGCAGGGCTCACGGTGACGCAGGCTCTTGATTCACTTTCTGATGCGACCGATTTTGTAAAATATCGCCGATTGTACCGGCATATGTTAGTTTCGGTTGAAGATGGAAATTCTTTTCAAAAAAGTTTTAGTTCTTTTAAAAATTCAAGCAAACTTATCCCAATGCCTATCCAGCAATTAATTGTGACTGGGGAAAAATCTGGCAGTTTATCTGATACATTGATTAAAATCGGTGAAAATTTTGAAAACAAATCTGATACCACGACCAAAAATTTAACTATTATTTTGGAGCCAATCCTTTTGGTAATTGTCTGGTTTGGCGTGTTGGCGGTAGCATTCGCGGTTATTTTGCCGATTTATGGTTTGATTGGTGGACTTAATCCAAACTAAATTTTGGCTATTTGAATTACTAAAAATGATATGTTTTTTCTGCAACCTACAAACTACTCACTACAAACCAGAAAATCTTGTCCGGTGGTGAAAAAAAATATTTTTTCTGCCAACCACGGTTTTACTCTTTTGGAAGTATTGCTGGTGATAGCCTCTATTACTCTTATCGCGGGAATTGGGATGCCGGTCTATCAATCGTTCCAAGTTAAAAATGATTTGGATGTCGCGACAAATACCATCGCTCAATCTTTGCACCGAGCCCAACTTTTAGCTGAAGCCAATGATGGCGATACAAATTGGGGGGTGGGGATAGTCGGCGGAAGCATAGTTGTGTTTAAGGGCGCTAGTTATGCCGGTCGCGATTCTGCTTACGATGAAATTTTTAGTGTTCCAACCTCAATCACTCCGTCAGGTTTGAGTGAAATTGTGTTTGCCAAATTTACCGGCTTACCACAATCAACTGGTACGACCACCCTGACTTCGACTACAAACGAGGTGCGGACACTGAATATAAATAGTCGAGGAACGGTTTCTTATTAGTTTGTAGTGAGTAGTTTGTAGGTTGTAGAAGGGCGGGATAGCAAAATAAATGAAAATAGAATCTTACGAAAATTTAATTGTTTGGCAGAAATCAATGGATTTGGTTGTCAATATTTATAAATTAACAAGTAAATTTCCAAAAGAGGAGGTCTATGGTTTAACTTCGCAGATGCGTCGCTCGGCTGTTTCTATCCCATCTAATATTTCCGAAGGACACAGAAGAAGCTCGAGGAAAGATTTTAGAAATTTTTTATTTATAGCTTATGGTTCGGGTGCAGAACTAGAAACTCAAATTAAAATAGCTAAAAGACTTTCTTATGGTGATACAAAAGATTATAATTTAGCTGATTCACTACTTAGCGAAGTGATGCGGATGTTAAATAAATTTACACATGAACTTAAAGTTTCTTAATCTTTTTCTACAACCTACTCGCTACAACCTACCCCCTAGCCGAGGCTTTTCTGTTGTCGAAATTTTATTGGCGGGGTCTTTGTTGGTAGTAATTGTTACGGCTTTTGTCGGTGCTGTTATTTATGGTCAAGAGAGTACGGTCGTTGCTGGTGGTAGAGCGCGAGCGGCATTTTTAGCAGAAGAGGGAATTGAGGCGGTGAGAAATATTCGCGATGAATCATTTTCAAATCTGGCTGACGGTACCTATGGTTTGGCTGTTTCAAATTATCAATGGATTTTTTCTGGTAGTTCTGATACAACCGATGGTTTTGTTCGTCAGATAAATATTTCAACCATCGATGCTAGTTCGACGCGGAAAATAATTACTTCAAATGTCACTTGGCAAGAAACTGCTCAACGTTCTGGTACAATTACGTTAACCGAGCGTCTAACCAATTGGCGACAATAATTTTAATTTATGATTAATAATTCAAAAAAAAATATTTTTTCTACCACTCGGGGCTTCACGCTAATCGAGTTGTTACTGTACATCAGTTTGAGTGCCATTGTTCTGCTGGTGATTTCACTTTTTTTTATCACCCTTCTCGAATCACGAGTTAAAAACCAAACGGTGGCGACGGTTGATCAAGAAGGGGATCAGGCAATGGTCTTGATGACTCAAACAATCAGAAATGCGGTTGCGATAAATTCTCCGGCGACGAGTACGGAATCATCAATACTTTCTCTGACTACCGAAAACCCGACCAACAACCCGACGATTTTTGATTCCGCTAGTGGTACAATTAGAATGACCGAAGGGGCTAATGCACCGGTGGCACTGACTTCAAATCGCGTGATTATCTCCAATTTAATTTTCCGTAATTTAAGTCGCCCGAACACCCCGGGCAATATTGATATTTCATATACGGTAACGCATATTCATTAAGATGAAAAATTATTTTTCTGAAAATAAAAAATTTAAATTTTTAAAAGCCAGCGTTTTCTTTTTGGTTGTTTTTGCTACTATTTTTTTTGGTAATATTTCAAAGGTTGAAGCCGCAGCCAGGACGGCTTCGGTATCAGGCAATTGGAGTAGTACGGCAACTTGGGGTGGTTCGGCGGTGCCGGTGGCTGGTGATACTTGTACTATTAATAATGGAATAAATGTCACTGTTGATATGTCGGCCGTCTGTACTTCTTTGACTTGGGCTGGGACAGTAAACACGCCGACGGCGATAACGATAAGCGGGACAAATTCTTTGACGATAAGTGGCGCCACAACCTTATCTCGTCCAAATAATGGTGGTACAAAAACTATCAACGTCGGAGCGGGAACTTTTAATACCGGGACACTTGTTCTTGGCGGAACAACGGGTAATTCTCGTCTTACTACTATAAATATTTCAACCGGAGCTGTTCATATTTCCGGCGCGACTTTTTCAACTGCAGGTGTCGACTCGCAATTAATTTTTTCTGGGGCTGGAACTTTGACAACCGCTGGAACTTTTATGAGTGGAACCAAAGGTACTTTTACGCCTTCGACGGGGACAATTATTTATGATGGAGCTGGGGCACAATCAATCTCGCCGTTCACTTATACTTTCAACAATGTAACTTTGACCGGTTCTGGTGCGAAGACTACGACCAACGCCACTGTTAATGGCATTTTGTCGATGGAGGGTACTGCGACAACTTTGGGTACGCCAACTTACGGAGCATCATCTACTTTGCAATACAACAAACCTGCTCCATTTACCGCTGGCGCTGAATGGGTGACTACGTTTAGTGGGTCTGGGGGAATTGTTATTGCTAACACTGGCGCTATTACGATGAACGGTGCGGAAGTTTTGGATGTGTCTGACCCGCTGACTATCAATAGCGGGGCGACGTTAATTACTAATGGTTTTTCTTTAACTTTTGGTGGAGATTTTCATAATAATGGCGGCACTTTTACGGCTGGCGCTTCGCCGATTGTTATTGCGGGTACGGCAACCACGCAAAGCATAGACGGCTTTACGACGACCGGTACCGTCTCAATGACCAAGACAGCTGGCACCGCCACACTTATGGGTAATGTAAACGGTGGAGCTTTAACTATGAATGGTAATGGCGGGACATTAAATTTAGGGACAGGTCTGACCCATACTTTTACTGGAACTTGGACAAGGACCAATGGCACTCTTAATGGTGGATCAAGTACTTTAAATCTTGGTGCTGGGTTTAGTGGTACTGGTGGCGCGTTCACTGGAAATAATGGCACGGTAAACTGGACATCTTCTAGCGCTCAAACAATTGCCGCGGTGGCTTATTACAACCTTATCCTTTCTGGTTCTAATCCTAAATCAATTACGACCGGGACATCAATTGCTGGAGATTTGAGTATTGCCCCGACCGGTAGTGCCACGGCAAGTATTGGTGCTGGTTTGAATATCAGTGCTGGTAGCTTGCATCTAGGTGGAGTCGATCAAGTTGCCGGGACTTGGGGCTCTACGGCTTCGGCGGCTACGAATAAAAATAATACATATTTTGCTTTGACGACCGGTATCGTGACTGTCACAACGGGTGGCAACCTTGTTCCCACGACTACCAGTATTTCGCCAAGCTCGAAAACGGCTGGAGATGCTGGTTTTACTATGACGGTAGTAGGTACAAATTTTATTGCTTCTTCGACTGTAAATTTTAACGGCTCGGCTCGTGTGACCACTTATGCTTCTTCAACTCAACTTACGGTGGCTATTCTTACTTCTGATCTAATTACCGCTGGCACTTCTAGTATTACTGTATTTAACCCGGCACCGGGTGGTGGCACTTCAAACGCGCAAGTTTTTACTGTAAATGTGGCTAATAATCCTGTGCCGACCACCACCAGTATTTCGCCAAGCTCGAAAATTGTCGGCGATGCGACTTTTACTCTTACTGTAAATGGCACAAATTTTATTGCTGGCTCCGTTGTAAATTTTAACGGCTCCGCTCGCACGACAACTTTTGTTTCAGCGACACAGCTTACCGCTTCTATTCCAGCGTCGGATTTGCTTGTTACTGGCACCTCTAGTATTACTGTTTTTAATCCGACTCCTGGTGGTGGTACCTCAAATTCACAAACTTTTTCAGTGAATAATCCGACACCGACAACGACCTATATTTCACCAAATACCAAAATGATCGGGGATTCGGCTTTTACGATGACCGTGATGGGTACAAATTTTTTGTCAGGCGCGGTAGTTAAATTTAACGGCTCCGCGCGTACCACCGCTTTTATCAGCTCAACCCAGCTCACTGCTTCCATTTTAGCATCTGATCTTTTGGCGGCTGGGACTTATCTGGTTGTCGTGACAAATCCTGCACCGAGTGGTGGTGATTCCAACTCGCAAATTTTTACGGTCCACAACACGATACCAAGTATCACTAGTATTTCTCCGGCATCACAGCCAGTCGGCGCTTCACAATTTACAATGACCATCAACGGCACAAATTTTGTTTCTAATTCCCAAGTCAATTTCAATAGCTCCGCTCGCACGACAACTTTTGTGAATTCAACGCAACTGACTGTGGTTATTCCCGCGACTGACATGGTGACCGCCGGGACATATAGCATTATTGTCAACAACCCGACAACGGGAGAAATTTCCAACGTCGCCTCATTCACGGTCGGAGCGCTTGGTCGACACGAATATAATTATTCCAAAACTTTTTATGGTTCGGCGAGTCTTAGAAGGAGATGAATTATGAATTATGAATAATGAAGTATGGAATCGGAAAATAAAAAAATAAAATCATTCGCAGATTTAAATGCTTGGAAAGAGGGTCACAAACTTGTTGTTTCTATTTATAAAATGACTAAAAATTTTCCCCAATCAGAGCAGTTTGGTTTATCAAATCAACTACGTAGAGCGTCTGTTTCCATCACCTCTAATTTAGCTGAAGGTTTTAGCCGAAATTCATATAAAGAAAAATTACAATTTTATCATATGTCGTTGGGGTCTTTGACTGAAGTTCAGAACCAATTGTTAATATCAAAAGATGTTAATTTTATTTCGGAAAAAGAATTTGGTGAAATTTCGGAATCCACAATTATCGTTAGCAAGCTAGTAAACGGTTTAATTAAAAAAACAAAGTCTATAATTCGCGATATATGACCAGAATACATAATTCAAAATTCAAAATTCATAATTCTAATCAAAAAGGTTTTTTAACTCTTCTTAGTGTTTTGATTTTAGCTGCGGTTGGATTATCAATTTCTGTTTCTTTGCTTTTGCTTGGTCTCGGTGCCTCTCGCACTGGTCTGGCGACAGAACAATCTTATCAAGCCGGCTCTTTAGCAAATTCTTGTGCCGAAGAATCTCTACGCTTGCTAGTGGAATCGATGCCGGAAGCTTCTTCTACTCCTTATACAGGTGCGGGTAATTTAACCCTTGGTCAAGGGTCTTGCTCGTACACCGTAACAAATCAGGGTGGTCAAAATAGCACGGTGGTCACGTCTGGCACGGTCGGCAGTATTATTCGCAAGGTTTCAATTACTGTAAATGCGATAATTCCGCACCTGGGGATAAGTTCCTGGCAGGAGATTCCATAATCTTATCGCCCTATGGTATAATTCAAACCAGCTATTAATTATTATTAACATTAATTCATAACTCATAATTCATGACTCATAATTCAAAAAACAAAGGATTTACTTTGATTGAAATCCTTTTAGTTGTCGCCGCTATCGCTATTTTAGCCGGCATTGTTATTTTAGCTATTAACCCAAATAAGCAACTTGGTGACACGCGCAATGCTCAACGTTCGGCTGATGTCCGGACAATTCTTGATGCCGTTTATCAATACGCGCTAGATAATAACGGCACCTTGCCATCGAGTATTACTACTTCCTCAAATGAAATTTGTCAGATGAATACTAGTTGTTCCGGTATAAGTTTGGATGTATTGACGACCAATTCTAAATATCTAGTTTCGATTCCGCTTGATCCACAAAGTGCTTCTTCTGGCGGTACTGATTATTTTATCTACAGGACTGCTGATAATCGCGTGACTGTTTCAGCTCCAGGGGCTGAAGATAACGCCACGATTCGGGTGACGAGGTAATAAATTTTATCTATTTATTAAAAATATTATTAATTTTAATTCATAATTTATGATTCACAATTCAAAAAATAAAGGATTTACTTTGATCGAAATTCTTTTAGTTGTCGCCGCTATCGCCATCTTGGCGGGCATTGTTATTTTAGCCATTAACCCAAGCAAGCAATTGGGAGATACCCGCAACGCTCAACGTCGAGCCGATGTTAATACGATTTTGAATGCGGTTTATCAGTATTCTATTGATAATGGTTCCTTACCAGCTTCTATTACCACCACTCCAACCGGTGTTTGTAAAACTGGCGGTACCTGCACTAATTTAATTGATTTAATTGTTCTTACTACAAATGAAAAGTATTTGACCTCGATTCCTTATGATCCACAGAGTTCCACTGCAAATGATACATATTATAAAATTTCGAAATCAGCTAATAACCGCGTGACCGTGGCTGCTAGTAGTACCGAGCAGGGGGCTACCATTAGCGTTACTAGATAATAAATTTAATTATTATTAACGTTAATTCATAATTTATGATTCATAGTTCAAAAAATAAAGGATTTACTCTTATTGAAATCCTTTTAGTCGTCGCCGCCATCGCCATCTTAGCCGGTATCGTTATTTTAGCAATTAACCCAAATAAGCAACTTGGTTCAACTCGTGACGCTCAACGTCGTGCTGATGTTAATACAATCTTAAATGCTGTTTACCAATATACAATTGACAATAATGGTGTGTTGCCGACAACGATTACTACTGTTGGTACTTGTTCTTCGACGACGGCGGCTGCTCAAATTTGTAAAACTACCCAGACAGGAACGTGCAGTACTGGCGTGAATCTAGCAACTAACCTAACCACAAACGAAAAGTATCTGACGAGTCTACCTAATGATCCGACCGCTGTCACGACCGATGGCACCGGCTATTTCATTACAAAGAGTGCAAATAATCGAGTGACAGTCTGTGCTCCAACCTATGAACAATCCGGAGCCACGATCTCTGTCACCAGATAATTAATAACTGGGGACAACTAATTCGCCGAGCGAAAATAGTGTGATATAATTATCACAAATATCGCTCGGCGATTTTAGTTTATTAATTTTTTAAATACAACTTATATGACAATCGCAGAAATAAAAAAATTGGAATGGGAAGATAAATATAGTGTTGGTGTTACCGAGATCGACGATCAGCACAAACGGATGTTTGTGGTAATAAATGAATTACTCGATGCTATCCATACTAATACTCCCGCCGAGCATCTCGGCAACATTATCGATTCGTTAGTAAAATATAAAATTTTTCATTTTGCGACCGAAGAAAAATATTTTAAAGAGTTTAATTATGAAGAAACAGAGACTCATATTGCCGAGCACCACAAATTCAATGAGCGATTGACCGCTTTAAAAGAAAAATATCCAGAGCCAACCATAGATTTCGCTTTTGAGCTAGTTGATTTTCTCGAAGACTGGTTGATAAATCACTTGATGACGGTTGACCAAAAATATGTCAAATGTTTTCACGACCACGGTTTAAAATAAAAACAAAATGAAAGAAACCTTACTTAAAAGAAGTAGTTTGATAAAATTATTTACCCTTATTATCACGCTTGTTTTTGGTGTCGAGTTTTTTCTGATGTATTTACTGGAATATTTTTTGGGCGAAGATGCCACTCATTTGGCTGAAAGTCTGACTGATGCCTTTATCTTGTCTCTGGTTCTTTCTCCCGTCCTTTATTTTTTCGCTTTCCGATTTTTAGTCAAAGAAATAAAAAGTAATGAAGATCTTGGGACAAGGTATAAATATTTATTTCAATTTTCTCAAGATGCGATTATGACTTTGAGTCCACCTGATTGGAAATTTACCGATGGCAATCCGGCAACACTGAAGATTTATGGTTTAAAAAGTGAAGAAGAGTTACGAAGTATCACTCCTGGTGATGTTTCTCCGGAGCATCAGCCTGACGGTCAGTTGTCGAGCGTGAAAGCCAAGGCGATGATTGAGCTGGCGATGGAAAAAGGCAACAATACTTTTGAGTGGGTGCATAAAAAGTTGAATGGTCCGGAGTTTTTGGCAAATGTCACCTTAACCAAAATAGAAATCGGCGGTCAAACTATTTTACAAGCTGTCGTCCGAGATATCACGAACGAAAAAAGCAGTAGTGAATCGATTAAAAAATCTGTCGAAGAAACAAAAAAAGCGCTAGACGAAGCCCAAAGACTGAACAATTTGATGGTCGGACGAGAGCTGGAAATGCTCAAATTAAAAAAAGAAATCAGTGAATTAAAAGCGGGCAAATAGAACCAAACATATCTTTAATTAATGAAAATTAGAAATAAAATCAGTCTTAGTTTCTTTCTTGTTTTTGCTATCACCTTACTTGTCGTTGGCGTCGTTTTTGATTTGTACGCTAGTAATTTGGTTAAGAAAGATTCCTATTCCTATCTAGATTCTAGCAATCGAGCCAGAGCCGAACACATTCGGACATACATAAAAGAGAAAGAGAAAACGGCAGTGATCCTCGCAGCGGCATCTGTTTACCGAGATTTACTAAAAGAAGCGACGACGAGCCCTAACTATAAAGTAATCAAAGCTAAAATTGATAAAAGATTGGCTCGAACCATAGAATCCGATAAAGATATTCACCAGACATTCATCGTCGATAAAAATGGCATAATCGTCGCTTCGTCCGATATTGTGGAATTAGGGGTTGATAAATCTAAAGATGATTATTTTATTAATGGTCGGAACAGCGTGTACTTTAAGAGTATTTACTATTCCGAGGTAATCAAAGGTCCGGCTTATGCCGTCTCGGCACCAGTCCTTGATGATGACGGGACATTTTTAGGAGTATCCGTCTTACGTTTTTCGGCAGATGATTTTTATGCTCTCGTTGGCAGCGAAAATGGTCTCGGCGATACCGAGGAGAATTTTATAATTAACAAAGATTATTTTTTCATCACCCCATCTCGATTTTTAGGTGACAAAGTCATTCTGAAAGACAAGGTTGAGACACAAAACGCTAAAAATTGTTTTAATCCTAAAGAAATTGAGTACATCAAGAAAAATGGTTATAAAGATTTAGCGAAGGTGGTGCCAAATATTCATATTATTCAAGCTAAAGATTACCGCGGTGTTGATGTCACCGCGACGTACGCTTATATTCCTGAAACTGGTTGGTGCTTGATTACCAAAGTTGATACAGCACAGCTACTAGATTATCGTTTGAGTTTGGCATTAATTATTTTGCTAATTTCTCTGGTTGCGCTTGCGTTCTTAATTTTTGTTACGGGCTTGCTTTCTCGGGGTATTACCAAGCCATTAAGTATTTTGTCTGGCTTTACCGATAGAATAAAGAAAGGTGATTTTAATTTTAAATCAGAAATTAAATCACGAGATGAAATCGGACAGCTAGCAAATTCTTTTGATTTGATGGTTGAAGCGGTCAAGAAATCGCGCTCAAATATTGAAGAAAAAGTTCGGGAGCAGACGATTGATTTGCAAAAACAGACCGAGCAATTAGGTTTCCAAAAACGCGCAATGTTGAGTATTTTGGAAGATGTTCAAGAAGAAAAAAATAAAACAATGCTTTTGGCACGAGATCTAGAAAAATATAAGATGGCAGTGGACAATGCTTCTGACCAGGTGATCATCACCGATCTTGAGGGTATTGTTTTGTATGGCAACAAAGTGACCGAAAAAATTACTGGCTATGCTTTGTCGGATGTGGTTGGTAAAAAAGCGGGTATTCTATGGCACTTGCCGATGCCAAAAGAATTTTATGAAAAACTCTGGGATACCATCAAAAATAAAAAAGAAACTTTTCTAAATGAAATTCAAAACAAACGTAAAAACGGAGAAATTTATACCGCGTCCATCAGTATTTCGCCAATTTTAGACGGTGGCGGAAACCTGCTGTTCTTTGTTGGTCTTGAGCGAGACATTACTAAAGAAAAAGAGATTGATAAAGCCAAGACGGAATTCGTATCTCTGGCTTCGCATCAACTCCGGACACCACTTTCGGCGATCAATTGGTACACCGAAATGCTTATGGCTGGTGACGCTGGACCGTTAAACGATGAACAGAAAAAATATTTAACAGAAGTGGCGATTGGCAACGAGCGAATGGTAGATTTGGTCAATTCTTTGCTTAATGTTTCTCGTCTTGATCTTGGTACTTTCATTATCGAACCAGAACCGACAGATATTTCCGAAATCGCCAAGAGCGTTTTGGGCGAATTAAAACAGCCGGTTATTACCAAGAAATTAAAAATTGAAGAAAATTATGATCAAGCCGTTTCCGCCCAATTTCCCGCTGACAAAAAACTATTACGCATTATTTTCCAAAACTTGTTATCCAATGCGGTGAAATATACCAAACCAGAAGGTCAGATTTCCGTAAAAATTTTACCAGAACCAAAAGGGACGATTTTGGGCGATAAAGAATTAAAAGAGAACAGTGTTGTTCTGTCGGTCTCTGACACGGGTATGGGTATTCCTGATAAACAAAAAGATAAAGTCTTTTCCAAATTATTCCGTGCCGATAATGCGCGCGAGACCGAAACCGAAGGGACGGGGCTTGGACTTTATATTATAAAGTCTATAATAGATCAATCGGGGGGCGAAGTGTGGTTTGAGTCAAAAGAGAATCTTGGTACTACTTTTTATATTCGTTTTTCGGTTGATGGAATGAAGAAAAAAGAGGGGACTAAGACATTAGACTAATTAAAAGTATTAATTTATAATCAAAAAATATGGCAGATTCAGATCGTGTTATTTTAGTAATAGAAGACGAACAGCCACTTTTAGAGGCAGTTCGAATGAAGTTAGAAAAAAGCAATTTCAGTGTGGTGACGGCACGTTCGGTCGAACAAGCCAAACAGTATGTCAGCGACTTGGCACGGGTTGATGCGGTCTGGCTCGATCATTATCTTATCGGCAAGGAAAATGGTTTGGATTTTGTCGCGTGGTGTAAAGAAGAGGATAATGCCAAGTGCAAAAATGTGCCGATCTTCGTGGTTTCCAATACCGCAAGCTCCGATAAGGTTTCAACTTATATTCAGCTAGGGGTAAAAGAATATTTTGTAAAATCAAATCATCGCTTGGATGAAATAATCGCCGCAATTGATAAATGCTTGGGTGAAGGTGGGGTTTGTCTTAAATAATAAACATTATGGAAAACAAAAAGAAAATTTTAATTGTCGAAGACGAAGAATCTTTGGCGGGGGCGCTGACTTTGAAACTTGACGACAATTTTGAAGTTTTAGCAGCCAAAAATGGTGAAGATGGTTTGGCGGTAGCACTCAAAGCGCATCCTGATTTAATTTTACTTGATATCGTGATGCCCAAAATGGATGGCATTGAAATGTTGAAAAAGCTTCGAGCTGATGAGTGGGGTAAAAAAGTCGAGGTGATTGTTTTGACAAACTTGAGCGATAATGAAAAAGTGGCGGAAGTGCTCGATAACGAGGCTTTTGAATATCTAGTCAAGACTGACACTAAACTAGAAGATGTCGTGACAAAAATAAAAACCAAGCTAAAGGTTTAGTCGCCGGTAAAATTAATATCCTTATGCTATTTACGACTGCCCAGATTTTGCAACTGATAGCCCAATATCGATATTTTGTTATTTTCCCAATTGCAGTGGTCGAAGGACCAATCGTCACGATCCTTTGTGGGTTACTTGCCTCACGAGGGCTGATGTATTTTTCGGTCGCTTTTGTAATTTTGGTTATCGCCGATTTGGTTGGCGATTTTATTTATTATGCGATTGGTTATTGGGGTGGCACGAGATTTATTCGTCGTTTTGGAAAATATTTAAGAATCGAAGAAGAACAAGTTTCAAAACTAAATGATGGTTTTGCCGAACACGGTGGGAAAATTTTGATGACAGGAAAATTATCTCACGTGGTCGGCGCGCCGATTTTGGTGTCGGCAGGATTGGTCAAATATCCAGTCAGTCGTTTTTTATGGTACAGCACTTTGGCGACCTTGATTAAAACTTTTCTCTTGCTGGAAATTGGTTATTATCTCGGCGAAGCATATGATCGGCTAGCAACTTATCTTGATTATGTCGGTTTCGTGTCTTCTTTGTTTGTCATTGTGGCGATAGTAGCTGTTTTTTATTATTTACGAAAACCACTTAAATGAAAATTGCCATTTTTTCCGACAACTTTTATCCCGAACTGTCTGGTGTCGCTGATTCAGTTTTGGCTTTGGGAAAAGAATTGGCTCGGCGCGGTCATCAAATTTGTTATTTTGTGCCAGCTTATGACCAGAAAGATTTTGCCAAAGTTAACTTGCCGGTGGGCGAGCTAGAGCTTGGTGGGAATATCCAGATTGTTCGGTTGTGGTCGTCGTCGATTAAGAATTCACCGACCGGTCAAGGACGACTAATTTTACCGTTTGTTTTAAGTTATAAAAAATTTCGTGATTTCAAGCCGGATATAATTCATATCAACGTCTGTTCTTTTTTGGGCTTGGACGCTCTACTCATCGCAAAATTTTTAAAGGTGCCAATCATCGGTACCAGTCATACGCCGATTAGCGAATTTATAAAATATTTTCCAATTCGCACCAAGTGGTTTGAAAAACTGATAAATCATTTTATCGCGTGGTTTTATAATCGTTGCAATTTTGTGACCGGTCCATCGCAATTTATTTTTACTGATATGAAAAAATATGGTTTCAAGCGTGAAGGACGGCCAATGTCCAACCTGATCGATGTTTCCAGTTTTGCGCCAGTGTCCGCCGAGAAAAAAGCGGAACTAAAAAAACAATTTAATTTGCCCGCTTTTACAATTTTGTACACTGGTCGTTTGGCGGAAGAAAAACATATCGATGTGATAATCCGAGCGATTGGTATTGTTCAAGAAAAAATCAAAGATGTAAATTTAGTCATCACAGGTCGTGGTGCCGAAGAGACAAAATTAAAAAATTTAGTTACCGAATTAAAATTGGAAGACAAGGTCAAATTTGTCGGAATGGTCAGTCGCGAAGATTTAATTTCTTATTATCAAGCCTCGGATATTTTTGTAATGGCAAGTACTGCCGAGACCCAAAGTATCAGTATGATTCAAGCGATGGCTGTCGGTCTGCCGGTGGTAGTGGTGCGCGCCGGAGCTTTGCCGGAATATGTCAACGACAGCAATGGTTACATTTTTGACATCGGTGATTTTAAAACTTTAGCCGAGCGCCTAATTCATCTCTTAGAAAATAAAATGGAACGAGAAAATCTCGGTAATGGTGGAATTTCCACCGCCAGCAAATTTTCTATTCAAGAAATCGCGGGCAGTTGGGAGAGCCTTTTCAAAAAGGTGATAAGCGAGTATTATAAACATTGAATCATAAAACTAGACTGACTTGTACCTTTTTAGGGGGTTTCGAGGCTGTCGAGCCGAGAATTTCAGGATTTTTTAAGCTTCAAAAAATCTGTACTCTAAAAAGGTAGCAAGGAAGGAGAGTTTTAATTCAATGTTTATAAACAAAAAACCTATGTCTAAATTAAGTTTTGTTATCCCGGCGTACAACGAAGAAAATTATATCGGTCCTTGTTTGGAAGCGATTGAGAGGGCGATGGCGGGCAAAAATTATAATATGGAGGTGATTGTCGTCAATAATGCCAGCACCGACAAAACCGAAGAAGTGGCGCGTTCTTTTTCGTGGGCAAAAGTGGTCAACGAACCAAACAAAGGTTTGGTGCGTGCTCGACAAGCCGGCTTCGTGGCGACGACCGGCGATCTGATTGCCAATATCGATGCCGACACGATTTTGCCTCTCGGTTGGATTGATACTGTCTTTGCGGAATTTAAAAACGACGACAAAATTGTGGCGTTGAGCGGACCATACATTTATTATGATTTGTCGAAGTCGGTAAATTTTATGATTAAATTTTATTATGGTCTTGGCAAAATTATTTGTGGTGTTACGCAATTATTTTTCAAAAAAGGAGCAATGGTGCAGGGCGGTAATTTTATTTTAAAAAGATCAGCGCTGGAAAAAATTGGCGGGTTCAATGTCGCCGAATTTGATTTTTATGGTGAAGATACCGATATCGCTATTCGGATGAGCAAGGTTGGCAAAGTGAAATTTACGTTTGCTCTACCAATGACCACGTCTGGTCGGCGCCTGAAAGGTGAGGGGGTTATTCGAATGTCGCTTAAGTATGGTATCAATTATCTCTGGCCGATTTTATTTGGTAAGCCATACACCAACACCTATTTAGATATTCGTCCGAATTCACAAAAAACCAAACAAGCCTTTAAAAATTACCAAGAACAATGGACAAAAGATGTCCGCTGGTCAGTGGCAGGTGCTTTCGGCTTTTTGTTTATTAGCTTGGGCATAAATTATTTAGCCAATCTTTATACTTATTATTCGAATGGACAGGCGGTCGGCGATATTATTTTAGATAATATTCCACAGATCGATACTAGCTGGGTGGTTATTTATGGCGCTATTTCTTTGGTGATTTTTGTGACGGTCTTTTTATTAAAACATCTTCGCTATTTACCTTTTGTGGTTAAAAGTATTGGTTTGTTTATTATTATTCGAGCGTTTTTTATTAGCTTGACTCATCTCGCGCCAATGCCGGGCGGAATTATTTTGCCAAATAGTGAGCTTCTGGAAAAATTTTCTTTGGGCAAAGATATGTTTTTTTCTGGTCATACCGGTTTGCCGTTTTTACTCGCGTTGATTTTTTGGCAAAATAAATTTTTACGAAATTTATTTATTGCGATTTCGATTGTTTTTGCTACTGCCGTTTTGCTTGGTCATTATCATTATTCGATTGATGTGTTTGCCGCCTATTTTATTACTTACGCAATTTATCATATCGCCGTCCAGTTTTTCCGCCGAGATTTCCAACTTTTCCGCCAAGCCGAAGCCGAGGATTTAAAAGAAAAATAATCAAAAATTTGTTACAATACTTACAACAAAGATGAATACCATAATTTTTATTGTGATTGGTCTGGTCGCTGGTTTTGCTGGGGCTTTTATAGTTTTGAAATTTTTACTGGCGAAAAACGAAGGTGATAAAAAGCCGGATAATTCGGCGATGATGCTATTGCAAAATCAGATTGAAAATTTGACCAAAACGATTGATAGCCGTTTGCACGAGACAAACAAACAATCGGCAGAAAGCGTGCGGGCACAATTTAGCGAATTTGCTCGTTTGTCGCGTGAGGTGACCGAAAAATTGGTACGACTGGAAGAGACAAACAAGCAGGTTGTAAATTTCACCGATCAACTTCAATCACTTCAAGACATTTTAAAAAACCCCAAACAGCGGGGGATTTTGGGCGAATATTATTTGGAAACTTTATTAAAAAATGTGATGCCACCGGGCTCGTATCAAATGCAATATTCTTTTCCTGATGGGACGATTGTTGACGCGGTGGTGTTTGTAAAAGACAAAATTATTCCGATTGATTCCAAATTTTCGCTTGAAAATTACAATCGAATCGTCGAAGAAAAAAATCCCGCCGAAAAAGAAAAGTTTGAAAAAATATTTTTGAATGATTTAAAAAATCGCATTACCGAAACCGCTAAATATGTTCAGCCAGACAAGGGGACGATGGACTTTGCTTTTATGTTTATTCCGCACGAGGCGATTTATTATGATTTGATTATCAATAAAATTGGGGCGATAAAAGATGAGGACACTGAAAATTTGATTCAGAGAGCGGCGTCCAAATACCACGTTATTATTGTCTCTCCGACCTCATTTTTGGCATATTTGCAGACCGTCCTACAGGGCTTAAAAGCCCTCCAAATCGAAGAATCTGCCAAGGAGATTAGGACTAGGGTAGAGGAGCTTGGCAAGCATATCGGGGCTTATGAGGGCTATATGGCGGGTTTGGGCAAAGCCCTCGGCACGACCGTCAACCAGTTCAATTTTGCCTACAAAGAGCTCAAAAAAGTGGACAAAGATGTCCTGCGGGTGACCGGCTCTTCGGCTGGTTTTGACGTCCAAAGTATCGACAAGCCCAGCCTAGAAGACTAAAAATATCAAGGGGAGTCCTTGATTAAGCTTTAGGAAAATACAAAAAATAAAGCGCCACGGTTTTTGCCGGTGGCGCATTCTAAATGCAGAGAGGAGAAGAGGACAGTGGCTAGTTCCTTAGGCTATTTAGCCGGAGGATTTCCTTTATGTGGGGAAAACGACAAACTGATTTTTGTTTGTACATGTCGTTAGCGACTATCAAAATTCCTATTTCCAACTCTTTTTGCCCTTCTCTGTCTAGTTGGTTTCGCAGGCTCGGTTTTCGAAAAACTCCGCTTAGGGCGACCACCATATCGGTGACCTTGCCTCGCTTCCAGATAGCTCTAATCAGGCGTCTTTCTTGAAAACTAAATTTTTGGCACATCGTCTTTCTCCTTCTGCTTGATTTAAAAAACGGGGGTTTACATCCACTATTACTTTAATTTAAAACGGTGTTATTGGCAATATGGGTATAACTTTACCTAAACTTGCATTTTTTGGTCTTTTTTGCCATAATACGGGGGTTATGTTCGCCATTATCGAAACAGGAGGAAAACAGTACAAAGTCGCCGAGGGCGATATTTTGAATGTGGAAAAGTTGCCAAAAACCGATGAAAGTGGTGATATTTCTTTTGATAAAGTTTTACTTATAAATACCGACAAAGGTGTGCAGATTGGCGACCCATATCTGACTGGTGCCAAAGTGATGGCCAATTTCATCGAAGAAGGGCGAGACAAAAAAGTGGTGGTTTTGAAGTACAAAGCCAAAGTCCGCTACCACGTGAAGAATGGTCATCGTCAGCCATATACTAAAGTTAAAATTTCTAAAATTGGATAATTTAAAAATCGCCCGGCTGGGCGATTTTTTAGTGCCTATTTAATAAAGCATTTCGGATGGTCTCTGTATCGGCATATTCGATCTCGCTACCGGTCGAAAGTCCGCGACCGAGAATCGTAATTTTGATGTTGTTGGTATCGGCCATAGAAATCAATTCGTGTCGTAGGTAATCGGCGGTGTGATCACCTTCGGTGCTGGCAGAAAGGGCGATAATGATTTCTTTTAAACCATTTTTTATTTTTGACTGAAGAATGTTTTTTAGCTCGGCGAGCCTAATCACCGCGCTATTCTTTTTTTCGATGAGTGGTAAGTTTCCGCCGAGCACAAAATAATGACCAGAATAAGAACCGGCGCGCTGAATGGCTTCCATATCAACATCTTTTTCGACGATCATTAGTTGTTTGGCGTCACGAGTTTTGTCGGTACAAATTTTACATCGAATGTCATTTTGATGATTTTCCGAAACGGCAAAAAAACGATAACAATCTGGACATTGTAAAACCATTTTTTTTAAATTAGAAATATTATAAACTAGCTGATCTTGAAAACTTTTATCTTGTGCCAGAAGATGATAAACAAAACGTCTGGCTTGTCGCGGACCAAGACCGGGGAAATGACGAAAGAGTTCGGTGAGTTTTACGATTGGGTTTGAGTCCATAAATTAAAAACTGCCAAAGTCACCTTTTTCTAAATTGGTAAAACTGGTGCGACGGCTATCAAAGAATAGTTGTGCCGAGCCGGTCGGACCATTGCGGTGTTTTTCGATTAGGATTTCGGCGATCTCACCTTTTTCACTGGCACCTTCCGCTTTTTCACGATGAATAAACATTACCACGTCGGCATCTTGTTCGATGGAGCCAGAGTCGCGAAGGTCGGAAAGCCGAGGTTTGCCACCACGGCTTTCTACGGCACGAGACAGCTGGGATAAAGCAAGGACGGGGACATCAAGCTCACGAGCGAGCGCTTTGAGTGAGCGAGAAATTTCGGTGACCATTTGGACTTGAGAGTCGGTTTCTCTTTTTGGCACCATTAGTTGCAAGTAGTCCACGACAATCAATCCCAAACCTTTTTCAGCTTTTAATTTTCGGGCTTCGGATTTCATTCGAGAAATATTATTTGATGGTTCGTCGTCGATATAAATTGGGGCTTGCGATAAACTATCCAGACCGTCACGCAAGCGCGAAAAATCTTCATCAGCGTGAACAGCACCGGTGCGGAGTTTCCAAGAATCCACAAAACTTTCCGCCGAAAGTAGGCGGTCGGTAAGTTGTTGCACACTCATTTCCAGAGAAAAAATGCAGACTGGAATTTTTTTACGACAAGCGGCGTGGCGAACGATATCCAACGCTAAAGCGGTTTTACCGACTGACGGGCGAGCGGCGAGAATTATTAAATCGGAATTTTGCAGACCGGCAAGTTTTTTATCGATGTCGGTAAAACCAGTCGGCACACCACGAAGACTGCCGTCATTTTTACTTAGACGATCAAACCGTTCCCAAGCCTCGGACAAAGAATCTTTGATTGAAGTGATTTTTTTGCCAGCATAATTACCGAGACCAAAAATTATTTTTTGAGCTTGATCAATAATATCATTCAGATCATCTTTTTCGCGATAACCAAGGTTGGAAATTTGATCGGCGGAATTTATTAAATTCCGCAAAGATGATTTTTTGTAAACCATCTCGGCGTAATGTTTTAAATTTGAAGCGGATGGGACTTTGTTTGTCAGCTCGGTCAGATAACTAGAGCCACCGATGGTTTCTAATAAATTTTCTTCTTTCAATTTTGACGACAAAGATACTAGATCAACTGGCTCACTTTTTTCGTGAAGAGTGACCATCGCTCGGAAAACCCGCTGGTGTTTCATTGAATAGAAATCTTCCGGTTTTAAGAAGTCTAAAATGTCCACCAAATTTTTCGGGTTGATCATTACTGAACCGAGCAGGGCTTGCTCGGCGTCGTTGTCTTGTGGTGGAACACGAAGATTATTTGTGAATGGTTGCTTTAAAGCCATTGGTTTTATTTTAGCACAAGCGTGCAAGTAAAAGAAAAGCCCAAAAATGACTTAAAAATTGCCATTTTGGGGACAAACTGTTCCTAAATAGGGGAGAATCAAGTTAATTTTAAGCCAAAAACTTGGTCAAATGATTTTATTAGGTCTAATTTTTGACTGGCGGTTAATTCTTTATCGGCAAAAATTTTAGAAATCAAACCAAGAGCGCCGGCGGTATTTAGACTGGAGATGTTTTTAGCGAAGTTGGCTAGATAATTTTCGGTTTCTTGAAGTCCAACTTCGGGCTCACTTGAAGTTGGACTTCCTAAAACCTTAATTTTATTTTTTATATTTTCGTAGCCTTTTTGGGCGGAGTTTAAAGATTCCCAAGTGAAATTTATTTTTTGAGTAAAACTGGTTTGCAGTAAAAGATAACGAAAAATAATGGGATCAAAATTTTTGTTCTCTAAATCTTTTAAGGTGTAAAAATTATCGGCGGATTTTGCCATTTTTTTGTTGTCTACCAAAAGATGTTCGGCGTGAAGCCAATAATTGACAAACTTTTTTCCGTTCAAAGCTTCGGATTGAGCGATTTCGTTTGTGTGATGAGGAAAAATTAAATCAATACCGCCAGTGTGAATGTCTGTTGTTTGGTCGCCAAAAGCTTTTTGGTTGATTGCCGAGCATTCAATGTGCCAGCCCGGGCGACCTTTGCCGAGCACCGGATGATCCCAAAAAATTTGAGCATCATCTATGGCGTGAGCTTTCCACAAAGCAAAATCACTTAAATTATCTTTTTCGTATTCGTCAACTTTAACCCTTGCGCCGATTTTTTTGCCTTCTAGAAATTTATCACCGACGAGTTCGCCGTAATTACCAAAATCTTTTTGATATTTTTCAATACTAAAATAAGTGCTTCCATCGTCGGCACGGTAGGCGTAACCCTTGTCAATCAATTTAACAATAAAATCCTGAATCTCGGGGATGACATCCGTGACTTTAATAAAAGTAATTTGGTCGCGTAAAATATTTAGTTTGTCTAAGTCGGCAAAAAAAGCTTCGGTAAATTTTTCCGTATATTTTTTTAAATCATCGACTTTTGCTTTTTCGCCGAATTCGGCGATCGTACCTCGGATGGTTTTGTCATCAACATCAGTAATGTTCATTACCCATTTTGGCTGGTAGCCGTCAAATTTTAAAGCACGATAAGCAACATCAGCAAAAACGTAGCTTCGCAAGTTGCCGATATGAGCATAATTATAGACGGTCGGTCCACAAGCATAAAAATTAACCCGCTTATTTTCCGGGTCGGCTAGTTTGAAAAGCTCTTTTTGCTTGGTCAGGGTATTTTGGAAATTTAAAGCCATTTCTTGAATTTTACCAGAACAATCATCAAAACGGAAGTCAGGAACATTAAGCCCAAGACAATGAAGAATCCGCTCGGCGATTTGATTATTGGCATATTCGTATCCAGACCGCTCATTCCAAAAATGGTACCAATCAAAGTGACCGGCAAGAAAACATACGCCAGAATCGTCACGGTCTTCATTATTTCGTTGGATTGAATAGACAGCATTGATTCGTTGGTGTTGCGGAGTTGCTGGAAATTTTCTTCATTGTTTTCCAGAATACCAAAAACTTTTTCGTATTCACTGACAATTGTTTTTAAGTGATAACCAAACCTATCGCCGTAAAATTCTTTGGCGGCAATTTCCAGAGAATTGAGAACTTCGCGATGACCTTTGAGTGCCCATTTCAAATCAAGCAAACTGCGATTCATATTTGATAAAGTCCGCACCATTTCTTTTTCGTGACCAGAGAAAATTTTTCGCTCGACGCGTTTTAGGTTGTTGTTGATATAATCAAGCCCTGGCTCGAGTGATTGATAAAGCTCGCGGATGATATAATAGAACAAATAGCCAGCGTGAGCATCTTTTTCTTTTTTGGTTTTGACATGTTCGCCAGCTTGTAAAATGTTGGAAAAATCTTCGAGTGGCTGGATACTCTCGTAATGTGTGGTGATAATAAAATCTTTACCCAAAACAAAATCGACTTCCTTGGTGCCATCTTCGTCATCATCTTCATCTTTGAAAAAATGCTCTGATGGAAAGTGCAAAATCAAATAAATAAAATTATCGTACAGATCAACTTTTGAGCGGGGACTAGGGTGCATCAATTCGGTGTGAACAATTGTATGAATATCGTACTCTTTTGACAAAGAATCAATTTCTTCTTTGGTCGGTGCATTGACATCGATCCATGTGATATTCTTATATTTTATTTGCTTGATCATTGATAATAATTATATTCTTTTAAAAGATTGACCACAAGTGGATACTTTGCGATAATATGATTAATGAGTAACAGCCGGGGGTTGAGAATCTTTTTTATTATTGTTTTTGTGCTTTGCGTGACCGCGGCTTTTTTTGTTGGGGTCCGTTTTGGTTATGGCAATCGTCCGGCGGTGGAAAAAGTCTCGGTTCTTTTGAATAAAGAAAACGACAAACCGGGCAATGTTGATTTTTCCCCTTTTTGGAAAGCCTGGTCTATTTTGAATGAAAAATATGTTATCGATCACAGTACATCTAGCCCGAAAATCACCGATCAAGATAAGGTCTGGGGCGCGGTTTCTGGTCTGGTCAATTCTCTCGGCGATCCTTATACCGTATTTTTGCCACCAGAAAAAAAGAAACGCTTCGAAGATGACATCAGTGGCAATTTTAGTGGTGTTGGTATGGAAGTGGGAATAAAAGACGGCATTGTCACGGTCATTGCGCCATTGCCAGATTCACCGGCTAAGAAAGCGGGAATTTTAGCTGGTGATAAAATTTTGAAAATTGATGATACGATAACTTCAGATATGAGCACCGACGAAGCTGTCAGTCTGATTCGAGGTGAAAAAGGCAAGCCAGTAAAATTTATTTTGGCACGCGAAAAAGTGGACAAGCCGATTGATATTACGGTCATTCGAGATACTATTACAATTCCGACTTTAGACACAAAGACTTTAGACAATGGTATTTTTGTAATCAAACTTTATAATTTTTCGGCGCCGTCGGCAGATTTGTTCCGCCAAGCTTTGCGCGACTTTATTAATGCCAAGACTGATAAACTAATCATTGATTTACGTGGCAATCCTGGCGGTTTTCTCGAAGCGGCGACCGATATGGCAAGTTGGTTTTTGCCAAAAGATAAACCGATTGTCATCGAAAAACACGGCGATGGTGGTGAAGATAAAGTTTATAAGAGCCGAGGTTATGATGTTTTCACTGATAAATTAAAAATGGTAATTCTGGTTGACCGTGGGAGCGCCTCGGCATCGGAAATTTTAGCAGGTGCGTTATCAGAATATAAAATTGCAACATTGGTGGGGGAGACGACTTTTGGAAAAGGTTCGGTGCAAGAATTGGTGCCACTCACGAGCGATAGTTCGATTAAAATCACGATTGCCAAATGGTACACACCGCTAGGAAAATCAATTTCCAAAAGTGGCATCACTCCGGAAATCGAAATTCCATTTACCGAAGAAGCATTTAAAGCTGGGACAGACCCACAACAAGAAGCCGCCGTGAAAATTTTGCTCGGTGAGAAAGTAGCGTCCCAACCTGCGGTGAAGAAATAAAATATTAATTATTAATTATTAAAAAATAAATTTATGGAAAAAATTTCTGATGATCAAAAATCAATAAACCCGCTAACTGATACGGTACCAGTTGTTGTGGGTCTTGTTTCCGAAGAATTACCGTTTCAAGAGAAGCTTACTGAGATATTAGATTTAATTAAGGAAGAAAAAGATCCAGATAATGTTTTTGTTGGTAATATTCTGGCACCAAAACTTATTTCAAAATATGAGAGGCCTGAAGACAGATTGGACCCAGAAAAGTATAAAAAGTATAAGAAGGAGACTAACTCCCTTAGAGATAAGTTGTCGTTGGTACTAGGAAAGATGTTGGAGGCAACAGATTTTGAGTTAAGGGGTAAGGTTGTAGTTGACCTTGGTTGTGGTTCTACCGGTGGAACTTATGATGCAAGTATGTTTGGCAGAAGCTTTGAACCATGGATATCTAGAGCGCTGGTTGAAATCGGGGCTAAACCAATCGGTTTTGATGTTGGGAATTTAGATGGTGAAGAATTTGAACATCATCATGTAGATATTTCTCTTCCTGGTGCATTAGATATTTTACCAGATGACTCTGCTGATCTTTTTTTGGCATCTCTTCTTCTTGATTCACCTGAAATGGGGGAGCGGGATCCTTTGAATAAAATACGTACAATCTTGAATCCTCAAATAAAAAGAGTGTTAAAAGATGGAGGGGCAGTTATTTGGCGGGATTCACGTACTGAAGTAATAAAAAAGGAAGATATTCCAACTTCAACTTAGTATGAATTATTTTGTAATACGATCCAAGTATCTGTCGTACCAGTTTGGAGTTTCTTCGATAAAATTCATTGTGTGGGTGAATTCAGTTGTTTCCATCGCAATCCAATGTTTGTCACCGTTTTTGTTAATAATGGTATCAGCCAGCAGGCAGTCTTCTTTTTTTGGCCTTAAATTTTTTATTAGGTCTGGTTCAGAGACGGCCAAAACGATGTTTTTATTAGCAATAAATTCGAGTGTCTCTGGTTCTGGAATAGCCCACATCTCATCGTCGAAATCTACTGGGTGCATAACGAGTCTTATAGAAGTGATCTGATTGAAAGGTACAGATTTTGTGCCCGATGTTTCATAAATTTTCTCTAAATAATTTTTAACTTGCTCTTTTATCTTCTGGTTTTCTGTATCACAAAACTTATATTGATCATCTATGCCTTTAGTATAGATAGAATTATCTCCACCACCAAATAAAATAAGGGCTTGCTTGTTTGGATTTTTTAAGAATTCTTCCCTTTTTTCTTTTGTCTTATCTTGCCAATTTTTGTCGGCATGAAATCCTCCCATAAATGGAACATTAAAAAACATAGAAGAAGAACTTCCCATATAGCTATGGTCTAAATAACTAAAAGTGTCGTTGACTGACGAACTGGAAGAGAATTTAAGATTGAACCAATAAAAAGCTATTTTATCCATTATTGTTTTTGGAAGGAGGTTGTAAAGTTCATCTGTCTTATCATTACGTTGACCGGTACCGTCAACGTAATCTTCAAGCTTTAAACCTTGATTGTCCGCAAACTCAGCAATTTCTTTTTTGATTTGATTAACGTTGTCGTCTCTTTCATATTTGTCAGGAGATAAAAATTTTAAACAGTGACGGTGAAAATCGTCGATATCTTTTATGCGAAAAGATTCAAAATACAAAAAGAACATATCTTTGGGCATTAAAAATAACCCCGCTTCCGAAGTAATTTCTGCGGTAGTTTCTTTTATCTCGATATTGTCGGGCAGGGGATAATCAAAAGGTAATTTAAGTGTTTCGTTAGTTTCGATACCCATCTTTAAAAGTGTAACTTATTAAATGTAAAAAATAAAGTAGATGAAGACAGACTTGGATTATTGACTCCTATTGAAAAAACTCTAAATTTAAGTAAGATGAAGATATGAAAATCATACTACTTCAAGATGTGGCAAAGTTTGGGCGGAAGCACGAAATCAAGGAGGCTTCGGATGGTTTTGCTCGTAATTTTGAACCTTTTTGCTCTTAGGGTTATTTTATGCGATAATGATAGTGTTGCATTTGTATGACTAAAGAACTGGAATTAAAAATTAGTGAAATGTTTAAAAAATATCCGGCTGTTGAGCTGGCGTATTTGTTTGGTTCGCGTGCCAATGATACTGCTGGTCCGACTAGCGATTATGATTTTGCTGTTTATTTTGAAGGGCTGGACAGTTTGGCTGGTGGTGATTTGCGCTTAAAAATACAAACCGAATTATCACAAATTGTCGGCTCTGATCAAGTAGACTTAGTTTTACTTAATAACACGACCGCACCTGAATTAAAATATGAGATTATAAAAAATGGCCGAGTATTGCACGAGATTGAACCAGCTCGATTGATTGTTGAACCACAAATCTTAAATGAGTACTTTGATTTTAGAGAAATTTTACGCCATTATCAATTGACTAAAGTTTAAAAAAGACGATGACCAATTTTGCCATTATTGAAAATAAAATAAGTTCGGTTAAAAAATATCTGGCTATTTTGGCTGACTACAAAAAGTATGCTCGACCGGAAATTGAAACAGCTGTCGATTTGCGTGGGGCGATTGAACGTTATTTATATCTGGCAATTCAGGCAGCGATCGACTTAGCCGAGGCGACGATTTCTTACAAAAATTTACGCAAACCTTCGACTTTAAGTGAGTCCTTTAATATTTTAGAAGAAAACAATTTAATTAGTGCCGATTTGGCGGAAAAATTAATTAAAATGACCGGTTTCCGTAATTTAGTGGCTCACGATTATGAAAATTTAAATTATGATATAGTCTATGATATTTTACAGAATCGTTTGCCTGATATTGAAGATTTTATAAAACAAATTGAAAAAGTAAATTAAATATTAATTTTATGAAAGTAATCTTACTTCAAGATGTGGCAAAGTTTGGGCGGAAGCACGAAATCAAGGAGGCTTCGGATGGTTTTGCTCGTAATTTTCTTATAAACACTGGCAAGGCGATGGTGGCGACACCTGCCAATATTGCGAAAATCAATGCCTTAAAAAAGAACACCATAATTAGCGCCGAACACGGTGAGAGGAATTTTGAATTGTTGATTGAGAAATTAAAAGAGACAAAAATTGTGATCAAAGCCAAAGCCAATCCAGCGGGGCACCTGTTTGCCGGTTTGCACGAAGGTGATATTGCCGACAAAATTTTTAAAGAAACCAGTATCGCGACCGATCGAGCGTGGATAAAAATTGCCAAACCAATCAAAGAGCTTGGCGAACAAACTATCAAGTTGCAAAAAGGGGATAAAAGCGCGGAAGTTTCAATCTTGATTGAAAAGATCTAGAAACATTAATTAAAAAAATACTCGACAAGTTAATTTGCCGAGTATTTTTTTGAGATTTTCTTTAGATAACGTCAACAGTTTTCATTCTTTTGACGGTGCCGTTGAATGAAAGTTTTTTGGCTGAACCGAATTTTACTTTGCCTTCTTTGACCGCGAACAAAGTGTGATCTTTGCCAACTTTGACATTTTTGCCAGCCTTGATGACGGTGCCTCGCTGGCGGACAATAATGCTACCAACTCGAGCAATTTCGCCATCATAAAGCTTTGTACCGAGGTACTTTGGTTGGGAATCTCTTAAGTTTTTGGCGGTACCGCCAGCTTTTCTATGTGCCATATTGGTTATTTAATGTTAAAATATCTAATGAATTTTACCTTATGAGTATAAAAGAAAATAGCGGAAAAGTAAAGGATTTTTTCTTGGCTAACGAAAAGGAGATGTTTTTCGGCCTATTGCTGGTCATTGTGGCGCTCTTGGCGTTTGGGCTCGGGCGGTTGTCAAAAATAGAGGAGGCAAAAGTGCCGATTCGGATCGAGAATGCTTTGGCTACCAGCACGGCAGAAGCCGATATTCCTTCTGTCGCGGAACCGACTGCGACCAAAGAGGCGACAAATGTCGTGGCGGAAGTGGCAACTCCTGAATATCAAATGGGCTCGGTCATTGTGTCTAGTCGGGGCAAAAAATATCATTTTCCATGGTGTCCCGGTGCCAAGACAATCAAGGCTTCAAATCGCCTAGTTTTGACCGAAGCCGAAGCTAAGGCAAAAGGTTATACTTTGGCAAGCGGTTGCAGTGCTGTTTCTGGAGAATAGCTGATGTGACCTACCTAAGTGTGCGACCGCATACTTAGGTAGGTAAAAAAATTACCGGTGGTCACTTGCAAGTGTCCACCGGTTTTTGTCGGCAAATTTAAACCGATCATTGGTCGGAAGTTTTTTCAACCTCCTTCTCATCGATACGGTTTATTCTCCGCCAAAGTTTTTCCTCGCAATTGTCACAGACGCTCGCGGGGACATCACAACCTAAACTACAACCCATCTTTCTTTTTCTCCTTTTTGTTAGGGTTAGATGGAAAACTAGACTCTTTGTGTTGTGAGCAGTGCTTGCTTTTGTCTGTATAAGAGGAGGTTGTCTGCTTCTTGTATGGAGCGTCCTTTTTCCGTGGTTCGTCCTCGTGACCGTGGGGACTTCCCGTGTTCGGGGCAGTTTTGACAGACTTCTTTTTTTACTGGGCAAGCATATTCACACATTTTTTATTCCTCCGTTTTTTGACTTTGGATGTGCTGACAGTCTACACTGACTGTCTATGTCCAAAAATAATCATACAACTTTAGAAAATTTTGTCAACCAACCAAAACTGTGGATAGCTGAAGAGGGGGTAGGGGGCTTATTTTTGATCTGTTAAAAATGAATGAACAATTTTTTCTCCAAAAAAATCCGGATAATTAAAAGAGAAGCCCGCGGATTTTTTAGGAGAATTTTTTTAAAAATAAATTAATGAGACTGTCAAAGCTCGCTGGGTGAATTGCTTGAGGGGAGGGCTTGTGGATAACTTACAGTATGTCGCACAACATAGATTTTGCGACATAGCCCGTAGGGCTAATGTTGCAAAATCGAACTTTTTGCAATCATTTAAAAAATGTCGGACAAGGGTGCTTGCGATATAGCCCCGCTCTCCTCTCTTGATGTAAATTTTAAAAATATTTTTTTCATTTTAAATCCTCTCTTAACTTATGTTACTATTTTTCTGAAAAAATTTTACCAAAAATTATTAAATCCCTAGTTCCCTTTTTATTAAAAAACTCAAAAATAGCGATTTTGTTGATTTGGCTAAAATCCGTAAATTTGGCAAAATTTTGACCCTGTTAAATAGCAAAGCTAAATTTGTTTACAAATTTATTTAACAGGGTAAACCTCCAAAATGGCTTCAGGTTAAATTTAAGTAATACTAACGTACCACTCAAAAACTAAATTGAGCCGATTATTTTTTGAAATTTTTTAAAAATAAGAGTAGGGGTCTGATCAAATTAATTCAATTAAAAAAACTGCCGGTGTAAGGCAGTCTTTTTAATTTTATATTTATTTTTGAGCGACGAAATTTTCTTCATTGCCCCAACAAGGTTTACTCCAATTCCAATGTTTGATGCCTTCTTTTTTCATCAACCAAAGGGCATATTCAATATTGCCTTTGGTGGTGTGAATATCCATATCAAGCGCTTGGCTTTGATTTAAGTGATAACCTTCGTTGATTTGGAAAACCCCGACATCTTTAGAATTAACGATCCCTCGGACTATTTCTCCATTTTCATCAAATTGATTGAAACCACTTTCACACTTTGCAATCTTTAGGGCGGTATCAGCATAGATACCATATTTTTTGCTAGTGTCGATGATTTGGTCGTAGATCTTGGCGCTAGCGGGATTTTTTGGTTTTTCCACGCTATAGCTAATTTTGACGACTTCTTCGGTTGCACTGTCTAATTGACGAAATGGTAAACTATAATCGATTGATGGACCACTTGTTGCTCCGCTCGCTGTTACTATTAGGCTTGCTAGACCGATTTGTAGGTTTTGTAAAATAAGCCAATTAAAAACTACCTATTACAATAAACACTGCAATACGTAGCCTGTTTAATTACTATTTAGTTTTTAATATCGACTATCCTATCTTTCAACTTTAATCTAAATAACTACTATAGGATATGTCCTAAGACTATCATAGTTGGGGTCAAAAGTCAATCATTTTTAGGCTATTTTTACTCCTCTACCGTCAAAAAAAGCCTTATTTTACAACGTATTTTAGCCAAAAGGCTGAAAAAGGCATTTTACGTAAAATAAGGCTTTTTTGAGGGTACCAAATTATCCTAAAAGAACTTTCCGGTTAGTCCAGAGATACTGCTCCAGAACTTATTTATGATAACATCGTTCCAAAAATTGAGGACAAAAGGACCTACGGTGCTTTGATATGTAGAGGTCAGATAGCCCCAAAATTGCCCCAGAAACCGGCCTAAATAGGCAAAGTTGGATTTACCAGTGTCTGATTCGGCGATTTTTTGAATATTGATACCAAGATAGCTTAAAATCAAAACGGCAACAATAATCAAGAGAATTAATTTTGCTAACCCTGATTGTTTGTTATTTTTTAACATAGAAACTTAAAGCTAATTTAATTATAGCGCAAACTAAGGTGTGGGTAAATAAGTCAGTGGATTTATGTAGCTATTATGTGAAGCGATTGGTAGCCGATAAGTACCACAACCAGCGACCTGGCTTTTAAGCGAACCGACTTTGACACCTTGGCTGGCGTAAACGGTAAAATGCAAGTGCGGACCGGTCGAGTAGCCAGTGTTGCCGGAGTAAGCAATGGTGTCTCCGTCGGAGACGGCCTGACCCTCGGAGACTTTGATAAGTGATAAGTGGGCATAAAGAGTGGTTAGGCCATTGTCGTGTTGGACCAAAACCCATTTGCCGTAAGAGGCGCCCTTACAGGTCTCGTCGGTATTCCCTATTCCTAGAATTTTTCCGTTGGCGGCTGATTTAACGATACTGCCGGTCGGGGTGCCAAAGTCGACACCGGGATGACCGTTGCCGTTATAAATGCCAGGATTTTTGGTGGCAAAATCGGTGTTGCCAAAATATTGAGTAATAATTATCTTATTCAATGGCCAACTCAAAACCGAATCACCGGCTTTTGGTAAGAGGCTTGGGTCAAGAACTATTTTGAGTGCCGCTTCGGCTTTATTGATCTCGTTTTCAACTTGTTTCTTTTTTTCTTTTTGTTCAAGAAGTAATTTTTGGTAGTTTGATTCCTTGCTTTTTGTTTCAGCCAAAAGGGTATCTTTTTCCACGCGGACCGAATCAGCTACTTTTTTCTGGTCAGCTAATTTTTCTTGAAAACCACTCAAGAGTTTTTTCTGTTCCTCGGTCTGGGCTTTCTCCCCTTCTAATTTTTTTTTATTATCAACTAGGTCGGAAATTTTTTCGTCAATTTTTCCGCTCAAACTAATGTACCTGCCGGCAGAATCTAGGAAATCTGTTAGTTGGTTGGAACCTAAAATAATCTCGGTCAAACCAGCTCTTTCTTGCTTGTTTAATTGTCGCAAGGTTTCAGCAATCATATCTCGATCTGATTGAATATTTTCTTCTTTGCTTTTTATGCCGAGACCGAGTTTGTTTATGGTCAAAGAAGCAATAGAAAGTTTCTTCATCGTCGCTTCAATTTCTATTTTTAGCTTTTGCCTCGTAGCATCAATTTTAGCAATTTCTCCTTTTAAAGAAGCCGATTGATTTTTTGTGCTAGCTAAAGCTGTTTGGTATTTAGCAATTTGCTCGTCGAGTTTTTTTAAGTCCTCGTTTTGTTGAGCAATTTTAGCTCGGAGTTCGTCGGCAGTAGCTCCATGTACTTGATGATAAGAAGAAAAAACAAAAAACAAAAAGACAACTAAAAGTCCTATCAAAAAAATCTTTTGATTGTTAACTGGGGTTATTTTTTTTGGCATTATTTAAACGGAGAAGAGTTTCTTGCTTGCCTAGAATTGAAGCTACTGTAAAAGGATCTGGTGATTTTTCTTGACCGGTCAAGGCGACCCTCATTGGCCAGAGTACTTTTCCTCTCCCATTTTCGGTCGCAAAATCCCAGATAGTTTCTTTTATTTTTTCGACCGTAAAATTATCTTCGGTTAGAGTCTCGAGTAGGTCAATTACTTTTTCTAGGTGCTCGGGAGTTTTTAAAAGTTCGGAACTTACTTCTGGTGTTTGAAAAAAATAGTCGTATTCGCCATTTTCTAAAATTTCGTGTAGCTGACCAAAAGTTTGAATTCTTTCAATTAAAATTGGTTTGAGTTTTTCTAAAATTTCCGTTTTAAAACCGGACAAGCTTTTTATGTGCGGAGCAGTATGTTTAGAAAATTCTTGGTCTAATATTTCCGGTGATAGTTTTTTAATGTATTCTTTATTAATCCAATTTAATTTTTCGACGTTAAAAACTGCGCCTTTCTTTTGTACTTTTGTCAATTCAAACCTTTTCAATAATTCTTCGATTGAAAAAATTTCTTCGTTTGTCCCCTCTTTTCCGTCTGTCGTAGTGGTCTGTGGTGACCAGCCGAGCAAAGCGATGAAGTTTATAGTTGCCTCTTTTAGATAGCCTTGGTCTCGGTATTCGGTGACTGGCCAAGCTCCGTGTCTCTTGGATAATTTGGCTTTGTCTGGGGACAGAATCAAAGGAATATGAGCATAGACCGGAATAGATCCACCGATCGCTTCCAGTATTAAGATCTGTCGTGGGGTATTTGATGTGTGATCGTCGCCCCGAATAATGTGAGTAACCCCCATTTCTTTGTCATCGACAACATTGGCTAAATGGAAAATCGGCGTGTCTAAATCTTTGGCAATAACAAAGTCGCCAAGATCGGTAGTGTCCATTGTAATTTCACCGTGAATCAAATCTTGAAAAGTTACTTTTTTGTTGGGATTTTTAAAGCGGATGACTTCTGGTCGTTCGCCCTCTTTTTTTATTTCTTCTTTGGAAACGTAGGCAAAACCACCCGCAACTAATTCTTTGAGATATTTTTTATAAAGATCAGTTCGTTCGGATTGTCTGAAAAATTCATCATAGTCGAGACCGAGCCACTCTAAACCATCGATAATGTTTTTTTCGTATTCTGGTGTTGAGCGTTCTTTGTCGGTGTCTTCGACACGTAAAATAATTTTACCGCCATTTTGTCTGGTAAAAAGATAATTAAACAAAGCGGTGCGCGCCGTGCCGATATGCATCAGACCGGTTGGACTGGGGGCAATCCGGGTAATGATTTTTTGATCAGGATTAGACTTCATGTTGAAGACTAATTTTTATTAAAGCTTCAGCGATGACGTTGGCAGCATCGGGGCGAGAAAATTCTCGACTCTTAATTTTCATTTGCTCTAATTTTTCTTTATCATCAAGCAGGTTGTCGATTTCGGCTAATAAAATAGACGGGGCTAAGTTGGCTTCCTCAATGACTTCGCAAGCGCCGGAACGAGCATAAGTAAAAGCGTTGTTTCTTTGGTCGTGACTAATTTCTTCGGGAATGGGAATAATTATCGATGGTATGCCCCAATTGGCAATTTCAAAAATGGTCGAGCCAGCGCGAGAAATAATTAAGCTGGCAGCTCCGGCACTCATCTGAATCGCAACGTCGTTTAGGTAAGCGTAAAGTTTGTACCTACTGGCTAGTGATTCGTCTTTAAGAAGATATTCTGAACGCTTTTTGGCTTCTTCATAATTATTTTTCCCCACCTGATGAATTATTTGATATTTTTTTACGAGGATAGGTAAAACATCCAAAATAATATTATTAATTTTTTCGGAACCGAGCGAACCACCGACAATAAAAATGACAGGAACGTCTTTGTCGAAATTTAAAAATTCAAAAGCCCCGGATTTGGCGGGAGTTAGGATTTGACGGCGGATTGGATTGCCGGTGACTGCCACTTTTTCTTGGGGAAAATATTTGGCGGCTTCTGGATAAGAAAGAGCAATTTTTTGAGCAAATTTTCCTGCCCACAAATTGGCTCGTCCGGGCAAAGAATCAGATTCGTGAATAACGACCGGAATGCGTAAAATACGCGCGGCAAAAAGAGCTGGCACACTAGCAAAACCGCCTTTACCAAAAACGACATCGGGATAGATTGAGTACATTTTCCACAAAGCCTGGATTAAACCACTCGCTGTTTTAAAAGTGTCAGAAAAATTTTTGATAGAAAAATAACGTCTGACTTTTCCGGCATTTACTTTTACAAAAGTTATTTCGTTGTCAATTAGGGCTTGTTTGTTGTATTCATTGTCGGACATAAAAAAGAGTTTCGGTTCGATTATTTTTTCTTCGATGGCTAATTTTCGTATTTCTTGGGCAACGGCAATAATCGGATAAAAATGACCGCCCGTTCCCCCACCTGTAAATAGTATTTTCATAATAGTTTAGTAAGTTTAATTAAATACACAAAACTTAATTTAAGCCCTTTCGGTCTTAAATCGTGATATGTTAAGTATAATACCGACTTCGATTAAAGCAAAGAGCATCGCTGTTCCGCCGTGGCTGATAAAGACCAGCGGTACGCCGGTCAGCGGAATGACCCCGAGCATTGCCCCAATATTAATAAAAGCTTGAGCCGTAATCATTATAATCAAGCTGGCTCCGAGTGTGCGCCCAAAAGGATCAGCAACTTGGGTCATTACCTTTAAACCCCAAAGAGCAAAAATTAGGAACAACAAAAGTATGGTAATTGAGCCGGCAAAGCCAAATTCTTCGGAGGCGATGGCAAAAATCGAGTCACCGATCGGTTCTGGTAGAAAGGTAAATTTTTGCATACTTTGACCAAAACCCCGTCCGACAACTCCTCCGGCGCCAATGGCGATCAGTGATTGATTTATTTGCCAACCCTTACCTTTTAAGTCTTGCTGGGGGTTTAGAAAGGTCGTAATGCGGTCGCGGGCGTAAGGTCTGACATAAGTGACAACGCCGAGAGCCAAAATACCGAGCAAACCAATTAAAATCAAATGTTTCCACGGTCCGCCAGCTAAAATAAAAACCGCTAAACTAGAAGAACAAATTACCATCAAAGTGCCCATATCTGGTTGTTTAAATAGTAAGACTGAAGCGATGCCTAAAAATCCTAAGAATGGCAATAGTCCGTGTCGCCAATCTTTGAGCTTATCTTTTTGAGCGGTCGCCCAAGCCGCCAAATAAATAACCATACCAAGTTTTAAAAATTCTGACGGTTGAAAAGTGGTAAAACCAAGATTTAGCCATCTTTTTGCTCCGCCAGCCGAGAAGCCAATTTTAGGGACAAAGACTAGAGCTGTCAGTAAGAGGCTGGTTCCAAATAAAGCAATCGCGTAAGGTCGCCAATCTTTGTAAGGAAATTTAGAGGTGACCGACATTAAAACTATGCCGACAAGTAAGATGGCTAATTGTTTGAATACGAGAGTGTTGAAATTGTTGCCGTCGCGACCGACTTCTCCGAGAGAGGCTGAAGCAAAAATAAAAAAGCCAACCGTAATTAAAATAAAAACGATGCCTAATAATATTCGATCCGCTTTTTTTTGTTTGATCATTTTTTAATAAAACAAAATTATTTAATCAAAGTTAAAATCATTCCAATAATGGCAAAAATAATTCCGATTACCCAGTAACGCATTACGACTTTTGATGCAGGCCAGCCGATAGCTTCAAAATGATGATGCAGTGGCGCAACGAGAAAAATTTTCTTGCCGTTGCGAAGTTTTTTGGAGGCTAATTGTAAGACAACGGAAATTACGGTGGCGACAAGTGGCAGAGCGATAATTGGTAAAATCAAAACGGAGTTGGTCAAAAAAGCAATGACCGTCAAAACTGTGGTTAAACCTAAAATACCAGTTTCGGACATATAAAATCGGGCCGGTGGAATATTAAACCAGAGAAATGCCAGTGTGCCACCGGTAATTACTGCACAAAAAGCGGCGAGGTCAATTTGATTTTGGAAAAAAGCGATGCCCGTATAAGCTGAAAAAATAATTGCCATTACCCCGCCAGCGAGACCGTCCAGACCGTCGATGACACCACTGGAAAAAAGTGCGACCATTACAAAAATAAATAATGGCATAATTAGCCAGCCGATTTCTAGTTGACCGACAAACGGAATCGCAATCGCCGTCATTCCGAGTTTAAAATAAAACCAATAGGCGCCAATCGCGCCAATTAAAATAACGATAATTAATCTTTTGTAAAAAGGCAGACCAGCTTTGCGTGAATCGCCAGTAGCGGAGACTTGCATAATATCATCGATTAAGCCGACGAGTGATCCAGCGATTAAAGTGAAAAGTGGCAACCAAGTTTGATTACGACTTAAGAAATTTAGTTTATCCGAAAAGCCCGGTGCAAAAGATAAAAGCCAAAACAAAATAGTAGTTACCAGCACACTTGCCCAGATGATAATCCCGCCCATTCGTGGCGTGCCAACCTCTTTTTCTTTGTGGAGTTGATCAAAAATTGGTGTGGCACTGCCGTCTGGTGCAATCTTACCAGCCTTCTTTTTCCATAATTTATGCCGATAAAGATAATCAGTTAAAAATGGCGTAATAATTATCCCAACAAAAAAGGCAACGGCGCTCGGAGCAAAAACTTTAAAAATATTTAGATAAAGCATAATTAGTTATAATTTAAGTAATCTTGTACCGCCTCGACTAATTTTTGGGTGTCTGTAAAACGACCTTTTTCACTAGAACCCATTACCACAAAAGCGATTGGTCGGCGTAACCCAAGATTAGCAATAATCGCTAGATTGCCACCAGCGGTATCGGTCAAACCGGTTTTTGAAGCGATAAGTCCGGGAATTTTGTCGACGATTTCGTTGGTGTTTACGGCGATATGATTTCGGTTATCGAGAGAGGTTTCGGCGATAGTTTTTTTAGTGGTCGCATCAAAAATTTCCGGTTTGTTTTTTAAAACATAAGTAAATAGATTTGCCACGTCTTGTGCCGAGCCGTTGTTGGCGGAGATTGTATTGTTAATGTCTAAACCTGTCTCGTTGGTAAAAGACATATTATTCAAACCGATCGCTTGAGCGTTTTGATTCATTTGGGTGACAAAATTTGTACCAGTTATGGCGGTGATAGCACTGGCGATAGACTGGGCACCAAAATTTGATGAACTGACCAGCGTTAAATCAGCTAAATTTTTTAAACTCCATTTTTCTTTGGGTGAAAGAACCCCGGTAGATCTTCCGTCGGCGTCGCCAATATTTATTGTTGTTTCATCGGAAGCCAAACCGCTGGCAGTAAGAACAGTCATTATTTTTGTCAAAGAAGCCAAAGGTAAAATCATTTTTTCATTTTTGCTAAACAAGATTTTATTATTTTCGATATCGTAAGCCAGAAAAGCTTTAGCTTCTAAATCCAATTTTTGAGAAATAGCGTTTTTTAAAGATTCATCTTTTATGAGAGCTTCTTGTTTTTGAGCTTGCTGGGCGGTTTCCGGATTTATTTTTTGGGGAATAAATAAAAAAGCGATAAGCATCAAAGCCAAAGATACAGACAAACTGCCGGCTTTTCTTAGGATTTCAGATTTTTCAATTTTATCTTTGTCAGTCATTTTATTTTTTATTCTAAACTATCCATATCTTCTGATAATTCTTTTTCTTCTTCTGCTTTTTCCGTCAACTGTTTTTGAAATTCGGCAATTTTGTTGTGAATATCTTCATATTCCGGCATTTCTTTTATGTCAGTTAAGCCGAGGTGTTCAAGTAAATCAAGCGATGGTTTGTATAAATAAGCGCGAGCATCTTTTTCGTTGAGTGTTTTTTCGACTAGACCACGGATGAGTAAATTACGGATGATAAAACTAGAATTAACGCCACGGATATGATCAACTTGAGCGCGAGAAATTGGACCCTCGTAAAGTATGATAGTTAAGGTTTCTATTGCTGCTTTGCCTAGGTCTTTTGATAGTTCTTCTTTGGTGATTCTTTCGATCAAGCCACTGGCTTCAGGAGCGGTGCCCAAGACAATTTCTTTGTCATTTTGAATCAAGCGAATGCCTCTTTCCAATAAAATATTTTTTAGATTTTCAATGGCGCTGGTTACGTCAGGCTCGGTCTCCTCTAAAGCTTTTGCCAAACCAGCCACCGACCAAGGTTCGGCTCGAAAAAACAGCAAGGCTTCGATTTTGGCTTCAAGTGTCATTGTTTTAGATTATAACAATTAATAACGAGGCACACCAACACTTTTTGTCTCCATATCTATTTCGGCAAAATGGCTTTTTTGTTCAATTTCGACCATTCCCCTTTTGACTAGCTCGAGCATTCCCAGAAAACTAACAATCACATTTATCTTTTCTTTTTTATCTTTAACAAAATCACTGAAACGCATCTTGATCGCATCCTGCATCCGCTTGGTCAAATTATCAATTACTTCTTCAAGACTAATTATTTTGCGGACAACCATTTTTGGCAAAATTTCTTTTTTCGGCAAAGCTAACAAAACATTTTTAATTGCGGACCATAAATTTTCTTTCGTAATTTCGTTTGTCGGTGAAAAAACGATAATCGTTTCTTTGGTTAGTTCTCGGTTATAAATTTTTTGTTTACCGAAGCGGTCCCGCAAGTGAAGACTTAGCTCTTTTACTCTTTGGTAATGTTTCAAGCGGTTTTCTAAATCTTCAATACTTTCTTTTTCTTCGGTGGTCAAAGTCAATCCTGGTAAAAGCGCAGAAGATTTTATCAACATCAGGGTCGAAGCGACGGTGATAAAATTGGCTAAATTACCCATCGAAGCTGTCTCATCTGGGTTGTCCAAAAAAGCAATATAATCTTCGGTGACCTGCGCCAAAGAGACATCAGAAATGTGCAGTTTTCGTTTCTCGATTAAAGTGAGTAAAAGATCAAGTGGACCTTCAAAATCACCAATCTTTACTTTAAAGATTTCATCCATTTATGGTAATTCTAGCTTATTTTTTAAGTTTTGTCCTGTGAATTAAGTGTTTATTTTGACAACAAAACGTCAATGCGGTTTAAGTCGCGTGGGAAAAGAGTCGCTTCTTTAACATTTTCAATGCCGAGGAGTTTGGCGGTCAGGCGCTCTAAGCCAAGTCCTAGACCACCATGCGGAGGAATGCCATATTTGAAGGCTTGAAGATAGTAACTAAAACTTTCCGGCTTGAGACTTTTCTTCTCCATCGAAGCGACGAGAGAATCATAACTGTGGATGCGTTGGGCGCCGGTGGTAATTTCCACACCCCGGAACAATAAGTCGAAACCCTTGGCGTAACCTAGATCATTTTCGTCTTCGTAAGTGTAAAATGGACGCTTGGAAATAGGAAAATGTGAAATGAAAATAAAATCAGAATTAAATTTTTTCTTGGCATATTCGCAGAGCCAGCGTTCGTGTTGAGGTTCGAGATCTGGTTCGCTAGTACTGTCTTCGCCGGTTTCTTTTTTCATAATTTCTTGAGCTTCTCGCAATTTCATTACTGGAATTTTTTCGGGCACATCAGGAATTTCAGCTTTGAGTAGTGCAAATTCTTTGGCGCAGTTTATTTTTAAATCTGCCATAATTTTTGCCAAAAGCTTGTTCTCCATATTCATCACATCGGTATGGTCCGTGATAAAACCCATTTCGAGGTCTAGACTTGTGTATTCGTTTAAGTGTCGTGTGGTGCTGTGTTTTTCGGCACGATAAACATTCCCGGCGGCAAAAACTTTTTCAAAAATGCCGACCATAATTTGTTTGTAAAGCTGTGGGCTTTGTGCGAGATGGGCGGTGTGACCAAAGTATTCAACATTAAAAGAGTTGGCACCACCTTCGGCGTCATCGCCAATTAGTTTTGGTGCTTGAATTTCAGTGAAACCTTCGGCGGTTAGGAAATCGCGGAAAGATTTTATTATTTGCGCTTGAACGCGGAAAATCGCTCTCGGCTTGTCACCTCGCAAAGTCAAAGGTAAGTGATCAAGATAGGTATCAAAATTAAGTTCTGCGCCAGTATCAAATGGCAATTCTTTGGCTTCGCTCAAAATTTCTATACCTGTGACTTCAATCTCGATATCACCATTTTCTTGCTCTGGGCTGATCATTTTGTCTGGGCGCTTGTTAACCAGGCCTGTCACCTTAATCACCCACTCTGGGCGCAATTTGGTGGCTACGGCGCCGGCTTCGGCGTGATTTGGTAAGATAACCATCTGGACCTTGCCCGAAGCGTCACGCAAATCAATAAAGATCAATTTGCCGTGGTCTCGGCGGACATCCACCCAGCCTGCGATTGAAACTTCTTTACCTGTATGTTCTTTTAGGTCACTTATTTTAATTCTGTTTATCATAAATTTGTTTGTTAATTTCTTCTAATAATATTTTTAATAAAAACCGCCCCTGCAAGTTCTTCAAAATGAAAAAACTTGCAGGGGCGGTTTTTGGATCTAAATATTTAAGATTCACCGCGGTGCCACCCTGATTTATTACTTATGCCTTGAGTTTGAATCCGGTTGTTAATCGGCCCAAAAGCTTGTTTAAATAATACCATTTTATTCCCAAAAAATCAAAATAATAGAAATGATACCAGCGATGATGCCTGCGATTTGAACATTTGAAACTTTTTCTTGATACCAAAAAAGACCTAAAAGTGTGGCGATAATGGCGGTGGCGACCGAGAAAATTATTGCTCCACGAGCTAAGCCCGAGCCGTTTTTTAAGGCAAAAAGCCAAAAACTATTGGCGATCACATAAGAAGCTAAAGCCCCGAAAGCCAAATACCAAAGATGGGTCTTTAAAGACCATTCTTTCGCAAAAATATCCGCAATTATTTCAAACAGAATTAAAAATGAGAGAGGTAAAATCCAAGGCATTTTGTTTCTTAATAATCTTTTATGTAATCAGGCTCTCCTCTTTCTGTTAGTCCGATCAGAAGCCTTTCTAATACTTTTTTGTTTTTCTCGTCTGATATTTTTGCGATAAAATCACTTAAAGAATCCAGATTATTTTTAAAGTAAGCGATTGTGCCAGAAACATAATAAACCCAATCTTGGTAGCTTGAATCTTTGACATTTTTGGTAGGCGCCAAGGCTTCCTCGAAATAGTTCAAGGCTTTTTCTGGATTTGCGTGATCCATTGCCTCAATTTGTCCAATATGAAAATTAGTAAGAGATAAGATTTTGCAGTATTTTAGAAAAATTTCTTCGGGCTCTTGGAGTCTTTGTCTAACCTCTTCATCTTTAAGGGTTGCCAAATTATTTACTGCTTCCGTGTGTTCATCGCTCGCCTGGTCGATCTCAAAAATTTTTACTAAAAAATCATTGGCATTAAGTTGGCCGGAAATTAAAGCGTACTTCAACCCCTGTTTTTCTATTTGTTCCATTTTATAAATCAATTCCCACTTTAGCTCGGACATCAGTCATTTTGGCTTCCGCTTTTTTACGGCCGATCTCGGCGCCTTTTTTTAGAATCTCGATTACTTTGGCGGGGTCTTTGGCGATTTCGGCTCTCTTCTCTCGGAGTGGAGTTAGATATTTATTCATATTATCAGCCAAAATATCTTTCGATTCTTTGTAGCCAATTCCTCCGTCAATATATCTTTTTTTAATTTCAGTGAGTTGCTCGGTTGGGGTGAACAATTTATGTAAAGCAAAAACATTGCATTCTTCCGGATTTTTCGACTCCTCTACTCCTTTGGAATCGGTTTTTATAGTGGCAACTAATTTTTTAATCTCGGCTTCATCGGCAAAAAGTGGAATGGTGTTGCCATAACTTTTGCTCATTTTTTGACCATCAAGACCAATGACGGTTTTGACATCGTCCAAAATCAAAGGCACTGGCAATTTAAAAGTCTCTCCATAACTGAAATTAAATTTTTCGGCAGTGTCGCGCGCGATTTCCACGTGCTGTTTTTGATCCTGCCCGACGGGCACGACATCGGTATCGTACAGCAAAATATCCGCCGCCATTAATAACGGGTAATCAAACAGACCGACATTGACCTCTTTGTTTTTGACCTCGGCATCTTTGAAGGCGTGAGCACGTGCAAGATATGGCATTGTCGTGAGACAGTTAAAAATCCAACCAAGGTTGGTGTGTTCTAGGATGTCAGATTGCTTAAAGAAAATGACTTTTTCTGGATCAAGTCCGATGGCGAGGTAATCAAAAACTAGATCAAGAGTATCTTGTCGAAGTTGCTTGGGGTCGCGAGATGTCGTGAGGGCGTGTAGGTCAGCAATAAAAACGTAAGCCTGATATTTATCTTGCAAATCGACAAATTGTTTCATCGCCCCAAAATAATTACCGATATGTGGTCGCCCGGTCGGTTTGACACCCGATAATAATATTTTTTTGTTATTTTCTTCCATTTATTAATGGTAGCAGAAAATAGCCACTAGCTCAAATTATTTGGTTTTGGCTTGTTTAAATTCGACAATGAAAGTTGAGCCTTTGTCGAGACCTTCTGACTCTGCCCAGATTTTACCGCCCAGTCCTTCGACCATCTGTTTGGCGACATAAAGACCAAGACCGGTGCCGAGGATGTTGGTTTTGCCGGCGTCATCGGCACGGATGAATTTTTCAAACAATCGAGTGATATTTTTTTTATCAATACCGATACCGCTATCTTTTACGGTGATTCGTATTGTATCAGACTTGCTTTTGTTGGTCTTTTTCAAATTTTCAACGCGGACTTTTACCCAGCCTTCTTTGGTATATTTGGAAGCATTATCAATAATATTAGAAATTACCTGACTAATTTTACCAGGATCGGCGTTTATGGTGTGATCGTTACCATCGGTTTCGTAAGAAATGGTCAAACCACGTTTTTCGATGTTTGGTTTGATTTCTCCAATGACCTGTTCGGCTAACTTACCAATATCAAAGTTGCTTAACTCGTAATTCATTTTGCCAAGTTCGATGCGGGTGACATTCAAAAAGTCTTCGATGACGGTAACCAATTTTTGGCTAGATTCCGAAATTCGCTCAACCGCATTATGTGCTTTTTCGGGAAAATCACCAAAAGATCCCTCGAGAAGCATTGATGAATAGCCCTTAATCGCAGTCAGTGGGCTGCGAAGCTGGTGAGAAGCAATAGACACAAATTCAGTTTTTTGTCGGTCAATTTCTTTAAGTTTGTCGTTTGCAAATTTTAATTGGTTGTTGGTTAAAGCTAAATCACCCGCTAATTTTTCGATGTGTTGGCGTTGTTCAACTTCTTTTAAAACACTACGAATAATTAATATTCCAAAAATAGCATAAAAAACAAAAATGATTAATCTCATTGCCAATTCTAAACTTGTCTGTGATAAATAAGCTTCAACAACAGAAATAGACAAAATGACCAAGGTTAAAATTTCTGTGGCAATAGCTTTTACGTTTAATAGCTGGTAGCGCAGAATAGCATAACCCATTCCGATAATTGTCGGTAGCATAAACAATGGTCCAAATTTCAGATAAGAAGTATCTTGGTAAAAAACAACTAAAATAAAATTTGTCGCGATAATAAAAATATAACTTAATGCTGTGCCGATTAGCATAACGCGCCAGTGCTCCTTATCGTCTTTGTTGGCGGTTAAATATTTTTTAATAATTAAATAAAGAGCGGAAAACAAAGAACCAAGGACAACCAAGGCAAAAATTGGAATCAAGATTCCTGTCTGGGGAATAGTTTTGCCGTCAACAAAATTTATACCAGAAAAAACAAAGGGTGACACCGTTGCGAGCATCGTTATTATCATAATTGATAATAAAATAGTCAAAAATTTTCGATTGGTAATTTTAGTTGCTGGAAAGTTGTAGACAAATAACAAAAAAAGTAGAGCGTGAGGAACAGCGAAAAAAAGGACTAGCCTTGTCCAAAATAAAGTTTGATCATCAGGAGAGCTGATTGAAAGATAATTAGCGATGGACCAAAAAACAGTACAAAAACTAATTAAAGCAAAAAAAATATTAGTAACGCTTTTTCGTCCGTGAAATAAAATAATGATACCTAAATAAGCTATCAAAAAACTTGGAATAATTGTCAAAAATAAATCAACGTTACTAATCACCATAAGAATATTATAGCAGATCTGGGAGATTTTTGGCTAATTTAAACTAACTTGAGTTTATCCACTTCTAGAAGATACCGTCCGGAAGGAATATCTTTATCCACGGCGATACGACGAGTAAAATAAGCAAGAGTTGCTCCACGGAAAAAAGTTGCTTCAGCTAATTGTGGAATACCCGCCAAATCTATACCGACGCGATCAAAAGATTCGCGTAATTCTTTAACTAAATATTCTTTACCCATAAAATCTCGAGCGAGAGACATTTTTTCACGCAGATCGGTGGTCGGAACAACTTTACTTATTTGCTCAATAATTTCAGGTTTTAGGTAGCCATTAAGAAGTGGAATATTTTCATCCAAATCATAACGTTCAATATCAATTATAATATTAGATCCATTACCAGTCACCATTAACACCGGTATTTTAAATTGCTTAGCTTTTTCTCTAATCGCAATTTTGAGCTTTAAATTATCCATTTCTTCTATGAGTAAATCGATTTTAGGTTCAAGCAGAAATTTGTCGATATTATCTGACTGAATGCCTTTACTGTATAACTCTAGTTCGGCAAAAGGATTTATTTCATAGATTTGCCTGGCGGTAATGATTGTTTTATCAAGCTCGACATCGGGCAATCCAGCTCGGAAGCGATTAAGATTAGATAAAGATAAAATATCTAAATCTGCCATTTTCAATTTTTGAACGCCTTCTTGAATCAAAGAAATAGCGCCGGGATTACCAACATTTAATCCCGCCAGACCGATTCTTAAAGCTTTTATTTTTTCTTGTTGCGATGGGCTAATAAGGTTATTATTTCGAGACAAACGTAATTTTTCGTAATCTTCTTTGTCGAGCGAATGGACTAAAGTATCTTTCCACGGGAAATAAATCCACAAACCTTTTTCTGGATCTTCTACACCCTCGCTAACTGTAGAGTTTTCTTTTTTAATAGCAATCAGTGGCGGATTATTTACTAAAGCTAGTTCCCCATTCTGTTCACCGTAATTATCGATAACTTTTTTAATTTTATTTAATTCAAACAGACTAAGTAATTTTTGTTGGTCATCTTGGTTTTTTAAATCAAAAAAAACAGGCTGACTGTCAGATTCAATCGTTACACTTTTTAAATAGTTGTCTAATTTTTTATCCATAATTTAATTTAATAATTTTTCTTCCAGTTCGTGCCTCGGCGTAGTTTTAAAAGTTTTATCCATAAAACCTGAAGCAAAAACAAATTGAGGTAAACTCGAAGTTTTTAAAATATTTTGAATTTCCTTATACAAATCTCCCATTTCTACTGAAGCTAGATAAATTGAGGTGCTGAAATTTTCTTTCTGTAGCTCAAGAGTTAAACGCTCAACGAGTCTTCCGATTTTTAACCAAGTTTCAGTTTTTAAGTCCGGAGCGGTAAAAACACAAATCAAGGGAGCCGATGAAACGCTCATATAATTTAATTTGCCCATTATTTTCCCCATATTAAAAAAACGGACAACTTTAGACACGAGTAGTGAAATCGGTCCAGGCATATTCATCGAATAACCGATCATACCGTCTCGGCGTCTGGTGTAATTATTTACTATCCAACGAGACATTTCTTGTCGGAAATCTTTATTGGAATGAGCTATTTTCATCCCAAGCTGGGTTAACTCGGCAATTTTTTTAACGTCATTTTTTTCTTTTATAAAATGAACTTGAATATCATTTTCAGCATGATTTTCTAAAAATATTTGGTTTAGATGCTCTAGAAATATATCCGGAATTTTTTCATCAGTAAAAGGACCACGAGAATTTACGCGATACAAAATTGTTTTCTCTAAAGATTCCAACTCTCTTTTTTCAATGTTTTCACTAAACGATATGGTTGCCACGAGATTATCTTCTGAATCTTTGTAAGTAACTTTACCCTCTAATCCATAATATTGTGCAGCAATTAGTAAATTTTCTATGGCACAGCCAATGCTGATATAAATATCGCGATTTTTAGCATCGGCATATTTTAGTTTTAATTTAGGATTTAAGAAGACTAAACAAGAATTATCTGTGACCTTGAAAAGCCAGGGCTGGGTGTTGTGGGTTGATGGTGCCAAGATGGCAAAACGTAAAAGAAATTTTATTTTATCCTCAATTTTTTCTAACTCAAAAAACAGGTTGGCTTCCGTTTCCAATTTTAGCCTCATTTTGTCTAGATTTACTTTCATAATTTTAATCTTACCGTAAAAAAGCTAAAAGCGGAAATTTGTTTAGGTTTATTTTATTACCCACTTTTGTTTAATACCCGGACGAAAATATTTGGGGTTTTCGGCTGACCACAAAACAATTTTTGGCAAAGCCCGATTTTTAATAAATTTGTATAATTCGCGATATTCCGAACTTCTTTTTAGAAGATGAGACAGAACCACTTTTTGAATTTTTTTAGCTAGATTTTGGTTGGAGGTAACATTTTTTTTAAGTTCCACATTGATCTCTAAAAATTGGTCTTGTTTTTTGTTAAACTTGGTACACATTGCCATCTTGCCAGTACAATATTTGTGCAATTCTGGTTGCAAGAGAGCTTCTTTTATAAATTCAGGAAAAACATTTAATCCATAAAGAGTGGTCGATAAATCTTTTCGTTCGTATACATAAACAAACGGTAACTCGGAAACCGTATCTTTTAGGCCGAGTTTTTTTACTAAATTGTCTAAATCTATATTAAAGTTTTTTGCTTTGGCAACAATCTGATCATAAGTAAAAACTCCGCCGTTATCGCCAAGTGCATAGCGGATCAAAGGAATCGTGCTATTACCAGTGAGTAAGAGCTCTCCTTCAACTTCTTCGAAATTAATAAAAGACGGATTAAATTGAGCTAAAGTTGGCGTTTTATTTATTTGCCCAAAGATACTTTCAAAGAATTTTTTATCCTTGATCGCTAATTCTCTAACTAGAATACTAAGCGGTGTTTCCGACGCCATAGCACCGATATCGGCGCTACCATAGATACTGATTGTTTCTAGATATTTATTTTTAAGATCAACTTTTTCTTTCAAAAAATCACGATAACTTTCAGTAAAAGATTCGGCGGCGAAAGAAAATTTTAAATTTAATTTTTTAGTATTTATTTTTAAGGTTTCCGCTTCGTCAATAACATCTTTAACGAATGGTGGATAACCACAAATTATGGTGTGGTCAAACATCGGCGATAATTTTTGCAAGGTTGTAAAAATTTCACTTTTATTTATACCGGGTGTAATGATTGAGATTTTTCGGTTGCTACGGTCTCGGACATATTCGAAAGCGCGATAAGTCATCAATCCCCCAATCCAGACGCCCATTCCAAAAGTTACCACAACTAGAACCGATTCTCCTTTTTTGCTGAAGCCATTGATAAAATTTTCGTGAATAATCGAAGATTGCCAATCCAGAGTTGATTCTCTTGGGAAATAAAAAGATTCACCCGTCGAACCAGATGTAGAGGTATAAGTAGCATTTTTTGCGGTTTCGCCAGACCAAAAAAGTTCTGGGTAAGGATAATATCTTAGATAATTTTTTTTACTAATTGCTGGAATTTTAGCGAAGTCTTTACAATCTTTAATTTGAGTCGAATCAATTTTGTGTCGTTTAAGAAATTTCTGGTAAGCTAAAACATTTTTGGAAGCCAAACGAAAAAGACGTAGAGAATCAATTTTTCTCCTGGTGTCCCAAAATTTGCTATTCTTCGAAGCCAATTGCTTTTTGATCGCTTCGGAATCCTTACTATTATTCACGTTTTTGATTATACCATATAATACAGAATAACGCAATAGACAGTTGCCTTTTACTAGTGATATAATAACACGATGCAAAAAAACACCAAAGAGTTAAGATTAGATTTAAACGAGGGGCAAATAAACCTTTTTAGCCATAAAAAATGGTTAAATTCAGATAATTTTTGCCAATATGCTCGAAATTTTGACACCACTAACCTGATAAATTCGGTAGCGCAAAATTTTTCTGTATCTCCAAACAATCTAGTATTAGTTAATGGAACTTATCATGCTTTAGATATTATTTTTAATTTTTTTGTTCACGACGGCGAAGAAATTGTCATACCAGTTCCGAACTTTGCTTTTTATGGTAAATTTGAAAAATATCGTAAATTTTTGTTTAAGAAAATCCGTTATGCCGAAAATTGTATTTTGCCAGTCGCTAAAATTATTACGGTGTTTCGGTCAAAAACAAAGTTAGTCTACTTAGCTAATCCTAATAATCCTTTAGGGTCTGTTGCGACCACAAACGAACTTGAAATTATTATCAAAGCCGCCAAGCAAAAAAATATTTTGGTGGTTATCGATGAGGTTTATGCTGATTATGTTTCCGAGAAGTATAGTGTCATTAGCCTGGTTAAAAAATACAACAATCTCATTGTGTTACGTTCTTTCTCCAAGGTTGGTTTAAGTGGTTTAAAATTAGGGTTAATCATAACTAACGAGAAATTAGCAAAAAAAATAATAGAAATGCGTGGTGATATTTACAACATAAATAAAGCTTCAATTTCAATAGTCGATAATTTACTAAACAAAGACGGGAAGGTCCTCATTTCTTATATCGAAGAAGTCGCAAAAATCAGAAAAAAACTAATAGAGTTTTTTAAAAGTCGGAATATTAGCGTCTTGCCAGGTAACGCCAACTTCGTGACCGCTAAATTTTTTAACACTAGCGAATTTTGCGAAAACTTAAAAAGTCGAGATGTTTGGGTAAAAGATCTGTCTCGTTATCCTGATGCTCCATTTTGGCTTAAAAAATATGTCAGAATAACTGTACCAAGCGCTAAAAACTACAACCAATTAATTAAGGTTCTGACCGAGGTTTTAGATCTCGCTAAAAAAAATTAATCTTGTTTCTCAATTATCACCGAAATTGTCTCGGGTTGGTTTTTGAACTCGATGTTTTGAGCTTTGGCAATATTTTTTAAATCTTCAGCTGCCAGCGCTAGTTTTTTGTTATTTTCTTCCAGTCCAGAAATGATGATTTTTGCGACACTATCCCCCAGCCTCAAGTTTAGTTTGTTTTTTTCTTGACGCATCGCGTAAATATACGACAAAGTTGTTTCCCAACAAGCTAAATCATTTTTATTTTTTTCTTTGGAGTTTTCCGCGAGCCAAATCATTTGATGAAGGCTGGTTATTTTTTCTTGTTTGGCGAAATAAGCTTGATACATTTCTTCCGTAATGTGAGGCATAAACGGCGCCAACATTTGCAAAATTTTTAGATAAGTGTGATACAAAGTATAAAGTGCTGAAGAGTGACCAGACTTTTCTTTGTCACCATAAAGTCGTCCTTTGACTAGCTCTAAATAATTATCACAAAAATCAGTCCAGAAAAATTCTTCAAATCTTTGGCGAGCGATAATCAAGTCATATTGATCAAGACTCTTCATCATTTCGGACATTGCGTTTTCGGCTTTGGCTAAAATCCAAGTATCGGTTGGGTAAATTTCAGCCGGTTTTGTTTCCTTGTTAAATTTATTTTCCTCAAGATGGCTGAAAACAAATTTGCCGGCATTGAAAATTTTGGTGATCAATTTCTTACCTTTTTCGACTTCGGCTTCATCATAATAAGCATCTTGACCGAGCTTGGCGCCACACATTACATAGCGCACCGCATCAGCGGAATGTTCAGCGATAAGCTCGGCAGGTTGATATTTGCCCCCACCAGTCTTTTTGCTGATTTTTACCCCTTGCTTGGCGAGAATATGCCCGGAGACCATCAGATCGTGCCAAGGCACCTCCTTGTGGCGATAATACGCCATTACGATGGTATAAAACGCCCAAGTGCGAATAATGTCGTGGGCTTGTGGGCGCATAGATAATGGGAACATCTTACCTTTCATTGCTCCGTTGAGATCGGATTCATTATTTATATCGGGGGTTAAAGACGAGGTAAACCAAGTGTCGAGCACATTACCGTCAGCTGAAAGTTTTTTGCTACCACAAGAGCAGGTCAAATCCCCTATTGATTCAAGTCGTGGATCAATCGGTTTATCTTTAATTTCCGGTACAAAAATTTTACCGCAGTCGTCGCAAGTGTAAGCTGGAAGTGGAATACCATAAAACCTTTCGCGCGAAATGCACCAATCCCATTTTAGACCAAGCGTCCAATCTTCAAAGCGTTTGTACATAAAAGCCGGATACCAATTTATTTTCTGACCTTGCTCTAAAATTTCATTTTTAATCGGCAAAGTTTTAACAAACCATTGGACGGTCGTGAAATATTCAATCGGTGTGCCACAGCGTTCGTGAACGCCAAGATTGTGTGAGATTTTTTTACTAGCTAAAATTTTACCGGCAGTTTCTAGTTTTTCAATAATCTTGGCGCGACCATCAACGAAATTTAAACCCAGCAAATCTGGTGCGTTATCTAATTTTTTAAATTTACCATTTCTATCGACAATCAATTTTTCTTTTAATTTGTGCTCGCGAACCCAATACACATCGGTCTCGTCACCATAAGAGCAACACATCACTGCCCCACTACCTTTTTCCATATCGACTTTGTCGTCGGTTAAAATTGGTACAACATCGCCAATCGGTGTGGTAGCATTTGTGCCGACTAATTCGCGGAAACGTAGATCATTCGGGTGAACAAAAATTGCTAAGCAGGCCGGTAATAATTCTGGTCTAGTCGTGGCGATGGTTAAAGTTTTCCCATCTTTGTCGGTAAAAGCTAAATCATAAAAAACCGATTCTTTTTCATCTTCTTCCACTTCGGCTTGGGCGACTGATGTGCCACATTCAAAACAAAACAAGGCGGGTGCTTCTTGTCTCGTAATCAAACCGCGATCATAAAAATCTTTAAAAACTTTCTGCACTAACAGTTGGACTGGTTCGGAAATTGTCGAATATTCCAAACGCCAATCGACCGACAGACCAAGCGATTGCCACAATTCTTCGTAAACAATTTTGTATTTTTCGGTTGTCGCTAAACATTTTTCGGTAAAATCTTTCAAGCTCGAGTCTTTACCTTTAATATTTAATTCTTTTTCAACCAGACGTTCGGTCGGTAAGCCATTGTTGTCCATTCCAAACGGATAGCGGACATTAAAACCACGAAATCGACGATAACGAGCGATGACCTCGGCTTGGGTGTATGAATAAATATGACCAAGATGAATCGCGCCGGAAACGGTCGGTGGCGGAGTATCTATGGTATAAAGTGGTTTGTCGGAATCAGGATTGAAACCGTAGACATTATTTTCCGCCCAAAACTTTTGCCAGTTTGGTTCAGAATTTTTAAAATCATATTTATCGTTCATATTCATAAAATTTATTATTTATTATCGACACCGACAGCTTCGCTAATATTTTTAAAACCATCTTTTTGAATTAAGAAAGCCAAACCTTGGTTGATTTCACTCACCACTTGCGGTCCTTCAAAAATCATTCCGGTAATCATTTGAATTAGCGAAGCCCCAAGGCGGATTTTCTGATAAGCATCTTCGGCGTTAAAAACTCCACCGCAACCAATAATCACAAACTCACTTTTGGTTTTTTGATAAATGTATTTGATTTGATTATTGGCTAAGTCAGCAACAACCTTACCGCTAAAACCGCCCTTGTCGGTCGGCAGAATATCTTTGATTTTATTTTTCAAAACTTCATTGCCTCGATCTTTGGTCAGGTTCGTACAAATAAAACCGCTTATTTTGTAAGTTCGGGCGAGTGAGATAATTTGATCTACTTCGGTTTCGGTCAAATCCGGAGGCATTTTTAGAAAAATTGGTTTAGTAAATTTGGTTTCGGCGAATTTTTTTAATAATAATTCTAGACGAGCTGGGTCGTTAAATGGCTGTCCACCAAAAGCATTTGGGCAACTGATATTTATTGTGTAGTAATCACCAAGTTCCTCTTCTCGCATTTTTTCATAAGCAAAAAGATAATCAGCAATACCAGCTTCGGTGGTAACGGTTTTTTCGTCATTGGTTTTGGCGAGGCTGATACCGATCGGAATATTAAAATTTTTACCTGATAATCTTTGAGAAATTTTTTCTGCCCCGTCATTTTTCAAACCATAATAAACAATTAAACTTTTTGAATTCGGCAAACGCCATAGCCGAGGTTTGGTGTTACCAGTACAAGGTTTGCCCGTCACCGAGCCAATTTCCGCGAAACCAAAACCGACCGCGGGTAAAACATCAGTCATTAAGCCATTTTTATCAAAACCAGCCGCGAGACCGATTGGGTTTTTAAACTTAATACCGAGGATTTCTTGTTCGAGCCCAGGGTTCTGGTAAGAAAAAAACCAAGCTGTAATATTTTTGGTTAAAGCGTATCGTCCTAAAAAAGACCCGACACCAGTAAAGAGATCGTGAATATCTTCTGGATCAAAAAGAAAAAGAATGGGTTTTAAAAAATTGAGATACAAAAAATGCATCACCTTTGCTCGTTTATTGACCGGAAATTCCATTCTTAAAATCTATCATAAAATCATAGGTATTTCAAAGTCTTTCTGGGTTAATTCCAGCTTTATCGAAGTCGAACTTCGGTAAAGCACGGTAAAGTTTTTTTACACTGTATTCCCGGTTATTTTTAATAGGTGTTTTTCTCCTGTTTTAGTATTTTTTAACAAGACAACGTTACCGATACCTATTTCTTCATTAAAAAATGGTGGGGTGATAATCTGGGCGCTATTTCTAGTTTCAATTAATTTTTGAAGTTCTTCGGCAATAATATCAAATTGCATACGAGCCGTGTCATAAGTCGCATTATCGTGCCAAGTTTCCGAGCTTTGCTCTGTCGATTCGCCTAATTCTTGACCGCAATCAATAAGCCTTGTCTCGAGCTCGGCAATTTTTTGGAGCAACAACTCAAAATCCTCGGGCAAAAATTTTGGCACCCTGTTAGACATAAGTTTATTTATTATTTTCAATATATCACTAAATTCCCTCGTTTCGCAAATCTTCGATAAGTTGTCTGGTTTTTCGGGAAAGACGGTTTGGGGTGGCAAATGTCACTTTTATTAAGGCATCACCTCGGCGACCAGATTTGCTCGGCACACCTTTGTTTTTTATTCGTAAAATTTCGCCATAACTAATTCCCTCGGGAATTTTTAAAACCAGCGGACCGTCTAAAGTTTCTAAATTGTAATCGAGACCTAAAAGTGCGTCAGTCAACTTAATATTGACGGTCGTGGTCAGATTATCGCCATCGCGAAGCCAATTTTTATCTTTTTCGATGCGAAATTTAATATACAAATCGCCAGCTTGACCGTGCGGAATCGCTTCACCATTGCCGGTCATGCGCAACATTTCTTTTTCGGTAATGCCAGCTGGTACATTGATTGCGATTTGTTCTTCTTTTTTCACAATGCCATCACCGCGACAATTGGCACATTTTTTTTCGGGAATTTCACCGGTGCCAAAACAAGCCGTACATTCTTTTTGGGTTTGAAAAGAGCCAAGAATCGAGCGACGAGTTTCATTCGTAAAACCTTGACCATTGCAAGTGGTGCATTTCTTTTTGCTCGTGCCTTTTTCAGCGCCACTACCTCCACAGACTTCGCACGCACTTTGCTTATTTAATTTAATTTTTTTCTCGGTACCAAAGATCGATTCTTTGAAACTTATTTGCAGGTCAACTTGAATATCCTGACCGCTTTTTTGAGTACGACGACCACGACCGCCACCACCAAACATTTCGCCAAAAATGTCTCCGAGGTCAAATTCAAAGCCACCATTGCCGGCATTTTGGAAACCAGAAAAATCAAAACCACCAAAGCCTTGTCCGCCTTGACCCCCACCAAAGCCACCATTCGCTCCAGCTTCGCCGAATTGGTCGTATTGCGCGCGCTTGTTATCATCGGAGAGAATCTGATAGGCCTCGTTGATTTCCTTAAACTTGGCTTCGTCACCGCCTTGTTTGTCGGGGTGATATTTGTGAGCGAGTTTATGAAAAGCCTTCTTCAGCTCCTCTTTTGGAGCTTTCTTATCTACGCCCAGGGTTTTGTAATAGTCTTTTGCCATATAAGTGATTAAACTATACTACATAAGGCTTTTTCGGGCAAGATTAGGGATTGACAAATAAAAATTGATATGCAACACTGATGCTAGGTAGTTAGGAGTGGAAAAATTGACGGCTGGCATTGTGCCAAATGTTGTTGACCACCTTTTGAGATAAGGAGAATTGCTCATGTTTTTTAACGAAAAACCCACGGCCTTGATGCCTGGCGATGTAATTTTTGTTGACATCGAAAACTGCTTGATTAGCGTACAACGATCTTGTGAAGTAGGTGTGGACGGTCGTATCCGTTGGTCTGGTGGCGACGACAAAATACCAATCTTTGACTCAAAAAATTTGACCGAAATTGCGATGATTATGGCAGACATAGCCAATCTCCGTGTTGTCGCCACCAAGGAAGTTAAAGGTGGTAGTAAATTCACGTTAGGATAGAATTTTTCTGCCCGCCGAACGGAGCTCGTCTCTGTGAGGCGGGCTTTTGTTTTATCCACAATTTTTCAAGTTCTATCGAAGTCGAACTTCGATAAAAGGTTGTTTTATTTAGTTTCTGCGTCGCGGACGTTGCCTTCTTGATTGTCTTCTGGCTTCGCCTCGCTGGAGCCTTCGGCGGAAGCGGGTCCTTCAGCGGGATTAGCATTTTTTGCCATCGCTTCGCCAATTTTTTGCATTTCAGATGATAGTCCTTCGGTGGCTTTTTTAATTTCTTCAATATTTTCGCCATCTTTGACACCTTTCAAGGCTGTCACCTTATCTTCCACACCCCTTTTAATATCTTCAGGAATTTTACCCTCTGCGTCTTTCAAACTTTTTTCAGCCGTGTAAATAAGTTGATCAGCCATATTTTTGGTATCAATCACCTCGCGTTTTTTCTTATCTTCATCGGCATGAAGCTCGGCATCTTTTTTCATTCTTTCAATATCTTCTTTGGAGAGACTGGTTTTGGCTTCAATGCGGACAGATTGCTCTTTATTTGTTGCCTTATCTTTCGCCTTCACTGACAAGATACCATTGGCATCAAGGTCAAAGGTTACTTCCACTTGTGGCAAACCGCGTGGAGATGGTGGAATGCCGTCTAAGATAAATCGGCCAAGAGTTTTGTTGTCGGCCGCGAGTTCGCGTTCGCCTTGGACAATATGAATTTCTACCGAAGTTTGATTGTCAGCCGCTGTTGAGAAAACTTGTGAACGCGAAGTTGGGATAGTAGTATTGCGCTCAATAATTTTGGTCGCGACACCGCCCATCGTCTCAATACCAAGTGAGAGCGGAGTAACATCGAGCAAGAGCACATCTTTCACATCACCAGCAAAAATTCCTCCTTGGATCGCGGCACCGATAGCGACGACTTCGTCTGGGTTGATAGTGTGATTTGGCTCTTTGCCAAAAAGATTTTTTACGGCTTCGTGGATCGCTGGCATGCGGGTCTGACCGCCAACCATAATAATTTCGTTAATGTCGCTCATCGCAAAACCGGAGGCAGTCATAGCGCGTTTGGTAATTTCGATTGACTGGTCGATAAATTCGCGAGCTAAATCTTCTAGTGCCGCGCGAGTCATCGACATATTGAGGTGAACCGGACCAGAAGCATCGGAAGTGATGAATGGAATATTTATTTCCGTTTGGTTCATCGTGGAAAGTTCGTGTTTGGCTTTTTCGGCGGCTTCTTTTAAGCGCTGAAGAGCCAGCTCATCTTTGGTGATATCAAGACCGGATTGTTTTTTAAATTCTTCGCCAATCCATTTGATAATTTTTTGATCAATGTCTTCGCCACCCATATGCGAATCGCCGTCGGTGGATTTGACCGAAATGCTTTGCTCTTCGTCACCGCCGATAATTTCGAGGACCGAGACGTCGAAAGTTCCGCCACCAAAATCGTAAACGACAACCTTTTCATCCTTCTTTTTATCAAGACCATAAGCGAGAGCGGCGGCTGTCGGCTCGTTGATAATACGACGGACTTTAAAGCCGGCAATTTCGCCAGCATCTTTAGTCGCTTTGCGTTGTGAGTCGTCAAAATAAGCTGGCACCGTAATGACCGCCTCTTCAATCTTCTCACCAAGCTTGGCTTCGGCGTCGTGTTTTAATTTTGATAAAATCATCGCTGAAACTTCTTCGGGGCGGGACATTTTGTCGCCAAGTTTGACTTGGACACCGCCGTCGGTTGATTGCTCCATCGTAAACGAAACCAAACCTTTATCTTTTTGGATATTTGGATCACTAAATTTGTGACCCATCAAGCGCTTCACCCCGAAAATAGTATTTTTCGGATTGGTGATCGCTTGGCGCTTGGCGAGCTGGCCGACAAGTCTTTCACCAGCTTTAGAAATCGCCACGATGGACGGAGTGGTGCGCGCACCCTCAATGTTTTCGACGATTCGTGGAGAACCGCCTTCAATCACGGCCATAGCCGAATTTGTTGTACCTAAATCAATTCCTAAAATTTTTGCCATAATGTTTTTACTTGGGCGAACATCCCGATGGATGTTTTAGCCTTAATTTAATTATCTGATAATTTATTTTTAGTTTGTAACAGGGAAAGTGCCTTTTATTACTTTTCCTGTCACATAATCCTTATAAGTCTCTATTCCTGGTCCCCAACGATCAATTGAAACAAGACAATTGTTACATTGGTCATTGTAATTTTTAAGGAATTTGTCGAATTCGTTTCTTGAAACTTTCTTAAACACATTATTAATTTTAATCTCTCGCGTTTGTCTACAGCCAGTAATGCTCGCGATCCAATTTTTATCTATTTCTGCGCGTGACAGATCTATATATTGTTTTTCTACATAAATTTTTGTGTTAGGGTCAGAACAGGCGTCTCCACTTTTCCAAATTAGATAACCTACTCCGGCTACTGCTACGAGAATTACAATTATTATACCGATTAAAATTTTCTTCATAATATTTTTTATTTATAATTTTTAACTTTCACACTCGCTGGGCGAGCAATTTTCCCGTGTAATTTATAACCTTTTTTAATCACTTCAACAATTTCATCATCCTCATTTTCGTTTTCTGTTTCAACTGTGCCGACCGGCTCTTGCTCGGCGTGATTAAATTTTTCTCCAACTTTTGGATTGATCTCTTCAACCCCATGATCACGAAAGATGGTTTGCAGTTGGTTATAAATGTACTCAATACCTTTGCGCCAGTTTTCGGGCGCTTGCTCCCAGGCTTCTTTGTTGCCAAAGGCCATTTCGAAACTATCGGCGATGGTGAATAAATCTGATAATACTCCTTCTTTTGCCCATTTGCCAATCTCGTGCCTGTTGCCTTCGTGCTCTTTTTTGAGATTCAAATAGTCGGCTTTGGCACGTTGCCAGCCAGCGAGGTATTCGGATTTTTCAGCTTGGCAAGACTTTAGTTCGGTTTTAAGTTTCTTGAATTTATCTACCAAATCCGCCCCTTCTGGCGCTCGATCTTCGGTATTCTCTTCAAAAAAAATATCCTCTTCCTCATTTTGTAGGTTTTCATCTTTCATAAAGCTATTTATTACCTATATTATAACATCCTTGTCAAATTTTTCAATTGTTCAAAAAACCCCGAAATTTCGGGGTTTTTTGAGTCTAGCGTTTAGACCATTGTGGAGATTTGCGAGCTTTTTTGAGACCGAATTTACGGCGTTCTTTTTCGCGGGCGTCTCTGGTAAGTAAACCTTCTTTTTTGATAGCTGGTTTTAGGGATTCGTCGGCTTTGACTAAGGCGCGAGCCAGGGCTTGGCGGAAAGCTTCGGATTGAGAGCTGATCCCCCCGCCTTTGATATGAGCGGTAATGGCGAAAGCGCCAGCTTCTTTGTATTGTTCAATCAGATCAGTTGATTTATTTCGTAATTCTTTGGTTGGAAAATAAACCTCCGCTGTTTTTTCGTTGATACTTAAGCTTCCTTTTGAGCTTGGTTGCAAGCGAATACGAGCGACACTCGTTTTTCGGCGACCGACAGCTTCAATGTATTTTGTTGTTTTGGAAATAGTTGCCATATAATTATTCGGTAATTTTTAAATTTTTCATCATCACGGCTTGTAATTTGTTGGTCGGCAACATTCCTTTGACGGCAATACGCAAAACTTCGGCATAACCTTTTTTATCAGCGACTTGTGCCAAACTTCGCTCGCGCATACCACCAGGATAACCGCTGTAATTGTAATATTTTTTGTCCTTGGCTTTTTTGGCAGTGACACTCATTTTCGAAGCATTGGTAACCGTCACAATAACTTTTGGTGCAATGTTTCGCTCAAAAGAGGCGGAATCTTTACCGCGTAAAATTTTTACGACAGACGTCGCGACTCGCCCGACCGCTTTGCCAGTAGCATCAATGGTAAATTCTTTTGTGATAATTTTTTCAGCCATATTTTTATGAAACAAATTCAATAATTGCCATTGGACTAGCGTCACTTAAGCGAGCTGGTAGTTTGGTAATGCGCGTATAACCACCGGCGCGACCGACGAATCGTGGGGCAATTTCTTTGAACAATTTATTGGTGCGAACAGTCGAACCCAATTTTTCGGAAATAAGACGGCGATTGGTCGGGGTATCTTTCATCGCTTTGGTGACCAATTTTTCAACATATGGACGAATTTCTTTGGCTTTGGCTTCGGTCGTGCTGATTTTTTCCTTAGAAATAAGATTAGACGCCAAAGAACGAAGCAATGCGGTACGCCCTTTTCTTTCTCGATTAAATTTTCTGCCTTTTGCTTGGTGTCTCATATTATTATCTTACTTTAACGTAATTCCTAAATCATTCAAGATGCCTTTAATTTCTTGAACGCCCTTGTCGCCAATCCCACTGATATTCAAAAGATCCTCCTCTTTTTTCTTGGCTAGACCGCCGAGGGTTTTGATACCAGCGTTGGTCAGAGCTTTGGTGGTACGGAAGGACAAATTGAAATCTTCAATCTTGGTCTTTAGTTTGTCTGAAGCTGACTTTTCTTCTTCGTTGTCAGAATTTTTCATATCCTCTTTCAAGTTTTTGTAGGTCTCCTCATTTTCTTCTTTGAAACCAACAATCGCTTTTAATTGCTGAATCATTACGGTAATGCTTCTTTCTAAAGTTTCGCGTGGGCTGATAGTACCATCGGTCTCAATATGAACGCGTAGTTTATTGAAATCAGTGCGATCTTCAACACGCATATTTTCAACTTCATAACTAGCTTTACGGATCGGGGTGAAAATAGCATCGACAGCAATGGTACCGACATCTACTTTATCCTTTTGTAAAACTTCTTTTGAAACATAACCCAAACCTTTTTCAAGGGTGATCTCCACCACAAAAGAAGAATTTTTGTCGGTTAAAGTGGCAACGTGCTGGTCTTTGTTCATTACTTCGACTTGACCGGGTACGTCGATATCGCCGGCTTTGATTTCTTTCTGACCTTTGGCATTAATCTTTACGATTTGAGCCTTATCGCCATCTACCTTAAAACGAACTTTCTTGAGATTCAAAATGATATTGATGACATCTTCCTTGATGCCTTTGATCGTGGTGAACTCGTGGTTGACGTCTTCGATTTTAATCGAAACGATAGAAAAACCAGGAATAGAAGAGAGCATAATTCGACGAAGCGAATTACCTAAGGTGTGTCCATAACCTGGGTATAGACCCTCGATTTCGTAGACTCCCATATGTCCTTCTTCAGCGATAATTTTTGGCTTGGAAGGTAAGATAATATTAAAATCAGGCATAATAAAATAGTTATTTATAAAAAATAATTGACCTTTATCGACTATAAAATTCTAAAATTGAGCTAAAATCAATGATGGATTCAGACTTACCCATCAGAGGAATACCCCGGACGACTCCTTCGTTTTTTTCGAAATCAAAAGATAGCCATTCTGGAACGGAATAATTTTTAGCTTTGTCTGTCAGGTCACTAAAAACAGCTTTATTTCGACTTTCTGGGCGGATTTTTATGACATCTTTAATTTTGATCGCGGCGGATGGCACCCGGACTTTGCGGTTGTTGACCAAGATGTGACCGTGAGAAACCAATTGACGAGCAAGCGAACGGGTGCCGGCAATACCCATACGAAAGACAATATTGTCCAAACGAGATTCTAGGTTTTTGTATAAATCAACGCTGTGATTGCTACCTTTTACTTTTTTTACTTTGTCGACATAACCACGAAATTGCTTCTCGGTCGTACCGTAAGTATATTTAGCTTTTTGTTTTTCCAGTAATTGCAAAGCGTATTCGGAAGGAGCACCTTTTGGATGTTTGGAAGTTTTGCGCTTTTTTTCGGTACCAGAAATAGCAAATTTGGTTGTTTGGCATTTACCAAAAACCTTATCACCTAAGCGTCTGCAAATTTTAAATTTTGGTCCAGTTTTCATGATAATTAATGTAAAGTGTAAAAATCAAAATGCAAAATTACAATGCAAAAATACAAAATGATTTAATCCCAAAATACTTTTTTGAAATTTTTGAATTAATAAATTTTAAAGTGTCATTTTTCATTTTGATATTTTAATTTTGATTTATCTTACACACGACGTGGTTTTGGTGGCTTCGGTCCGTTGAACGGAACCGGAGTTTTGTCTTTGATTGATAAAATATTGATGCCTTTAGCGGAAAAAGCTCGGATCGAAGATTCGCGACCAGCACCGACACCCTTAATGACAACGTCGACATCTTTAACGCCGATAGCTTGAGCTCGTTCAGCCAAAAGATCACCGACTTTACCAGCGGCAAATGGTGTCCCTTTTTTGGAGCCAGAAAAACCGAGCGAACCGCTCGAAGACCAGAGATAAGCTTTGCCTTCAGTATCGGTGACCATTAGTTTGGTATTATTGTAAGTGGCTTCAACAAAAAGAATACCCTTGTCGAGTTTTTTCTTTGAGGCACGAGAAGAACTAGCTCCTTTAGCCGAATCTTGCCCGCCCTTTTTGATGATGCGTTTCTTTCCCATATTATTTTATTTCTTATCAACTTTTCGCTTACCAGAACCCATCGTCTTGCGGACATTACCTCGGCGAGTGCGAGAATTGGTTTTGGTTCGTTGGCCACGGCTTGGCAAACCTTTTAGATGGCGTGAGCCACGATAAGATTTGACATCCTTTAATCTTTTGATGTTTCCAGAAATTTCTCGTTTCAAATCACCTTCAATTTTGTAAGATTCAATACCTTTACGGATCTGATTTTCTTCTTCACCGGTCAAAGTGTCTCCTCTTCGTCCGTGGTCAATTCCGGCTGATGTTAGAATTTTTCGAGAACGATTGATGCCAATGCCATAAACCGCCGTGAGGGCGTATTCAATTCTTTTATTATTGGGTAATGTAATACCAGAAATTCTCATAAAAATTAAGCTTGTTTTTGTTTATGACGAGGCTTTGTTTTGCAAATAATATAAAGATGGCCACGTCGCTTGACCATTTTACAACCAGCACATCTTTTTTTAATTGTGGATTTGATTTTCATTTAAATTAATTAGGGCTAGAATCTTTTGCTGATTCTGCCTCGGCCACCGTAAGGATCCATTACGAGACCAACTCGATCGCCGACCATTACTCTGATTCGATGAAGACGCATTTTACCGGCCAAATAAGCCAGTATTTCTTTGTCCTCGCTAATTTTTACTCGAAATAAAGTATTTGGAAGAGCTTCGGTCACTACTCCAGATACCACCTCTTCTTCCTTTCGAAAATTGGGCGGATTTAAGTTATTTTTTTTGTGCTTATCCATTACAAATAGACTTGAATATATTAACAAATTATGACCCTAAAAGTCAAGCCCCGTATGTCAACTTTGGCATTGTTTTACTTTGCCTTTGGATGTGCGTGGTTTATTATCGACTATTATCTCAATTTGAATAGTAAACAGCCAGTAAAATTAAAACACCTCAAAGTAATGCCAAAGTTTGCAACGGGGCAAGCCGCACGTGTCGTTCGGTGGGTAAATTACTAGCTTAATTACTGGTGTCTATTATTTTTTCTATTTTTGTTTTGTCGGGGTTCTGGGAAATGCTCCTAATCCAAGGCGGCTGAAAGACAATCAGAGCACTTTTTATTGCCGGAAACTTACCAAAAACAGACTGATAATTACCATCTTTTACAGCCTGAAGGTCAGAAATTAAGGCTTTTTCGTCGTAGTTCCAGACCAAGTGCCCTTTGCCTTCTAAATTAAAACTCACCTTTTCTAGTTTTTCTGGGGTGGTGGAACCTTTGTTTTGAATGGTAAATTTGAATTTATCGAGATCGACAATTGAAACATCTTCGTCTTTGTAATCTTTGAGCTGGATTTTGGCAAAATATTTACTGAATTCTTGTTTGTCGAAAGAAACGCCGGTCGCGGTCGCTTTCAGAGCCACAATCGCTTTGTTTTTATCTAAACTTTCTTCCATCGCGGTGGTGTCTTCGGTATATTGAATAATCATCCCGTCGTCAAACATTACCAGAGTGTCTGGTATCATCGGCCTCATTTTTTTGAGTAATTCGGTTTGAAGTTGGCTTTTTAGAGCGGTAATCGCTCCGGCTTTGTCTAGCTCGGAAATTTTCTTTTTCTTGCCGTTGAAACCGCCGGTAATCGGAGTGGCAATGGTCGCCGACATTTTAGCAAATTTTGGTGTACCTTTTAGACCTGGAATTGTAAAATCGGCTTGGGTCTTGTTGTATTCTTCACCTATTTTGTCCGCGGTGACGGCAGCGGTGATCTGTCCTGGCGTGGTCGTGCCATCAGTACCTTTGGTCATTCCAGGAATGGTGGTCGTCTGGTCGAGACGGTAAATCAAGCCATCGGCAGATTCGAGCCTAGTACTTTTGACCCAGGTTATCTTATCAGCACTGAAGTTGTTGAAAATCGTGACAGCTCCAACCGCTTTTGTTTTTACATCTTCCTCGCCGGTAGCATCGACGGTCATTTTGGCACTACTCTCAACGTTGGTCGCTAAAATAAATTTTAAACCGTCAGCACCATCTTTTGTTGCTTCATAAGTACCATTTATAAATAGCTGACCTTGATTCGGAGTAATTTTTATCGTTGCGCTGGCATAATAACTAGACAGAGCGAAGCAGGAAGTGGCAACAACCACCACCACAAAAATAGCGATAAATAATTTTAATTTGAGATTTCCTTTTGGTTTCGGTAATGGCAGTGAGGTATTTTCGACGCTCGAACGACCAAGAGAAACTTTGTTTCCCGAACTGGCAGAATGGCTACCGGGAAATATCTCGGCAAGACTTTTTTTGGGTTTTGATATATCTTCCATAGTTATTAAAAATTATTAAAAATAAATTACAAAAAATAGAGTGACGCTGTCTTAGAATATATTTTATCACAATAATAAGATTCTACAAATAGAAAAAGGTTGTTTGGTAGGCGTTGTTTGGCTATAGAGTTTCCAGAAAGAATCGAATTATCCACAAATATGACATCGAAATTATTTTGACTTAGTGAAAGTTCGATCATACTTTCTTTCTCAATAAAATCAACAAAAATTTCATCGGACTTGTCGTCGCCAAGAATAAAAAAGTTTTCTGGTAAAAAAACAGTTTCGGTCACTTTTGCCAGCGCTTCTTTGAAAGATCCGAGCCAGTCTTTTTTGATTTCCACCAAAGCTGATTCTAGCCGATTTTTCAGCACGATACTCGCCTGTCCGCTTTGATAAATTTCCAGCGATGATGAGGCTTCGGCAAAAACTGTCCCCATTTTTTTAGCTAGTTTGCGGATTAAATAGTTTTTACCTTTCGGAAAAGATAGATGCTCCACCAAAAGTCCGTCGGCAACCACTAGAAGATCAGTGATTTCGCCGCCGGTATCAATCAGTACAAAATTACGATATTTTTTATCAATGAGCCGAGTGAAAGTCTGGTACGCCGTCAAAGAAAAAGTATGGAAACTTATTTTGGCATCAGCTTTTTCGCTATGAATCAGAAGCTCCAGCTTATTCAACAATTCTTTTGGACCGACACTGATGAATTGACTTAGGCTCAAGCTTTGCGCGGTCTTGCCGATTGGTTCTTTGATTTCGTAGCCGTTCAATTTGACTCGCAAGATTTTGTTTTCAATTATCTCGTGACTATCGCCAACACTGACTGGAAAAATTTGATGAGCGGTCGCTAAAAATTTATCGGTTTCAGTTTTGATTAAATTTTCAATTAAAATGTCGTTGACCAAAAATGGCTTCGCGCCTTCATAATTTATTACTCTGGCTTGAGAGACAAAAAACGGTGAAGACAAAAAGACAAAAAATCTGGTTGGAATTTTCGGGCCAGCTTTAAGACCAACCATTACTTTTTTTAAAGCCTCGCTGATCGCACTTAGAAAACGGCTAGCATCTGGCGTTTCCGAAAAAGTAATTTTTTCGTCACAAGAAAAAAGCAAACGATCGGCGATCGGCTTGTCTTCAACGGGCGGGACTGTTTTTGACGGAGAAATTTCAGTTTTATCGGACAATTCAAAAATCGTTCCGCTAATTTGCGAACTACCAATATCAATAATGCCAACAATCTCCTTCTCTTTTTCTTTAGACGAGGTAAAAAACATTTTACTCCGCTAATTATACCACAATGAGAAAAAAATGTTCAAATACAATTTATTTTTGACAATTCCAGTTATCCACTTTTATCAAATGATAATCGGTAAATCCTTCGTCTCGAAAACCCATTCCCCCGGGTCCTTTTCTTAGGACAACAGTTCCTGCTACTTGCGCCTTGTTTTCTTTTGGACAATCAATTAAATCTGAAACAATAAGCGGTATCTGGCCCTCAATCGGATAGCCGTTATTGGAAGAAAGATAGTTATATTTTTCAGTTTGCAAAAAGATATCTGTCGGATATTGAACAGTATTGTCTCTTAAAAATCCTTCTAAGATCACTTTTTCGCCAGCTTTTTTACTAAAGGCATCTTCCCAAGAAGTATTCGGCGTAAGCGTACTTTTATTTAAGTATCCTGCCGCAAAAAACACGGCAACCCCTATGACTACCACTAATCCTAAAACTAATATTATTTTTTTCATAGTAATTTTTATAATTTACCTTCTTTTATTAATTCAATTGCACCTTTTCCGATCTGAATCTTCATTACCACTTCTTCTTTATTATCGAATAAATCTTTAATTCTTTCAACTTGTTTTGGCGGAGTATTTTTGGGAATTTCTTCTAGCGCAAACCATTTAATGTCCCTAGCTTCAGCATTTAAAGTAATTTCTCCGCCAATTATCTTACATTCAAAATCAAAAACAATGTCGTCTTTGTCTGGTTTGCTATAAATACCAACAAGTCTAATGATTTCTACATCTAAACCAGTTTCTTCCTTTACTTCGCGAATAGCACCAGCCCACGGTGATTCCCCTTTTTCTAAACAACCGCCGGGCAAATTCCATAAATCATAATCAGTTCGCAAACAAAGAAGCACCCGATTTTGCTCGTCTCTGATTATTCCAAAAGTGCCTATTGTGAATGGCTGTTTCATTTATTTTTGCCTACACCTTTTTCGACATATAAACATCGTGATGGTCTAGATGTTTTTTAATTTCATCAATTTTAAATCCAAATTTTTGATAGTAACCAGCTAATTTCTTTTCTTCGGCACAATCTAATGTTATTTTATCGCAACCTTTTTTCTTGGCTATTTTTTCAATTTCGCTAATTAAAATAGCACCTATCCCTTTTTTTCTTTGGGTTTTTAACACTGCGAGTTGATAAAGATATAAATTACTTTTTTCAACAAACTTATATCTGACCGCCCCGACAATCTTACTGTCAATAATGACAACAATTATGAAAAATTCTTTTTTTAAGAATCGTTCAGCAAGATCTTTCGGTTCGTGCGATTTTGTAACCAAAGCATTTTCTTTGTAAGGAATTTTGTAAGCAAGTTTGGTTATGTAACTAACTCGTGATAACTCACTCAACTTAGCTTGTCTAGTTATTATTTTATTCATAAAAATTAAGTTTATTCTAAAACTGCTTTAATCCTTCTCACTCCAGCCGAAGAGGCTTCTTCTTTGGCGATTTTGAAATGACCAAGTTCTTCGGTATTTTTCACGTGAGGACCGCCACAAAATTCAGTGCTGAACCCGCCGATTTTGTAGACTTTTACCATATCACCATATTTGGATAGATCGAAAGATAAAGTTGTGACGATTTTTAGAGCTTCGTTTTTTGGAAGCTCGAGCATTTCGACGGGGATTTTTTCCTGAATTTTTTCATTGACCAAATCTTCAACTTTTTTGATCTGCTCGTCGGTAAGTTTGTCCGACCAATTAAAATCAAAACGTAAACGTTCGGCGGTGATGTTGCTACCTTTTTGGACAATATCAGCACCCAAAACTTGCCGGAGTGAAGCCAAAAGCAAATGCGTCGCGGTGTGATATTTAGTTTCTATTTCGCCGGTTCCCGCCAGACCGCCTTTAAATTTTTGTTCGGCGCCAGCCCGCGAAGTTTCTTGATGCTTGGAAATTAAATCAGAAAATTCATCTTTCAGTTTTGTTTCGGTCTCTTTAAATAATTTTTGTCCGCGATTTTTAATTTCTTCGAGCGCCAGTTCCAGAGGAAAACCATATGATTGGTAAAGATTAAAAAAGAAATCACCAGTCAAAACGGGGCTGATCAGATTTTCGGTGGCATCGATAGCGGTATTGAATTTGCCGGATAATTGTTTGTCTAAAACTTTGACCCCGTTTGCCAGAGTTTTCCGAAAACGATCTTCCTCTTTTTTTAATTCGTCAAAAATCTTCACTTTTTCTGTTTCCAGATTTGGATAGTGTGCTTTGTATTTATCGATAATTATTTCCGCGATAATTTTACTGGCTTCATTGGGCAAGCCGATTTGGTCACTATATCTGGTCATCCGGCGAATAATGCGACGCAAAATATAACCGCGATCGGTATTGGCTGGAGCGACACCATCGGCAATCATAAAAACGGCAGTACGAAGATGATCGGCGATAATTCGTTCGGCTTTTCCATTACTATTTGAAGCTAGGTCTTTGATTTTAGTGATAATCGGGAGGAAAAGATCGGTTTCAAAGATATGATCTTTGCCGTTTACGACGGCAGTAGTTCGCTCCAGACCCATACCCGTATCAACATTTTTCTTCGCTAGTGGTTCATATTTTCCGTCTGGTGTTTTATTGAATTCCATAAAAACATTATTCCAAACTTCAATAATGCGTCCAGAATCAACTAGATCGCTAAATTTTCCTTCCAATTTATTTTCGTTGGGACGGACATCGTAAAAAATTTCTGTGTCGCCTCCGCATGGACCAGTATTGCCGGCAATCCAAAAGTTATCATCAGCGCCAAGCGGAATAATTCGGATATTATCTAAAATCATTTCATTTGTACTGGCGACGTCGGCTTTAATACCGTGTTTTGTAAAAACCTCTTGCCAAATTTTTACGGATTCATTATCGCGTGGAATTTCCGAAGTGCCGGCAAAAGTAGTGACATAAAATCGCGCAGGATCAAGACCGAGACCATAATCTTTGTTGGTTAAAAATTCAAAGCTCCAAGGAATTGATTCGGTCTTAAAATAATCACCAAGGCTCCAATTTCCCAGCATCTCAAAAAAAGTATTGTGACGATTGTCACCGACATCATCAATATCACCAGTCCGGACACATTTTTGGATATCCGCAATTCTGGTACCATCAGGATGGACTTTACCTAAAAGATACGGGATTATCGGTTGCATCCCAGCGGTCGTAAAAAGCGTGCCCTCGTCACCATATTCACTGGGCACGAGCGAAGCCGAAGGCACAATTTTGTGTCCCCACTTTTCGAAAAATTTTAAAAATTTCTGACGAATTTCTTCGGAAGTCATTGATAATAGTCTAGCAAAAAAGATTGAAAAATAAAAATAAAAAAAGAAAACCGCCCTCCAACGGTTTTCCGTTGCGGGCGGGTGCAAGTGTTAGCGATAAGCGTAAGCTTTCGCGACTTGGAGCTCTGCAATCTTCAGAGTTTCGGGCGTTGTGGCTTCGGAGTCGCTTCCCCAACTCGAAACGGCTTTTGCCATTTCTTCTAGAGAGGAGAACTCCATTTCGATGACCTCGTACCAACCCGTGGGGGTATCCCCACCACCAAGTGGTGTTTCTGGAGAGACCAAGCTCCGACAGAAACTGGTCTCGTAGCGAGGTTGCCACTCCAAGATGGCGGGCTGCCAAATCGGGCACGAAGCGGATGGTATTCTTGTTCCTCGGCACTTCACGGCACCGGGACCAAATTCTTCGACAATTTGCTGGGCTTTTGCCCGCAAAAACTCGAGACCATCCTCTTCCCTGTACGAGCCGCAGCTCGTGTGAACGAGAGCTCCGTTTTCGCGAATGCCAATGCTCGGTCCGCAATCGTTCCCGATGACAAACCGGAAGCCTTTTTTAAGAGCTTCAGCCCGATTTACGCTTGGCGAAATAGGGTCTTCGACCCCGACTGGAAGTCCATACTCTAAATCGGTTTGGTGCAACAGCTTCGCAGTATTTGTCTTCATGGCTTTTCTCCTTCCGTAGAGTTACGACTAGCCCTAGCCGTGCCCGTGGGCAAATTGTTTTTTGCTTCCAATTCACAGCGAATTGGTAAGCGTAATCCCCTCGTCTTTGCCGGGGCAGTCTCAACCAGAGAAGGACACAGACCTTTTCTTTCAAATAGCTTCTGGTGATATTATAGACCTAATTTAGTTATTTGTCAAGTGCCTTCGTTTGTAATATTTTTGCCAGAAAAACCCCTTATTGGGGCTTTTAGACAATAACTCCGCCACCAAGACAAATCTCCTTGTCGTAAAGTACCAAGGATTGACCAGAGGCAATGGTTTGCGGTTTATCAAAGACAACAATTAACGATTGACGATTAACTTCTTTGATATGGCAAGTTTGCAGCGTTTGGCGATAACGGACACGAGCCGACAATAAATTTCCGAGGAGAGACCTCACTTGCCCTAGAGGACTCACCTCTGAAATTTCAACAAGCCAATTTACTTTTTCTAATTTTACTATCTGCATCAAGGACTCCCCTTGATATTGGTTTTGCGAGACAGTAATCGTATTTTTGGCTAGGTCTTTTGATACAACATAATATGGTTTTTCGTCTGGATGTTTATGAAAAGTAGTAAAACCGTGGCGCTCACCATTCGTAAAAAGATAGGCGCCTTGGTGCTCACCGATTATTTCGCCGTTTTCATTTAAAACATTGCCGGGTTTCTCACCAATTTCTTTAACTAAGAATTCTTTAAAATCAAATTGACCGACAAAACACAAACCCTGACTATCTTTCTTGGTGGCATTTGGCAAACCAGCTTTTTCGGCAATTTTTCGTACTTCACTTTTTAGTAAATTGCCGACGGGAAATATAATTTTTGATAATTTATTTTTTTCAATTGCCCACAAAAAATAGGTTTGATCTTTTTCCTTGTCCTTACTAACCAAAAGTTGGTAGGTTGTAGGTTGTAGTTGGTAGATTTGCGCATAATGACCGGTCGCGACAAAATCCGCGCCATTATTTATTGCCCAATCAAAAAACACTCCGAATTTAATCATTTTATTGCACATCACATCCGGGTTCGGCGTCTTACCCGCTTTGTATTCGGCGAGTAAATAATCCACCACGCGCCCTTTGTACTCGCGCGATAAATCAATTGTCAAAAGCGGAATATCTAAGAAGCTTGCCACTCGCATCGCCTCACGTCTTTCCGCTCGCCAAGAACACGGATAACCGGCTGGTTCCCATGCTCGGATAAAAACGCCAGTGACATTATAGCCGGCTTTTTTAAGTAAATAAGCCGATACCGAAGAATCAATCCCGCCCGACATACCGACAAAAACTTTTTTAGCTTCTTTTTTCACTAACCAGTTATAACACAAAGATTAGATTCCGTAAATTCTGCGATTTTGTACGTGCTCTTTAAAATCCTTAGCGTAGTGCATATTTCCTTGGCGGTCAGATAAGTAATAAAGATAAGGCGAAACTTCTGGATAAATCGCGGCTTGAATAGAATCAATACCAGGATTGGCAATCGGTGTCGGCGGTAAACCTTTGTTGATATAAGTATTATAAGGAGAATCAGATTTCAAATCTTTTTTGGTTAAAGTAAAAGTATTTTTATCGGTCAAATAATATTCAAAAGCGGCATCGACTTGCAATGGCATCCCGAGGCTAATTCTCTTCCACAATATTCCGGATACCACGCGACGAGATTTTGTGGTCCGAGTTTCTCGTTCAATTATTGATGCCATAATTAAAATATCATCCAAGCTTCGACCTGATTTCTGAATATCAGGTTGAATATTATTTATTTGTTGTTGAAAATTATTGTTCATTTCAAAAATAATATCAGCTGGTGTATCGAGTGGCGAGAAGAAATAAGTGTCGGGAAATAAGCGCCCTTCTAAATTTTGCGTTTTTTCAATAAATTCTTCTTTGTTAAAATTAGGGATGGCTTTAGCTAAAATAACTGCAATTTTCCGATTTGAAGTGCCTTCAAAAATAGTGACGCGATAAGGTGAATAGCCAAGAAATCGGCTAGTCAAACGCATCGCGATAGTGAGCACCGTTGAGCGTTGTTTGAAAAAATAACTACCTGCCAGCAAACTTTTATCGCCACCCATCACCCGCACTAAAACTTTAAACACAAATGGAGATTTGATGACATTTTTTTCTGCCAATTTGCTTGCAACCGAAGACACAGTATCACCTTTGGCAATGCGAATAAAAGTATTTTCAGGAAAATTGTGTGGCGGTAAAATACCAAACCAAATAAATAACAGGAACGAAATAAGCAAAGTTACCGAGACAATACCGGCAATAGAATATTTACATTTAGCTTCGCAAACTTTTCCAACCTTCTTTTTTTCTGAAGGAACGGAACTCGGCTCTTGCATTTTATCATCGGCAAGTGATTTTTTTTTAAACATTAAAAATTAAATTTAAATTGGTAAATTTGTTGGTGGTTCGCCACGCTTGGATGGAATACGACCCAAAGACGGTGTGGTCGCAACCTGACCAGGAAAATGATAGACGGTGGCAAGTTCTTCGCTGGTTAAGATCATTGGCGGTTGACTGGCAGGTGGGTAAAAGTACGAACGAAGAGTGTACCACTTAAAAAACTTCTTTTGCAAACGAAATTTTCTGATATTATTATAGTCTTGCCAAGGATTATTAAAACCTGTCACCCTCGCTGTTTTGATAGTGTTCATTCCCGGAGCTCCAAATTGCTTAATACTATTACCAACACCGACCTTAACTGCCGGACGAATTCCCTTTCCACCTTTGGCACAATAAAGAGCGCGAATTCCAACATCGAAAGCTAATTTACCTAAAGACCTTTCCATTGATTCAGCCAGAGCAGCTTCAGTTCTTGTGGGCATTAATTTTGTAAAACTTTCTGCCATATCGGCTTTTTTATCTCGCTTTAATACTTTCTCTATTTCTTTTTTAACGTCATCTTTCCAATCTTTTTTCTTTGTCCATGTCGAAGGCTGATCCCATTTAAACGGCACAGGGAAACGATCTCTTGTCGCCATTACCATTATTTGAAACCAAACACGCTCATTTGCGCCGATAGAACCAAGAAACTCTATCATCGGTGTCATTGGGTCAATTTTGAATTCTTCTTTGGGATCTTTGTCTAATCCATATTCGAAGTAAGTTTTAATGGGATAGGCATCAGCCTTAGCAAGTTTAAATTCCCAACCGGCAATATCCCAATCGGTACCAGGCGTACCAAAAGTCACTTCTTTGACATAGTCTTCAACTTGGTAAACTTCAACTTCTGGATATTGCGAATAAATTTGTGTTTCAACCAGATCTTTAAAAAATTCTGGAACATTAAAATAAAAATGTATCTCCCCGCCCTTCGAAACTAGCTCTAAGGAAAACCAGCCTTGAACATTTCCTTTTACCCACTGATCTATCAATTCTCCAACATAAGTCTGATAAAAAACCGGTGTAACCAACTCCATTGCCGCCGGTGATTTATTTAGTTCTTTCGGTAATTTTATTTCTAATAAAATGCGCTTTTGTCCTTTGACATAGATACGTCTGATGTGATGAAGATAAGTCTTCCACAAACCCCAACCTAAAAAGAATGGTGCAATATACACCAAGTACCACGAAAGATAAAATAATTGCCACTCTAATTGAGCAAGGTTTTGATTAAAAATTTGAAAAGCACTAAGAGACGGTTGCATCTCTTTAATAATAAATCAAATGCTAGAAAAAAACTAGTTTAACCAGGTAAAGGTGCTCAAAAAAAAACCGCCGAATTTTGCTGGGCAAAATTCGGCGGTTTTATCGGCTATTTAAATTTAAGCTAAAACATAATTCCCGTCCTTATCTTTTTTGAAATAATCACCGTTTTGTAAATTTACCAAAACGGTATTTTCTTTGACTTTTCGTTCTTTCAAAACTCGAGCAATAATATCTTCGCGAGATAGCGAGCCACCTTCTGCTAGAATTTTCTTGATAACTTCCACCACGGTACCCTTGCTATAACCCCACTCGGTCAAAGCGTACAAACCACGACCGACCAGCACAAATCTATTGTCTTTAATCAGTTCGTTGTGGCAAGTCGCCGAATGAGCTTTTTTGCCAAAAGTTTTAGAAATCTTTTTGGCGACATCACCGAAATGCAACGGTTCTTTTACTTGTCGCAAAACTAGATAAGCATAATCGCGAATCCCACGCATTCGAACATTTGGAGAAGAAGACAGACCCCATTCACCAAGCGGATTCTTGGATAATGATTTACTAATCGCCAGCCAGCGGGTGGCAAAATTTTCTAATTTTGGATCATCGGTAACCTCTTTTAATTCTTTAATAAAACGACTAATAAGTTCTGTTTCAGAAATAAGATCGCTAGAAGTAAAACTCTGGCAAAGATTTTTTAGAGAAGTATGCACTTTTTCCGCCAGTTCCGGATTTGTCGTCCAGCGATGATGAAATTCCTCATCTTCACGAATTTTGGTAAAAGCGTCAGAAATGACCATCAAGAAATGAAGGTGATTTTGGTTGGATTTATCTTTTTTGAAAAGGGATTCTAGAAAATCTTGTTCGTGAACAATGCCACCGCAATTATCTAAAACCTTTTTAAGTTGATTAAAAACTGGTTGACTGCCAGCATAGATTTTAGATTTTTTAATTAAACTCAAACCGAAATTTTCGATCTGACGAACACGCTCACGAGTGATTTTGTATTCACCACCTATCGCTTCCAAGGTCATTCTGGTGGTGTTTTTGCCAAGTCCATAACGCTTAATTAAAACGTCACGGCTTCGTTCTGGTAATTGCTCCAAAATCTTCTTGGTAATTTCTTTTGGTTTAATATTTAGGTTTCCGTCTATTTCCATATAGTTATTTCTATCACTTTTTAACGGTTTAGTCAAATCTGTGGATAACTACACCACAAAATTTAGCAATCGACCCTTCACATACACAGTCTTTTTAACTTTTTGTCCGATCAACCATTTTTTGATAATTTCATTTTCAATTGCAATTTTTACCACGGCTGATTCGTCCATTTCGTTGGAAATTTCAATTTCGCCACGAACTTTTCCGTTGACCTGCACCGCAATAATCGCCTTCGCCGAAACCAATTTGGCACTATCATAAGCTGGCCATCGTTCCAAAATAATCGACTTTTTATAGCCCGCTTTTTGCCATAATTCTTCCGCCAAATGTGGTGTAAATGGCGCGAGAATACGCAACAAATCCGCCCATTTTTCCGGGCTAATCCCCGCTTCTTTTTCGAGAGAATTAGTCAAAATCATCAATGCCGAAATGGCGGTGTTGAAAGAAAAATTATCAATATCCTCACCAATTTTTTTGATAGTTTTATTAAATAAAATTTCTAATTCGGGATTAACCTGATCAGTTTTTTTGCCGACTTTGCTCGCCAAGCGCCAGATTCGCTCGATAAATCGACGCGAACCAATCATATTGTCAGTACTCCAAGTCGCACTTTGCTCAAACGGTCCCATAAACATTTCATAAACGCGTAATGTATCCGCGCCGTAATTTTTGACGACCTCATCTGGATTAACAACATTACCCCAACGCTTACTCATTTTACGACTATCAGAGCCAAGAATTAAACCTTGATTTTTCAATTGTTGAAATGGTTCCGAAGCTTTGACCACATCCAAATCAAACAAAAACTTATGCCAAAAACGCGCATAAATAAGATGGCGAGTGGCGTGTTCGGTCCCCCCGACATACATATCAACACCATTATTTAACCAGTAATCCAATTTTGAATGAGACGCTAATTCTTTGTTATTGTGCGGATCGATATAGCGTAAATAGTACCAAGATGAACCCGCCCATTGAGGCATTGTGTTTGTCTCTCGTTTGGCTTTATCGCCACAAACCGGGCATTTGACATTGACCCAGCTTTTAATGTCAGCCAGGGGCGATTCTCCGGTCCCGGTCGGCGCATAGCTCTTCACTTTCGGCAAAACTACCGGCAGATCTTTTTCTGGTACTGACACAATGCCTCGCCCCGCCGGATTATTTAAGGCACATTTTTCGCAATGAATAATTGGAATTGGCTCACCCCAATATCGCTGTCGAGAAAAAACCCAATCACGCAATTTATATTTGACCGCAATTTTTCCGCGGACAAATTTGGTAATAGCGGGAATAGCTTTTTCGCTGGAGATACCCGAAAAAATACCCGAGTAAATCAAGGTGCCTTTGCCAGTGTATAATTCTGGATTAGGATTTTTGTCCCAATCAAGTTGCGCTTCTGCTACGCCGACCTTGCGTCCGTAAATTTTCGCCTTTTCACTTTCACCTTTGTTTAAATCAAAAATCGCTTGCTTAAAAATAATCAGATTTTTGGCTCCGTTGATTTCAAAATACCAATTTCCCTCTTTGAGTAATTTTTGACCAAGCGAAGCAACTTTATCAATCATTTTGGCGGGAAAACGCAAAATCACACCCCAATCTTCCCACGGTTCAATTTTGGCACCAACTTTTTTAAATTCTTCTGCCCAACCATCAGCCAAACTTTCGATAATAAACAAAGTTTTAGCGGTGTCGGTCGGATGAATAACCGTTTCAATCGGCAAATTAAATTTTTTGGCAAATTGCCAATCGCGCAAGTCGTGGGCTGGCACCGCCATAATCGCACCAGTGCCATAATCGGGTAAAACATAATCGGCGACCCAAATCGGAATTTCTTTGCCGTTTGTCGGATTAATCGCTTTCAAACCTTTTAGTTCGACACCAGTTTTGGTTTTATCTTCCGCCGTTCTTTCAATTTCATTTTTCTTTTTTGCTAGTCCTACATATTTTTTAACCTCTTTAATATTTTCAATTTGATTTTCGTATTTTTTAATTAACAAATGTTCTGGTGCCAAAACTAAATAAGTCGCGCCAAAAAGTGTGTCGGCTCGCGTCGTAAAAATTTTAATCTGATCAGTACAATGCTCTAGCACTGTTGGTTCAACTCGGCCACAAAAATGTGATTTTTCAGCCTCGAGTTTAAAAACCGAACCGCCAAGATGAGCTTGCAAAGTATCAGCTTCGCCAGATGGAATCAAAACATCGTTTGTGTCTTCCAGTAAAACTACTTCGCCAGCATTTTTTTTGATTTTATCAAAATTAAATTTCCAACTCATCAAATACTTCGCCATCATTCGCTCCTTGTCTTTAAATTTCGGCTCCATCAGGCCAGCGACCAAAATCAATTTTTTTATTGGTGTTTTTAATTGTTCAAGAATACGCAAAGAAACCACCGAGCCGAGACTATGCCCAAGCAAAATCGTATTTTCATCAAATTTTATTTTATCCAAAACAAAACGCGCCTGTTCCACCACATCCGGCAAAAAAGGGTGAGGCATATCAGGTGCCACCACTTCGTGACCTCTTTTTTCTAACTCTGCTTTCAGCCACGGCAAAAAACAATCTTTGCCAGTACTTTTCCAGCCGTGAAGTAAAACAAATTTATATTTTTTATTAATATCAAAATTTATTTCCGAGCCTTCGCTTCGCCCGATCCAGTTGCGCTGTGATTCTTTGATTGATTCCGGCCAATTTAAATTATCAAGATCTTTCAATAAGCGATCGGCGTAATCGGTAATTTTTAATACCCATTGACGCATCGGTTTTTTTACGACAACCGAATCACAACGTTCGCATTTTCCATCTTCCACATCTTCGTTGGCGAGACCAGTTTGGCACGAAGGACACCAATTGATTGGCTCCCACGATTCGTAAGCCAAACCTTTTTTAAACATTTGCAAAAAAATCCACTGCGTCCATTTATAATATTTTGGATCAGTGGTATTTATTTCGTGCGTCCAATCATAATCAAAACCGATTTTTTCTAATTGTGATTTGAAATATTTAATATTTTTTTTGACCGCAATTTCCGGATTGACCTTATTTTTTATCGCATAATTTTCCGCCGGCAAACCAAAAGCGTCCCAGCCCATCGGATGTAAGACATTGTAGCCATTCATTCGCTTAAAGCGCGAGTAGATATCGGTCGCGATATAACCTTTTGGATGACCGACGTGCAAACCTTCGCCCGAAGGATAAGGAAACATATCGAGAACATAAGATTTCGGCTTGCTCGTATCGTCGGTAGTTTTATAAATTTTTTTGTCCGCCCAAAATTTTTGCCATTTTTTCTCAATTTTTAGATGATTATAATAATCAGCTTTAGAGTTCTTTTTCATATAAATACTTTAACACAAAAATTAGAAATTTCAATTATTCATAAAAAGGCAAAATCGGGCTACTTTTCAGTAGCCCGAATCAAAAGTAAAAACTAAAAAGGTTGGACTAAACAGCGATTAGCTGTTTTCTTTGTTCTAGCAACTGTAGCTTGTTACCAGTAAGTAACACACTACGTTGTCCGTTGGTCCATTTTTCGACATAACGAAGAGTTTTGTTTTTTTCTAAATCATAATTAAGAACAAAACGTCCGAACTCGAGATCTTCCATCATTGTAGCTTGCTCAATCATAAATATCGGGGCAACTGGATACGGGATAAAACCCGCATCTTTTAGCTTTCTAATAAAGTCTGTAAAGTGACAATTGGAATTAAAAATAACGTTGTGAAAATGTGTAAGGGCAACGTTTTTGTAAATAATCTGGAGTATCTTTAAGTAAAACTCTTCTGGGTAGTGACGAGTAACCCAAGCAATCTTGGTCACATCTACTGGTGGAATAATTTCTTCTCCAACATACAGAGCGTTGTAACGATTGAATTCTATCATAAGAATTCCTTTCTTTTGCCTTTATCAAGGCTTTAAGGTTGTTTGGTTTCCAAAAAAAATAGCTGACCTACTCGTAAGATGATTAGTCTCCTTTCTTAGTTTTTACGACAAAGAACCAGCTGAGAAGTATTATACCACGCGTTTAAATAAAAACCAAGCTTTACTATTTAACCAGCCGAATTCCGACAAAACCCGCCACCAGAAAAGCTAGGATGACAATTTTTAAAATATAGTGACCATTTAGGTCTAGTAAATTTTTGGTCATCGGCGTCATTTGACCAGAAACCAAGTGTGCCAGAACACCAATCGGCAGTGCCCACAAAATCCAGCTTCTGGCGGGAATTTCCACACCAATTTTTAAAAACATTCGCGACAAAAATCCAGACAATAAATACATTCCCAAAAAAGAAACTGCGATATCAAAAATGGCAAAGTTGAAAATTCGAAATTGGCGGACGTAAGTTATAAAATTCATTTAATTAATCGTTATATTTTAAGACTGTTTTTATTGTTTAAATTATAACATAGTTTTAAAAAAACTAAATCTTAAATTCGATTACATCACCATCTTTCACAACATAATCTTTGCCTTCTGTTTTTAACAAACCAAGTTCACGGGCTTTGCCATAAGAGCCGGCTTTTAATAAATCTTGCCAGTTTATGACTTCGGCTTTGATAAATTTGTCGTAAAAGTCGGTGTGAATTGCCGTGCCTGCCACCGGCGCCGTGGAATCTTTTTTGATCGTCCACGCTCGAGTTTCGTCTTCACCGGTCGTGAGAAAAGTGATTAAGCCAAGCATTTTATAGCTTTCTTTAATCAAATCGTTGATACCATCATCTTCCACACCGAGCTCTTTTTTAAATTCTTCTTTATCCCCTTTTTCGAGTTCAGATAATTCGCCCTCGATTTTAGCATCGACGATCACCCAGTTGGCACCGAGCTTTTTTAAATAGTCTTCGACTGGTGCCAAATCAACAGTTTTCACGCCATTTTTTTTATTTAAAACATATAAAATCGGCTTCAAGGTCAGCAAATTCAACGCTTTCGCCACTTTCATTTCTTCTTCGGTCAAAATCACGGCGCTTGCCATTTGTCCTTTTTTCAAAACTTCTTCAATTTTGACCAGGATTTCATTTTCTGCCATCGCTGGTTTGTGACCTCTTTTGACATCGTGCGATAGATTTGAAATTCTTTTACTGACGGTTTGGTCATCCGCCAAAATTAATTCGAGATTTATTGTTTCGATGTCGTCGATTGGATCAATCTTATTTGAGACGTGCGTAATATTTGAATCTTCGTAAACCCGCACCACTTCGGCAATCGCATCGACTTCACGAATATGTGACAAAAATTTATTGCCCAAACCTTCACCGCTTGAAGCGCCTTTGACCAAGCCGGCGATATCGACAAATTCAATCGCCGCTGGAATTTTTTTGGCAGACTTGGAAAATTCCGCGAGTATATCCACTCGTTCATCCGGCACCGCCACAATTCCGACGGCTGGATCAATTGTACAAAAGGGATAATTTTCCGCCGGCACCCCTTTCTGTGTGAGTGCGTTAAAAAGCGTCGATTTACCGACATTTGGCAACCCGCAAATTCCCACAGAAATATTCATTATTTAAAGATAGCGAAAAAATTACTTAAAGTAAAATGATTATTTAATTTTCGATCGGATAAAGCTGTCAGCGTCGAAAGTTTTTTTCTTGATATCTGCTAGTGAAATGAACGAACGGTCGGCAATTTTAAAGCGACCGTGAAAGCCTTCGAGATGTAAGTGAATCGCTCCGCCGGCGCTTTTACCGGTATTACCCATCAAACCGATTTTATTACCGGCTTTTACCGGACCAAGAGTCGGCGGATCAGCTGGCATATGACAATACAAAAATGATTTATCTACTGAATGAACATAAAGCACCGCGTGGTTACCAAGAGAAGCACCCCAGGCAGAATTGAAAACTTCACGATAAATAATTTCGCCATCGGCACAAGCATAAAGCGGAATATTGGTCTGACCAGCACCGCCATAATCCACACCGGTATGGTGACCAAATTTGGGATACAAACTCCAATCTTCGTTTAGATAAGTTTGCGACAAAACAAAATAAATTTTTGGTATGGGAATATTCCAAACGGCAGGCGGTGGTTCGGGTATCGCCTGCAAATAAGTCGCCGAACAAAAACCTTTAGTGCCATCAGCCAAAGTGACTTTTTTCCAAACATTTTCGTCGCTATCGACAATCGTACCAGCCGTTATTACTTTTACGACCGAACCGGTAAGTGATGGCTCGGATCGCAAATTTAAATTATCAGTAGCTTTAAATTTCATTTAGAATTTTTGTGGACCATAGCGGGATCGAACCGCTTACCTCTTCCATGCCATGGAAGCGCTCCCCGCCCGACTGAACGATATCAGTCGTTCGGGCGGGTACCAGTGAGCTATTGTGGACCTACGGGGAGTCGGACCCCGACCTGTTCCATGCCATGGAACCGTTCTACCGCTATACTATAGGCCCTCACGATCTAGTCTAACTTATTTTTTAAAAATCTTCTACCCGCAGCGCTTTTGAAATACAATTCTCTTTTTCTGGCGGTAAGAAAATCTGCATATTCTTCATGGTAAACCATAATAGGATTTACCATCTTCCTTGTCGTTGTTGTTTTACCAGAGCAATGTTCTTTAAGCCTCCGTTCCAAATTGTTTGTCAGCCCTTTATAAAACTTGCCGAGATCATCTTTTAGAACATAAACAAAATGCATATATTTTCTAGATAACATTTGATAATATATCAATAATTTGTTAAATTTACAATATGTTTAAAGAATTTTTCATAAAAAAGATGTTGCAATCCAAAGGCGTACCAAAAGAACAACTTGGACCGCTGATGGATATGATTAATAAGAACCCAGCTTTATTCCAGCAAATTGCTGGTGAGGTGGATGATAAAATGAAGAACAAAAAAATGGATCAAATGGCGGCAACGATGGAAGTTTTGACCAAACACAAAGCCGAACTCGAGAAAATTTTTCGACCATAAGAAGTGCCAAAATTAAATTAAAAAATATTCACTCGCCATCTTCTTATTTAGGGTACAGATTTTTTGTCCTCACAAGGGGGACTAGAAGCTTAATGAGAAATCCTGAAGTTTTCGGCTCGACAGCCTCAAAACCCCCAAAATAAGAAATGTCTCGCTTTATTTTTTAATTTAATTTTAACTATCCCTAAAAACACGCGACATTTTAATGTCACGTGTTTTTATTATAAGTAATTGTGCGAAATTATATGTCGCTCAACTTTTTTACCAAAACTTCCAAAATGGTTTCTTCTCTGGTTCTACGACCGGAGGGGCTGTCACATCAACAGTTGTTGTTGGTACAACTTCATCGGTAGTTGTCGGTACAGTAATCTCTTCTTGTAGCGGAACGGTATTTACTTCGGGTGCTGGCGGATTCTGTAAATCACGCAATTGTTGTCGAAGCAAAGCCAATTGTCGTCGCAAAAGTGCCATTCGTCGAGCTTGCATTCGCTTTAGAGCCAATTCTTTAGCCTTATCAGTATTTTCACCAAGGACTTTGCCGATAAGAGGAATGGCGTAGCCGCTGCCACCATGATGAGGAGCTGAATTTACGGTTACTTTTCTGGACACTTCATCAGCCATATTCCCTGCCGAATCAGTCACATTGTATTTTACATAATAAACCCCAGCGGTATTTGTATTGACGGGATTATCTGTCACGATATTTGCCGAAATATCACCAGCAATATCATCGGTCGAAGAAGCACCTGAATCAACGTAGGTCGCACCATACTCAAGCGTCACTTCGCTATCGCCACTTAAAGTGATTACCGGTTTGGTTTTGTTAATTTTTACGGTAACAGTTCCAACACTTTCTAAATTACCAAGATTATCAACACTGTAAAAATCTAAAGTATGAACACCTTCTGTGTTAAAGATTACTGGTACTCCGGTGTAGCTAGTTGTTGCCGCTCCATCTTCGACATAATTAATGTTTGCCACCCCACTCCCAGCTCCATCATCGGCGATTAAAGTTACGCTTACGTCTTGGTTCGTCCAGTTGCCAAAAGTATAAGTACCAGCCGAAGCAGTAGTAGTTGGAGCTGAAGTATCAAGAAAAACCATCGTGCTGGTCGAAGAAACATTGTCTAAATTATCACTCGCTTCCACCCAAATTTTGCTAATTGCAGAATTAGAAGTATCAAGACCAGTCCAAATACAATTTCCACTTAAAGTTGAGGTTGCCATTGTCCAAGTCGGAATTCCTCCCACTTCCGTTCCAAAACGACAATTTTTGACATCAGAACCGCCATCAATAACAGAAGAAATTAGATCAGACAATACGGTGATATAAGTAACACCTCCGGTCGTATGGTGAGTATTTGCCACATCAAGAGAACCAAGGGTTGGCGAGGTAACATCCAGAGTTACACTAACAGGTGTCCCAATTGCCGGCAGATTGCCGATATGGTCGGTAGCTCGGAAATTTACAAACGTCGCACCAATAGTTGCCACCCCATTTTTATAACAAGTTGAATTGGCTGGATTATAATCAGCTAAAACCCAATTAGAGCCGTTATTAATCGTATATTCACAAGTGTCTATACCAGAACCAGCGTCTGTTGTAGAAGCCGAAAGATCGGACAAGTCTTTTATGTATGTCTCGGTCGAAGTGCTATAAGACGGCGTGATGGTAATATTTGCAACCGAAGGGCTTGTCGAATCGACAAAAACCGGAGTAACTACACCTACCCATTGATTACCAGCGTTATCTTTAACTCGGAAACCAATATGAGTAGCTCCGGAAGTGGAAACACCATCTTTGTAACATCTGGTTCCATCGTAATCAGCCAAAACCCAATTGGAACCATTATCAAGAGTATATTCACAAGTAGCAGAATCAATACCAGAAACAGGTGTAATAGAGCCATTATTGTCATTAACGGCAGCTGCAATGTTAGAGGTATTGGTTATGTAAGTGCTAGTTCCAACATAGGATGGAGTAATGGTTGTCGTTGCAACGGTTGGAGCATGAGTATCAAGAGTAATATAAGAAAAATCAGAAGTTGAAGAAACGTTGTTCGCCAAGTCATAAAACCGAACTTTCACATCTTTTGAACCATCGCCGGCAGATAAAACCCAACTGGTTCTAGACATCGCAGGTGTCTCTGTGGCGTGATAAGAATTATGATTAGCTATTTGCATCCACAGCAAACCAGAGGTGGCATCTGTTGGCAAATTAATGTCCAAAGTAACAGTAGAGCTTGAAGCGTATGGACTAACGCCACCGTTTATAGACATGGTCGATGGTTTTGATGGAGCTGTCTTATCAATCTTCACTAAAACCGTACTTGTCGCTTCGAGATTACCTGCCACGTCAATGCCGTAAAATTTAACGGTTGTTGTACCTTCGGTCGTTATTGTAAAAGGAGTGGAATATTCCACAAAAGATTCTGGTGTGGAGGTTGAATAATAAATTTTATCAACTCCCGAAGCCGTGTCGGTCGCGTTTAAGGTGACAGTCACATCACTACTGGTCCAGGTGTCAAAAGTGTAAGCGCCAGAAGTAATAGCTGTTGCCGTAGTAGTCGGGGCAATAGTATCTTGGACAATCACATCGAATGAGGAAGTGGCTGAATTTGCATAATCATCGATCGCAAGACAATTAACTGTCGTCGTGCCAATTGGGAAAAGCGAGCCAGAAGACGAGGCGCAGCCAACAGAAACAGTTCCACTAACCAAATCAGTGGCAGAGGGGGGGGTATAAGTAACAGTTGCACCGCTAGCGCTTGTAGCTTCGGCAATCACATCAGAGTGAGAAGTAATAACCGGCGCGGTTGTATCAACAATTCCAACACTTGAAGTTGCCGTAGAAGTATTTCCAAGGACATCAGACGCAGTCCATGTTACGGTTGTTGTTCCTAATGGAAAAATGTTTGGCAGATAAGAAATTGGATTAAGGGCGCTCAAAGCATCTAGAGCAGTAGCGAGAGTTAAGCTATATGAAGAAGTCGAAGCAACTGCTTCAAAAGATTGATCTACAATAGGATCAAACACCGGCGGAGTTGTATCAATCGTAAAATTTGTAGTTGTAGAATTACCCCAAGGATCACTGACAATCAAAGTGTGATGACCGTCAGCACTAGTAGAATCACCGTACGAAAACGGAGTCCCGTCCAACAAAGCTGTTAGGGTACTAGTACCACTATTATCAGAAAAAGTAATTGTTACCGGAACAGAACTGGTACCATACAAAGACCCTTCGGACACACCACTCACCACAATCGAAGAAAGATGAATCGAAAAAGTCGTTGAAGCTTCATTACCAGAAGGATCAGATATGATAAGCACATAGGAGCCGTCGGAACTAGTTGCGTAAGGAGAAGTTATAGGCATTCCGTTGATTGTCCCTGTAGCAGAATCATTATCAGCAAAAGTAATATTCAAGGGAATATTTGAAGAATTATAAGAAGAAATTGATGTTGTACCATTTATTAGGAAAGTTGGATTTTCTGTGTCAGGGGCGTTGGTAAAATTAACAAGATATGTAGAGGTAGAACTATCCCAAGCTGTGACCTCTATGCTAGTTGTTCCAGGAATACTGGTGGCATCAGTTACAACAGGTGTTGAGCTTGCATCAGTAGCTGTCGCCGTCACAGTTGGAACAAGTGATACTCCAAAAGGTAGTTCCACATTATAATTGAACACAGTTGAATCAAAACCTGGTACCAGTGTGCCAGAACTCACAGTTAAAACACTCAAGCTAGAATCTGAATCATTAGCAGACACAGCTCCAAAGCCAAACAAAAAACCGCCTACGACTAAGGCTAACACTAATAACAAGCTCGCCTTGTGCGACAAGTCTTTTTTGGAGCCGAAAAAGAACTTCTTTATTTTCTTGAACATAAAAAATTATTAAACTTTATAATAAAAATTGATAATATAGTTGTGACCAATCTTAAACTATCAAATCGCCGAATCAATACAACCCAGAAAAACTATACAAAAAAGTGGATAAGTCCTAATTTTGGGACAAAAAGTTTCAAAAATAATTATTTTGTGATAAGATAAATTCACCTTTTATGGGCCTGTAGTTCACCTGGTAGAACGCCACATTTGCAATGTGGAGGTAAGCGGTTCGAGCCCGCTCAGGTCCACCCCAACCGACAAAGGAGACAAAATTAGCTCTTTCGCCTTGAAAACACTAGCTATTTCGGGAGTACCAAATATTTGTCCATCAAAGACAATACCGGAGGGAAATTGGAACCATTGAAGCTTAGTTCTCGTTGTAATACCTGCCTTTTTCCAGATAGCACTAGGTTGCTTCAGATACTCTGATGCAAAGGCAACTGCCTCCTCTGGAGATCCGACATCGCTAGTCTGTATGGCAAGAGTAGATCGTATTTCTATCTCTGCTTTTTCAATGCGTGCCAGTTCTCGTTGGAGAACAGAATCACTTAAGATACCTTTCAGATTTTTTCGCACGAGCGCAGACTGTTCTTCGGCCAACTCTTTGAGGCGGGCCTCCATCATGCGAGCTTCTTTTCGCTCATCCTCGGTAGCATCGTGGAATTTTTCGCGAACCAGACGTTTAAGTTTGGCAATGTCGGAAACATCGAATCGGTAAGAGTCCATCAGAACGGCAAAACTTTTTTCTAGTCCATCGCGGTCGTAATTACCACTCGCCCCATTGAAACGATAGGAAGGGTATTTGCCTTTAGAAAAGCTACCGGTGAGTTTTAAACCCTCAGGGTTCAGTACAAAGCGCCGGAGAGGAAACTCGGGGTTGTCTGTTTTGTACTGCGCTACTTTGTGCCCCTTATTTTTAAGCACTCGCTTCACCTGCGCAAACAGATCCTCGCTTACTATTGGCTCGAATGCTCCCTTGTGGCGTTCTCCGAACTTCTCCATCCAGCCCATATAAATTTCATTACAAAGCATTTCATAAAAATAGTTTCTGGAGACAGGTTTGCCGTTCTTTTTTCGCAGTCCTTCTTGGCACATCATTCTCCAAACTTCGTCCGTGGGATAAGTGGCGGTCGCGACTATTTCAAATGAACGTCTAACAAGCGGGGCCATTTCATTTTGGGCAATGGTCGCCTTATCAGCAACACGCACATTTGCATAGCCAATAGAAGCTCCCCAAACATAGCGCCCCTCGCGGACAGCTTCACGCATTCCACCAGAACATCTCTCCGCGCGAATATCATTATCAAACTGGGCGATATTAGCCATCGTATTTTCCATAAATCGTCCAACTGGAGTGTCCTCGATGTTTTCAGTAGTGGACCTAATAGCTACCCCGTAACGCTTTAACAGTAGGCGGAGCTGACTGTAGTCGTCTGTATTGCGTGAGAGGCGATCAATCTTGTAAACAATTACGGCCGAGACCCCATTTTTCTTTTGAGCACAGTAACCCAGCATCTTTTGAAGTTGTGTCCGGTCGACAGTCTTGGCACTTTCACCATGTTCAATAAAAACTCCATCTTCAGGTACGACAAAATCGTTTTTGTTCGCATATTCGCGACAAGCTTTCTGTTGTGTCACCAGAGAATTTCCCTCATCTGCTTGCTCAGTGGTAGAAACGCGACAATACAAAATTGCTCGTTTATTAGTTTGTGTGATTGGTTGATTCATGTCTATTTTTTTGCTCAAGATAAGCTTTCACGAGAATATCGGCGAGGTACTCGAGTGCCTCGTCTTTGGACCTTTGATTAGAGCCTAATTGATTATTATATTCTTCCCTGTCCATAGTTGTCTATTCTGCAACTCTCTCATTTCGTTGATAACTTTATCTCTTCCTCTGAAACCTCCTCGACTGCTCACTTCTTTTCTTTTTCAAGCAGTTGAGGAGACATCGTGAAAGAGCTTCATCTGAAGCGTTAAATTTTATCGTCTCTATCGTCAGTATCGTCTTCGCGCAAGGCGTTATCGATCACTGGTTTAGGCATCGGCTCGACCTTTTTTGAAGAGATCCGTTCAATAGTGATCTTTCTTTTTGTCCCCTTAGAGACATTAATCGAAATATCAGCATCGAGGAGAGTTACCTTTAGGGTGTTTAGAGATCGTGACAATGTTTGTGGAATTTTTGGCCAGTGTTGGTCATAGACCAATCGCTCGTTATCATTCTTGGCCTGTTCGGTAAGTTTCTCTAGCAATTGAGTTGCTGTGCCTTCCCATTTTTGCCAAGAACGCTTCTCCATAAAAAGAATTAGCGTCATGGCCACGATGTTCTCGTTAAGAATTGTCTCCGTTTGCTTGCCAATATTATCTTGGTAAGCACTGATAAACTCCTCTTGGGTTGCACCAATCGCTTGAGCAATGGCTGAACCCCACAGAGCGAAGTCGGCCATGCGAGGAGACTCAGTGAGTTTAATCGTTGGCCTAAATTGAAAGGTCCGACTGAGAGCGTTAAAGATTCCCCCTAAAATAAGCGGTAAATCTTTTTCGAAGTTGGCCAGAATTTCCGCATCAGATCGTCGTTGAGCATCTTCAATCCGATCTAGCTCAAGAAGCAGACTTCGATCAAGCAAATCTGGACGAGTTGAGACCAGATTAATTCCATTGATGCCAACGCACCGTTTTAAGCGATAGATAATATCGTCGTCATCGCTGTAAAGTTCCCTTTTGACGAAACCAGACCCGGTGACAGCCTTACAGAGAATGTCAGAGACGGCCTCCGAGATGTAAGAGACGTTATCAAAGAAAAGAAAGGTATGGTGTGCGAGCGCTTGAACCAACTCCACCTTCCTTTCAGGCATGCTGGCCACTTCAATTAACGATGGATCAACAATTAGGCGAAGCAATTTTGAGAGCGTTGATTTGGCTGAGCCTTGCGGACCAAAGATAACCAGAAAGGGGTGCGGAAAACCCGGAACGAAACAACTAATCAAAAAGATAAGTAGAAGTAATTGCTGGTCAGGGTTGGTGACATTAATGTATTTGAAGAGCAGGCGAATATCTCCACCTTCAGCTGGCGGTATCACTTGTGATTGACTGTGAGTATAGCGGTGAAATAAGATCGGTGGCTCGTTAACCACTTCCCAACCAGCACCATTGATTCTGATGGCCTGCCATTTATCATTGGCTAAGTCATACCAGAGGTAGCCATTATGCCAAGCCAGTCGATTATGTAGTTCGAATAAAGGGCCATCGAAACAAGCACGCCCCTCCAGAACAGCGATGGCCTCACTGACAGCATCCGCTTTGATCGCTCTTTTATAGACTGACCAAAATTCTTTCGTTAGCCATCGGCGAATAGTCTTACTTCGATTTTTTAGGGCAATAATTTCGAGGTGGTCACTAATTTTTAGTGAGATGTGACCTTCCTTCTGCTCATCGTGAAATAAGACAACATTTTCCTTGCTTTCAACAATGTCGAGCAACACCTCCGCTGGAGTCTTCTTGCCACCGCTCGTAGCGTTATCGCCCAAGTCGTATTTCTTAGCGCTCTCCCAAACTTCCCGTAGCTCTTCTTCTGGTAGTGGTTTGTCATTTTGCTCATTGCAAGCCACTAAACCAGCCCAACCAGTCGTCTCCTTTAGCTCTGGTGGCAAAGAGCTTAGAAGCTTACCGGCCACTGATATCGCTGTGGCATTCCTTTGACCTTCGGGCACGCCTTCTGCCCCTTTTTGCCAGAGCTTAGCTTCTTTTTTAGTGTGCTTCGCGATGGCCTCTTTCAACCAGTCGGGGGCTTCAGCGATCTCTTCTTGATCTGGACCAAGTGTCCACTCGTAATGTTTGCCACTTTCGTGGAGCGAGGGGGCAACGACGATGTAACCACCGTCAGCCTTTAGATCAACGCCCGGGCCATATAGCTGGCCATTACTACTAGGAATATTCTCACCAAAGTACTTTAATAGTAGGTGTTCGCCGCCTCCACCAGTTTTAGCACAGACAGTTACGGGCAGTTTGAACTCCCCCGAAGTCCGCTTATGTTTAGCGTCAAGGTCAAGCGCAATAAAATTCGAAATTTTACCGGTAGCAATCCCGATATTAGCTTCGGGCCATTCTCTCCACCACTCTCTGATTTGTTCCTCACTGGCAATCTCCGTTTGATATTTCTTCCATTCAACGATGGCGATCTTGCCACCTTTGGCTAGGGGAAAAGGGCTCCAGCCAATACTGCGGTAATACAAAGCCCAGTCTAAATTGGTTCTTAGGTTTTCCATATAATTTTAATTTTTTTAGTTTAGTAATCATATTTTTGCTCGATTAGAGCGAGCCAGCGAACGACGACTGAGAGATTCATCACCTCTCAGCTTTTCGTTCGTTAGGGGGCAAAATTACCCCTGTTTTATACCCGTTTTGGGCATATTCGTGAGATCCTCGAGGTAGTTGATTAAGGCATTTTTCTCCTTAATCGCATAATCCTTGCGATCGACTAGTCGGTCGAACCACTTGAGAATATTTCGGCGAGCCAATCTCCGGTGAGATATCACTCGTGCGAAGATAGTATAGTTGCCTAGATTTGGCTCGCGCCTGCTAATTCTTAAGAACTCAGTGTAAATATTTCTCATGATAATTATTTGATTATTAGGTACTGTTAATTCTAACGGGGGGGGTTATAAGTTGCGGTCTTCCGGTCTGACATACGGCAGACCAATCAGTTTGAAGAGATCTTCCTCCTCGTGAATCTCGTGTCTCTTGCCATTACGGAAGAGAATTCCTCCATCACTTTTGAAGCCTCGTCGGACCCAACCGCAAGCTAAAACTTTGTGACTATAGTCGGCAGAGCCGGTGCGAATGGCCAAGATGTGGCCCCAGTTTTGTTCAGTGGCCAGAAATAGATCCAGCTTGATGCCACTAGGCAGGATTCGCTGAGTAGATTTTGTTTTGTTGTACTCAAGTTCCCCTCTGACCTTTGGCCACCGGTTAACAATACTAGCGAGACCAGTCTCCACGGGGTCAGTTGAATAGGGCTTTGGTATGGCAACAATTTCGACATCGCCAATTTCGGCCTTCTTCCGGCGAAGACTACCGGCAATTTCAATGCGAAAACAATGGGGACGTAATTGTTCTAAGACATCTAGAGCGATAGCGTAAGCTTCAGCGTAGGGGTATCTTCTACCCTCTTTCAAATTTTCCATATTTTATTTATACTTAACTTGTTATTAATGATGCGTGAGTTATGAGGTGGCGAGGTCAGGGCATCGTCACCTCTAACTCAGCAGAGATTTAGAACTGTCTGTGTTGGTAACGGCGACAGCGTTCACCGTAATAGCAGTAGTCCGCACAATCACGGTAGTCCTGCCACGTTTCGTCTGTCGCCTCTTCAACGGTGACCTCAACGGCCTCTTTGATCACCACTTGATCTGGTGATTCAACAGAGGTGTTGGGTGAGAGATCGGCGACAGACTGAACAATTGGAGCATTCATATTAATTTATTTAGCTTAATAATTAGCTTCTGATAATCTGGCAATTACCTTAATCTCGATCAGTCGCATGAGCTTTAGGCCTTCTTTGATGGCCGGCTCACGACGAAGACTCTCACCTAATCGACCGAGGTAAAGAGTCTGAAGCTCGAGAATATTTTTTTCTGATAATTGCATCAGACCTTCTACTACCTATTCTTCTTTTTCGTCAAGCAACTAAAATAGGGCTAACAATATAGCCCTTCTCGTCCCTAAACTTTGAAAAATTAGCCTAAAAATACTTCCCCGTGAAATTAAAATGAGACAAAAAATAAGCCTTTAATTTTGGTTAAAAGCTTATTTCCTAGCTATTTTCACGGGGAACTTTAGGTGAAAAAGGGTGTTTTTGTCACCTTCTCAAACTGTGGATAACTTCCTCAATATGTGAGCCTAAAGCTGGTTTCGCCTCCTTTTTTAGATGTTTCTATCACTTCAGGATACCCGCTAAGGTGGCAAAGCTTCTCTCTTAGCTTATCTACGGCATCACTAACATAGCCTGGTTTGCCCGCTTTGCCTTTGTCTTCTGACTCAATTGAACCCCTCATCATTCCGGCTTCTCCGATTATCGTCTCATAGATTTCTTCCCAAGGACAAAACACCTTAAAATTTCGTTTTAGGTGATTAAAAACGGGGCTCTCCTTTTTCTTGCTTAGAGATGTTTCGGTTGTTTTATTCAAAAAGATTAGCTTATGGTCTTGCGTCTGGTCAAAGCAACTTTTATTAAATTTTGAACAATTGCGAGAAGCTCCATCTTTCCAATCACCAAGATTTAAGGAGGTATCAAGAAAACGAAGAAAATTAACTAGGTATTCGGTAAAACAGTTTTTAATTTCAAAAATGTGGTTTCTTTTTGGAGTGTAGTCGAGTAGGGGTAGTGGCGGAACGGGAATGTGGAGGAGATGATCTCTAACTGACGATTTTTTACAAACGGCCAAAACGTCTTTTATATTTTCGTCGGTCACTTCGTTTATAAAATAAGCGGTCTTATTGATAACCTTGAGATAATTCTTAAATTCACCAGTGGAAAAAGAAAAATCATCATCAGCCAAGACTTGGCTTCTTTTCTCTATAAAAAAGGTTAGAAGTTCTCGTAAAAAGAATTTTCGATAAGCTGTCTTGGCGTCAGTAACGGTGTTAATTTTAGTGTGAAGCAATCTCATCCTTGTCATAGGCTTAATAGTATAACTTCTCGGTCCTAAATTAAAGGACCAAAAAAATAGCACCACCCAAATTAAGGGTAGTGCTATTTTAATCTTCGTCGCTATTAAGCACGTTGGAGTATGGCCAAAGATTTGGCAGTGGCTATTCTCGCATACTCTTAGGCTAACCAGCCGTGATATCTTAGAATATGTCCCAGCTATAAATTAGCATCTCTATTCCAACGCACTCGATAACGACGAAAAGTTGTTCTTTGACCTATCTTGCCCCAACAAAAGACGAGATCATCTCACTGGCTTCATATCGAGAGACGGTCTCAAGAGAGTTTAAGGCGTTTTCGCGCTGGTCCTCATCGGAGAGATTGGAATGGATCAACTCTCTCAAATATGAGAGCTGGCGGTCAGTTGCCATCAAGGGACCATCTGTTCTAACTGGTTCAACTTCTTTAACCGTCTGCACCACCTGCTCACGGAACTCTGGCGATTCGTCCAAATCCATCGTAAACCAAGCGCTCATATTTGTACTACGTATTACAGCCGACAAAAATGAAGATTTTTCAGCCATCTTAATTGTTTTGTTGGGATCGTTGCCGTTGGTTGATAACGAAGCGCTCCCGCGACCTTCTCCTGCGAGACTGCCGTCTGGACGGAAAAGCATACACTTGAAAGCAATAATATCTTTGGCGTTGGTGAATGAAGATAACGTCTCACTATCTTTTTCGAACTTTGAGGTGAGAGAGAAAATTTGCGTTACCAATTCTCCGCCCGCTTTGCTTAAGACTTTCTTTCCTTTAATCACATGAAAATCTCGCCCTTCCTTAAGGGCTGGAAGAATTTTTTCGATGACATAACGACGTTGGAGGAGCATCAAGTTAACTCCACGCTTAAAATTCTCAATCGAGTTGAAGATATTGCTAATTTTAACGCCTTCACGACTAATTGTTTCCATAATTCGGCAAGCGTTTAACCTGTGGATAAAAAAACAAAAAAATGTTACGCGGAAAGCTACTGATAACTTCTCCGTTCTTGTCTTTCTTCTCAATCATAACTATCGATCGAAGCGACTTCTGGCCGGGCTTGACTCGGTACCCCCTAGACGACCACTGAGGCAGAGTCATGCAGTTGATATACGGGTCATATTCTTTGGCTAATTCAGGACCAAAACGCTCAAGGATCTGGCGGTGGACATCGTCTCGTGTGTGTTCAGAGCCAGAGTAATTCGTTCTAATTGTTAAAGTATCACTCATAATTTAATTTTAATTAATGACTAAAAAGCCTCACTGGACTAGAGCAAGGTAAGAGGTGAAATAACTATCGACCAATAAAATTACTAATTTATTTAATTACTTCATAAATATAGTTTTTATTGTTTGGCTACTATGGTAAGGAGTGTAGGGGGGAGTTGTTCGTTTAACATCCCTAGATTTGGCTGGTACCATACCGATACCATGCCATCTGCGGGCGGGACTACTATTTTTAATTTCTATGAGAAACGGCCTAGTTTTACCACCCTCTGGGATAGATAAAAATTTTGTAAAAATTAATAAAAGGCTTTATACTTGGCAAGTAGAAAACTAACTTAATTATGGGTAACATCTTAGATACAATTAAACAGTCGGCACGAGAAAAGAGAATTCTTCGAATTATTTATACTGAAAAAGACGGCTCTAGTGAGGGCTGGAGGTATGTTGAGCCATATAGTTTTATGGGCGATGGAGAGATGGAAGCGTTATTTGCTTGGGATAAAGACAAAGACGGGATTAGACGATTCACTTTAAACCGAATCAATCAAGCTGAATTAACCCTGGAGCATTACTCGCCCCGTTACCCTATTGAAATAGCATGATTAAGCAAGTTGAAGAAAAATTTAAATTTGGATTGCGCGGTAAAACCCTTGTAATTATTGATTGGTCTAATGTCCACGGCTGGTCTAATAGCTTGAATTGGGCAATTGATCCACAGAAACTCTTTAATTATCTATCAAGTTATCCCCAAATCTTCGATAAGCGGTTTTATTTAGGCGTTGACCCTGATAAAAAGTGGTCGTTAGAATTAAAAGAAAAGGTCATTACTATTGGTTTTACTCCTGTTGCCAAAGAGATCAAGTGGGTGCCGGTAGAGCTTAACAAGCTGACTTATTTTAAAAAATTAGTAAAAGAGTTATTTGAGGCTTTGGATAACGAGAAAAAAACTAACTCCCAAATAGCGACCAAACTTTATGAGTTGAGAAATAAAATTGAGCTTCGTCTTGGAGTTGAAGAACCCGATTTTAATGAAGCATATGAACTAATCGAGGAGCTTGATGAGGAGTTGAAGAAACTTAATATCAATATCGATAATTTGCAAAAAAATCTCTCGGTGCCAGTCTTAAAAAGAAAATGCGACTTTGATGTTGAGATTACTCGTGATGCGTTTAATCTTAGCGATAAATTCGAGCAAATTATTCTGTTTAGTGGCGATGGTGATTTTGCCGCTTTGGCTGAAGACCTAATTAAAAAAGGTAAAAAAGTGATAGTTGTTTTTGCCCCTGGACACAAAGGCAAAGAGTATGAACCGCTTCAAGAAGAATTAAAGAAAAACGGGAAAGGTTACGCTCTCTTTCTTTGTAGCGTAAAACGATTAAAGCAGGAGTTTTCGGTAGAAAACAGTATCCCCCCAGATTTCTCCGGGGGGCGTGATAAGGAAAGTTTAGCAGATATCAAACTCAAAAGTCAAGCTCTTGATGGTGGATAACGATTTTTGCTTAGGACTTATGTTAATATTTAAGGATGACTAGATCATCTTTAATTGAAGAGTGCTACCAACTATCAGCCTCAGCGTTAAAACGCTCAATAGCTCGCTGTGGGAACGCTAGCGGTGCTATTATCGACGATCAGCTAACCCTTTTAAACGGCAAAAATGAGCTAACTGTGAATTATTGGTTAGAAATGGAAAACGGAGAGCCAGTCGTAACTCTTGGCGCTCCTAATCGTGAACCACAAAAAATAAGTTTGCTGACACTAGGAACACCTTTTGCTGGGACAAGGTACTACTTCGAATGTCCTGACTGCTTGCGTCGATGCGATAAGCTCTATCTATCGCCAGAAGCCAGAGGGTTTAAATGCCAACAGCATTTTACTTATGGCTTAACCACAATCAATCGACAATCGCCTTATGGCCAGTATATCTACCAACTAAGCCGTAAAGCTAAAGTCATGGACAAGCGGGAAGCTATTAACCGAATCTGGTATGCCGGTAGTTATACTCGACGCTATTGTTCGCTTCTTAAAATGGCGGCCAGAGCTGGAATGGTAGACTATGTGAAAGATACAATGAAGATCTGGGAAGAGGTTCAAGCGATTAAAGCACACTGATCACTTAGTTTTTTGACGAGGTCATAGTATTTTGATGCTGGGAAGAATTATGCTGGTGAGCTTTTTGTGGAGTTATCCGTAAAAGATTGGGGAAGCCACGCCCGCTCTGGCGCTGAAAAAATAATTTCTGACCGTCGATTAAGTTACCAACTTAGCGTCTTTACCGCCGTTATCGTCCATAAAAAGACGCTACTGACGATAAAGACGATGTTTAAGCGATCTAAGCTCTCTAAATTACTTCCTCTCCCCATCCTCTTTGCTTTAAGATAAGTGGTTACCGCGATAGCACTACGGTATTCTAAGTGACTATAAAATTTTTGTCTTCGCCTCGATCATTCCCGGTTTAATTTTATTATCAAGAATAGCTAACACTTGGTCTACTATTTTTTGTGGGTGTTCAGCCATCTTCTTTGCTTCGGGGCCATTTTTTGCTATGTATTCATCACCTAAAGTCGAGGGAGAGATAAGAGTCGTCGGTAGATAATAAGCCTCGAAAATATTGGCATAGTGATCATTAACTTCTTCAACATACGAAGCTAACCCTGAATTAACCATACTGTAAAGAATAAGGTGTTTTGGTTTTTTTGACGGCTTCCCGGCGCACCAGACTAGTTTGATGGGCTCTTCTCGAAAAGAATACCTAGTAGCCAGCGCCTTATTAAGAAGAATACTGCCCGTTAATTTAGCAGAAATAAAGTTTTTAACTTCTGGCTCACCCAGTTCTTCGAGTGTCCCATGGCCAGTGCCAGAATCAGCCAGCATCATTACCAAATCTAAATCTTTAATTTCAATGAGTAATCTATCGATACTCTTCTTGGAAGAAATGTCGCAACTTCTTTCGTGCCAATATTTAGAATCTTTCTTTTTTCCGTTTCGACTATAAAGCCAGACTTCCCAACCAAGGCTGTGTAAGACATTGCCAAGATATCGTGAAATAGATTTTTCTTTAGTCCCCGTCATCAAAACCTGAGGTCTATTAGGTTTTTGGGCAAAAAACATTGCCCACCCCATTTTCTCGCCCTTAACAGCCGAGACGATATTTTGATAACGATCTTTTAGCTCAGAAAAGGTTTTATCTTCTTGCTTTTCAAAATCTTTCATTCGATCAGCTAGCAGAGAATAGGTCTTTATCATGTCTTCGCTATAACATTCAGCCTTAATGGTTTTAAATCCTACAATGCCTAAGATTTTTTTGTAATCAGTAAAGGATAGCCCCTCATTCCAGTTTACTAACTTATATATTAGTTCTTGCTCTCTCGAAGTTAAGTTCTCTTGTTTGTTCTCAGACAAAAAATCGGCAATTGCGATAGCGCCCCCTGGCTTTAAAAGCCTAAAAAGATTATTGAAAAGAGACTGTTTATTTACTACTAAAAAAAGAGCGTCTTGGCTAACAACATGAGTAAATTGCTCGCTTTTTGGTAAAATTCTTTCTAATTCGCTACCACTACCCCTAATAAATCGGATTTTAACTAACGGCCTATTCTCCTTTTTTAATTTTATATTAAGATTTTTAAGATATTGTTTCGCGTCCTCGATTTGTTCATCGCTAAGATCAACCCCTACCCCACTACCACCATATTTAAGGCACAATTCAATGAGTGTTCTCCCTGTTCCACAACCAACATCAAGAATTTTAGAATCACTATCAATCGGAGAAACCGAAGTCAATCTTTGATGTAAATAATCTGTCGCCCTTTGATAGGATTCTTCTAAGCTCAAGTCAAGATTATTGAAAAGCCCCACATGAAGAGTGTGGCCAGCACTATCCCAACTAACATCGTAATATTTTTTAAGATTATTAAATTTTTTACGAGTTATTTTTTCTTGATCTGACATATTCTTAATTCCATTGACCAAAACTATAATTCTTCGGGTGACATATACTCATCCTTTTTATTCATTAAAAAATCTATCATCTCGCCAAGAAGCTTATAAGTTTTAACCCTTATTGATTCTTGAGTCTTCCAACCGGCCCGGTAGGCAAAAACGCAATGGGGCAAAAGTTTGTGAATTTTCCAATCAGTTTTATCCTCAATGGCCAATCCCAAAATGTCTTTTCGTGGTAAACCAGGATAAACATCAAGATAAGCTAAGACTTCTCCTTTGACCATTCTTTCAACTAAAACTTTCTGGTCTATCGCATTACCATCAGCCGAATTAATAAACAAAACCCCAGGCTTCATTGACTTAATTAGCTGTCCGTCAAATAAGTTCTCGGCTCGATGGGCAGACACATGGATTGAAACGATATCGCTAACCTTTGCTAGCTCAGCAAGGTCAAAATATCTAATTCCCAACTCTCTTTCTAGGTCTTGTTTTCTTGTCTTTGAATAATAGACAACATCGAACCCCAGATTCTTGGCAATCCTGGCGACCTTAATACCAATCCTTCCCAAGCCAACTATTCCAAATATTTTACCAGTAATAAGATAATCAGCTGATGGCAACCCGTTTACGTCAAATATTTTTCCAGCAAATAATGCCTCAGCTTTTTTTATTTCTCCTTCATCAATCTCGCGGGAATCATAATAGATTAAGTCATTTTCTGCTAAAAATTTATAATAAGTCGCCAAAGAAGAATCTTTTAAACAATATTCCTGGCAAATAACATTAAAAGCGGTTAACGCCTTAATTGTGCCATCAGTGTTTTTTAGGTTCAATAAGCCAACGCGCTTATATTCAATTAATCTTTCGGGGATAAGATCGTCTAAATTTTTCTGCGAAAAATCAAATTTGACCATTCCTATCTTATGAAAATGATGTATAAATTTTCCGGCTCGAGTATACTTTTCGTTGCCTTCCAATTTTCGGAATTTTGAAAAGACATCGGCCATAATCGCATGCATTGTTTGATCTTTACCGTTCGCGCCGCCATCGGGAGGGAAGTTTCTTTTTAGCAGTTCCCAGAGCCCCGCAAAAACCACTTCAGCAACAGCGTCGGTCCCGTAATCTGGGATATTAGCGACAACGATCCCCAATTCTTTGGCCAATTGCAAGTTAATTCGATGCTCTTTTTCATGAGTCCAAAAAATAACCAGCTTCAGGTTAGGATTAAGTTTTAAAATTTCATCTGGGATATCGGTCCAACAACTAACAATAACATCGGCTCCTTCAACACGATCCATCAACAATTGTAAGGGCACATTATCCACCGCAATTTGGGTGTAACATTTTTTATTAAGAAAAAGCTCAGGATTTTCCTCATATTGACGCTCCAATCCCTCAGGCAAACTAGTTGGATACTCTAATACCTCTTCTGCGATAGAGCCCAAAATAACTCGATGTTCTGGGTAGAAAATCACGGTATCTAAAACAACCACTTTCTTAAATTTTTTAGATAATTTAACCATATTTAAACCAAACTCAAAATTATTTACGATATACTGTTCAATTCTTCCAAAAGGTCCCGGTAGAATTGAGTCAAAGAATTTTCACCTTCAAAATCAGTTTTAGGCGATTTAGCAAAAGATGTTCCGCCTGCCAAAGCCCGATGATAAGACAAATATTCGCTAGGGTTTGTTACAGAAGAAGCGGCCTGTCTTATTTTGTCATCTATTCTTCTAAAATACTGGTCACGTTTTTGTGGATCTTGAAGGCTTAATATCTTCATTCGAACTGACTTAGTTAACTCGTCGAATTCATTCCAAAATCGACCCCAAGCCACTTCCTGAGGCGAAATTTCCCTATTTTTTTCTCCAAAATCTTCCATATGTCTAATTTAGAGCTCAAAAAGCACTAATAATATAATGTTTATATTACCATAATTAAGTAATGTAACAAGACCTCTCTTTATTGTTTACCCGGTGGGGGTAGAAGGACTTGATCCTCCGCCCTCTTGCGTATAAGGCAAGCGCTCTCTTCTGAGCTATACCCCCATGTTAAATTTTCTCTTTTCTCTAATACGATTTCGTTTTTCTTGCCTCAAAATTTGGCTTAAATCCCTTCGATTACTTCGATAGTTTGATATCTCGCCAATCGCCAATTCTATACCATTTGCCAATTCTGGGAAAATGCTTGAATAAATAGTAGCATTAGTCTCCATAATTTTCCTTATCTTGTCAATGTCCAGATCAGACAAGATTCGAGTCAATTTGTTTAACTTTTCGCGTCGTTGTTTACTCCTGATATTATCCCATTTATCATCGGTGAAAACACGATGAAGAACTCTGGCACTTTCAACCTCCAATAGAGAATTATTAAAAAACTTGAACTCATTTAAATCAAAAATGCTCTCGAGATTAGACTGAGACGCTAAGGCTAGACGCTCAATACCACAAGCATTAATAATCAGATTCTTATCCCAAGATTTTATATCCACGACATAATTAATTCCGTCACGAGACTCGATAATTGGCTCAAAAACCATTCGTTCGATAGTCGCGATATCAAGCAAATAACCGTTATCTAAAACATAAAAGATTTCATTTCGATACCCCCACGGGGCCTTTGTCACGTCCCAATTTGTAGTGAGAAAATTATCTCGTTTGTTATCTGGAATTAATTGATCTTTATCTAGGCCAATATCGAAAAGGATTTTGTGAAAATCGTCAGGCGGTATAATTTTATCTGTCTCGACTTTTAACAATTGATTCTCTTTTTTGCGACTAGCCTCAATTTCTTTACCAGTTGCGCCACCAGAATAATAACTAAATTTTATTCTTTTCCTGTCCAAGCCAATAAAATTAACCAAAAAATCTAGAATTCCTTCGACAGAACGACGATAATACTGCAAAGACTCATCTTTATCGACAATATGACCACCGTTGATTGTTGCAATCGTGAAAGACGCAAGATGATATCCGTCTTGGTTACTCTTTTGAAAGAAATAATCGAAATCAGCTAGTCGAATTGCGGGCTGAATCTTTTGAAAGTGTTCCTCTCCGACACTGATAAAATCCCCATACTTACGATAAATGTGAAGCTCGTCTAAACAATAATTAAATTGACCCGGAAATAACGGAGAAACAACGCTTGTCTGAGCGACTGATTCGATATTTTGCTTAGTTTGGTATTCTTTAATTTTCTTGTAAACATCCAATATGGTCATAATTTTTATACACCATGTCCTTACTCGACAGAAACAATATTTACTTCATATTTACCGACATTGTTAAAATCGAAGGCGCAAGTTTGGCCGACTTCGACATGGCACTCATTTTCTTCGGGTGGTAAAAGTTTCTTAATAACAACATTATCCTCTTTTAATTGGATCTTAAATCCTAACCAAGGCATAAAAGAACCCTCAGCAAGGCCAGAGCTACTAACCACTCCGTGATATAAATTAAAATATTCGTCATCAAGAAAAGCGAACTCTCCTAATTCTTGCCTGTGACCATCTAACAAGACGCGACTTATCTTAGCAATTATTTTTTTCATAAATTTACTTTATCATTTAGTTAATAATACTAATAATAAAACTACGCTAAGAACTTTTTCTTTAAGAACTCAGTAAAATCTTCCATTTCTTTTTTGTACAATTGTCCTTTTTCTGTTTGTTGTTGATCAGGTAAACTCTCTAGACTATCTAACCCGTTACTCTGTATTCTAAATCCATAAGCAATCGGACTAAGCCCAAGCCTCACTTCATTAGGCACTGCCCGGTCTTGATAAAATTCGGCGAACAAATTTAGGGCTTTTGTTCGATATCCAAGACTCTCAGCCTCAACTTCTTTCCGAAGTTCCTCATTTTCATACCAGGCCTCTTGATCAGGCTCTTTAGGGTAAATTTCGACCCATGGGGCTCTAGCAGGAGCCCGTTCCTCACTGCGAGGTTCATCAGGATGACCTCCGCACGATTGAGAGGTGCGCAAACCAAAAGCACTAAGAAGAATTACGCTATCTTTTATGCCTGCTTCAATTGGATGCTCGATAGCATCAGTGGTTTTTTCAATAACCTCACGAATATCTTGTAGCTTCTTCTCCTGTTCGACTCTTTTTGCCTCTGACTGCTCGTTAACACTTAAAGGCGTCGTTTCAAATTTCATAGGATTAGTATAACAATTCTTCTCCAATTTTGATAATTTTCGCTCACGCCGGATCCTGATTGCCAATGGGGGTTAAAAACTAGTTTTTTCATATTTATTTTGCAGGAAAATTTCAAACTGGGAGACGAGGCCATCAGAGTTCTTCTTTATTTCAGTGCGGTTGTAATTTACAAAACTTGCCTTAGTACCCTTTTGATTGTATTTGTCCCTTATTTCATCGGAACAAAAGTTTATTCTTATCCTGCTGCTTGCTTTTTGAAAAGAAAGTTCTGAGGTCTCAATATTTGAAAAGTGACAAAACTCTATAACTAAATCTCTAGCTTTTTCTTTTGTTCCACTAAAGGCTTCTTCCATTTTTCTTTTCTCATCTTGATACTCTTTATATAACTGATGCTCCTTTAGTTTCTCGTTATATATTTTTATCCAATCCCCATATTTTTTTTCAAAAGCATCGAACTTAAAATTTACAGTCTTTTCTAATTCTTTAAGTTTGTTCCTAGTTTCATTTTCTGCAATAAAAGTGGCCGATTCTTTGTCATTTTTTATACTATTTTCTACATCCGAACATATTTCTACCCAAGCAAAAGGATAACCATGCTGTCGTACATGCCCCTCGCAAGATTGAGTCGTGGGAAAGCCTAATTTATTTAGATAATAGACACAGACAATTACCCCCTCATCGACACTTTTACCAAGGTTATCTTTCACTTTTTTGAAATCGTCTATTAATTGAGTTTTATTTTTCATTGTTGATCTAACAAGTGCTCATCCGACTCAATTTGAGATATTTTTTCCATACTGTTGTGGTCATTATAGTAAATATCTAACTTAAAATAAAGCAAATTAAATGTTTCTTGAAAGGGTTTTAAGTTTTAGGTGGCAATTCATTGATCAGGGAGATAATCTTTTGAATATTTGGAAAGTTTTCTTCAAATACCTTCTTTGCTTTTGCGGTATCTACTGGAATATTTGGTTCCTTATAAATCTCAGGAAAAGCTTTTTCAAACAATAGGTTAACAACAGTTTCTTTGTCCCACTGACTGATTTTGTATTGGTCAATTAGGTGCTGAATGTGAAGGTGGATTATTTCATGCAGGATATTCCTTATTAATCCGATACTGAAAAAACGGTTGACGTTTACTATTATCTCATTAGGTAAATGATAACTACCCCCAATGCCATAATTAGTTAAAAAAACTTTAATATCTGGGATAACTGGCAAATTAAGACTCTTAATAAAATCTTCCAGCTTAATCTCATATTTTTCATACATTTGCCCAATTGACTCAACATTAGAGATGAATCTAGCTTCGTCATATTCTTCCCCAACCGCTTCAACTAATTCTTCCTTAGAGATATCTTTAAGTTTATCAATATCAAGATTTTTAGGAAAAGATAAAGAGCTCAAGCTATATTTATTGCTCAAATACCAATCAAGCCTGTTGATAGTACTCTCAATTCTCTCTAGTTCAAATTCTTTTGAATATTCTAGTGAAAGTTTAATCATTTTTATTATTTAATTATTTACCTTAATAATACACTATTTTAATCAATAAAAAAACAAAGAGTTCGCCAATTTTTTACAAAAATTTTTTATAACCAATAGGGGTTACTAATCCTAGTTAATTTTCTGGTAAATCGGAAATAGTAGTTGCAGGAGCAGTTAAGTCCTTTAGATTTGAATCTGGCCAATCCCAAATTGGCAATAATAGTCGTTATGTTATTTCTATTTCAGCTGTTCTGAGAATCTGAGCTAAGTGTGCACAATCAAAGACAAAACGGTTCCAGAATGTTATGCTGGAGTCCACCAAGAGAAACTTGTTTTCGCAACTATGTACAAATACAAACATCCACAACCCATTGTTATAAAACTTACCGATGAGCTTGGTTTTAGTTTAAGACAAAAAGCGGCAGACTATATCGCGGCAAATCAAAATAGAACAGGAGCAGAGAGAGGAAGTTCAGAGGAACAGGGGTTTGGTGCCCTTGCAGAAATGGTTATCAGAAACAAACTAGGTATGCCGGAAATAAACCCCGAAAACCACCCGCTAGGATATGATATTTTATTACCTTCCGGAATAAAAGTGGATGTTAAGTGTCGCGGAGGAGCGTTACCCTTTAGAGAAGAATATGAAAGTAGTGATGGAATTATACGAGAAGCAAAGCACAACTTCTTCGCCCGCCAAATGTATGACGAGAGGTTAGACGCGGACGTTTATCTGATGACACACCTCGAAACACCGAGCAAAAGAGAGCTCCCGGGAACAAAAAGACAAAAGAAATGGATACTCTATATTTGTGGCTGGGTATCGAAAGAGCGAGTTATCAACGAAGGAGTCTATCTCCCACGAGGCTCCTTGACCGAACAGGGGCGAACATGGTTTACCTATCGCGGACAAGAGATTGAATACTACAACCGCAATCTTAATGGATTAGACTCGATTACCGATTTATTGAGCATTGAGACTTCAGACGTTGAAAAGGATAAGGTTCATAAAGGAGATTTAAATTTAACTTCTGTTGATGCGGTGAGAATTACCTACGACCTCATTGGTCGAGGCATACTTTCGGAAAAGCACCTGACTTTTGTCCAAAAAGAAACCGGGGTAACTAAAATAGTAAAGCCAATATTGCACTCCAATCAATATTTTCATTTATTGAGATGGCTTGAGGGAAAAGGCATCTTGACCGACAGAGAAATTGAAGAGGCACAAAAAGTTCTACAAGAAGAGCCTTACGACGGGATCTAAAAAAGTGACAATTTCCTACTTTCTGCCAAATACTGCTTTTCAGCCTCTTTAATTCGCCGATTAGAAATATCTACGTAGTCAACTTTATGTTTTTTAAAGAGAAAAACATCATTATTTTTCTCTATTCCTATAAATTTTCTTCCTTCTAAAACCGCCGAGACAAGAAAGCTTCCACTTCCACAAGTGTTGTCTAAGACAACATCGCCTTCATTTGTAAAAGTTCTGATGAGGTAGCGACCGAGCTCAACTGGTTTTTGAGTGGGGTGATAAACTTCTCCGTCACTTTCTGCTGTTTTAAAATAGACAACGTCAGTCGGGTACCGTTCACCATTGCTTTTGACCTCGACCGTCTTAAATTCACCGTAACTTCCAGTAAATTGATCTTTTCTAAAACCCTTATTGTAAGGCTCTCCAAAACTCATCTGGGGGTTATAGATAGGTTGATTTTTATAAAAAATACAGATGTCCTCGTGCTTTCGTAACGGCTGTTTTTTAGCATTTAAAAAATTGGTTGGTTTTGATTTTATCCAAGTTATTTTATATTTAAATAATCTAGGATTAGATAACATTAAACTCGCAGTAAATAGTCCTTGACCAGTAAGGACTATCGCCCCCCTATCTTTTATAATTCTCTCATATTGATTCCACAGTTGATCCATCGGAATCACGCTATCCCAATTATTTTGAGTTGTTCCGTAGGGAAGATCGCACAAAATCATATCGATTGATTTTTCAGGAATTTTTTTCATCACTTCCAAACAATCCCCCTCTATAACCCTATTAATAAAATCAGAAGTTGTACTTTTCTCACTTTTTATTTTTGCTTTTGTCTTTTCGACACTTAAATTTTTTCGTAAATACCAAAGACAGTAGGTATTTATCGGTAAACCTTCTTGCTGGGCACGTTGTTCTAATTCAAGATAAGAATTTGTCCCGAGCAAGTCACGCAATTCATTACTCCCAAGATTGGAAATTCTTTTATAAAGATCAGCATTTCGTTCACCAAAAGCTAACACAACACCTTTTGATCCATGCCCAATCTCTTTGTAATCCGCAAAATAAACTGCTTTAAAAATTTGGTTACTTGGCATAATTATATTATAGTATGATACCTTTATAAAAACCACGGCTTTTATCCACAGAAAAAATCCAATTGTCTTATTTCTCGCTTAAAAACCTAAAATCTGATTTAATTAAGAGCAGAAAGAAAGGAGGTCTTTGTGCTAAAAAGAATCAAGCGTTTTTTTTGGAAGTGTTTTGTCGATAGCTTGGCGGTCAATATGATGGGCTTGATCCGGGCATCGATCGGCATCAGTGCCGAACTGTGGTTTGGTTTGTCGGTCTTGCAGATTGGCACCACTCGCCTATCGAGCGGTATTTTGGATTTAGTCCTGTCATTTTTCTACGGCGTGACCAGAGATCACATCTATCGCCTATGTCAGGTCGATCGTCACAATCGACACCAAGTTTTGTTTGTTGATACGACTTCGTTCACGATTTATGCGACTAGCTCGTATTGCCTTGGGTTGACCATCGCCCATGCCAATTGGACGCAATTCATCAGTACCGCCATCATCAATTTTTGCCTCTTTGTCCTGACCGGCTATCACACTTGCCGACTCATCGAAAAAATGAGACGAAAATTGGTTAAGCCAGATTAGTCGCCCTTGATTCATCACGAAGCAAGGGCTTTACTTTTTGCTTAATTATGTTATAAATAAGGAAGAAAAAATCAAACTATGAGGTTTGATTGCGCGTTCCCAACAAAAAAACAAACGAAGGAGAAAAATGAGACAAGTAACATGGCAAGAGGTTCTGGCGCGGAAAGATCTTATTGGCGGCGACATTAGTTCTAGAGAATGTGGAACGCTCTTTCGGGGTCCTATTCGTGATATCCAGGAAGATGCCAAACTGGTGAAATTCATTTCGCCATGGCATGCTTTTTTAGACCCCAACTGCGAATGGGAAAAGTGCCCAATGGAGTTCCACTACGTCGTCAATAAAGAGGTCGAGTTCCCACACGACCTCGGCGATGGGCGAATATCGTTTTTTCTGCCCTATATTGGACAATGCACCATCTCCCCTCGAATCTAGACCCCGTAAGAGTTCGAGGGCTGTGATCAATCACAGCTAACAAGCAGGCAAACCCTTTCCCGGACAAGTTCCGCGGGAAGGGTTTTAATTTTAATATTCTAAATATCCGGTCAAAAGCAAATTTTTAAACATTTCAAAGGTCACACTCGTATCCATGTTTATCCTTTTAAGATGCAACGGATCCGCTGGATAAACATTAAAAAAACTTCGATTATTATAGACACCTTTATCAAAAATATTTTTAGTATAAGCTGGTTTCGCCATAAATAACCCCTGATAACCGTCTTCTTGTGCCAACTCGATCATTTTTTTATTGTACGAATCACCCGGCCACGCGAGAAATTTTATTTTTTTATTTAAAATCTTTTCTAAGTATTGCCGAGAATCCCAAAGTTCCTTGTCCGCCAAAAACACCGAAGCAACCAGCGAACGAATCCCGTGCGAAAACCGTCCACCACCGAGGTAATAATGATTGACGGTGTGTGACTCGATGTCCATTCCCGCTCGATGCATTTCGGTTATTTTTTCGGTCGTGCTGGCATTTTTGATCATTCTATCGGTAATAGTAAAAAACACACCTGTGTAACCGTACTTTTTTAGAAGCGGAAAAGCGGTTTCGTAATCTGAAATATTGGTATCGTCAAAGGTAAGCATTACTGACTTCATCGGAATCGGGGCGTTTTTAGTCACATAATTATAGAGCTGGGTGGTGTTGATTGTCTGATAACCTTGGCTTTTAAGATAATCAATTTGCGCAACAAAATCTTTTTCCGGCAAAACACAACAATTGCCCGCCGGCACTTTTTCCTCTTTGACAATTTTGTGATACATCAAAACCGGCACGCCAGCGACTGATTCACCCAAACAAAAAATCGGAACAAACAACAAAAAAAGCACCACCAATATGGTTTTAAAATTCATCAATAAATTATCAAATTTAACTAGTAACCCAAAATTATTTCTTAGACAAAGCCAAGCTTAGCACGTGATCCAAAAATTCGGAATAAGAAACGCCTAGCGCTTTCAAAGATTTCGGCACCAACGAGTCTTCGGTCAAGCCCGGCAGAGTGTTCGTTTCTAAAGTATAAATTCCACGCGGAGACAAAATAAAATCGGAACGCGAATAATGCCGAAGACCGAGCAACTTGTGAGCCTTAATCGCCAAATCTTGCAAAATATCCTTTTCTTCCTGCTTGAATCGTCCAGGACAAATAGTTTCGTGGTCTTTGCTGTATTTATTCTCATAATCCCAAACATCCGCACCAGCCGGCTTCACGATCTCAATCGGCAAAAGCGGATAATGATCTTGCTTGCGCAGACCTTCGACAACACCGCAAGTCGCTTCTCGTCCACGAATAAATTCTTCCACCAGCACGGTATCACTCACCAGAAAACAAGCTTCAATCGATTTGATCAGCTGATCATAAGTTTTTGCTAAAAACAAACCGACTGACGAACCACTATTTGATGGCTTAATAATCCACGGTGGCGGAATTTTCCGAAACACATCGTAAGCAATTGACTCTACTTCCATACTATCGATCGTCTCTTTGTCGAGATAAACACCTTGCGGTGTCTTAATACCATTCAACTTAAAAAGATTTTTGGTCAACTCTTTGTTCATTCCCAGCGATGAAGCCACTTGTCCAGAACCGGTGTAAGGAATTTGTGCCGAATCCAAAATATTTTGCACTTGACCGTCTTCACCAAATTGACCGTGCAAAGCATTGAATGCCACGTCGATATTACCCATCACTTTTTCCATGGACACCGGCAACCCTTCCAAATGCCAAATACCATCCTTGGTAATAAGGACGTCTTTCGCCTGATATTTTTCTGGTGGTAAATTTTTCAGAACCGAAGCACCAGTTTTTAAAGACACTTCAAATTCGTGACCTAAACCACCTCTTAATACTCCGACTCTTATTAAAGACATTGGTATTTAAACTTAAAAATTATTTGAGGATTTCTTTGATCTTGGTTGCCACATCATCCAAAGTGAAATTGGCTTTGATTAAATAATCCAACGCACCCAAAGCTCTGGCTTTGTCGATATCTTCTTTTTGACCAAGGTTGGAAAAGACAACGACAGGAATATTTTTAGTTGCCTCGTCAGCTTTAATTTTTTCTAAAACCGTAAAACCATTAACGTTTGGTAATAATAAATCCAAGAAAATCAGCTCTGGCAATTCTTTTGGAATAATATCCAAAGCTTCTTGACCATCAACTGCCACTAAAACTTGATAACCTTCGGACTCTAATCTTTTCGCATTGAGCGATCTCAAAAACTCATCATCTTCTACTATAAGTATTTTTTTCATAATTAATTATTTTT
>CAIRHC010000005.1 GCA_903878275.1 Candidatus Vogelbacteria bacterium | reverse complement strand
GTAATGGCTCGCCCGGCATTTCTTGTTTTTTCGATATCTTGTATAATAAAAAATATGGATAAGAACAAATCTTATATTTTATGGTTTAAAGATGTGGCGGTCACCGACGTTTCGCTAGTCGGTGGAAAAATCGCTGGCGTCGGCGAAATGTTTAACAATTTATCTCAACTTGGCATCAATGTGCCAGACGGGTTTGTCTTGACCGCTCACGCTTGTGAGACTTTTTTTGCGAGAACGAAACTGAAAGATAAAATTAAAGATGTTTTATTTGATTTAAACGTCAAAAAAGTTGCCGATTTGCAAAAAAGAGGCAAGCTTGTTCGTCAGATGATTTTAAAAGAAGAATTGCCAGCCGATATGGTAGCTGATATCATCACTGCTTACCGTGAATTATCAAAAATTTACAAAACCAAAGATGTCGATGTCGCTGTCCGTTCATCAATGATTTCGGATAAATTGACCTCGGCATCTTTTGTTGGTCAACAAGAAACCTATTTGAATGTTGCCGGCGAAGCGCAAATTTTAAAGGATATAAAAAATTGTTACGTGTCGCTTTTTAACGATCGAGCGATTGCTTATCGTGTCAATCTGGGTTTTTCAATGTTTGATATTTTGTTGGCAGTCGGCGTGCAAAAAATGGTCCGGAGTGATCTTGGCTCGAGTGGTATTGCTTTTTCGCTTGATACGGAAACTGGTTTTGACAAAGTCGTGGTCATCAACGGCTCGTATGGTTTAGGTAAAATGGTGACTTCTGGTCAAGTGATCCCCGACGAATTTGTCGCTTTTAAACCGTCGCTGGAAAGAGGGTTGGGTGCAATTTTATCAAAAACGCTTGGGCAAAAAGAAGAAAAATTGGTTTACGGCAAAAAAGGTACGGTTTATGTCAAAGTGCCAAAAGCGGATCAAGATAAATTTTGTCTGACCAGTGACGAAGTTGTGCAACTGGCGACCTGGGTAATGTTGATAGAAAAATATTTTTCGAAAAAAGCCGGCAAACATCAGCCGATGAACGCTGAATGGGCAAAAGACGGCAAGACTGGCGGTTTGTTTGTGGTTGAAGCGATACCAGAAACTGGATTAGCGGATCAAGATAAAAATATTTACCAAGAATATCGTTTAGACAAAACGGCAACCAAAGAAGAAATTTTACGCGGTATCGCGGTGGGCACAAAGATTGTTTCTGGTAAAGTTCGCTTGATTAAAAATGTTAAACAAATCAGCTCGTTTAAACCAGGTGAAATTTTGGTAACGGAAATCACTGATCCAGACTGGGGTCCGATAATGAAAACCGCTGGTGGTATTATCGCCGAAAAAGGCGGGCGAACCAGCCACTCGGCAATTATCTCACGTGAGCTTGGCGTGCCTTGTGTTGTCGGAGCGATTCGCGCGACCAAGCTTTTAAAAAACGGTGATGTAGTTACACTGGATTGTTCGACTGGTAAAACCGGAATTATTTATCGAGACAAACTCGCTTTTGAAATTTTAGAACATCGTTTGGACAAAATTCCGCAAACTCATACTAAAGTGATGGTCAATATTGGTTCACCTGAAGAAGCAATGGCAAATTATTATTTACCGGTGGCTGGTGTCGGGCTTGGTCGGCTGGAATTTATTATTTCATCGTACATAAAAATTCATCCAAATGCGCTATTAAACTTTGAACGTTTGAAAAAAAATAAAGATGCCAAATCAAAAAAATTGGTCAAGCAAATTGATGAGCTGACCAGAGAATATAGCGGTAAAGATAAAAAAGAATATTATATTAATGAATTAGTTGAGGGAGTGGCAACCATCGGGGCGGCGTTTTGGCCAAAAGAAGTTATCATTCGTTTTTCCGATTTTAAAACTAACGAATACAGCACTTTGGTTGGCGGTGAAGATTATGAACCGCACGAAGAAAATCCGATGCTCGGTTGGCGTGGCGCGTCACGTTATTACGATTTAAAATTTAAAGATGCTTTTGCCCTTGAAGTGCAAGCCTTTAAAAAAGTGCGCGAAGAAAAAGGTCTGACCAATGTCGTGCCGATGGTGCCCTTTTGTCGGACAATCGAAGAGGCGCAAGCCGTCATCGAAGTTTTGCGTGAGAATGGTCTTGACCGCGACAAAGATAGTGAGTTAAAAATTTATATGATGTGCGAAATTCCATCAAACGTGCTGATGGCGGATGAATTTTTGAAAATTTTTGATGGAATGTCGATTGGTTCCAATGATCTGACCCAGCTCACCCTTGGTCTTGACCGGGATTCAGGCTTGGTCAGTCATATTGGCAACGAAAATAATCCGGCGGTCAAAAAACAAATTTCTGAAGTGATCGAAAAATGCCGTGCCAAAGGCAAGTATGTCGGTATTTGTGGTCAAGCGCCATCGGACTATCCTGAATATACTGAATTTCTCGTCCGAGCCGGCATCTCTAGTATTTCCCTCAATCCTGATGTTATTATGAAGACGCTTGGTCTGGTAGAACAAGCGGAGAAAAAAATAACGGGCGGTTAAAATATTAATAGGTTTTAAATTATAAATTATGAAAATAACATTTTTTGAATTAGAAGATTGGGAGAAGAAGCATCTTGAAGAAAAAGCGGGTGATTTGGGTGAAGTAAAAATTATTGATGGAATTTTATCGGAAGAAAAAATACTTGCCCGCCAGAGCCTTGGCGACGGAGGGCCGGCGGAAACCGATGCTGATATAATTTCTGTTTTTGTTGATTCGGTGATAAACGAAAACGTTTTGGCTAAATTTCCAAATTTGAAAATGATCGCGACACGTTCGACTGGTTATGATCATATTGATATCGAAGCCTGTAAAAAAAGAAATGTCGTGGTCTCTTGCGTGCCGTCTTATGGCGAGGAAACTGTGGCGGAATATACTTTTGCGCTGATTCTGACTTTGTCGCGTAAGATTTTTGAGAGTTATGATCGCATCAAAGAAACGGGTAGTTTTAGTTTGGATGGAATGCGGGGCTTCGATTTGAATGGCAAAACCATCGGTGTCTTGGGTACTGGGAAAATCGGTAAAAATGTCATTGAGATTGCCAAAGGTTTCAATATGAAGGTGGTAGCTTTTGATAAATTTCCTGACGAAACCTATCGGCAGAAAATGGGTTATGAATATTTGTCATTAGAAGAAGTTTTGACGCAAGCTGACATTTTAACTTTGCACGTACCGTATTGCCCCGAAAATCATCATTTGATAAATAGCGAAACAATCGCCAAAATGAAAAAAGGTGTTTATCTGATCAATACCGCTCGTGGTGGCTTGGTTGATACTAATGCTCTTTTGCTTGGTTTGAAAGATGGGACGATCGCTGGTGCCGGTCTGGATGTGCTGGAGGAAGAAGGAGTGATCAAAGACGAGCTTAATATTTTGACCGATAAAAATCACGCTCAAAAACATGACTTGCTGACCGTGTTACAAAATCATATTTTGGTTGATATGCCAAATGTCGTGGTCACACCACACAACGCTTTCAACACATGGGAAGCCTTACAGAGAATTTTGAATACGACTGTCGAAAACATCAAGGCTTTTTCTGGCGGGCAACCAGCCAACCTGGTCAAATAGCATTGCTTGAATTCTTAAATTGTGCTTAAATTTAAGTGGATTTAACCTCAACCTTCACGGAAGGAGAAAGTAATGAACATGAAAAGGAATAAAGGATTCAGTTACGAGGCTACTGGAGTTGATGCCATCACAAGTGCTGTCTGTGAGCTACGACGGTTGTGCCCGCACCTAATGGCAGCAGTTTCCGGGCTGTCATCTGGCGGAGCCAGACCAGCGGAAGATTATCTAGAATCACGCCGATCACGGATTCGGATCAGACCCAAGGAGGTAGAGCCTCGCGAAGAGGCGTAATAGTTTTTAGAAAAGGCCACCGACGTAAAGTCCGGTGGCCACCGCTATCTATAATAAAAAATTGATGTCAGATTTTAATTTTAAAATTGAGAAAAAAATTCCGGGCAAGCTCGGGCGGGCGGGAATTATTCATACTTCGCACGGCGATATCGAGACGCCAGCTTTTGTGACGGTGGGGACCAAAGCGACTGTCAAAGCTTTGACGCCGGAAATGGTCAATAGTCTTGGCGCACAAGTAGTGCTTTCAAATACTTACCATCTTTATTTGCAACCGGGCGATGAATTGGTTAAAAAAGCCGGTGGTTTACACAAATTTATGAATTGGTCTGGACCGATGATGACCGATTCTGGTGGCTTTCAAGTTTTTTCGCTTGGTGCCGCTTTTGGTGAAGGTGGGGTGTCAAAATTTACCAAAGAAGGAACACAAAAAATTGAAGATGAAGAAAAAATCGCTAAACTCGCTAAAATTGATGAAGATGGTGTGACATTTAAATCTTGTATTGATGGCTCGGAACATCGTTTTACTCCAGAACGATCAATGCAAATTCAGCACAATCTCGGTGCCGATATTATTTTTGCCTTTGATGAATGTACTTCGCCGATGGCAGATTATGATTATCAAAAGCAAGCGATGGAGCGGACGCATCGTTGGGCTAAGCGGAGTTTGGACGAACACAAAAAACTCTTGCAAAATAACGCTCAATTTCCCCGAAACTTAGTTTCGGGGAAAGATGAACCACGAGGCTTAGCCTCGTGGTCGCCAGCTTTGTTTGGCATTACGCAGGGTGGAAGACATAAAGATTTGCGAGAAGAAAGTGCTAGGGTGATTGGGGCTTTAGATTTTGATGGCTTTGGTATCGGTGGTTCGTTTAATAAAGAAGATATGGGTACGGCGGTCGGCTGGGTATCGGCGATTTTGCCGGAAGATAAACCACGACATTTGCTCGGCATCGGTGAACCGACAGATATTATTGAAGGTATAAAAAATGGCGCAGACACTTTTGATTGTGTGACGCCGACCAGAATGGCGCGTAATGGTACTCTGATGGTAAAAGATGGTCGCCTAAATATTTTTAATGCGCAGTATCGTGAAGATTTTTCGCCGATTGAAGACGGTTGCGGTTGCTATACTTGTCAAAATTATACCAAAGCTTATTTGGCGCATCTTTTTCGTGCCAAAGAGATGCTCGCTGGTACGCTTGCCTCAATTCATAATTTATACTTTCTAATTAATTTTACTAAAAAAATCCGGCAAGACATTCTTGACGGAAAGGAATTTTAATAGTACATTCTTTTTAGAAAGGAGGTGATGATAAGGAAATAATCCTCGAGGCTATTGAGAAACGAGTTTATCACGCCATGTCAGTGGTGATGAGTACGTAATTTTGGACTGGAGGTTTTTACGAATTAAGCTCTTAGGACTTATCTTGCCACGATGAAGGCTGGATACGAATTGCGAAGGCTTATCGAAAAATCCGAAGAAGAGGCTCTGGATATTCAAAAAAAGGAAATTAAGAGCAGAGTCAATTCGGCTTTTGTCGCCGGCACCTTTGCTGGGTGGGAAGAATCTTCTTGAAGCAACTGTTTTACCCCGGAATTTCGCTAAGCGAAATTCCGGGGCTTTTTCTTCTTAAAATCAATTTTACAAAGCAGATTCGAAATGATATCTTGGAAGGCAGATCGTAACTAACGTTGGTTCATAACAGAAAGGAGCTGTGGTATGTTTAAAGGAATGATGGAACGTCTCGCACTGCTTAGGATTGACAGTAGCGACCCAATAAACGCATTGTGTCGGCGTGCTGAATCGCCAGGCGGTTCAACTCTTGATCCTTTTGGTGGGTCTTGGGGTATGAAGATGGCCACAGGGAAAATCGAGTGCCTTAAAAGGAGTATCCAGTGGTTCTTCCATGATATAAAGTATGTGGTCACTGGTCGGGAATGAGATTGTTGTTTTCCCCGGAATTTCGCTTAGCGAAATTCCGGGGCTTTTTGTTTTCTCTAAAATTGTGATAACATACTTGTACTTATGTCAAGCCAGATATTTAAATTAAAGAGTAAATTTGCTCCAGCCGGCGATCAGCCAGAGGCAATAAAAAAGCTTTCCGCTGGTCTTAAGAAAGGCTTAAAACACCAGACACTTTTAGGTGTGACTGGCTCGGGCAAGACGTTTACGATGGCGAATGTGATTGCCGAGTACAATAAACCTACTTTAGTCATCGCTCACAATAAAACGCTCGCCGCCCAACTTGCCCAAGAATACCGTGATTTTTTCCCAGATCACGCCGTGCATTATTTTGTGTCTTATTACGATTATTATCAGCCGGAAGCGTATGTGGTCCATTCCGATACTTATATTGAAAAAGATGCGAGTATCAACGAAGAAATTGAACGACTCCGTCACGCTTCCACGCAAGCATTGCTCACTCGGCGTGATGTGATTATCGTGGCTTCCGTGTCTTGTATTTATGGTCTTGGTAGCCCAGAAGAATATGCTAAAAGTTTTGTTCGACTTTTGATTGGTGAAAAATATACCCGTCAGGAGATTATTGAAAAATTGATCAGTGTTTATTATGAACGGACAAATGCCGATCTGACGCCGGGGACTTTTCGGGCGATTGGTAATTCGATTGAAATAATGCCACCGGGCGAACGAGAAATTGTTAACTTAAAAATGGAGGGCGAGCAGATTGCTCAAATTTTAATTATCGATGCGATTAGCCGACGAATAGTCAATGAACCAAACGAAACCTATATTTATCCGGCGAAACATTTTATTACCACTGAAGCCGAAAGAAATCGCGCGATAAATTCTATTAAACTTGAACTAGATGAACAACTAAAAAAATTAAAAAAAGACGAAAAATTATTGGAAGCCGAAAGATTAAAACGTCGCACCGGCTATGATCTCGCGATGATGAAAGAAATTGGTTATTGCAATGGCATTGAAAATTATTCTCGTCATTTGTCAGGGCGAAAAGCGGGCGAAGCCCCAGCCACTTTGCTTGATTATTTTCCGCACAAAAAAGATGGTTCACCAGATTTTTTGACAGTTATCGATGAATCACATGTGGCGATTCCGCAAATTCGTGGGATGTTTGCGGGTGATGAAAGTCGTAAGAAAAACCTAGTGGAATATGGTTTTCGTTTGCCAAGCGCGCTCGACAATCGTCCGCTTCGTTTTCCGGAATTTGAAGAACGAATCGGTCTGGCGGTTTATACGAGTGCTACACCGGGCGATTATGAAAAAGAAAACAGCGACCCTAATCGAAACGACGGGCAAGGGCAAATCGTGGAGCAAATAATTCGTCCGACCGGTCTGATTGATCCAGAGATAGAAGTGCGTCCTATAATTAGCGACAAAGGTAAAATAGTACAAGGACGGTCCTTGTACTCTGGGCAAGTTAAAGATTTCATCACCGAAGCCCAAAAAGAAATTAAAAATGGCCACCGGGTGATCGCTACGACTTTGACTAAAAAAATGGCAGAGGATTTGAGCGAGTATCTAAAAAAAGAAGGTGTCAAAGCCGAGTATCTTCATAGCGAAGTAAAGACAATGGAGCGAATTAAAATTCTGACCGATTTTCGCCGTGGCGTTTTCGATTGTATTGTCGGCGTGAACTTATTGCGTGAAGGTTTGGATTTGCCGGAAGTTTCTTTTATCGGGATTCTCGACGCTGATAAAGAAGGTTTTTTGCGCTCGGAAGTTTCTCTTATTCAGACTATCGGTCGCGCCGCGCGAAACTTGGCTGGTCGGGTTATTTTGTATGCCGATGTTATTACTGGTTCAATGAAACGAGCCATTGACGAGACTAATCGCAGACGAGCGATTCAAATTGCTTACAACAAAAAACATCATATTACCCCGACCTCAATCATCAAAAAAATTCACGATATTACCGATAGTTTGGCAAATGAAAGAAACAAAGCGGTGAGTGAATTACTCGCAGTAGATACAAAACTTTTTGGCGGAAACATTAAAAAAATTCTAAAAGAAAAAAACAAACAAATGACCGAAGCGGTCAAAAATCTAGATTTTGAAACTGCCGCGATTTTACGGGATGAGATAAGGGCACTAGAGAAAAGAGTGGACAACCCGTAAAAATTGGTTACCAATTTTTACGGAGCAGTCATCGTATGATGGCAACCCGTGAGCTGTGCGAATGGAGCAGTCCCCCGAAGTGGGGATAACCACAGTTGACTTTTTGCACCATCCAAGCTAAGCTTTGTCTATACCTCCTGTCGCTTCGGTGGCAGGACGCGAAACCGTAACGAAAGTTGCGGTTTCTGCTTTTAATAGTAAAATAATACTATGATTACTACTGAATCAAAACAAATGACTACTGGTAAATCCTTTGAATATGCTCTCCTTGTTCAATTTGAGGAAAAGTTGAAGGATAAAACCAATGTTGAAATTATAAAAAACTCGGCATTGGAAATTGCAAAAGGGTGTTTTGAGAATGTAAGTGTAGCGCAACAAAGTGAATACTTACTTTCAGCAAGCTTTGCTGTTAATTTTTTAATGGATATAGAGCCAAGACTTTCAAACGATATTGGCAAAACAGATATTTTACAGCTTGAAATTCTGTCTGATGACCACGGAAAATCCGGTGATGTAAGAGATGTTTTAGCTATACGCTTATTACAAAAATGGGAAATTGGCGTATCTGCCAAAAATAATCACCACGCCGTAAAACATTCTCGTCTTTCTGCAAATATTGATTTTGGCGGAAAATGGCTCGGAGTAAAAACATCTAAAAAATACTTTGATACTGTAATCCCAATTTTTAATAATTTAGAAAAAATCAGGAAAGAAAGTGGTGCAAAGAAAAAATGGAGCGAACTTGGTGACTATCACTCTGCAGTTTATGTTCCGATTTTGAAAGCTTTTATAAAAGAGTTAAAAAGTCTCTATAAAAAAGATTCTGCCAAGGTGGCATCAAATCTTGTTGCGTATCTTGTTGGGAATAAGGATTTCTATAAAGTAATAAAAGGTAAGAATTGCGTAGAGATATACGCATATAACATAAATGGCACGCTAAATTTACCGTTCAAAGAAATCCTGCCAAAATATAAAACTCCGAAAGTTCCGTTACCAACAGGGATTGTGAATATTAATTTTAAGACAGGCAGTGAAACAACTGCCATCGTAACTATGAATAATGACTGGATTCTTTCTTTTCGAATTCATAATGCTAGTTCAAGAGTAGAATCTTCGTTAAAATTTGATATTAACCTATTGAAATCGCCAAAAAAATTATTTAAAAACACACTTAATATTAGCTACGATTAATTATGAAAATTGCATCCTTTTTTTCAGGTGCAGGAGGATTGGATAAAGGTTTTGAAAAGGCCGGTTTTCATGTTGTTTGGGCAAATGAGTATGATTCAACGATTTGGGACACTTTTAAATTAAATTTTTCTGATACAAAATTAGATACAAGAAGTATCACTGATGTTGACAGTAAAGATGTTCCTGTTGTTGATGGAATAGTTGGAGGTCCCCCATGTCAAAGTTGGAGTGAGGCCGGTGCTGGGAGAGGGATAAACGATAAGCGAGGGCAATTGTTTTATGATTACATTAGAATTTTAAATGATAAACAGCCAAAATTTTTCCTCGCAGAAAATGTGTCTGGTATTTTACACCCTAAACATAACGAGGCTTTTAATGCTATTCTAAAAGAATTTGAAAATGCAGGGTATGAAGTTTCTCATAAATTATTGAATGCAAATGATTACGATGTTCCTGAAGATCGTTTACGTGTAATTATCGTCGGATATAGAAAAGATTTAAAGAAAAAATTTGAATTTCCAGAACCACAAAAATATAAACCTGTATTGAAAGATGCTATTTATGATTTACGCTTAGCAAAACCAGCTTTAGATAAAAACAAAACAAACGGTGACGAGTTAAAAATTCCAAATCATGAATACATGAATGGTGGTTTTTCTTCGATCTATATGTCAAGAAATCGTGTGCGTTCTTGGGGTGAACCATCTTTTACGATTCAAGCTGGAGGTCGTCATGCGCCAATCCATCCACAAGCTCCTAAAATGAAGTTTATATCTCAAAACGAAAGAATTTTTGTTCCCGGGAAAGAAGACCTATATCGGCGTTTGTCGGTAAGAGAATGTGCAAGAATCCAAACATTTCCCGATAATTTTATTTTTAAATATCGGGATATTGCTGATGGATATAAAATGATTGGTAATGCGGTACCGGTTAATTTCGGTTACCACCTAGCAAAAAAGATTTTTAGTGACCTTTCAAATTAGCAAAAAATCTAATTAATTTTCCAACCTAATTTTTATCTTTGATCTCATTAAGAATCTTTTTGATTGGTTCTAAACTTTCGTCGTCATAAATAGAAATGGCGATTGGGTCAGGGTTTATTTTTTTGGCTTGCCTCATTAATTTTGCTAGTTGTTTAGCGTCGACATTGTCAGTCTTGGTAACGATCAAATATTCTTTTTTGGTAGTCAATTCTGGATTATAAATTTCCAATTCTTTTCGGATTTTTTTATAATCATCGGCAATATTTTCGCTATCAGCCGAGACAAAATGAAAAATAGTTTTTGTTCGCTCCACATGTTGCAAGAATTTGATACCCAGACCTTTGCCTTTTGAAGCGCCTTCAATCAAGCCGGGAATATCGGCCAAGATTAAACCATAATAAGAGCCAAGATTCGGTTCTAGCGTGGTAAAATGATAATCGGCCACTTTGCTTTTGGCGTTGGTCAATAGATTTAAAAGACTTGATTTTCCGACATTAGGCAGACCGACAAAACCAATATCGGCAATCAGTTTTAATTCTAAACGAAACTCAAAATCTTCGCCGGGCAAACCGGGCTGGAATTCTTTTGGGCTGGTATTGATCGGGGAGCGGAATTTGTAATTACCTTTGCCACCAGCGCCACCCCGGACAATCAAAACTTTTTGACCGATATTTAAAATCTCACTTTTTAAACCAGTCTGGAGATTTTCAATAATCGTCCCGACAGGGACTTGCAAAATTAAATCGGGACCATCTTTGCCGTCAACAAAAGATCCGCGACCGTTTCCGCCGTCTTTCGCCAGAGCTTCTTTTTGATAACGAAATTGCTCGAGAGCATTTAGGTTGTTGATGCCAATCAAATAAACACTTCCGCCTTTTCCGCCGTTGCCACCGTTGGGACCAATTGCGCCCAAGTCTGTATTAAAAGCCACCGCGCCTCGTCCGCCGTGCCCTGCCTGGGCTTTAATTGTGACATCGTCGATTAACATAAGATTAAAGCCATTCTAGCGTATTTGACGAAGAAAACAAAGAGAGGTTCAACTTGCTTTCGTTTAAAAACCACAAAAAATTTCCCAGCGAGAAATTTTTCTCTGCTTCGTGCTGGTCGTTCCGCCTTTGTCGCTAAAGCGACCTAAGACAAAAAAGGCGGAAACTTGCCGACCAGGACTTCGCAAGTTTACCCGACCCAATTTTTGCTATGCAAAATTCGGGCGGGGGTTTTTAAACGAAACAAGTCTCGCCTTGGTGACAAGAGAAGATGTCGCTTTGTGCTTGACTTAATGATAAAAACAGTGTACAATACAAAGAGGATTAGTTCAGAGCTCGATTGGCGGGTTCTTTGAAAAAAGGAGAAAGAAAATGATAGAGCAAATTCTTGTTCTGTTCATTATGGGTTTGGGGCTTACCATAATTGTCGGTGGTCCCAAGCTTGGCAAAAGGTATTTGCTCGGTTCGTGGCGACACGTTGTAGTCCGCCCAACACGAGCAATATTTCGCATTATCAATCGTCTGGTTTGGCGTGGGCTCAATGTCTCATGGCGTTGGGTTTCTCACCAAACTTGGCGAGGAATTTGTTTTTCCTTCCGACGAATTGGGCAAGCGTTTGCCCGCGTCGGTCGCACTATTGCCGGTCTCATTTGAGACCGGTTTTTTTGTTTACCCGACCAGTCCGACCTGCGGACTGGTTTAGGGTTGTTTGATATTTTATTTGATTTTAACTAGAATAAATAGATTATAAATCACCTCGTTTTTTTTGGCGAGGTAAATTAACAAATAATAACCTACTATGTGTGGAATTTTTGGTTATGTTGGAAGCAAAGAAGCTCCCAAGATTTTGATTGAAGGATTAAAAGCGCTGGAGTATCGTGGTTACGATTCTGCCGGCATTTACGTACCGCTAAATAATCAACAACAATCCACACAACAACAAAATCGCTGTATCAAAGCGGTCGGACAGGTTAAAAATCTCGAAGCGAAAATCCCGGCAGATTTTAAAGGTAATATCGGTTTGGCTCATACTCGTTGGGCGACTCACGGTGTGCCATCAGAAGTTAATTCTCATCCGCATAGCGATTGCTCTGGTCGAGTGTGGCTGGCGCACAACGGCATCGTTGAAAATTATTCGGAATTAAAACAAGAATTAATTGCTAAAGGGCATACTTTCAAATCGGCGACCGATACCGAAGTGGTGGCGCATTTGATTGAAGAAAATTTAAAAACTATTGCTGATTTTTCGTCAGCTTTAAAAGCGACGCTAAATACAATTACGGGTACATATGGTTTGGTGATTATTGATGCAAATGATCCGACCAAATTGTACATCGCGCGAAAAGGTAGCCCGATTGTTTTAGGAATTGGCGAAGGTGAAAACTTTGTGGCTTCGGATCCATCGGCAATTGTACCCCATACAAAAAAAGTTATTTATTTAAACGATGGCGAATGGGCAATTTTGCAAGCCGGATCTTATCAGTTATTTGATTTGGCTGGAGGCGAGTTAAAACGTGAACCGCAGATTATTGAATGGAGTGTGGAGGAAACCAAAAAAGGTGGCTTTGATCATTTTATGCTGAAAGAAATTATGGAAGGTGGCAAGGTGATTAAAAATACTTTAGCCGGTCGCTTGGACGAAAATACTTTGTCGATTAAATTGCCGGAGTTGCTCGGCGTGGAAGAAAAATTAAAAAATATTAAGAGAATTATTATTACTTCTTGTGGAACGGCACTTTATGCTGGTTGGGTCGGCGAATATTTACTAGAAGAATATGCCAAAATTCCGGTCGAATGTGAGTACGCTTCAGAATTTCGTTATCGCTCGCCGATTGTCGAGCCGGGGACGCTCGTGATGTCTATTACGCAGTCTGGTGAAACCGCTGATACTTTGGCGGCGCTTCGTGAAGCTAAAAGGCAGGGTGCGGTGATTGTCTCGATTGTAAATACGGTCGGTTCGACCATTGCTCGTGAATCAGATGCGGTGATTTACAACCAAATCGGACCGGAAATTGGCGTCGCTTCGACCAAAGCTTTTATGTCGCAAGTCGCGTTGCTTACGGCTTTTACTGTCCGTCTCGCTGAACTTCGTGGTGTGACGACAACTGAAGCTGATAAAAAAGTGGTGCAAGAAATTTTGGATTTGCCGGCAAAAATTGAAAGTATTTTGGATAGTCGTGAAGCGATTAAAGATGTGGCGACAAAATATGCCAAGTATAACGACTTTTTATTTATGGGTCGCAAATATACTTTTCCGATTGCGTTTGAGGGTGCGCTTAAATTAAAAGAAATTTCTTATGTCCACGCCGAAGGTTATGGTGCCGGCGAAATGAAACACGGACCGATTGCGATGATTGATGAAAATTTTCCAACGGTCGCTTTGTGTCCCGCTGATAGTGTGTATGAAAAAATGATTTCTAATGTGCAGGAAATTAAAGCGCGTAGCGGGCGAGTGCTCGCGATTGCGACGGTGGGTGATCAAACGGTCAGCAAAATGGCAGACGAGACAATTTTTGTGCCAGAAGTAATGGAAATGCTTTTGCCGATAATTTGTGTCGTGCCACTGCAACTTTTTGCCTACTATATCGGCACCGGCAAAGGTTACGATGTTGATAAACCGAGGAATTTGGCGAAGTCAGTGACGGTGGAATAATTATCGAAGTCGAACTTCGATAAGACTTCGATAAAAATGAGGGTTATGCTACACTTACAAACAGAAAGGAGGATAAATATATGCGATTTTTGATCCCGCGTACCGCACACTGTTGTAACGGTAGCAATTAGCCCAGTGGCCGGGCTCGTAGGTCACAAAAAGGCGGTTTAAAACACCGCTTTTTTTATTTTCTCTAAATTTTATGTTATAATACTCTTACTGATCAGAGATGGTCAATTCTCTTTTTTTGTCTATGAAAACAAACACTAAAAAAACTTTAAGTATTTATTGGCAACATTGCAAAAATTATAAAACGTCTGGCTGGCTGATGTTTGTGACTTTGGTGATTGTGCAAGTGATTGATAATGTCACGCCACTTTTTTATAAAAAGATTTTTAATCTTTTGGCGAGCAACGACCCGAAAGAACTAGTTATCACCGCCACCACTTATCTTCTAGTCGGACTTTTGATTGCTTATTTATCCCAGTGGTTTTTACGACGAATCTCGGCTTTTGCCGCTAATCATTTTGAATCAAAAATAATGACCGATTTGGGCAATCATTGTTATTCTTATTTACTGAAAAATTCTTTTTCTTATTTCAACAACAATTTTGTCGGCTCAATGGTCAAGCGTGTCAAATGGTTTACGGGTGCATTTGAGGCAATTGCCGACAGGCTGCTGTGGGATTTGTTGCCACTTGTGGTTAGCGTCGTCGTCATTACTATTGTTTTGGGCACGATAAATATTTGGCTTGCCATCGGAATGCTTGTTTGGGTGGCGGTTTTTTTGGCGATAAACTGGGCTTTTGCCAATTTTAAAATTAAATATGATCTTTTGCGCAATGAAGCCGAGACCGAAAATTCCGGCCGATTGGCTGATACAATTACAAACAATGCCAACGTCAAACTTTTTAACGGTTACAAAAGAGAAGTTGAAGGCTTTGCCGATTCTAGTGAAGTCCTGCGTCTTCGTCGAAAATGGAGTTGGGATTTGGGAAGTTATTTTGATGCCGCACAAGGTTTTCTCGCGATTTTTCTGGAAATAGCCATTTTTTATTTTGCCATAAAACTTTGGCAAAAAGGTGTTGTCACGATTGGCGATTTTGTTTTGATTCAGGCTTATATTATAAATATTCTCAATCGCATTTGGGGTTTTGGTAATGTGATCCGTAAGGTTTATGAATCATTGTCAGATGCCGAGGAAATGACGGTAATTTTAGATACTCCCCACGAAATCGTAGATGTGCCAAATGCCAAAGAGTTGAAAGTCAAAGAAGGAAAAATAGAATTCAAAGATGTTGTTTTTAATTACCACGAGACGCGGACAGTGTTAGACCATTTGAATTTGACAATAAATGCGGGCGAGACAATCGCGGTGATTGGTCCGTCGGGGGCAGGGAAGACAACGATTATAAAATTACTGTTACGAATGCACGACCTCACGGCTGGTCAGATTTTTATTTCTGGTCAAGATATTTCCAAAGTAACGCAAGAAAGTTTGTGGCAAAATGTCAGTTTGGTACCACAAGACCCAATTCTTTTTCACCGAACATTGATGGAAAATATTCGTTATGGCAAATCGAAAGCGAGTGATAAGGAAGTGATTGAGGCGTCAAAAAAAGCGCACTGTCACGAATTTATTACTCATCTGGAAAAAGGTTATGATACCTTGGTCGGCGAACGTGGCATTAAACTTTCTGGCGGTGAAAGACAGCGGGTGGCGATTGCTCGGGCGATTTTGCGTAATGCACCGATTCTGGTACTCGATGAAGCGACCTCGAGCCTTGATTCCGAATCCGAGCATTATATTCAAGAAGCGCTGGCGGAATTGATGAAAAATAAAACGGTGGTGGTCGTGGCGCACCGCTTGTCCACCATCAAACATGCCGACCGGATAATTGTGGTTAAAGATGGCAAAATTGTTGAAGAGGGTACTCACGATGATCTTGCCAACAAAAAAGGCGGTTTGTATAAAAAGCTGTGGCATTTTCAGGCTGGCGGGTTTGTGAAATAGGAGAAAACTGAATACTTGACAAATATTTATTATAGTGTATAATACAAAGTGGAGTACAATAAACCGAGGAAAAAAGGAGAAAAGATAATGAAAAATAAAGAAGGAAAAGAGCCGGAATGGCTCGAAATGTTCATAACCGCGCTGTCTCGCATTGTCCACAAGGGCTAAGCGAGACGAAAATCCCCGGGTGCCAAAGGCGCCCGGGGATTTATTTATCTTATTTCAATCCTGTGTTATAATCGCAATACTAACCCTATGGGCAGACCACAGGGCATTAATGTATGGCTGAAGACCTTATTAAAATCAAAGGTGCGCGAACTCATAATTTAAAAAATGTGAGCTTGGAAATACCACGGAATAAACTCGTGGTTTTTACTGGTTTGTCTGGATCGGGCAAATCGTCTTTGGCTTTTGACACTATTTTTGCCGAAGGTCAGCGTCGTTACGTGGAATCTTTGTCAGCCTACGCGCGACAATTTTTAAAGCAACTTCCCAAACCAGATATCGATGAAATTACTGGCTTGTCGCCGGCGATTTCGATTGACCAAAAATCTCGGTCACACAATCCACGCTCGACAGTGGCGACGATCACTGAAATTTATGATTATTTGCGTGTCCTTTTTGCGCGCATCGGTCATCCGTATTGTCCGGTATGTAGTACAAAAATTGAAAAACTTTCACACGAAGAAATTGTCAATTTTATTAAAGAAAAAATTTCCGCAGTAGAAAAAAAGGGAAAAATAAATTTGGAAATTCTCGCGCCGGTGGTGCGTGGGCGTAAAGGTGAATACTATCAATTGCTTTACGATTTACTCGAAAAGGGTTATGCGGTCGTGGCGATTGATGGCAAGAAATATAAATTACGTGAACGAATTGTTTTAACCAAAACCAAAAAGCACGACATCGATGTCTTGATCGATGAAATTTCTTTGACCGATTTTGATCGCCAAGAAAAAACACCCAAAGTTAAAAGCAAATTGAAAGAAGCGGTCAATTCGGCGGTTGTAGATTCTTCTTACGAAAGGTTGACCGAAGCGGTGGAAAGATCGATCAAAGAATCGGACGGTTTAATTAAAATAAAAATTGCTGATGATGAATTTTTGTTATCGTCAAAATTTGCTTGTCCCAACGATGGATTTTCTTTTCCCGAAATTGAACCACGACTTTTTTCTTTTAATTCGCCTTATGGTGCTTGCCCGACCTGTCATGGTCTTGGCACCAAACATATGTTTGGCGATGAGGCTTGTCCGAAATGTGAAGGCGCGAGGCTTCGCCCGGAAGCTCTGAATGTTTTAATCGGTGACACCAAAAATAAATTAACCGGCCCTAAATCCGAAACGGATCGGGCAGGCAAAAATATTGTGCAACTCGTTGCCTTATCAATCGCCGATGCTAATGATTTTTTCGCTAAATTAAAATTATCGCCAAAAGATAAAGCGATTTCTGAAGTTTTAATTCGTGAAATTTCCGCGCGGTTAAAATTCTTGCTCGATGTTGGGCTAGATTATATTGAGCTGAATCGGCGAGCGGATACTTTGTCTGGTGGCGAAGCCCAGCGGATTCGTTTGGCGTCACAACTTGGCTCGCGCTTGGTTGGGACATTGTATGTGCTCGACGAGCCGACTATTGGCTTGCACGCTCGCGATAATGATAAGTTGATAAAGACTTTGCTCAACTTGCGTGATCTCGGCAATACAATTGTGGTGGTGGAGCACGACGAAGATACAATTTTTGCCTCTGATTATTTGGTGGATATTGGACCCGGTGCCGGTATTCATGGTGGAAAAATCGTGGTGGCGGGTGAGACCGAAAAACTTTTGACCAGCAAAAAAAATGATTATAACTCATTGACGGTTGATTATTTGCGGGGTGATCAGGAAATTCCACTGCCCGAAAAAAGACGAACTTCCGACAAAGGCGTTTTGAAAATTCGTGGTGGAAATATTTTTAATATTAAAAATTTGAATGTCGATGTTCCGCTTGGAAAAATGGTGGCGGTGACTGGTGTGTCTGGTTCTGGCAAGTCATCTTTTGTTTATGAAATTTTATTTAAAAATTTACAAGGTCGGCTTGAGCGTCGTTATCGCACCAACGAACTTTTTAATTGTAAAGAATTTAGTGGCTCGGAGTATTTAAGTCGGGTGGTTTTGATCGATCAATCGCCGATTGGTCGGACGCCACGGTCAAACCCGGCGACTTATACTGGCTCTTTTACTTTTATTCGAGAGTTACTTGCTTCAACTTCGCTAGCAAAAACTCGCGGTTGGAAGCCGTCACGATTTTCTTTTAACGTGCAAGGCGGTCGCTGTGAAGCTTGCCAAGGTAATGGCGAGATTGCGGTGGAGATGCATTTTTTGCCAACAATTTATGTGCCGTGTGATTTGTGTAATGGTACACGTTATGAAAAAGATACGCTGGAGGTTGAGTACAAAAAGAAAAATGTTTATCAAATTTTGAAAATGACCGTGGAAGAAGCCCTGACTTTTTTTGATGATATTCCGGCGATCTATGATCGTTTGAAAACTTTAAACGAAGTCGGTCTTGGCTATTTAGAACTTGGACAATCGGCGACGACACTTTCTGGTGGCGAAGCGCAACGGGTGAAAATTTCATCCGAACTTTATCGACCATTTTTGGCACGAACAATTTATATTTTAGATGAACCGACGGTCGGTTTGCATTACGAAGACGTCAAAAACTTAAATGAAATCTTGCAAAAACTGGTTGAAAAAGGCAATACGGTTTTGGTGATTGAACATAATATGGAGGTGATAAAAAGTTCGGATTATGTTATTGATCTCGGTCCGGAAGGCGGTAATGGTGGGGGAAATTTGGTAGCCAAAGGAACACCAGAAGAAGTGGCTTATGTTGCCGGTTCGCATACGGCGAAGTATTTGAAAAGAAGTTTGAAACGTAAAGTTTAGAAAATAAGACCTCGTCGCGAGCAAAGCTCGCGACGAGGTGGATTTATTTATTTTTTTCTTGTCGGGAAAATCTCCGTAGCTCTTCCTCGTCCAAAATGTCATCCATTGTTTTTTTGGAGAACAATCGGCGGTGAACGTACAAGGAAGCCTTTTTGGGGGTCCTTTTTTTATTATTCGGGTAGTTCCCTTTGCCGGGACCAAGCTTTTCTTCTTCCTCTTCCTCTTCAAATTCTTCTTTCATTTTTAACTCCTTCCGTTAGGGGTTAGGTGTTGAACAACTCTGATTTTTATTATAGAATCAAGTTTATGTTAAGTCAAGATGTCAAAAAAGCTAATTTGCCAGACCAGCCCGGGGTTTATTTTTTTAAACGTGGGCGGGAGATTTTGTATATTGGTAAGGCGACATCACTCAAAGATCGGGTGAGAAGTTATTTTTCTGGTGATATTAATACCACTCGTGGACCAAAAATTGAACAAATGCTCGTTTTGGCAAATAAAATCGATTGGCAAGAGACTGATTCGGTTTTGGAAGCTTTGCTTTTGGAAACTGAACTGATTAAAAAACATCAACCACCTTATAATACTCGCGAAAAGGATGATAAAAGTTATTGGTATGTGGTTGTTACTGACGAAGATTTTCCGCGAGTTTTATTGGTACGAGGGCGAGAATTATTTTCTAAAAAACCGCCAGACCTCGGGCTTGCCCGAGGTCTGGCGGGTAGCCTTGGGGTTTTTGGTCCATATCCGTATGCCACAGAAATAAAAGAGGCACTAAAAATCATTCGTCGAATTTTTTCTTTCCGTGATAAATGCGTGCCAAATTCTGGCAAACCTTGTTTTAATCGCCAGATCGGTTTGTGTCCCGGTGTTTGTTCTGGCGAAATTTCAAAAACAGATTACGCCAAAATAATTAAAAATATTAAATTGTTTTTTGAGGGAAAAAAGGTTGAAGTTCTTAAAAATCTGGAAAAAGAGATGAAAATCGAAGCCAGAGCGCAAAATTTTGAAAAAGCTGGAAAATTGCGCAACCAAATTTTTGCCTTGAAACATATTCAAGATGTCTCGCTTATCAAAAATAATCAAGGCACGCCCTTGATTAAAGAAGGTGTTCGGATTGAAGCTTATGACATTGCTCATATCAGTGGTTCGGGTACTGTCGGGGCGATGGTCGTTTGGCAAGATGGAGAATTGGTGAAAAATGAATATCGAAAATTTAAATTGCGTGGAGAAAAAGCGAAACAAGCGGATGACACAGCGAATTTGGAAGAAATTTTACGACGACGGTTTAAACATCAAGATTGGCGTTCGCCGGATTTTATTGTTGTTGATGGTGCGGCAGCGCAAATTAATGTTGCTAAAAAAATTTTACAGGAGCTGGGGATAAGTCTATCGGTTTTGTCTGTAGTTAAAGATGAAAAACATCATTTTCGAGACATTTTAGGAGATAAAACCTTGAAAAATGACTACAAAAATGAAATTAAACTAATAAACGGTGAAGCTCATTGTTTTGCCCTTTCTTATCATAGAAAAATAATGCGTGGGATGTTAAAATAAAAGTAATGATCGATTACGGCATTTTTGCTAGCCCGCTACTTTGGTTCACGGTCGGAGGTTTTTTTGCCATCGCTTTTGCTGGCGGTTATTTTCGTCGTGGCAAGCAAGCTGACGAAGCGACTTTAAAATTGTTGATTGCCGAGGCTAATTCAAAAACCGAACAAATTGCGGAATTGCAAAAAAATAATCGTCAAGTTGAAGAAACCAATCGCACCCTTCAAGCCAAGGAGCTAGAATTGACAATGGCTAATAAAAAATTGCAATCTTTAGAATCGGCGAAATCAAAATTTATTTCGGTGACGACTCACCAGCTTCGAACTCCGCTGGCGGCTATAAAATGGACTTTTGATATGGCGGCAAAAGGTCAGCTTGGTCCCGTTACCGAAGAACAAATAAAATTTTTGAACAAAGGCTTCGAAAGTAGTGAGAGAGTGATTGCTATCGTCAATGATTTGTTGAAAATCGATACGATTGATTCCGAGAGAGCTGACTATGTTTATCGAGCGACCGACATTATTAAGTTAATTGAGAGCGTTTATTTTGAATTTACTAATCAGGTGGCTAGCAAGAATATGACGTTTACGTTTCAAAAGCCAGAAAGGGATTTACCGTTGATTGAGGTCGATGCCAATAAAATTCGAATGGTCGTGGAAAATCTCGTTGACAACGCGATCAAATATACTCCAAAAGGTGGTGAAGTGATGATTCACCTAGATGACGAACGGGTAAATAGCGCCGATGGCAGTCTTAAAGTTTCGGTGCTAGACACTGGCATTGGTATTCCAGAAGACGAAAAAGACAAGATGTTCCACAAGTTTTTTCGGGCGACCAATGCGATTCAGATGGAGCCAGATGGCAGCGGAGTTGGGCTTTATATCGTCCGGGATATCATCGAAAAGCATGGCGGGGCGATTTGGTTTATAAATAGGCTAAATAAGGGGACCGAGTTTTCCTTTACTTTACCTTTACATCAGAAGAAAGTATAATTCTCACTAGAGTAGATCTCGTCGCTCGTTATATTATTATTAAAATAAAAT
>CAIRHC010000004.1 GCA_903878275.1 Candidatus Vogelbacteria bacterium | reverse complement strand
GAACTTGAGTGTCGATGATTTTTTCTGATAAAAGAAGTGTTCGGTCGCTGATATCCCATAGATAGGTATACGGATATGGATAGGCTTCTGGATAATCTCCTGATTTGCAGGTTCTAAAGGTACCATCATATTCTGGTATGACATTGCAACCATTTAGATCTTTGTCATAATCTCCACTCGTGAATTGCTCGTAGGTAGTCGGACATCTTAAGAGCGTGCCGTTGGATTGGCTTGTGGCTTGGGTTGGGAGTGGGGAAAAGGAGAGAAGGGAGAGGAAGAAGAAAATCAGTATGGGAAATAACTTGATTTTGATTCTGGTTTTTTGTACGGTTGAGGGCATTTTTTTATTTAAGTTTGTAAAAACTTACTTGCACATCTGTCCGAAGCCAGAAAAACGACCGACTTCCCCACCGCTGGCATCATTCAAGGTCAGAACATTAGCATCTTTAAAGCACGGCATTTCCAGGTCATCTGGCCATGGACCGACACAACCAGGAATATCTTTTATCAAACCACTCGTCGCATCAAAACAGTCTGGACCGGGCGTCATAAAAATAACTGGGGCTTGATAAATTTTTGTGTACAGAACAGCGCCCGAATCGGTAACAAGGTTGGCAAAAAAAGCTTCGTTGGTTTGATCGGTCTTTGCTGGCAAAGATTTACCTTTATCGCTAACAAAAACATTTTCCCAAGTATCTGGTCTGGTCGAGGTAGCGCTAAAAGCAAATCTCGGATTTGCCGATGCTCCACTATCGGTAATTGAAAATAGTAAGTTTTTGGTGGCATTTTTGTTTTGTGGATCTTCGGTCAAGGTCACAGTACCGAGCGAGGCACCACAAACCGCGTTGTTGTCGGTCATCGAAGTGCCACTAGAACAAATATTTAAGTTATAAGTCCCGACCGGCACCGATCGTCCATCTTTTATTTCTTCGTTGCTATCAACTTTAATTTTTTCTTTATAACTATTATTGCTACCAGCACTGCCCTTCTTTTCTGGTTGAATAAAAATATTACTAGCAACAAGATATTGACCGGAGCCATTTTTCAACCAAACACTAAAAGTCCACGGATCGCTGTTGTCGACATTCATATAGTGTTCCCATGTGATTTCGAATGGTTGATTGCGAGCAATTGTAACAGGACTGGTTTGCGAAGTAACCTTTAATTTTTCAAAAAAACCACCGGTCAGCCATTTATTCTGCGAAAAATCATAACTAAAGTTTGTCGGCTTCAGCGTGGTCGCCGGTTGATTTTCTAGCACTCGCCCAAAAACTTGGACGACGCTGTCCACGGCACAACGTCGAGTCGCCCCATAGATACAGGAAATCAGCGAATACCCACCATCAAATTCAAATTTGTTATTGAATTGAGAAATCTTACCGTAAGCGGTGTAAGCATTTACATCTTTGCTGTTATCTAGCAATGAGCTATCCAGATCCCATTTAGGCATTTGAGGATTGTAGGTGTACATCAAAAGCTTGGTCAAGTCATTGCGACGGTAGCCCCAAAGATTGACGACCTGTTCAAAATCATTTTTGTCGGAATTAAATTTGGAGGTAGCATAACCAGCCTTGGGAATAAAATCATTGGCAACCTGCGACGGACAGGCACCGTTGACATTATTGTTACAGACCGCCCAACCATCCCAATCCCAAAGTTTTGTACCACTGCTATACACAAGCAATGCTGGTTTTGCCCGACCACCTTCATTTACCCACAGATGGATATTTAGACTTTCGTTCATCGGGACAGTATAGCCGACCAAAGGGGTGATGTTGGCAGGCGGATAACCTTCAGTACCAAGAAGAGCTGTCGAATCTTGCCAACCACCACAAGGGTAATAAACTAACCATTTTGCTTGTCCCCCGTTTGATGTACCCCAAAATTGAATATGATATTTATTAATACAATCACCAGCAACTTTCGGAACACTACTGGCTCCGCCGCTAGATCCACCGCTATTTCTCGCCACAACGACAATCCCCCTTATCGGACCGGAAGCTGGGGAAACCGGAGGGATTGGTGTAGAAACCACTGGCTTGGAGGAAGAAACACCATTGTTCGAACTACCAGCCTGACCGGCGACAACTGGCATACTATCACCTGGCACAAAATATCCGGTCAACGGTTTGAAGTCAGCAAAAAGTGGGCTCATTTGAGCAATTTGACTATCGGACCAACGACTCCAAGACCCAATTCCATCAGGAGTAGCGGAAGTGCCCGACGAATCATAAACATATAATTTTCGTTGGGTCGGATTACTACGACTAAATCCCCAATAAAAAACTTGAAAACTGTGTTCCGAATTAACGGCCGGCAAAGTATAAGCAGTTTGCAATTTAAAATCTTGAGCGTCGGCATCGGTCGGAAAAGATGACATCTCGGTTCCGCGACTCACCGCACCACTCCCAGCACCAGCACTTTGGCTTGATTGTGGAGCAGCCACCGCCGCCATTTGGCTTCGTGCCCAATTACCGACAATCGACATTTTGTATAGCCCAGTTAAAAATAACAGGACGACCATCACCGTACCGATCGTAAATAATAAATTGTAAATCTTTTGACTTGGAGGATTAATTTGCATAAATTTTTTATTGATAATTGATAATAAAATTTTTTAAAAAATTATTCGACGACGCTACCACTTATTTGCTCGGCGGATGGATCGGCTTTTACGGCGGTATTCACCGTCTCACCACTGGCCGAAACTGTTGTGCCAGTGAAAGTATCCTCGGCTGATAAATCTGGCGCCGACGCCAAAGGGACTACCCCGCCCAACTGACTCAAACTTGGCGTCAATGACAACTGAAAACTCAATTGGCGTGGTGGCAAAGAAAAGATGCCGGTACCCGCCGGGATATTCCCAATATTCCAAGTGAGCTCTCGCGAACTTTCTTTGAAAGTGACGTCGTCACTAGCCGGCTCGGTTACTCCCAGCCATTTGACATAGACCGGCAACGTCGCTTTGACTATCGCATTTTTTACGTCATTGGAAGTATTTTTGACTACCCAGACGACCGTGTAGGTCGTTTCTTGCCCCACTTTTGGTGGCATTGGTCCAGTATTTTTAAATGGTCCAACAGTGTAGACCGAACCCGCACCGATGTTTAACAAAGTCTCCACTTTCATTGTTTTTTCTAGTTCGTTATAAATAGACTCGGTCGAAGAATCGCTACTCATTCTTGTCCCCCGAAAAGTCGCTTTCAATTTTATTTCTTGATTTTTATAAATTTTATTATTGGCTTGGTCAATTAATGGCAAAATATTAAAGCTAAGATATTCCTGACCGCCGACACCAGGCTCGATCATCGCCAATCGATCGTCGGTATTCTTACTCCAAGTGGTTAAATTTTGATTGGAATCATAAAAACCTAAATTATTTTTTATCGAACGGCGATCGACAACTTCCCCGACAATTTCGGCTTCCAAAGAACCGTTCGCCACCGCGGTCGTCAGATTATTTATCCAGCCGATCCGACTAATTATATCTAGGTTTGGCTTCACCACGACCACGTCATCAGAAACAGAATTAATTTCTGCCGATAAGCCGATGAATGGTCTTTTGACGCTGGCGGTTTTTTGGGTCTCGCCATAATTAATGGCGAGTTGACCGGGTTGATCTAGATTTTCGGTACCTACTTTAAATTTAAAAGTCTTGGCGTCATTGTTTTGGCCACTAATCAATCCGTGAACCGTGATGGTCCTTTCCCCGCCCGCCGGAATATCACCCAGTCGCCAGACATTGCTTCCGTCGGCGGTCTTGGTGGAAGTATCGGTTTCGGTCGGAATAAAGCCGGGCGGATAATCAGCTAGCAAAATTACATTTTGCAATAAAGTTTGGGAATTAGACACCACTTTTACCGTGACCGGAAAATCCCGATCAGAATTGACCTCTTCGGGAACATCCACAACAAAACCAAGTGGTGATGCACCGACGGCAAATTTAAAAGTTTGCTCTCTGGTAAAAATGGCATTGGAATCTGGTACACGATATTCCATTAGTACGCGCACTTCTTGCTGGCTATTTTGTGAACCAAAAATCACCGCTCGCGACGAAACATTAGAAATTTGTTCGGGACTGATATTGTCTAAAGGTTGCCGGAAAATGGTCATCTCTTGCCTGGTCGTCGAAGCCGAAAGCGTACCTTCCGGATAATAATAAGTGAGACTGACCGAATCCAAAAGGACTTTGTTATGATTGGCAATAGTCGTCTGCAAATTTAACTCATCCCCCGCTTTAATAGTCGATGGTCCAGAAATTTGGATATCGATGTTGCGACCCGAGACTGTATTTGTATCAAACAAAAAAATATAACCGGCAAAGCCAATCGCGCCGGCAAAAAATATTAAGGACAAACTTAAAAAAACCAAAAGCCAGCGCATAGAATTTTTCGGGGCTTTGACCGTCTCTCGCACCGCTTCATCTTCCCAGCTTGTACCAAGTTTCGAATTTTTCGGGCGAAGATTAGAAAAAATCTGACTCGGCTCTTGAATTTTTGACCGTTCAAGCCTCTTACTTAATTTTTCTAAACTAGAATTATCTTCTAAATTTTCAGAACTTTCCATATTGAAATAATATCATATAAACAAATACTAAAAAAGTTATTTTTACTTACCAGGTTGAATAATCGCCGATGGACTAATCGTATATCCATCAGGAGTAGTTGAGCCCATACAGTAGTTAATGTTCTGTTTTATATCTGAAAGAGGAATATCTAGACCCGCAATTTGTGACGTATTAGCCAAGATCCCCGCACAAGAGATGACATTAAATTTATCGGCGGTCGATAGTCCATTATCCATGATGCTGGTTTTGGTAGATATTCCAAAAGAGCTATTCCGCATCTCTAGATCAGTCAGCCTATAACAATTTGGTTTAGGTAAATCATAATCATCAAATTTTTTACAAACCAGTATTGGTGTTACTCGGCCATGAATTTGACCAGGAATTTGTTCGAATTGGATTTCGGATGACGAGATGTTGGGAGCCACTTCTTTATAGGCACCCCCATTCCCTTTTTCATACTCATCTTCTAATAAACCAAGGTCATGGCCAATCTCATGAACAAAAATTGCCCCAAGATTTTTATTAGCACCCATATTAGCATCCATAAAAACCACTAGAGAATTGGGGTTATTCTCCGGGTTAATCAAAAAATCAAAATCATAACTGGTAAAAGTAAAAGCAAAAGTTTTTTTACTATCTAACGGCCACTTATCATCCAAAAAAACATAGACTCTTCTGTTTTTTGGATTTGAAGACTGGTTACAGACCTTGTCCGAATATTTCTTAAATTTACTTATAAACTTTTTGTTTGGTGTCAGTGCGATATTAGCCATCCACCCAACTGATCCAATATTTTTTTCAATATTATTATTGATAAATTTAAAAGAAAAAATATTTTGTTTTTGCGAAAAGTATTTAAATGGTTCGGTGTTTTTTACTGCCGTCGCCGCTTCGACAGCAAGAGTCTTTCCTTTTGCCAAATCCCCATTAGTCACAAACACAATCTCCACCGCCCCAGTATCATTAACTCCCCCGATATCCTCACAAACCGCACAAGAAGTATGATTCATCAAAAGACCATCAGTATTAGCCAAACATTTCCCCGTCGCCCCCTTAACCACCTTAACCCCTTTAGTCATAGCCGAACAATCATCGTCGGTTACACATTCAACACAACGGTTGTTTTTGAATAGGAGGTTTGATCCACATTGGTCAAGAACAAGTTTTGACGTAATATGTCTAGTAAGATCAAATGGATAGGTAGTATAGGGGTTATAAGGAGCCTCACAAAAACCCCTAGCCGGAGAAGTTTCATTGGCACTATTACGAGAAGAAAAGGTGGTATTAAAAGTATAGGCGGGCATTTTCATTAGATGAAGACCAGTATTGTCCATTTCAGTGTACACGGGGAGATGATCATAGGTCGTAGTCATATTAATATTTCCGACTCCTTCTAATAGTCTGGTCTTGGCCACGCGAACCTCATAACCATGGTCAGGAAAATTTGGTTCTTCCAGCACCGCTCCGGAACCAACGCAAGCGAGCTCGCCACTAGGTGTCCGGCAGCTAGGGATCTCGGTCGTTATGGTGTTTGTTAAGGTATTCCAAGACCAAGAATCATTACTCCTTAAACGATTCCACTCGTCTGGAGTACAAGTCAAAAAGTTATCAGATGTTGGGTCGATAATGCAACCAGTTAGATCCTGATCATAGTCTCCACTATTGTATTGTTCTAATGTAGTCGGACATCTTAAGAGGGTGCCGTTGGATTGGCTTGTGGCTTGAGAGATTAAAGGGAAGATGAAGAAGAGGAAAAGAAAAACAAAAAAATATTGCTGCCATAACTTATTTTTTTTAAGTTTAGTTAAAAACATTTTTTTTATTTATTTCCTCTTCTCCGGAGGTTGAGGTACTAATTCCTCGTTTTTAATTACACCACCAACGCCATTACAAATATCCCTAACTTTAGTGTTATCACCAACACGAAACGAGCTTAAGCAAGCCATACAAGAAGCCCTGTTCATCATAGGTTGTTCGTAGTGATTTTTCATTAAGCTACCCGGGGTAGAAGCATAATCCTTGTCTTTTACTAAAAAACAATTTTGTTTAGGAATACCGGCATCCGTAAACACCGCACAATCAGGACTTTTTGATATGTCTAACAGATTACCGACCGGAAAAGGATGGCGTAAACTTGACCGGAAATATTTATATGGATATTCATCATCAAGACCGCACACGGCGTGACCTAATTCATGATTAATGGCAGGGAGCAGATCAACAACATCGGCTTTTAGATAAACATATTTTAAACGAGATGCAGCGTAACCACCCACTCCAGAGGGAGCATCAAAATCCAGTATTACAACCAAATGATCGGATTGAGAAGATAAATTACAGGTCTCAATAGCAAAATTAGTTATCTTTTTAGTTGATTTGTTTGATATTTTTTTAGACCAACCAGCTGGATCAAGTACAGTATTGACATACTTAATTTTTCCAACCTGCCTAAGATCACCGGAGACCAACTTAAAAGAAAATTTGCCCAGGCTACCTAGGTATTTATATGGCTGTATTGATTTTATTGATGCAACATATTTTTTAGCTTCTTCCGCTGAAATAGCTTGATTTGTTACAAAAATAATTTCTTTTGCTCCCGTATCACCGGCATCCCCGATGTTCTCACAAACTGAACAAGAAGTATGACTCAAATTCAAAGGCGTGCCATCGGGTAAACATTTGGTTGTAATGGAAGGCCCAGGGATAACGTCAGGGAGGCTAGATTCACAATCAGTATCAGTTACACATTCAACACAACGGTTGTTTTTGAATAGGAGGTTTGGTCCACATTGGTTAAAGACATTCTTTACCTCTAAGTTAGAATTGGATTTAGATTTAGAGGTTTGTCCATAGATAGTATCGATTGGATCATCGCTGGCTTTTTTACGAGAAATAAAAGTATTGGTAACCTTGATCGTTTGAGGTACATAACGAGAACCATCCCAAACATTAGCCACAGCACCACTTGTTACCGTTTGATCTTCGGCGACCTCTAGGAATCTAGCTTTTGAGGCTCCATAATAAGTCCAGCCAGATTTCTGAATAGTAGTAATTCCTGAACCCCAACAGATTGGAGCTTTACCCCAAGGCGCCCAGAAACTACCGAGGCCATCGGCAGAAAAAAGATTACCACGGGTCTCATCTGGATGCACATTATAATACGGCATTTCTGTTGATACTCCCCTGTCCACAAAAGATGGTAACAATTGCCAAGCCCCAGGCAAATCTCGTGCGATACCACCAGTAGGAAGCACATCGGGACTGTTCAGAGAACAATATAATCCGAGTGAACCGTTGAGGCTGTTGTCCCAAACATCAGAACAACCAGTTAGGTCTTGATCATAGTCTCCACTGTTGTATTGCAGAAAGGTTAGAGGACATCTCAAAAGGGTGCCGTTTGATTGACTTGAGGCTTGGGTTAAGACGGGGAAAAAAATACAAGAAGAGATTGCAAGGATTAAGAAATATTGTTTTAGGGGATATAGCAAGGGCATGGTTATATTATATTTTTATTTATCTACTGGCGGAATTAATATTGGAGGAGTACCTGCTTGAGGTAAAACTCCTTCGTAAATTTTATAGCCTTCAGGCGTCGGTGTATCGAGACAATATTTTAGATCATCGACTATTTTCTTTTTATAAAATAGTAAATCGGATTGAGAGAGACAACTAGCACAAGAGATGGCATTAAATTTATTTACCATTTTTGTCGTTTTTTCCATTAAACTATTTTCCGTAGATTTACCACCACTATAATATCCTGGCGTACTAGGATTTGGTATAATAGGCCAGCAATTTGGTCTAGGTAATTTATATGTATTATCAAAGTCAAAACAAGTAAAAACATCACCTTCTATAATGAACCCTGATATATTAATAGCACCAAATGAACCAGCTTCTAAAATATTATTTCCTGTACTATATTCATCGGAAACTTTACACATTGAATGACCAAGTTCGTGATTAATTAAAGGAAAAGATGGATGATTTTTTAGATAATTATAATCAGCAACGATAATTTTTTCAGAAGGATTAGATATTGCCGTAGTATTAAAAGATGCTGGCCAAAACTTATCTAAGAAAACAACTGTGTCGTCTAATCCTAAACCACATGTTTTGTTAGCATAATTTTTAATAACTTTTACAACTTTTTCGCCTTCGTAATATGTTTCAGTGGCAACATTATAATTCAAAGAATTATACCCCAATTCTTCAGGAACTTTTCCATTAACAAATTGTAAAGAAACTTTCACCAAAGGGTTGGCTCCACCATATAAATATTTAAAAGGTTCTATATCGAAAAATTGAGAAACAGTGGTATTTTTGACAAATTGTTTAACGCTTTCCATTTCTGTACCAGTCGCATTTGTCACAAAAATTATTTTTTTACCGCCGATTACTCCTCCAATATCCTCACAAGCCGAACAAGTCGGATGATTAGAAGAAGAAGTACCTGAAGTACATTTCCCTGTTGTTCCTTTGGCGAGGTTAACTCCTTTGGTCATCGCCGAACAATCAGCATCAGTCACACAGTCGACACAACGATTGTCTTTAAACACCTTGTCTGGTCCACATTGGTTCAAAGTACAGGTGGTACTACCTTCGCCGAAGGTACAACCAGGAACTATACTTTTGTTGGGTGGTGGAATGTCTTCTCTGTTTTTGTATGAGGTGTAGATATAGGTGACGGAACGAGGAAAACCGATCCACGGCCAGGAAAGAGATGGAAAGGGTAAATATTCCCCATTAAACGTTACTTTCTTGTCGTTTGTTGCCATTAAGAATTGAGCTTTTTTAACACCATAGGGACGGATGTCACCAAAACATCTGTAGTCGTACGGTTTACCATTCCCTATTCCAGTCGCCATATTATGATAGCTTTGTATCCAAGGAATCCCCACATCTTGATTGGAGGGTGACAATTTCCCTCTCGGGACTCGCCAACTCCACCTCTCATCCTGGAACGCATCATTAAGAGAAGCGTGTGGAACTTGAGTGTCGATGATTTTTTCTGATAAAAGAAGTGTTCGGTCGCTGATATCCCATAGATAGGTATACGGATATGG
>CAIRHC010000003.1 GCA_903878275.1 Candidatus Vogelbacteria bacterium | reverse complement strand
GCTCATTCTTCAATAGGCACGCCGTCATCCACGATTCTTGCGAATCGAGACTCCGACTCCTTGTAAGCACAGGGTTTCAGGTACTATTTCAACGCCCTCATCGGGCTACTTTTCACCTTTCCCTCACGGTACTAGTTCACTATCGATCTCTAAGCATATTTAGCCTTGCCGGTTAGTGCCGGCGGATTCCCTCAAGGCTGTCGTTCCTCGAGGTACTCGAGAACAGAAACAAAAAGAGATATTAATTTTTCATCTACAGGACCGTTACCTTCTGTGGTTTGGCTTCCCAGCCAATTCGATTAAATTAACATTTTATAACTCTTCTAGTAAGACTACGTTTCTGCCTCACAACACCCATTATGTAAACATATTGGGTTTGGGCTGATCCCTTTTCGCTCGCCGCTACTAAGGGAATACTTTCACTTACGTGAATTTTTTTTCTTTTCCTCCAGGTACTGAGATGTTTCACTTCCCTGGGTGTACTCTCTGACTTGCGTCAAAGTTCTCGCATTTTGTGCGAGAGGGTTTCCCCATTCGGAGACTTCCGGATCAAAGGTTGCTGGGCACCTCCCCGAAAATTATCGCAGCCGAGCCACGTCCTTCATCGCCTCTTAGAGTCTAGGCATCCACCTTATGCTCTTAGTTTCCTATTAGGAAACTTAAAAACCATTCTTTCTAATATCTAAAAGCAGATTATTAGAATTTATTTCTATTATTTATTATTTACCCATTCACTTTTTTAAAAGTGACTTGGGCTACAGTTTTTTTACCTTCGTTCCATCTCCAATTTGTGCGAGACCCCTCGCTTTCAAATGTGATGGCATTTAATTTTCAATGTTCGGGCTTGTCTGGATTAAAAAAACCGCCTTTTTCAAGCGGTCTCGGGACAACTCAAATCAACGAGCTACCTTAGACGCTTGTTTTGGTTGGTTTTTCTTGTAAACATATCTGATAAGAGCCATTATACACTAATCAAAAGAGCCGTCAAGCGTTGACCTGACGGCTCTTTTTAACCTTATTTTTAACGATATCTAGTAGCTTTTCTTGGAAATATCACCTCGCAATTTTCCAATGAAACTGGCGGCGGCTTCTTTGCCCCCAAGACCGAAAGATAACCCAACGGCAATAGAGACAGTCGCGACCACTCCAGTGATGAAGATTTGCAAAAATGGACCCATCATTCCGAGTTGTTCCATCACCATAATAAAGGCGAAAATCCAGATCAACCACTTGGTAATACCACCAAAAAGCTCGGCGGATGTGACATTGGCGGCTTTGGCAGAAGCCACAACAATCTTTTGCAAAACATCAGCGACCACGGCGGCAATAATCAAAACAATAGTAGCAATGACAACACGAGGAATGTAAGCCAAAATTTGTTTCAAAAATTCATTAACTTGAGTCAATTGCAAGACATCAAGAGAAGCGGTCAAAAATCCCAAGATGACAAACCATTTGAGTAAAGTTCCCAAAAATAGACCAGCATCCAACTGATAACCAGCCCGATTTAAAAGGACATGGACATCAAGTTTTTCTAAAGCCCTGTCAATTTTTAACGAGCGAAATAGTTTGGTCACCCAAAGCCCGATCGCATCACCAAAAACCCAACCGACAATAATTAAAATAATCGCGATAATGAGATTTGGAGCGAAGCCAATTGCTCCCATCCAAAGATTTTGGAAAGAAAGATTCAAGGCGCTTCCCCAAGTTTGTGCAATATTTTGTGCAGCTAACATAATTTAAAAACTTTTTATTGTTAATATTAATGATAAATATCGTTCGACCGATGTATTTATTTATACCAGTAAGTTTACCAAGGTTTAGCCTAGTTTTCAAACCAGTAATCCACTTTTTCTAGCACACCAATCTTAGGCAAACTTGTCAACCAAACGCTTGTGCGGATAATCTAAAATATCACGAATGAATTTATCGCTAGAGTGAAGTCGATAAGTAAAATCTCGCGTTTCCAAAACGGCGTAGATCAACTCGCGCCCAATATCTACTTCGATAGAACTCATTACTCTTTCCACTTCTTTTCTCTTTATCTCATCCCCCACCACCAGCATATCCGCCCGAGCGCCACCATCTTGAATAAAAATACCAGACAGAATAATCAATTTTATTTTACCACAATTTTTAAAACGTTTAGAGAGCTCGTCTTGGTTGGCAAAAAACTCCGCACTAAAAAGAGCGCGGAGATGTTCAACAAAAAAGAAATTAGGGTTTAGCGACCAAAGACGATGTTTAAAAGATTCGGTCGGATGTGTTTTTTTTCTTTTTTTGCCACTCGTCGAATTTTCGGTTTGTGGGGCTTTGCGATAGCTCAAAATCTCCAGACCTTCCAAAAATAAAACTTCTTTTTTTAAATCAGCTTGTTTGATTTTTGTTCTTTTTAAAATCTCCGACAAGAGAAAGGCTTCTCCTGGATTAAAAATAAACAAACGAAGCAGTTTGACCCGGTTGGGACTTCCAAAAAGCTTAGCTAGAGTTTCCGACGACATACCAGTAAAATATCAACTTCGAGACAAAAGGTCAATCAACCACCACCAAAGCGAGGATAATTCCATTTTAAAACCTCTGCGGAATTGTCGCCAGCAAGGTTTTCGCCCTTTGTTTTTTTGTTCGCCTTTGGCGAACGAGGGCAAAATGGCGACTTGGAGCAAAGGAAAAAGCCCCGCTGGGGCTTTTTCTGTGGTTTTAAAATGGAATTAATCCGAGCGCCTTTATTTCACCTCTACTTTTCCGCCAGCAGCCTCAACAGCTTTCTTAAGCTCATCAGCCTCATCTTTCTTAGCACCTTCTTTCAAAACTGAAGGAGCGGCATCGGTCAAATCTTTGGCTTCTTTCAAACCAAGACCTAATTTTTCTTTAAGAGCCTTGATAACTTGCACCTTTTGATCACCAGTAGCAACCAAAGTCACGGTGTAAGAATCTTTAGCTTCGACTTCTTCGCCGGCACTAGCGGCACCAGCCACGACGGTCGCTTGAGCTGAAACACCAAATTTCTCTTCGAATAATTTAACAAGTTCGTGTAATTCCAAAACGCTCATAGTTTCGATTTGGTCAACCAAAGCTTTGAACTTGGCAGGAACAACAACATCTTTCTTTTCTTCTTCCATAATAATTTATATTAATTTAAATGATAATTAAACAGCGACTTCTTTCTTTTTTGCCAAAGCGTCAAGCGCAATAACCAAACCTTGAATTGGTGAGTTTATTACATTAACGAATTGACCAAGCAAAACTTCACGACCAGGAATCTTGGCGATTTCAAGCATTAGCTTGCCATCCATATATTTATTTTCAAAAACACCACCAATAATTTTCATTACTTCGGCATTCTTTTTTTGAAATTCATAGATTTCCTTGGCGGAAGAAATTGGGTCTTCACTAAAAGCCACCGCGACCTCGCCGTCCAAAACAGGAAATTCTCCCGCGATCGAAGACTTGGCAAAAGCTCTTTTAATTAAAGTTTTCTTAGCGACATAATAACCGACATCTTTGCTACGCAAATTTTTGCGAAGAGTATTGACACCAGCCACCGTCAAACCGTGGAAATTGACAAAAACCATTGTTTTGGCCTTGTCCATTAATTCGGTCAACTTGTCGACAATTTCAATTTTCTTTTGTTTATTAATTGCCATAATTTTTTTTCTTGGCTTTCTGCATTAAAACCCATATGGAATATAAAATCCTTTCACCCTGTGAAATATAATTTGCCTTTGGCAAATTACCGCTTTGAGGTATTTCATTGGGTAAAGATTTTACGACGCAAAAGCGTCGTATTCCATAGGGTAAACAAAAAGCACGGCTAAGACCGTACTTGGATCGACACGCCAACCGAAATTATCGGTTGATCCCTCGGCCGGCTAAAACCAGCTTTGCTGGTTCGCCCGATCAAACGCGAGCGTTTGATTTAGGGATCCAGACATTGCAAGTTATATTTAAGACGTTTTAGCACGTCACCAGCTGTCTACGGCAACCCTATTCCTCTCGAAACAGGATTAATTAAATAATACCGTTTTTAAGCCACTTGTCAAACTATTGAATCGGCACTCCATTGTTTTGACCAGCCAGATTATCTAGCCCCGACGGTTCGGCATTATCTGGAAAATAAACACTCGCCAAATACAACCCAAAAATAGCGATAGATATGGTCAGCAAAAAACCGACAAAAGTTAGCCAGAAATTTTTATTTAGATATTTCATTCCGTTTATTATAACCTTTCAGATCACCGAAGCCAAATTTTAGAAAATTCGCTCGACGACGTTTGACAACCAACCCTTTGGTTTATTGATTACGATGTCAGTTGAAGTTGCATCTGTTTGTTTTGGAGAAACTAAATTTTGCTCGACAATTTTTTCTCTTTTTTCTTCCGACAAAATGACCGGTTCGGCAATTGCCACAACTCCACCGTCCGCCTCCTCATTATTTATTTCACTCAATTTTTGTTTCAGTAAATTTAGTTTTTGCTTTAATTCTTTTATTTTTATATTATTAATGTTACCCGCCACGGCAAGACGCCCAAACTCTGTACCATCACCCGACAACAAGCTTACCCTGTCGCCCACTGGCGCCAAGACCAACCCCAGGTTTTTAGTCGAAAATTTTATTTTTGATTGTTTAGAAATAATTGTGTCGGTCGGAAAAATGTAAGTACTCGAAGCGGTCTTTAATATCCAACCATTGATATTTTTCTCGCTATTACCAAAATTTTCAATTTCGACAAAACCCAGTTTGGGATTAACTTCGCTAATTTTTAATTCTGGTTCGACAACATTGATTGTGGTTCTGGAAACCGCCGACAAATTATTGTTTGTTTTGGCATTTAAAACCACATTGTAATTTCCTGAAAATTCATAGGCATGGCTGACTTTTTTTCCACTCGCAACCGCTCCATCACCAAAAGTCCAAATAAAACTAGACTCGTTCCAATCAGACCGCGAATCGTTACTCGCAAAAAAATTTACCGGTGTTTTTACAATTGCCAGTCGAGTCCGCCCGGCACCAATTTTCGGATTAGCCGGGTCATAATCAGTCAAAGACTCTGGATCTGAATGGGTAGACAAAGCACCTCCGCCTCCTCCGCCAGAGGAATAACTTGTCGTGGTGGTATTACTGGTAGTCGTGGCAGTACTAGTCGAAGTGGTGTCATCGTTATCATCGGTGGAACCTGATGTCCCGCCGCCAGAAACATCTCCGACAGTTATAAGATCCTTTATCTTCGCAAAAGTCGCCTCCTTAATTCCACTGACCTTCATAATATCTTCAATAACCAAAAAAGGTGTTGTCGTGCGGTATGTAATAATTTTAGTAGCTGTCGCTGGGCCTATTTCTGGCAAAGTGTCCAGTTCTTCGGAACTAGCGGTATTGATGTTGACTAACGCAAAAGCAAAAACGGGAAAGCAATTAAGTACAAAAAAGATTAGACAAATTATTTTTTTCATATTAAATATAACAAATTTATAATAAACATTATTACCACGCAAAAATATTACTCGCACTATTTTTAAATCCTGGTGTACCGATAATTAAATTCCCGCCACGATCGTGCAAATTGTGATTATTCATCGAAAAATTATCTTCCCAACTACTTAATTCAGAACTCACACTATTTTCAAATTTTCGTTCTTTTGTCGAAATAGTTTGACCGGACATATTCCAGACCGGAGTTTGATCGACAAGAACCGGCACGCCAGAAATATCTTTGTAAAGTTTTAGACCGACCTGACCACCGGCAAAAGCTGACTCTGTCGGAGTGCCAAAGTTAGCAACTAAGTTCGCTGGTGTATCGGTCGCATTGTCATCATCACCCCGCTCAACTAAATAAAAACTTTCACTTGCACCAATTATCCCCGACAAATCAATCCGCCACGAATCAGTGGAATCGGTCAGATAAAAACCGTCAAGAGAAATTGGCGAGATAAAATAATTTTGCAATTCAAGCCAATTGTCGGTCGAGGAAGCCGTCGTCCCGTTCCAAGCAATTTCATTAATTACGAGCGGATTTTGATGATAAAAAGTATCAAGGACATTACTATAAATTTCCCCCGCCGTGCTACTGGCGACAATTTGAAATTTAAATTCATTTAAATAAGCGCTAGAAAAATCGTCGGCAAGAGAAACCACAAAATTATTTTCAGTGGTTATGCCCAAAGAGCTTGTCGCGAATTGACCAGTTTGTCTATTTTCGACAAATTTCAAAACTTCATACTCGTAATTCCCGGTTTGGCTCGGTTGCCAAGATAAATTTATGGTACTAGTCGGAACCAAAAGACAAGTCGGGGTAAACGGCGACAACTCGCAACTTGGTGAAGCCAGATCTATGGTTACCGGCAACACAATATTGACCGAGACCGAAGTCGTTGCCGAACAATTACCACCATCGCAAGCCCAAAAATCTACGGTCTTTGTCCCCGGCTCGAGGAAATTTAGCGTTAAAGACCAGCTTGTCGTCGAGCCAGTGGTAGCTATTTTTTCCTCATCATAATTATTAAAAATGGCCAAACTCGACGAAGCCGTACCAGAAAATACAACAGTGGTGGTGGCAAAAAAACTATTGTCTGCCGGCAAAATGATAATGGGCGGATAAATTACCGGCAAATTTTCGGTCGGCGTTAGATCGTTTACGGTTTGACTGGCAAGTCCACTGCCAGAACCACCGCTCGACGAAATGACCGAGGCTCCACTTCTCGCTTGTGATAAATTTTGGTGGAGATCGTTGGATATATTACTTGGCGAATCTTCAATGCCTAGCCGTTCTTTCAGCCGAGCCAACCTTTCTTGCAAGTCCGCTAAAATTTTTTGCAGGTCTTCGACCGAACGATCTGGTTCGGGCGAATTTTCTGGTGGGTTGTCAGTAGGATCGATTTGTCCTTCTGGAGCAACCAAGCCAGCCAGACCGTCGGTCGGCAAAGACGAGCTGGCTGAAGATAAATTGGTCGGGGCTGAAGAAATCGCGGAAGAATTTGAGGTGGCAAAAATATTAACGCTCGCCAGCAAATTACCGGTTTTTTCTTTAATATTATCTAAAAATTTTTCGACTGACGATTTATTTTTATCTTTCAACTTGTGATAAATCTTTTCCTGTCCCACCGCTTCGAAAAATAATTTCATCACACCAGCACTACCTTCTATGGCTTTTTCGGAGAGTGGAGACCAGTAGGAATTCATCACTAAATTGTCTCGATCGCCCAAAGAATACGATTTTTTGATGTCCCCAGAGTTTTTATCAAAAATTTCTGTTATTAATGATAGTTTAATATTACTATCCCCAGAATACCCAAACTTATAATTTTTACCATCACTTAATTTCTCACTTTTCTCTGAACTTATTTTTGGCAAATCATAATAAGCCAAAATAGTGTCATCGCTAAAAAAGTTACCATTAGAGTAACTCGCCATTTGATCAAATGCTGAATTTAAATCGGTGTTGGAAATAGGCTGACCACCAGCCGAAATTATTTTTTGAGCTATATTTAAATTATCAAGCGTAAACCGATCAGCATATTTTTCGTAAGTTTTTTTCGTCACATGAATATCATCACGAGTGTGGTCTGGCACGGTCGCATCTTGGATTAAGTGTAATGTATGCCCAAGGGCTTCCAAGCCACGATTTTTGTCACCCCAAGCATAATCATAAACCGCTCGATCCCAAGAATAATCAGTCGGGCTACTGAAAAAATCTGACCAAATTCCACGATGAATAGCTTGAGCTTCAGTATCTTGTGCCCAGACTTTAGACGACCTCATCCCCCGCAAACCAGTGTTGCTAATTGGATCGTAAAAATGATTCAACCAACGCGGAGCCATATCTTCATCAGAACTACCTTTTACCACCGCCAACCTTTCCTCGTTGGTCAATTGATCGGTAGAGTAAAAATAATTAAAAAACTTTACCGCTTCGCTAGTAATCGCTCGATGAGTAGTGGTGTTTTCGTAAGCCCAAGATGATTTTGGGCAAAAAATTAAAAGGGTTAATATTAAAATTACAGACTTTCGATGAGCCATTTTCCGGTAAACTTGTTTTTATTTATATTTATAACTACTCCAACATTATTATTTTCATCAGTTATAGGTATCTGATATTGGCCAGAAAGATATTCTTTTCCTCCCGAAGCCCCCATTAGATATTTTATGATAGAATCTAATTTGTTATTATTTTTCCAATTATTGATAGCTGTTTTATACTCCCCTCTTTTTTCCGGCACAAAATAATTCGCCGCTGTTTCGGTATCACCCGCTTTCAATGCCGAAATAAAACCTTGCAAAGTTTCTTCGGGAGTGGCCCCACCATATGGATCATTTTTATAACTATCTTCGAGGGTTTTTACTTCACCCAGAATTTTTTGTTGCAAAAAATTCTGGCGATAAAAATCATAGGTTTGCGGACCCCAGACGATAGCCCAAATAACGCTGATTATTAAAATAACCGCCGAGCCATAAATTAGAAACTTTTTCATAAAATAAAATTCTAAACAGCCGTTTTTTGGCTGCCAGTGCACTTATTAAAAATTTAAAAAACAAATTTATCCATCAAAAAACCAACCTTAAAACAATCTTACAACGCCACCAACCGAGAAACAAACAAGAAAACCTAAAACTGTGGATAACTTTATAATACATAAGACCGACGTATGTATTCCGCCCCGGCCGAGGCAAGCCTCGGCCGGTTTTAATCTTTTTTAATAAGACTTCAATTGATCAACAATTTTACCTTTATTGTCATAAAGGGTGATCATTTCTTTCTCTTTGTAGTACATTTCCCAGACCCTACTTAGATAAATCCGCCATTCAGGCAAATAAAAATCTTCATCTTTGGAATACTCCGCGATACACATCGGATAATTAAATTGTTTTATGGCGAAAGCTTTACAATAACCAGGCAAATCGTAACGCCCATCAAGTGTCTCGCCGTTATCTTTATCCCAACCAACAACAGGTGTATCACAGTAGCCAATAGTTTTTATGTATTTTTCACAAACATCACCAAAATTTGCCATTCCGGGCTCTTTTGTTGGATCAGTACAGTGAGTAGAAATGCTAGGATAAAAATGATAACCGGGCATATTTTCGATATAGCCCATACATTTATTTATCCGAAAACTCTGCCTGGTGTTGTAAGGTGTAGCAGGTGGATTGCCGGTTATCACATAAGCGTCATCGCCCGGTTTTAATTTTATCTGACCAAGCGGCGTCGCATTGTTTGGTCGCCAAAATTCAACCCCACCAGGAATATAATTTACAATATTTTGACCGCGGATGACATTGCCACCCTGATCGTAAAGTCTTTTCGCTCCCCCGTTTTCTAAGCGCCAACCAGTAAGATTAATTACCGTTTTGTTGTCGCTTCTCGCTTCCAGCGTAATGTATTCGTAAGAAGCGTTGGTTTGACTCATAGCGTTGCCCCAACCAAGGGTGACTTTGCCACGATAAGCACTTTCGGTCGGATCTTTTGCTGGCAAATTTTCGTCAGCCGAATTATCAGCAGAATTTTGAGCCGTCGAGTCGCCCGCTTTTATTTCTAAAAATTTTTCGCTACTAGAAGCTAAGTTATAAAAAGGTTGAGCATTTTTGGCTCTTTGCGGACCACCAGTGCTAACCCAAACCACAAACAAAAGTACCAGAATTCCCAAAAAACCCAACAAATCAGTATTAGCCGTTCCTTTATTATTAAATTTAATCACGCTTTAATTATAGCGGAAAAATTAAATTTAAAAAAGGTTGCTTCGTTGGCAATGACACCCTTACCTAAGGTTTGACCTTGGGAAGTTGCGACCTTAGGTAAGGCAAGGTTGTAAGGCAAGGTTGAACCTTACCTCGGTGTGCCATTTGTGTTGTAATATAATTACTCATCACACGATTTAATCAAAATTATCAAAATCTAGCCACTCCATCATTTCAATTTTTATCTCTTTGGCACCAGCAAAATAATTAGGGAAAGCTTCCCTGTTTAAAATCTTATTTTGCAACCGAGGCTGTTCAAGATAATCAAGATAACTAGAAAACTTATAATTTTGCAAAAAGTTATCAACGGCTGGTAAATTTACCAACCCATCCTTTTTCCATTTTGGTTCAATCATTTTGACTGGGTTAAGATGAATATAGGCAAACATATGCCTTAAGTACTCATCCATACCAAGATGCCTCGCTTTAAATCTCCCCTCAAACAAAGTACCTCGCTTCTGATATTTAATATTAAAATACATCGTATAGGCCGTTACTAATTTTTGCAAAAACTTGCTAATACCATTTTCAGTTTTTTCTTTCAGTAATAAGTGATAATGATTATCCATCAAAACATAAGCGCCGATATCAACAATGGTTTCACCGCGATCAAAAAAGAACTCTTGATTAGAAGGAATATCTTCCAAAATAATAGGATTGGTACTATTCATTAGATAAAGGAGTTTAACAAAACGTTGCTTATCGTCACCATCAAGAAAAATCAATCGATCACCATTGCCATGATTAAAGATGTGATAAAATTCGTCAGGAGCAAAGTCAATGTTACGGGACATTAACTAAACTATAGCAAAAGTGAATTATCATTACAACACAAATGGCACCCCTAGGTAAGGTTGAACCTTGCCTTTTTTTGCCTTTTTATGTCTTCTCGTGCATCAAAAGATGAAAATGATTAGGCATGAGACAATAGGCACCAATATCAACCAAAGATTGATCAGAGGGAAAATCAAAAATATCTTCAAGAGAGGTATTTTTTAGGAGATCTCAAAATACTATTGGCTGGCTATGATTACAAACAAAAAGAAGCCTGATAAAACGTAAACGATCAGTATCGTTGTCAAAAACAATTCTTCTGTCTACCCCTCGACTATAAAGATGGTAAAATTCACCAATTTAAAATTCAAACTTTCTATCCATCTTTATATTTTAACATGATGCGAGTGAAATACATATGTCGGACGTATGTAAGATGCCACCTAAATCCAGTCAAAATAATTGAGCCGAGATGGAGAAAAATTGGTTTAAAAAACTTACCAGCGATTAAAGAGTTTTTACTCAATTATCACTTCTCTAGTTATCTTGATTACTTAAGGCAACCAAGATTACAAAATAAGATATTAAACAAGCAAGCTTTTCCAGAGTATTTTTCTAAAGAAGAAGAAGTTGAAAATGAAATGATGGATTGGTTAAGCTTTGACGATGTCTAACAATATTATAACACAAATGACACCCTTACCTAAGGTTCGACCTCGGGAAGTTAGACGTATGTAAGTTAGAAGTTTCATATGTCGGACGTATGTAAGTTTCGATTTAATTATAGCGGAAAAATTAAATTTCTTCCACACAAAAACCCCGCCATATGGCGGGGTTTTTGCTAACCCTTTAGCTAATTATTAACTAAAGCACAAGATGGTTAAAATGCTACGAACGTGTGGTCTAGAACACCAGGCAAACCAGAAGTTACGGTTGAGCCAGATGGAGTAGCAGCTGTTGTACCATAGTTGACCGAAGTGAAGGTCAAAGTCTGGCTAGTACTGCTAAACAATTTCTTACCAATGATAGCTTTGAAGTTAAACGTTCGGGTAGCACCGGCTGGGATGATATAAGCAGTAGTGGCATCACCAGTAACACTTACGCCCATACTAGCACTGGCAACCGGCACGATAGTAGCCTTAACAGTGGTTGTAGCGTTGGCAGTAGGATTGCTAGTTGTACCAAACACATCACCTCCCAAAGTCGAAATGTACAACGGGCTAACGCTACCGTTAACAAAGTTAACAGTGAAGGAATCTTCGTACATAGTAGCTCGGTTGCTGCCATCAGTAATAGCAACTGAAGCTCCAACAGTTGAAGAAACAGTCAATGACTTATTAGTGAAGGTCAAGTTTGCACCAGCGACATCAGATGTGACACCAGACATAGTTGATCCACCAAAGGTTGGGGTAACAAAGTTGGCATCAGTAGCTGAGATAGCACTAACGTCCAAAGTGGAAGAAGCAACAAAGTTAGTTGAAGAAGCAGCAATATCAGCTGACAAGGTCAAATCCTTGTTGGTATCTTTCGCCAAAACCAATCCTGGGCTAATAGAGAAAGTAACCGTACTTCCAGAAAGAGAACCATAGTAACTATTAGTACCATCTGTTAATTTGAAGACTTTCATTGCGGAACCAAGATTACTTCCTAGACCTGGATCTGTGGCAACAGTAAATGCCAACGAAGAAACGGTTGTATCTTGATTAGTAGAACGAAAACGATAGATAGACAAAGGAACATTGGTTGTGTCAGATCCACCAGCAGCAGCAATGTAAACCTGACCGTTATTTGGAGAATTTGAAGCCAAAGTAACAGAAAGATCTGCAGCACTACCTGAAGTAGATAGGGTTACAACATTAGTACCAGAAACGCTAGCTGAATCATAGATTCCTTTTCCATTAACAGTACGAATGGCGCCAGAAGGAATAGTAATGCTGGTTGCATCATAAGGAGATGTGCCAACAAAGCTATTGCTTGCAGGGACAGAAACGGTAACGACAACATTGGTATCGGCACCTGGGGTAACAACTAGATCCAAGTTCTCAAGACGAACATAGTAATCTGAGTTCTCCGTAACAGCAGTAACATCAGCAGCACCAGTAAGAGCTTTGGTAGCTAAAACTTTACCAGAAGCATCCTTAAGAGTGATATTGCTGAAAATTAACCATGGACGATCAGTGAAGTGAACATCGATACGATTGACATTTACTTTACCACCAGAGGCAGTGAAACGAATACCGTAAACAGGTTTGTCGCTATCACCTTTTTTAATAGTTTGGGTTGTAGGAGCTAAAGCACCAATAGCGGCACTAACAGAACCGTCAGTGTTGTCCAAACCAACAACTGGAGTAGTTCCAGCAGCAGGAGCAGATACACAATTGCTAGCCAAAGTCATACCATTTGGACAAAGAGCACCAGTATTACCGGCAGCAGGAGCGGCGGCTTCTAGTTCAACCAATTTGGCCAAACTCTTTTTGCCGAAGTATCCAGCGGCTGGAGAGACATCATTGTCTTTCTGCCATTTAACCACAGCGGCTTTGGTTAAACCACCAAAGTAACCGTAATCAACACCAGCTGGCATTTCTAGATAACCACCTTCCTCCAACATTTTTTGAAGGGCAGTAACAGAATCACCTTTTGCACCAAGAGTTAAATCCTTAGTAATATCAGCAGAGTAAGAACCGGCAACTGTAGTAGCAGCTGTGGTACCTTTCAAAGCGGAGATTTCAGCCATCAAGGCTGCAATCTGGGCTTCCAAATCTGCAGTGGTGGCAGCGCTAGCAACACTCACTAATGAGAGAGCCATCACTAAACCTAAAACGAAAACAATTTTTTTCATATTTTATTTATAAATTTACTTAATAATACTTAACTTATAATTCTAATAATTAATGTTGGTTTTCGTACACCTCGACACCAACATCTAGTTAATTAAAAATCTATTAATTTTTGACGAAAAATAAAAAATTAACTAACTAGATGTTGGAGTCGAAATGTATTTTTCTATTTGAATTTTAAATTGATTTCGACCTTAATTTAAAACCCAAACAGAGCTTAAAACTTCATAGTTTTTAAGAGAAAAAAACAGAATATTAAATTGGCAAAGTCCAATCTATTGAATTATACAATTTGTAACTACGACCTGCAAAAGCAAGTGTGGATAACTGCCAAGCAGGCTCACGAAAAACAATTTTAACCACTAAAAAATCGATCTTTTCGGCTATTTTTTAGGTACTATTTATTGTACTAGAATAGAAGAAAAACGCAAGCCCGGACTGGCTTTATTCTGAATCAAAACCTCAAGCAAGTAGATATCGACTCCAGCGACGGTCGCCCTTTTTCTTTAGGACGCCTTTTTGGACTAGGTCGAGCAATTCTCGTTGAATGGTTTTAACACTGCAACCTTTAATTGATTCAGATATGTCCTTTATTGATGTCCAATCTTTGTCCTTTAAAAAAGACAGGATTTCGCTTCGCCGTGAAGCCTTTTTTTCTTCTTCGTTTTTTCGGAAATTTAGATTTGGTTGACCATTAGTTTTTTTAACTAAAAAAGGTTCTGGCGATCTGTTTGGGGTGGTCGAAGTCTTTTGGGTTTCTTGACTTATATGATTAAGTCTTTGGGTCAACAAATCTTCGGGACTATTAATCGACAGGTTTTGCGCAAAACCATTTTGATTGAGATAGTCGGTAAGTTGTTTTTCGAAAGAGGAAAATTCTCTAGCTAAAATGTTGTAATTCATTTCGGAAACCAAGCTTCCGACCATCGCCAGCTTAAGTAAAGAAATTGTTTTTTGCAGATTGTTTAAAACTGACTCAAGGACAGAAACTTTAAACAACGGCGAGATTTCATTTTCGCCACGCCAAGAGACAGACCAAATCGGAGCCGGAGCAATCATCGGACTGTCTGATACAAAGTCGATGGCTAATTCTCGGATTTTGGCTTTTAGCGGTTCGCTGTCTGGAATGTAGGAAGTGACAAGATATAGAGCTTGAGAAAACTTTTCGGACTTTAATGAGACAAGCTTCAAAAAGGACGATTGGCTATTAGCCGTCCTTAAACTTAATTCTGTGTCTTTTTGGCTGTCCTTTTCTCTGTCCATAAGTATTTTGACCTTTAATTGGGGTCTTTATCTATGTCTTTTAATATACTCTGTCTTTTGGGGAAAATCAAGAAGAACAAAAATTATAACGATCGCTTACCAGCTTCTTATTTATGGTACAGATTTTTCTTGCCCGCCCCAAATTTTGCTTTAGCAAAATTTGGGGCGGGTGAACTTTCAAAATCCGGGTTAATTTAAAACTTGGTTAGTAACAGTTTTTTTCGTAATTGAAAAACATTTTTGTTATAATGATTGCATTATGGCTAAAATTAAACCTCCAATTAATAAATCAAAACGTGAAGAAAAAAATTTAGAACCAGCACCGAGCCGTTTAAAAAGTCAGACCAAAAAAGCGATCGTTTCGGTCGTGATGTTTGCTCTCGCTTTGTTTCTCGTTTTAGCCAGAATTGGTGTAGCCGGTACCGCTGGTCAAACCACTTTTCAGATTTTTGACAAACTTATCGGCAAAGGTTTTTTGCTCGCTCCGATCCTCTTGATTCTACTCGGAATTTTACTTTTGAGATCGATTCAGTTTAATTTACTCGCCACCAGAATTGTCGGCGGAATTTTATTTTTTCTCGCTTTTTTAGGCACAGTCAATGTCATCTTTAGTAACAACCAAGCTGGTCTCGCTGGCTATTATGTTAGCTGACCATTCCTGAAATATTTTGATTATTACGGCAGTCTGGTTTTTTTGCCAGCAATAATGCTCGTGTCTCTCTTAATCGCTTTTGATACTCACCATATTTTAGGCGTAGCTTTGTGGCAAAAATTATTTAAGAAAAAAGATCTGCTCGACGAAGATGGTTTGTCCACCAAAGAACTCGCTTCGGCTAACCTAGCGGAAACAAACGCCCAAGACGAGGAAAATAAAAATATTGCCGAAAACGAAAAAAATAATAAGGACGGACAGAAAAATAATCAACCAGAAATTAAAGATTCTTCAAAAGATAACGCGGGCATACTTGGTTCGTTTTTGTCATTCGGACGAAAAGCTCGATCAGGTGAATTTGCCCCACCACCACTATCACTTTTGGAAAAAGATAGCGGCAAAGCCAACGCTGGTGACATTAAAGCTAATGCTAACATCATAAAAAGAACACTTGCTAATTTCGGTATCACAGTGGAGATGGATGAAATTTCGATTGGACCGACAGTCACGCGATATGCTTTAAAACCAGCCGAAGGCGTTAAGCTTTCTCGTATCGTCGCTCTGCAAAATGACTTGGCTTTGTCGCTCGCCGCTCACCCACTTCGTATCGAAGCCCCGATCCCCGGAAAATCGCTGGTTGGCATTGAAATTCCGAATAAAGTCAAAGCCACAATTCGTTTAGCTTCACTTTTTGCCACCAAAGAATATTTAGAATCTGCTTACCCACTTTTTGCTTGTCTCGGACGAGATATTTCTGGTCTCCCCCGCTATTCAAATTTGGCCAAAGCTCCACATATGCTTATCGCTGGTGCCACTGGCTCTGGTAAATCGGTCACCATTCACGCCGTTATTACTTCGCTACTTTACCGCAACCCACCAGACCAAATGCGTTTTGTAATGATTGACCCAAAACGAGTTGAGCTGACTTTGTACAATAAAATCCCTCACCTTTTGACACCAGTCATTACTGAAGCCAAAAAAGCAATTTCCGCCTTGCGTTGGCTCGCCAAAGAAATGGATCGACGCTACGACGTACTCGAAGCCGAAGCGGTGAGAGATATTCAGTCTTATCACAAAAACGTACTGGCGCCGGCTCTCGCCAAACAAGCCAAGCAGTTGGAAAGCAATCCTGACACTGTCGATGATATTGAGCGAATGCCGTATATCGTGGTGATTATTGACGAACTCGCTGATATTATGACTTCCTATCCCCGAGAGCTCGAAGCCGCGATTGTCCGCCTTGCTCAAATGTCTCGCGCTGTGGGTATTCACTTGATACTTTCCACCCAAAGGCCATCAGTTGAAGTTATTACCGGTCTGATTAAAGCAAACATTCCTTCTCGTATCGCCTTGCAGGTAGCGTCACAAATCGACTCGCGCACCATTCTTGATATGGCGGGTGCCGAAAAATTGCTCGGAGCTGGCGATATGCTCTATATTTCTGGCGAGATGTCCAAGCCGGTACGTATTCAGTCCGCTTTTATTTCCGAGGATGAAGTGAAAAGGGTGGTCACTTATTTGGCAGAGCAATATACAGATATTTTACCAAGCGATCTTAATTTAGGTGGCGAAGATGTCGGTGGTGGCAAAAAAGACGGTGCCTTGTTTAGCTCTGATTTTGAAGGTGGAGATTCCGACGACGAACTTTATGAGCAAGCTAGGGAGGCAGTTATTCAAGCCGGAAAAGGTTCGGCTTCTTACTTACAAAGAAAATTAAAAGTGGGTTATGCTCGTGCCGCTCGCTTGCTCGATATGCTGGAGGAACGCGGAGTCATCGGTCCGGGTGATGGCGCCAAGCCACGCGAAGTTTTTGGTGGCGGACAAGCAAGTGCAACCGATGGCGACAACGACAATAATAATCTGCTATAATCAAAAACAAGAATGGTTGAATGTGCCAAACAAAAAAATATCGCTAAAATTGGAATCATAATTTTAATTGTTTTTGTTGTGGCTGGATATTCTTTTTTTAAATTTAAAGATTTTTTAGCGGGGCCGATCATTACTTTATATTCCCCCACAGATGGCGCCAACTTAAACAAAGAGTTAGTGGAAGTAAAAGGAAAAGCCGAAAGAATCACTGGCATATTTTTGAATGGTCGGAAAATTTTTACCGATAAGCAGGGCACCTTCAACGAACCGTTGCTTTTATCAAGCGGTTATAACTTAATGGAAATTAGTGCCGAAGATCAATTTGGACGAAAGGTTAGCAAGAAATTACAGTTGGTGTATAATCCAAATAAAGATTCAAAATTAAATTAGCAATTAATAATCAATTCCGGAATTTTTGCAAGCAAAAATTCCGGAACAATCAAAAATATGGCAAAAAAACCCAAAGCCCAAAAAGAATCAAATTCAAGTATCGCTGACACTATCCGCGCAATCCAAAGTAAGTTTGGCGACGAATCGATTATGAAACTCGACGACAAACCAAAAGTTGGCATCGACGCGGTCCCAACTGGCTCATTAGCTCTTGATTTTGCTTTAGGTATCGGCGGTGTACCACGTGGACGAATTATTGAAATTTACGGACCAGAATCTTCGGGCAAAACCACGCTCGCCCTTCACATCGTTGCTCAAGCCCAGAAAAAAGGTGGTATCTGTGCTTTTATCGACGCAGAACACGCCCTTGATCCAGAATATTCCAAAAAACTTGGCGTTAAAACCGAGGAGTTATTGATTTCCCAACCAGATTACGGCGAACAAGCTTTGGATATTGCCGAGAGTTTAATTCGTTCGGGAAAAATCGATGTAGTAGTAATAGATTCGGTCGCCGCGTTAACGCCAAAAGATGAAATTGAGGGTGATGTCGGTGATTTTCACGTCGGCAAACAAGCCCGGATGATGTCCCAAGCTTTGCGCAAAATGACTTCGATCGTCGACAAAAGCAAAACAGTGGTCATCTTTATCAACCAAATTCGAATGCAAATCGGCGTAATGTTTGGCAACCCCGAGACTACGCCTGGTGGCAAAGCTCTGAAATTTTATGCTTCAGTCCGAATGGATGTCCGACGAATTGCCCAAATTAAAAAAGGTGAAGAAATTATCGGCGGTCGCATTCGAGTCAAAGTGGTTAAAAATAAAATCGCCGCACCGTTTCGACAAGCCGAGTTTGATTTACTTTACAACGAAGGTATTTCGCCCGAAGGTGAATTGCTAGCACTTGGCGAGAAATATAATTTGGTACGAAAATCCGGCGCCTCCTACACTTTCACGCCAGACAAAAAAGCTTCAAACGAAGTAAAGCTCGGTCGCGGGTATGACGCGTCGCGAGAATTCTTAAAAGAAAATCCAGAAATTCGAGATAATTTGGCAGAGCTATTAAAAGCTGAAATGTTGGATAGTGGATCTTCGACTTCAAGCGACGAGGAAGAAGAATAGAAAATATTTTTAGCAAGGTTCTACCCGCCCGATTTTTGCTTGGCAAAAATCGGGCGGTTTACTTTATGAAACCTCGACTGGACTTTATCGCAAATTTTCGTTAAAATCCCTTTATATGTTGGAATACAATGAGATAAAAGAAAGAAAAGTTATTGTCTATGAAGGCGCGCCGTTTGAGATACTTACCTCTCACGTTTTTCGTAAACAGCAACGCAAACCAGTCAATGCGGTTAAAATGAAAAACTTAATTACCGGCAAAGTGATGGAAGTTTCTTTTCATCAGAGTGAAAAAGCGGAGGAAGCCGAAGTTGAGAAACGAAAGATTAAATTTTTGTATGAAAGTAAGGGTAAATATTGGTTCTGCGAAGAAAAAGATCCAAGCAAGCGCTTTGAGCTAGAGGCTGATACTGTCGCCGACCAAATTAAATATGTAAAGCAAAACAACACTGTTGATTTGGTGTCGTTTCAAGATAAAATTCTTGGCATTGAAGTACCGATCAAAGTAGAATTAAAAGTCACCGATGCTCCACCAGCGGTCAAAGGCAACACCGCCCAAGGTGGTTTGAAACAAATAACGCTAGAAACAGGTCTAACGGTCAACGCGCCGATGTTTGTTAACGAAGGCGATGTTATCCGCATAAATACCGAGACCGGCGATTATGTTGAGAGAGTAAATTAAAAAAATAAAAAAGGATTGCCCGGTTCGACTTCGTCGAACCGGGCAATTTAATTTGTTTGCGAAAAATCGCACCTCCCTCAATTTATCACTTGCACCCCCGCAATCTCCAGCCCACTTTTAGCAAGAATTGGATTGTAGGTTTCGACCAAATGTCTCCCAACCTCATTCGGCTGAAAAACTTTATCGACAGGAAGTTTGAGTTTGCGATCGACGAGTTCACGCCACTCGGCAACCAAAACGATGTTTTCGAGATTTCCTCCTTTTTCAACTTTGGATCTATGCAAAGCTTTCAACACAGACTTTTGATCAGGTTTAACCCGAACCAAAGCCAAAAAGATTGTCTTCTTTTCTGGCAACTGCGCCAATCCCACGAATACTCTCGAAGGAACAAGTGACACAAAGCTCAAATCCTCTCGCCATAGACGCCAGAAAGAAATCGCTTGACCGGGTGTGACTTCGATCGGCATCTTAGTCTGATTGCTTAACAGAAACTCACCGCTATTTATTGTGCGAGTAAATAGCCCGCCACCAGGGCTATCTGGATTATCCCAGTTTGCCCAAGCGAAAGCGACAGTGGAAAGCACCAAGAAAACGCCAAGACAGCAAGCAAACCGGCGCTTAAACTTCGTCCGGCATAAACGCTTTTGAAGTCCGAGCAACGCAAAACACCAAGACAGAGTAAAGACTATTACAGCAACACTTTGAGACATTTTAACCTACCTTTCTTTTTTTGGCTTAAGCTTAGACGACATTGAGATCCCAACAAGGAACTTCTCGTATAAGGAAACCATAAACAAGACCGATTTTCAAGTCAGTTGGTAACCTGAAGCAAGGGAAAACCCCTCGCTGGAGGGGTTTTCTGTGGTTTTAAAAAGTAAAAGGTTGAGCTTATCCAGCCAAATAAGGTAACAAAGCCAAGAAACGAGCACGTTTTACAGCCGTCGCAACCGCTCTTTGATGTTTAGAACAGGTCGAGGAACGACGGTGTTTAACAATCCGAGCGTGCGTATCCAGATGGCCTTTAAGCATCTCGACATCTTTATAGTCAACAGACTTCGCATTATTAACGCAAAGGTGACATTGTTTGGAATTGGTATTTTTAGTAATCATATTATAATTTTTTTATTTTATTTAAAATGGAATATCGTCTGGATTAATTTCTTCATCTGGGTATTGAATGGTTTCTAATTCTTGAGCTGGACTATTTTGGCTGGCTTGGACGGGCTTGGCACCACCTTGTTGAGCTGGAGCAGGGTTATCATAAGCTCCGCCACCTTCTCTTTTAGGACCAAACTGGAAAGTATCAATCACAATTTCAGTTCGATATTTTTTCTGACCATCTGGACCGTCCCAACTTCGATTTTGAATCCGACCTTCAACCATCATCGAACTCCCCTTTTTCATATATTGAGCAATCGTATCCGCTTGAGGACCAAACGCGACACAGTTGTGAAATTGGGTGTCTTCTTGCTTCACGCCATTTTTATCTTTCCAAGTACGGGTCGTCGCGATTGCAAAACTGGTTACCCCAGCACCAGATGGCAAGGTTCGCCTTTCCGGATCTCTAGTCAAATTGCCAAAAATAATTGCTTTGTTTAGATACATTTTATTTCTTTGGTTCAACTAAAAGATTTTCAATTTCTTTATCGAGATCCTCTTTACTCATCTCCACCTTTTCTTCTTTTTTAGGTTCGGATTTGTCGATTCGTTCAATCGCCATCATATCGACAGGAATTCTTTCTTCACGACGAACATAAGCTCGTTTTGGTGCCACCATATTTTCGGAACCTTTTGGTAGAAAAATTATCAAATAACGGAGTACGTTTAAATCTTTATCGAGACTAGCCTTAATTGCAGAGATACTATTTGGCGTTAACTTAAAACGAATCGCCCCAAAATAGGCATCGTTGAATTTATTGTTTTTATTGGCTAGGTTTTTAGTGACAGTATAAGCCAAGCGAATACTTACCGGATCAATTTCGCTAGTAATTTCACCTTTTTGAGCAAGCACGACGGACTTGATGATCTTCGTCACTTCCCCCGCCACCTGATCGGCCGGCAAAAATGGCACCAAAAGATACCCGACTTCGTAAATTTTCGGGTCTTTTAAGTCCAAATTTTCTAAATCAGCATCTTTAATATCTTTTACCATACAGGGCTCATACTATCAGATAATTTCCTTACGGTCAATTCATTAGCTAAACCCCCACCAAACTATAAAACTCCTGTGCATTTTTCACCAAAACCCTAAAAACCTCCTCTTTTGGCTCACTGCGCAGGCTAGCCTGCCTGCGCAGGCAGGCAATTTTCTCGGCGACGAGTGCTACATAAGCTGGTTCGTTGCGCTTACCACGAAAAGGAATTGGTGTAACAAAAGGAGCATCGGTTTCGGCTAAAATACGGTCAAGCGGCATATTTTTAACCACTTCATTGTATTGATCCGCAAAAGTAATCACTCCATTAAAAGACAGGTAGCCACCGAGATCGAGAAATTTTTGTGCCATCACCCAGTCACCAGTGAAAAAATGCATATCAAACCGCAACTTATCACCCACTTTTTGTTTATATTCATTCAAAATTTCCCAAGTATCATTGTGAGCGTCAGGACGATCAAAAGCCGAGGATCGACAGTGAATCATCAGGGGCTTTTCTACTTTGAGCGCTAGCTCAATATGCTTTTTAAATAATTCTCGTTGGATTTTTTTTGCTTGTTCGTCTTCGATTCGAAAATACTCTAAACCACATTCGCCAATCGCCACCACATTTTTATTTTTAGCTAATTTGGCAATTACTGAAAAATCGCTATCACCTCCTTCGGTTGGATGAATCCCCGCCGTCGCCTTGGCGACGGCGGGTAATTTTAACCCCTCAAAATATTCCGCCTGCTCCAAAGCCAAAATCGAAGACTTCTCGTCAGCCCCAACATTCACAAAACTAATTCCGGCTTCGAGCGTCCGCTTCCCCACCTCCCGCCAATCATTTCCAAACTGCATATTAAGATGAGTATGCACGTCAAAAAATTTCGATTCCATATTTTTATTTTCGCCCCAGTAGTAGAAAAATCAGAATTTTTCACTACGGGGTAAACATTAAATTTTTACTTCTTACGACAAAAAAGTTACTTTCTTATAAACAATGGTGTGTCGGGCATTTTATTTTCTTTGATTAAGTTTAAGATTTTTTCGCTAGTCGTTGGTAAAATCGGCGCAAGCATTTTTGCCACAGAATACAAATCAGCGACCAATTCAGCAATGACCATCCTCCCCGCTTCGGGACTTTCTTTAATAATCTTAAATGGTTGTTCCAATTGAATCCGGCGATCAAGACCGCTAATTTTTTCCCAAATTAAATCACTAGCCTTATTGATATCCATTTTTCCCAGACAAAGTTCATACTCTTCCGGCAAATTATCATCACCAAAAACTTGACCTTGTTCTAAATTCGTCTCTGCCATTTTCATAATCCGACTAACCAAGTTACCAAGACCATTCGCCAAGTTAGCGTTATAAGTTTCCAAAAATCGCTCTTTAGTAAAATCACTATCTTCAAACTGCACCAACTCTCTGGCGACAAAATAACGCAACGCCTCCGTCCCGTATTCCGCCACAATATCAAGTGGATTCACAACATTACCCAGGCTCTTACTCATTTTCTGACCATTACTATTTATAAAACCACAGACGGCAACTTTTTTTGATGGCGGTAAACCAGCCGACAAAAGCATCGCTTGCCACATTGCGGTTTGCTGACGAAGATTATCTTTGCCACAATATTGCACCGCTCCGTCAGTATCTAGCCACCATTTTTTAAATCTGGCTTCATCTTTCGGCCAACCGAGCACCGACACGTAATTTACCAAAGCATCAAACCAAACATACATAATATGTTCCGCATCATCTGGCACTGGAATACCCCAAGGCATTTTCGAAGCCAAACGCGAGATGCTAAAATCTTCCAAACCTCGTTCAACAAAAGCAGTAATTTCTTTTTGGCGAGAAGCCGGCAAAACAAATTCCGGATTTTTCCGATATAAATCTAAAAGTATTTCTTGAAAACGAGAAAACTTAAAAAAATAATTTTCTTCTTCGCGAATTTCAATTTCTCGATTTGGATGAAGCGGACATTTATCATTTTCTAATTCTGATTCAGTTTTTTCTAGTTCACATCCAACACAATATTTTATTTTATATTGTTTTTTGTAAATATCACCGGCCTTATGACAACGACGCCAAAATTCTTGCGCCGCTTCAATATGCTGCTTGTCGGTCGTCCGCACAAAATTAACGTCTTCGCTAATGCCCAGTGGTTTAATTAAATCACGAAATTTTTCGGCTAATTTATCAGCATAGGCTTGAGGTTCCAAATTAAGCTCCAGCGCTTTTTGATAAATTTTCTGACCATGCTCATCGGTACCAGTATTAAAAAAAACTTCCTCGCCCGCTAATTTGTGGAAACGAGCGATTATATCCGCTCGAATTATTTCCGCCCCAAAACCGATGTGTGGTTCGGCATTAATGTAGGGCAAAGTAGTTGTAATATAAAAAGGTTTAGGCATTTTTCCGCTCTTTTTCCAAGTCGCCAAGATATTCCATCAGCAAGGTCGCCATTGGGACTGCTAAGATAATACCAAGAAAACCAGCGAGTTCATAGCCCACGACAAGCGAGATGATCACCACGAGCGGATTCACCCCGATAATTTTTTTCACCACCAAAGGATAGATCAAATGATTTTCGAATTGTTGAACGACGACGTAAAAACCCATAACAATTAACCCGAGAGTAAAGCTATCAGAAACCCCAAGAAGCACCGCCGGCACGGCTGATAAAATTGGACCAAAAATCGGGATCAATTCAAAGACCGAAGCGATAATCGCCAAAAGTAGTGCATATTTAATTTGCAAAATCATTAGACCAAGAAAAACCAGTGGTCCGATAATGACACCGAGCAAAATCTGACCTTGCATCCACAGACCAATTTTATTTTCCGTCCGTTGCCATAAGTCAATCACGTAAGGTTCTTTTTTCTTTGGTGTGACAATCCGCAAAAAATTTTCGACGCCGTTTTTTTGTACCGCAAGATAAAAAGACAGGACAACAATCAATACAAAACTAAACAGCCCGTGAAAAATAGATAGGAATAAATCGAAAACATTTTGCGAAGCATTGGAATTTGCCAAACCTTGTCCGACAATATCTTGAATCGAAACCTTCGCCGACAAGTTGCCAGTCAAAGCCAAAACAGAATTCCAAGCCGGATTTGAATTTAAGAAACTATTAATCTGCACCGGCAGATTACCAATAATTTGCCCGAGGTCTTGGAAAATCGGCGGGATGAAAAAGAACAAAATTATAAAAATAATCACAAACGAAATGACGTAAACAAGCAACACCGACAAAACTCGCGGAATTCTTTTTTTATTAAACCACGTCGCGACCGGATCGATCGCCGAAGCAATAACAATAGAAGTCAAAACCACCAAAGCTAAATCGCGTAAATAATACAGCGCAAAAACAATACCGATCACCGCCACAATTTTAAAAAGTGTCGCGAAAGAAATACTGATATCCAATTTTTGTCTTTCTTCGGGCATTGATTATATTATACACTAAATTTATTTAAAAAATCAGTATCAGCTTCGTTTGGTCCGATTACCGCCAAATTCAAACCTTTGTTGCAGAAAAATTCTTGAGCTAAATCTCGTAAATCTTCCGCGGTAATCTGACGAATTTTTTCAGCGTATTCTTTGGGGTTGAGAATTTCTTTTTCCAAAAGAGCTTGCTCGCCATAGAAAAAAGTCTGGTCTGATGGTGTTTCTAAACCTAAAAATAAACTGCCGATCAAGCCATCTTTCACTCGCGATAATTCTGTTTCGCTAACTAGTTCATTTTTTAATTTATTTATTTCCACCAAAATTGCTTCAAGCACTTCTTTGATCCGCCCCGAATCTACTCCGCCATAAACAGAAAAGAAGCCGTGATCCACGTGCGAATCTTGTGTCGCACCGATATAATAAGCGGCGCCCAAATCTTCCCGCACTTTTTGAAACAAACGAGAACTCATTCCCCCGCCAAGCACCGCTGACAAAACAGTCAGCCCAAAATTTTTGTCGGAAAAAGAATTTACGGTTTTAAAACCAAGGACAAGGTGTGACTGATTGATCGGTCGAACAATCAATTTGCTTCGCGCTTCGGCCTGCTCATCAATCATCGGTGGCCAGGGATGTGACGCCCCCCCATTAAATTTCGCAAATTTTTCACCAATTGATTCAATCATTTTCACTTCATCAAAATTGCCGACGGCGACAATAATAGTGCCACTCGCCAAATAATATTTTTTTCGAAAAGCGAGCAAGTCTTCGCGAGTCAAATTTTTTACCGTTTCGCGTTCACCCAAAACCGTCCGTCCGGCTGGCGTATCGCCATAAGCCAAACCAGAAAAAACATCCCAAACAAGACTTGAGGGTTTGTCTTCGTACATTTTAATTTCTTCCAGCACCACACCTTTTTCTTTCTTAATTTCTTCTTCCGGATAAAGTGGATTCAAATAAAGATCAGCTAAAAGCTCGGTCGCTCGTTCGGCTTTTTCGGGAATCGCCGTCACATAATAGCCAGTAAAATCGTGACTGGTACAAGCATTTTTGTTGGCACCCAAAATATCAAACTCACTAGCCAGCTCGAGCGAACTGGGACGATTTGTTGTCCCCTTAAAACCGAGGTGCTCTAAAAAATGTGAAATTCCCGACTGACTTTTGTCTTCATTTTTGGCGCCAGCCGAAACTAAAACTAAAAGTGAAAACGAAAGAGCCTCGGCTTGAGGCACAGTGAGCAAGCGAAGCCCGTTTGGAAATTTAGTGAGACGATTATTCATCGTTCACGATTCTACCATATTTTAGAGGCTTCGTAAAGTTTGACAAAATTGCCAGAAAGTTGCCTTTTATTTGACCATTACTGTGTTATTTATAAATATCGTGACTACCGATCGAATGGAAAAATACTGTTTCCTTGTCTGCAAACTCAAAAACAATTCGATTTTTGAAATCGACAGAAAACGAGCAAAGACCAGCCAAGCCACCGTGCAATTTGTGAGTTTTCAAAATTTTAGCAAAAGGGTCTTTCCGAAAAATAGTTTCAAGAGCTTCAATTCTTAATTTTAAGTCTTGACCAATTTTTTTATATTCTCGTTCAAATTTCTTAGTATAATAAATTTTCATTTATCGGAGATCTTTTAAAGAGCGCAATAATTTATATTTACCGTTTTGCGCTTCTCGTTGACTTTCTCTTATTTCCTGAATCAAACGCTCGTTTTCCCAAATCCGAAAAGCATCGCGAAAAAGCTCGCTTACTGAAGCATAGTTTCCTTCTTTTACTGCCAAATCCACATTTTTCTTGAGCGAAGCCGGCATTGAAATGTTTATGGTCGTTCTCATATATTTCAATTGTAGCAATTTGTGCCACAGGCTGTCAAACCAAAAAGTTTCTTAAACGGCTATTAGTTTTTAATTTTTATCTTTAAAAAATTGAGTTAATTCGGAGACTTTTACGCGTTCTTGAGAACCAGTATCACGATCACGGATCGTCACCGTATCTTTTAATTCTGGGTTTTCGCCTAAAGTATCGAAATCAATCGTCACACAATATGGTGTACCGATTTCATCTTGCCGGCGATATCTTTTGCCGATGTTACCATTATCATCAAAAGCGACACTCGAAATTTCTTTTTTCAAGGCTAAATAAATTTCTTTAGCTTTTTCGACTAGCTCTGGTTTATTTTTCAAAAGCGGAAAAACCGCAACTTTAATCGGCGCCATCTGGTAATTAAATTTCAGATACGCTCGCTTCTCTCCCCCAAGCTCATCTTCGGTGTAGGCAGAAATAAGCAAAGCCAAAACCACGCGATCGACACCAAGCGACGGCTCGATGACGTGTGGAATGAATTTTTCACCACCAGCTTCGTCAAAATATCTTAAATCCTGGCCGCTCGCCCCGGTATGCTGGCTAAGATCGTAATCAGTGCGATACGCCAAACCGCAAAGCTCTTTTCGCCCAAAGGGATACTCAAATTCAAAATCAATTGTCCGCTTGGAGTAATGAGCTCGATCTTCGGCTGGAACTTCTAGCTCGCTAATATCCGAAAAAGTCACGCCGACTTGTTTAAAATAATCTTTTATTTCTTCTTGCAGTAAAGCAAAGTTTTTCTCCCACTCATCTGGCTTAACAAAATATTCAATTTCCATCTGTTCGAATTCACGGACACGAAAAAGAAAATCGCGGGGCGTAATCTCGTTGCGAAAAGCTTTGCCAATCTGGGCAATTCCAAACGGCAATTTCGGATGGAAAGAATCGACAATGTTTTTGAAATTAACAAAAATCGCCTGTGCTGTTTCTGGTCGCAAATAGACCGTTGCCGAAGAATCTTCCACCGCACCGATCTGCGTTTTAAACATCATATTAAATTGTCGCACCGGTCCAAACGCCCCGCCACAATCAGGGCATTTTTCACCGACTTGATCCGCTCGAAATCTTTTATGGCATTTTACGCATTCGGTCATCGGATCAGCAAAACCACCGACGTGCCCGCTCGCCTCCCAGACTTTGCCATTCATCAAAATCGCGCCATCGAGACCAAACATATCTTCACGATCAGTGACAAATTTCTGCCACCAGAGATTTTTAATATTATTTTTGAGAGCCACACCGTAAGGACCATAATCCCAAGTCCCCGCCAAACCACCATAAATTTCCGATCCTTGATAAACAAAACCTCGTCGCTTGCACAGCGACACCAGTTTTTCCATTAGATTTTCGTTCTTTTCCATTTCTCAATAATAACCGGTTTTTTATTTTTTCACAAATTAAAAACGGTTTAAGCTTAAAAGAAAAAATATGCCCACCGGTTGTCAGTTGTTAACCAACTGCCAACCTAGCGAAATATTATGACACAAATGTCACCCTTAGGTGAGATCGAACCTCGCCTCGTTAAAAACCACCCGAAGGTGGTTTTAAATTATTTGATTTAATTATTCTCCAGGTTGAATAATTGATGATTTGCTAATTGTATATCCATCGGGCATTGGCGTACCCATACAATATTGAACATTTTGTTTAATATCTGTAAGTGGCTCATCTAAGCCAGCAATCTCTGTTATATTTTCTAAAATTCCTGCACAAGAAATAATATTAAATTTAGGATTCTCTAATGCTTTACTAGCCCTGTCCATCAAACTAGCCTGTGAAGATTTACCGATCTGGTCTTTCATTAATTCATAACAATTTGGTTTAGGTATATCATAATCATCATCAAATTTATCACAAACAAGAGATCCACCAACCTTACTAGTTATCGAAATATTAACGGCATTACCTGTTCTAATTTTATAATATTCATCTTCTAAATTTCCAAAAATATGGCCTAATTCGTGAGGAAGAACCATTCCAAAATAAGAAGGGGCATGCGAGCTATTAAGCCTAATATTAACAAATGCATCATTCAACAATGAGGCATAGCCGAGATTTTCATCTATATCGGGCCAGTTATTATTTAAAAAAATATAAAATCTTTTTTCTTTAGAATTATTTGAAAGACTACAAGATGAATCAATAAATTTTTTAAGTTTATTATTAAAATTATCTGTTGTTTCAGATGTTTTATCATCTATATATTCAACTTTGCCAACCTTTTTCTCAAAATTTCCACTAACATATTTAAAAGAAAAAAGATTTTGTTTTATTGAAAAATATTTATACGGCTCAGTGTTCTTTATGCTATTTTCCATTTGAATTGCTATTGTTTTTCCTGACGCTATCTCCCCATTTGTCACAAAGACAATCTCTACCGCCCCAGTATCATTAGCCCCTCCAATATCCTCACAAACACCACAAGTCGGATGATTAAGTTCTCCAGCCGTGCTCGGAATACATTTCCCCGTCGTCCCTTTAGCCACCTTCACCCTTTTAGTCACAGCCGAACAATCAGCATCAGTCACACAATCAACACAACGGTTATCTTTAAATACTTTGTCTGGTCCACATTGGTTAAAAGTACAAGCAGTACGGCTTTTACCGATCACGCAACCAGGAACGATACTTTTGTTTGGTGGTGGAATGTCTTCTCTGTTTTTGTATGAGGTGTAGATATTGGTGACGGAATGAGGAAGACCAACTTCCTGCTGGCGAAGCGGGTCAGGATCAGATAGATATTCACCATTAAACGTCAATTTCTTGTCGTTTGTGGCCATTAAGAATTGAGCTTTTTTAACACCGTACGGACGGATGTCGCCAAAACATTTGTAGCCGTACGGTGTACCAGGCCATATCCCCGTCGCCATATTATGATAGCTCTGTATCCAAGGAGGCCAAACATCTTGATCCGCTGGTGACAATTCCCCTCTCGGGACTCGCCAACTCCACCTCTCATCCTGGAACGCATCATTAAGAGAAGCGTGTGGAACTTGAGTGTCGATGATTTTTTCTGATAAAAGAAGTGTTCGGTCGCTGATATCCCATAGATAGGTATACGGATATGG
>CAIRHC010000002.1 GCA_903878275.1 Candidatus Vogelbacteria bacterium | reverse complement strand
GAGGCAAGCCTCGCGGGGGGTTTTGGTTTATTTTTTAAAAAAGTGACCCTTCGTGATTGGAGTAATCACGAAGGGTCGGAGAGGAAGCAGGTGGCGGATGAAAGCGCCCGTCCTGCGAAGGAGACTGGCGGACCGATAGTGTCCGCCATTACGGAAGGAGGCACCGTCCCGTTTGGATTGCAGCCGTATCACCAAAGAAAGGGTGATAAGGACGGTGCTTAATAACAGTTGTCCATCTTTTTGCGCCAAGAAGAACTTCCTATTTGAATCCTAGCATATTTTATTTTCTAAGTCAAGGCTTGAAGATTGAAAAATGATGAATATTTGGTTCAAAAATAATTCCCCCGTTTGCCATTTGGCAAACGGGGGAATTATTTAGATTTAATTATTTAGCAGTTGTTGCTTTTTTATCTTTTTCTTCCAATACTCGGTTAGGAACCGAACCGAAAAGTAGAGTCATTCTTTGGTCTTTTGGATCAAACACATTGATAGTGAAGGTATAGGTTTTTCCAAGCTCCAAACTGGTTTTCAAATTTTCTTCATCTTTAAATTCAGAAATGTGAACCAGGCCGGCGACACCTTCTTCAAGGCTGACCAAGGCACCGTGTTTGTTGTGTTTGATGACGACACCTTTGACGACGTCACCCCGATGGTATTTTTTCTCGGCTTCTTTCCAAGGGTTATCTTTTAAGGTTTTTATTGATAGGGAAATTTTGTTATCTTTAATGTCGATAATTTTTGCTTTGATTTTGTCGCCGACTTTGAAGATGTCTCGAGGATTTTCGACGAGAGACCAGTCAATTTCGGAAATGTGAATCAAGCCTTCTAAGCCATCTTCAATTTTGATGAAAATACCGAAATCTACTGCGCCGGTGACTTCGCCGGTGACAATGTCGCCGAGAGTATATTTGCCGACAATTTCTTTTTTAGCCTTTGAATCAGAATTTTTTTCCGAGAAAATCAATTTGCCTTCTTTGGCATCAGAACCAATAATACCGACGCTCAAAGTTTGACCGATAAATTTCTTCAATTCGTCCATAATGGCATCTTTGTCGCCATCGGAGACACGAGGATAATGTTCAGCCTTGAGTTGAGAAGCAGGTAAAAAGCCATCAATACCATTCCAGTCTAAAATCAAACCACCTTTGTTGGCATCTTTGACCAAAAGATTGAATTGTGATTTACCTTTGGTAGCTTTTTCGGCATCGCTCCAGATGATCGCTTGTTTGGCTTCTTTTAACGAAAGCTCAATGTAGCTATCTTCGCCTTCCGGCAAAATGACCTTGGCGGTGACGGTATCGCCGATTGAGACTTTTTTAATAATATCCTTTGCGTTCAAGAATTCTTTGCCAAAAATTATACCAGTGCCAAATGGTGGCACATCGATAAACAGAGACTTCTTGGCTTTGGCAATGACTGTTCCCTCGACAATAGAGCCGATTTCCGGAGGATTGGGTGAACCTTTGATCAGGTCATCCATCATTCGTTTTGGACCAGCAGGCTTTTTCGGACGAAAATCGCCTTCTTCCTTCTCTATATCCTCGACAGATTCGTCGATTAAGATATCAGAGGTATCTTGTGTTGTGTTATTCATAATGGCTGTATTGTATAGGTTAAATTGAGATTTGGCAACATTTGTTTTTCATCCTTAAACTTGGTATAATAGAAAAATAAAATAACCCTAAACCAAAATAAAATTTGGTCGGGCAAGCAAAATTATGATAATTACTTACCATGGGCAAGCTTTTGTGAAGCTCCAGCAAGGGGATTTGGTGCTGGCTTTCAACCCAATTAGCAAAGAATCCGATAATAAATCAACTCGTTTTGGGGCAGATTTAGCGCTGGTATCTTTAAATGAGTCAGATTTTAATGGCTTAGAACAAGTGTCGCACGGTGAAAAAATTCCTTTTTCCATTACCGGTCCGGGCGAATATGAAATTGGCGGGGTTTTTATTCAAGGTTTTTCATCGAAAGGAAGTAAAGAAAAGGTCAATACTATTTACACGATCACGCTCGATGGAATTCGTTTATGTCATCTTGGGGCGATTAGCAGTCTAGAGCTTGAAGCTGACGTGACCGAAGAAATTGGTTCGGTGGATGTCTTGTTTGTGCCGATTGGCGGCGGGACGGTCTTGTCACCAAAAGAAGCGGCGAAATTGGCGACATCGTTTGAACCCAAAATAATAATTCCGATTATGGCTGATGCCGAAGGCAAAGAAGCTGATTGTCTAAAACTATTTTTGAAAGAACTTGGCGGCGGCGAGACGGTTGTGGACAAGTTGACCATCAAGAAAAAAGATTTGGAAGGAAAAGAAGGAGATGTTATTATCGTTAAGCAAACCTAGTTTTTAATTAGTTTTGCGGGGAAATTATATGAGTTTAAAAAGTTACATTGAAAAAACGAAAGCTCTACCGGAAAATGAAAAAAAGCGCGTGCTTTTTGTGTGGGTCTTTAGCCTCACTTTTATCATTTTTTTGTTTTGGGCGATTAATTTTACTATTGTTGTTTCTAATCAATCGGCGGAAGATGCTTTGATTAAGGAAAAAGCGAAATTAATGGTAAATTCTAGCACGACACCAGATACGATGAATCAAAAAATTAACTGGACGGATCAACTTGGAAGTTCGATAAACAACAATTTGGATTCAATCAAAGAAGGTTTTAATGTTTTGTTTAAGAAATAAATAAAATGGCAAAAAAGGATAATAAAAAAGATAAAGATAAGGAGGTCGTTGTGGTGCCGCACCAAAACGTTATTTCACGTGACATCGTGAAAGAAATGAAAGAATCGTATTTGAATTATGCGATGTCAGTGATTGTTGGGCGGGCTTTGCCGGATGTGCGTGATGGTTTGAAGCCAGTGCAACGTCGCATTCTTTTTTCAATGCACGAACTCGGTCTCACGGCGAGTGCTAAATTTCGTAAATCAGCCACAGTTGTCGGAGATGTACTTGGTAAATATCATCCGCACGGCGATTCGGCGTGTTATGAAGCGATGGTGCGAATGGCACAAGATTTTTCGGTGCGTTATCCTTTGATTGCGGGTCAAGGAAACTTTGGTTCGATCGATGGCGACACTGCGGCGGCAATGCGTTATACCGAAGCCAAAATGTCTCGTTTGTCGGGCGAATTGTTGCGTGATATCGAAAAAGAAACCGTTGATTTTATTCCCAATTATGACGGCACGAGAAAAGAACCGACGGTTTTGCCGGCGGTGATTCCAAACTTACTTTTAAATGGAGCGATGGGTATCGCGGTCGGTATGGCGACCAAAATTCCACCACACAACTTAGGTGAATTGCTTGATGCCTTGATGTATTTGGCAGACAATCCCGAAGCCACGACCGAAGATTTAATGCAATTTGTAAAAGGTCCGGATTTTCCGACTGGTGGTCTAGCTTTTAATCAAAGCGATATTCGTCACGCTTATGCGACCGGCAAAGGTGGCGTGCTGACGCGTGGTGAAGTGGAAATTGTCGAAGCCAAAGCGGGCAGTTTTCAAATAATTATTTCCTCGATTCCTTATCAGGTCAATAAATCCGAATTGATTATAAAAATTGCCGATTTGGTGCACGAGAAAAAGATCGAAGGTATTCGTGATATTCGCGATGAATCAACTCGAGAAATCCGCGTGGTAATAGATCTGAAAGCCGGCGCTTTTCCGGAAAAGATTTTGAATGCTTTGTACAAACACACTGATCTGGAGATGATGTTTCATTACAATATGTTGATGCTTGTCGATGGCGTGCCGAAACTTTTGCCACTCGAGAGTATTCTGGAAGAATTTTTGAAACATCGGCAGATTGTCGTGGTACGTCGAACCAAATTCGATTTGAAAAAAGCCGAAGATCGTGCGCATATTCTTGAGGGTTTGAAAAAAGCGCTGGATCATATTGATGAAATTATTAAATTAATTAAAAAAGCCAAAGATGTGACCGAGGCTCACGCGGGCTTGATGAAAATTTTCAAATTTAGTGATTTGCAGGCGACGGCGATTTTGGAAATGCGCTTACAAAAGCTGGCTGGTTTGGAACGAAAGAAAATCGAAGATGAACTGCGCGAAAAATTGGAGTTGATCAAAGAATTAAAAGCGATTCTCGCCGACCCAAAACGCGTGTTGAAAATCATCAAAGATGAATTTACTGAAATTCGGGCTAAATATGGTGATGATCGCAAGACAAAAATCGTCGGAGGTGGCGTCAAAGAAATAAACCTCGAAGATTTGGTGCCCGAAAAAGAAGAAGTGCTGGTGGTGACTTCTGGCGGCTATATCAAGCGCACTGATCCGACCGAATACCGTTCGCAAAAACGTGGTGGTGTCGGTGTGATTGATGTGGAAATGAAAGAAGAAGATTTTGTGAATATTTTCTTGATGGCAAATACTCACGACGATTTACTCTTTTTTACCGACAAAGGCAAAGCCTATCAGATTAAAATGTATGATGTGCCCGAAGGCAAACGTGCGACTCGTGGCAAATCGGTGATGAATTTCTTGTCGCTCACTCCGGAAGAAAAAGTGACTTCGGTGCTGGCTTTACCAAAAGAGATCAAAGATGTGTCTTTTGCTCTGATGATGGTGACGCGTGAAGGCGTGGCGAAAAAAGTCTCGGCGAGTAGTTTTCGTGATGTTCGTCGCAGTGGTATTATTGCGATTAAACTTTCCGAAAGCGATGAGCTTCTCGCGGTTTGTCCCGTGTCCAAAGGCGATGAGATTATTATGTCATCGCAGTCAGGGCAAGCGATCCGCTTTAAAGAATCTGATATTCGCGAAATGGGACGAGCCGCGGCTGGTGTGCGAGCGATGAAATTGAAAAAAGGTGATATGGCAGTTTCGGCTGATACGATTAAAAAAGAGGCGAGCGCCGGCGAATATCTCGTAATGAGCGAGACCGGTTATGGAAAGAAAACAAAAGTCAAAGAATATAAAGTGCAAAAGCGTGGCGGTTCTGGCATTAAAACAATGAGCGTGACCAAAAAAACCGGCAAGCTCGTTATCGGTAAATATTTAAATGGCAGTCAGGAAGAAATTTTTGCTATTTCCAAGCTGGGACAAATTATTCGGACTAAACTGGAGGAAATTTCAACTCTCGGTCGCCAAACTCAAGGCGTCCGAATTATGAAACTTCGTGATAATGACAGTATTGCTTCGATGACGTGCCTATAATTAGCGCAAAACTCAAAGTTCAAAACGCAAAACTGAAATTAAGATAAAAAAATAACCGCCCGAAGCAAGCCTCGGGCGGTTTAGTTGCCCGTAGTTACTTTTTTTGAAACTTGCCGTAGAGCTTTTTCTGTAAAGGTGTGCGTAACTCCCTTGTTACTTTTTTGGGCTTTGTGATAAAATAGAACTAACAAAATGGCTTTCGCTGAACCGGCAAAAAATATTGAATATTTAAAATTAGCACCGAAGATGACGGTGGCAGATTTGGGAGCTGGCACTGGGGCTTATACTTTGGAATTGGCGAAAAAAGTTGGACCAGACGGAAAGGTCTATGCGATTGAAATTCAGAAAGAACTTTTGGAGGTAATCAAAAAAGATGCTCAAGGTCAAGCACTGGCAAATATCAGCGTCGTCTGGGGTGATATTGAAAAAGTAAATGGCACTGGTCTGCGTAATGATTTTGTCGATGCGGTGGTGATTTCCAATGTCTTATTTCAAATTTCTTCGATCTATATTTTGGCGCAAGAAATTAAGCGGATTTTAAAAATAGGTGGAAAAGTGCTGGTCGTCGAGTGGAGCGATTCTTTTGGTGGAATGGGTCCAGAACCAGAAGCGGTAATCCAGTCGGAAAAAGCCAAAGAGGTTTTTGCATCAGCCGGTTTTGATTTCAATGAAGAATTCGTGGCAGGGGATAATCATTACGGTTTAATTTTTACTAAGAAATAATAAAAAAATCAGCCGGAATTTTGCCTTGGCAAAATTCCGGCTGACAAACAAAAACAATATGAGCTGGTTTCAATTAATCCTACTTTCAATATTCGGTTTTTTCTTAACCATCGGCGTGCTTATTTTTTCTGGCATTATTCCGGGCTTCCGGTCTATTACTGGCACCGTGGCGGGTGACGTCGTGATCTGGGGTTCGTTACCAGAGAGTTATATGCATACTATCACCACCGACATAAATAAAAACAATAGCTCACAATTCAATTTAGTTTATATTGAAAAACCGGCGGGAAATATGGAAAGACTTTTGGTTGAAGCTTTGGCAAACGGCAATGGTCCAGATTTGATTTTAGCTTCTCAAGATTTGATCACCAAACAGCAAAACAAAATGTGGCCGATTCCGTATGTCAATCTTAGTCAGAGAACCTTCCAAGATACTTTTGTCGATGGCGCCAAAGTTTTTGCCGATGCCACTGGCTATCTGGCACTACCTTGCTATGTTGATCCGCTGGTCTTTTATTTCAACAAAGACCTTTACACCAATGCCGGCATTATCAATTATCCGAAAAAATGGGAAGAAATTGTCAAAGAACAGCCAGTCTTGACTAAGGTGGATAGCCGAAACAACATTACCCAGAGTGCCGTCGCGTTCGGTTCTTTTTCCAACATTTCCAACGCCAAAGACATTTTATCAATGCTTATTATGCAAGCTGGCAATCCGATTGTTTACGATTCCGGTGATTTTGTCCGAGAAGCTTCACTCGAGACGTCTTTTGGTTATAGTCCCAGCCCCGCCATCGCTGCGACCGATTTTTTCCTCCAGTTTTCCGATCCGAGCAAAGTTACTTATAGCTGGAACAGAGCCTTGCCCGAAGCTCGAGATGTTTTTACCGACAACAAGCTAGCAAATTATTTCGGTCTAGCGAGCGAATTAGACACCATCCGAAACAAAAATCCACACTTAAATTTTGATGTTGCTTTGGTGCCACAGCAAGCGGGCGACAAACGTCAGACCTTCGGTCGTTTTTATGGCGTTGCCGTTTTGCGAAGTTCAAAGAAATTATCCTCGTCGGCGAGTGCCGCGATGATGCTTGCTAGTCAGACTTATGCCAAAAAAATGAGCGATGCTCTTGGTGTTATTCCGGTCCAACGAGCGATTTTAGCGAGCGGAACAAGCGACCCGATCCGAACCGTTTTTTATGATTCTGCGCTGATTAGTCGATCTTGGTACGATCCAGATTCTGTCGCCACCGCAAACATTTTCAGAGGATTTTTGGATGAAATTATTGCTGGACAAAGCCCAACTTTTCAAGCCATCAGTGCCGCCAACAAAAAGATAAATCTTTTTTTCGCAAAATAAATTACTATGAAATTTAAAAAATATCGATTTTTATTTATTGCCAGCCTAATGACCTTGTTTTTTGTCGGCAATATTAGCTTGCTATCTTTTTCGTTTCTGATTCCGCCGGTCGCCAATGCGATTGACTATAGTGATCCATTTAATTCTACTTTACAAGATGCCGCTGATAGTGGAGGTGATGGCTCTGGTCCCGTAATTTACGAAAACCAGGGACCACTTGTTAATCCAAATGATGTCGAAAACATTGGACCTGCCAACAGTTTTGTCAATTGTGGCACAGGCACAGCTGGTCCCGCTGATTGCAAATTGCCGGATTTACTGAATCTAGTAAACAAAGTCCTGCAATTTATTATCGTTGACGTAATGCTCACTTTATCAACCATCGTCATCGTCTATGCTGGTATAAAGACGCTCATTGAATCTAGTCAAGGCAAAGATGCGACCGTTTACAAAAAAATGCTGACCAACGTGGCAATCGGGATGTTTTTTGTCCTAGGCTCGTTTGTTATTGTAAAATCCCTTCTGACAATGCTGATTAGACCGAACACTACTTTCTACCAGGCGATGCTCAAAGCTCTTCAATTATAAAGTAGCGACTAAAAATAAATTTTATGAAAAAAATTAAAGAAAAAAACAATGGGTAGTGGCGGTGGTTTCATTACCAACCCGCTTGCCGGCAATATCCAGACTTTGCCAGCCTTATTAAACCTGGTCATCAGTATCGTCGTCGCGGTCGGCGTACCGCTGGTCACGTTGGCGATCATCTGGGCGGGTTTTCTTTATGTCTCGTCTCGTGGCAACAAAAGTAAGCTTGATGCGGCGCACAAAGCGATTATCGGAGCCGTGATCGGCGGGATGATCGTCCTCGGTGCCTACGTGATCGCCGGTCTGATCCAGAGTACGATTAGCGAAGTCACCGGGTCTGGGGCAAGTCGTACCATTGAGCAACCGATCGGTTAATAAATTTATCAGCAATTTTAATTTTGACTTTTAATTAAATTATGAAAATACCAAGACTTTTAATTTTTATTTTGCCGAGTTTGCTTTTTGTCCCGTCGATACTTTATGCCGCTGGCGGTGCGACCTTTGAATCTCTGGTCACTGGCATTCAGACCAGCATTTTTTCGCCACTGATTCCGGTCTTGTTTGGCTTGGCGTTGATCGTATTTTTCTGGGGTTTGATTCAATATCTTCGTTCTGGTCTTGGCGACAAGCAAGTCGAAGAAGCCAAGAGTCTGATGCTCTGGGGCGTGATAATTATTTTCGTGATGGTTTCGGTCTGGGGCTTGGTCAAGATTTTGACCGATACTTTTTTTAGCGGTGCTCCTACCGTCGCACCGACTCCACCCAAGTTTTAAGTCCAGACTGTTGATAAGTCTTTTGATAAAGTTTTTTGGATTGTTTATAATGTGAGTATTATAAAAAATAGGTCTATTATTAATTATTAATTATAAATAAACAGACTAAAACATTTTTCCAAACGCCGAGCGTTTAAATGAGAAATGTTGGTCTAAATAATATTATGTCAAATTCATCGAGAAAAATTTTGAGTTTTGTGACGACGGGAGCTTTTGCTTTGGCTCCGATGTTGGCTTTGGGAGCTGGAACGGTGGCTTCTTTTGGTGCTGGGACTACCTATGTAAATGCTGTTGTTGATGTCGTAAAGAATACGGTTAATGCCTTGATCCCAATTATGATCGGGTTAACCTTTATTTATTTTGCCTGGTGTATGATTGCTTATATCCGATCTGAAGGTGCTGACAAAGAAAAGAACAAATCATCTTTGATCTGGAGTGTTATTGCGATTGTTCTCGTTGTTTCTATTTGGGGTCTTGCGAACCTATTGCAGAGTATTTTTGGAGCTACGGATCCAACCATCAACCCTATCACCGTGCCTATCATCTAGTTTTTTATTCGTAATTCATGATCACGTTCCTTAAAAAGATACATACAAGAAAGAATTGGCTAGTTGTTGCACTGGCGTTGGTGCCCGGTCTGGCTTTTGGTGCTTTTTCTGGCACTTACTTTACGGATATGGTCACCACGGCAAAGACGGTTGTCGCTGGTCTGATTCCAGTAATGATCGGTCTGACTTTCATCTTTTTTGCCTGGAATATGATCCAGTACATCCGGTCCGAGAGTAGTGATAAAGAAAAATACAAATCATCTTTGATTTGGAGTGTCATCGCTATTGTCCTCGTTGTCTCTATTTGGGGCATAGTCAATCTTTTGCAAAGTATTTTTGGGGCGACAGATTACACAATCAAATTTCCGAATATCCCTGGTGCTAGTGGCTCGGGAGCTTCTGGTGGCGTTTCTCCTGAAGTTCAAGAACAAATAAATGCTTTGCCGGGTATGTAAAATATCGTTATGACCATCACTTTACTCGAAGAAATCAAAGCCCATATTTTAGGTCCATTTGTGATTTTGCTCTTTGGCGCCGCGCTCATCTTGTTTCTTTATGGTCTGGTCCAGTTTCTAATGAGTGGCGACGTGTCTTCGGGCAACAAAGAGGGGAAAGACGTGATGATTTGGGGTTTGATCGGTATGGCGATAATGGTGGCGGTCTATGGTATCGAGGATTTGATCGTCAATACTATAAATCAGCTGATCGGGAAATAGAGTAAAAATACTACGGTAAAAGGTAAAAACATTAAAAGTTTTTGCGTCAAGAAAATAAGAAAATAAATACCGCCCACGAGACGAAGTCTCGTGGGCGGTTTGGTTTTCTAAAAAGAACAACTAATTCCAGGTGAAAACAATTTTGACATCCTTGTCACCGACTGCCTTAAACTGGAATTCACTGGTGGACATATTGCCGTGGTCAGAATTCTTCCCGCCGACGACGGTGAAGAATTTGCCTCCATTCTTAAATTGGAAGCTTTGACCCGGCTCACAGCCAACGCTGAATCGTGTGCCACCGGGCATCACGAACGTTTCTGACCAAGCTCCAACCGGAGCGGTGAGAAACTTCACGTTTTTCATTTTATCCCTAATCGTTACTGTCTCCCGAGCCTCAAAAAACTTTTTGACTACGGGTGTTTGAACACCGTAGACAACCCCAACAATGATCGCCAGAATGACGACTAGTACGATAAGTGAGTCAGTGATACTCGCCTTCGCCGGTACTGGTGCCGGTGTTGGTGTTGGTGCTGGGTTCGGCGTAGGGTTTGGAGCCGGATCCGGCGTAGGCGTAGGTGCCGGATTTGGTGTCGGTGCAGGTGCCGGAGCTGGACTTTTCCATATAAACAATAAATGGATCAGAAATACAGAAATTGCAGCTCCGAAAACACCATACAAAATTAAAATTATCACTCCCATCTTTTTTCTCCTTGGTTAGGGGTTAGGTGGTGCCGGTGGATTCGGTGGAGTTGGCGGATCTGGCGGTGTTATGTTCCAACCAAGACCAGTACCAATCGCTTCGGCGATTGTTTTAATACTTAGAGCTCGGCCAACATCTGCGTTGAGCAAGGCTTTTGCTGCCTCTGGGTTTTCTTTGAACTGCTCTATCCGACTCTTAAGTGAGTTGGCTTCAGCCTGTCCTTTTGCTGTTATTATCCCAGCTTCAGCATTTCCGATTGAACTAATCGCCGTTGCTTTGGCTGTAGCCTCTGTCGTGATGGTTGTGGCGTTTTGCGTTGCCGTGTACGCCCTTGTTGTAACTTGGCGGTACTCTGGCGGTGGGTCAACAGACAGGATGTCACATGATACAAATTTTACACCGTAGGCGTCGAGAATTGTTCTGGCCAGTGCTACTTCGAGGTAACCAGAGAAGCCCTGGGTTGGGGTAGATGTTTCCAACGTAAGGAGTTCTTTGTAGGTTTTTGTGCCTACATATACTCTGACCTGTTGGGTCGCTCGATCAATGATCGCTTCTACCCAATTACTAATTAAGAATATTGCCTTATAGGGGTTGACTACTCTCAAAGTAATCAAAAATTCTACCGTTAAAGGCAAACCCTCGTTTGTTTCGACTCCCTTAGCCACTCCATAATAGACTTTGTCTTTGACGAAAGTACTCTTTAGTATACCGGTTTTTACAACTGGTTCTTTTTCACCGTCTCCAGTTGCTTTCGGTTGATAAGACATCCAGCGTAAGTTGTACTGGAAGATTTTCCGAGCTGGTGGAAGGCCAATCCAGAAAGCTCCATACCACCTTTCAAAAAGACTTTTTTGTCTTACTGTGGTAGAAGGGACAATATCTCCGCTCTGATTTACTTCGTGTCCAGCCAGGCTGACAATTGTCCTGACATAGGATTGTCCAGCTATTATGATTTTTGCTTCGCCCTCTTTGACAAGAGTGAAGAAGAGATCTAGGTTGGCTAAAAAGTATGGCCAAACCAGTAATGCTGGTAGCAAAAAACTCAATGCTCCCACCGCTATCCAAATAATACTCATTTTTCTAACCCTTTCTTTGTGTTGTTCTTTTGACAAAAGCTATTAGGGAACAGACCCCAAAAGCTGAACTCATTGATCTGTTAGTAATTATACACTACTTTGTGCATAAAGTCAAGGTGCTGAAATTATGAAAAATAACCAGCAATTGCTGATTATTTTCTTGTGCCGAGGAGAGGACTTGAACCTCCATGGATTACTCCACTAGTTCCTAAGACTAGCGCGGCTACCAATTACGCCACCTCGGCATTTGCACAACCTGCTAATTAAAACATTTTTCACCTTTTATTTCAATTGAAAAAAAGCTTCAAACAAAATATAATAAGTTTAATGTTGCTCTGGAAAAAATTACCAGCCGAGTTTTTTTTGTTAATTTTACCGTCGATTTTTGGGTTAATCATCTCGTTGTTTATCGGCTGGGAATTTTTTCTGAAAAATATCCCAAACCTTAGTGATTATTTACTAAAAAATTTAGCGGTCGGGATGATTTTTTTGTTTCCGATTATCTTGGTTATTTTATGGTACATTTTTTTTAAAATTGTTTTGTTTGTAACAAAAAGTATTTTAGATCGAAGTCGTAGCTTGGTCGAGCAGGCAAAAATAATCAAATTAATTAAAAGCTCGTTCTTTTTTTTGGCACTGGTCTGGTCGGTAATTACTCCGTTTGTTTTAATGCTTTCTTATTTTTCCAGCAATAGTCCAATTGACTCGATCATAAAATACAGCCGACAATTTATGACTTGGGATTTGGCGGTGTTTTCGGTTTATCCTGGGTTTTGGCTGAATAATTTGTGGTCTGGTTCATTATTTGAAAAAATAACTGTGACGGTTTATGGCGAGCTGATAATTTTCCTCTTATTTCTTTTTGTCTTTTTCTTATTGAACAACAAGGAAATTTTCCGGCGATTTTTGATTAGCATTTTATTTGTGGCGATAATCAGCCAACCTTTTTGGTATTTATTTCCGGCGGTGTCGCCCGGTTGGATTTACGAGCGAAATTCCTACAATTTAAGTGCGGAAAAATTGCAACTAACTCAAAAAATTCCAGAATATAAAATCAGTTCATATTTAAAAGGCAAAATAGATTTTTGGGAAAAATTTTGGTTGGGCGAAAAGAAAGATAAATTTGCGGTGACCAACAATCCGAGTATGCATATGGCTTGGGGCGTGATTGCGGTTTATTATTTTTCGATGTTTTGGCGACCGCTGATATTTTTACTTATTCCGTTGGGAATTTTGAATGGACTTGGTGCAGTGTACACTTTTGAACATTATGGCATCGATATAATTTTCGGTTTTTTGCTGGCGTTGGTCACTCTCGTGACCGTCGAATGGTTTATGCGACGAGAAAAAAGATTAAATATCGATACCGAATGGCTTTACTATTTTGTAACGCTTTTGCAAGAAGATCTCAAAAAGCTTTTAGATTTTTATAAAAAGACTTTTGTTAAAATGTTCGGTGATTTGAAAAAACTAGTCGGTAGGTAAGTTTGATTTTTGGTCTTATTTGTAATAAAATCTGGTAGTTATCTGTGCTAGGAGAAGGGTGGCCTGGTCGCCAAGTGGTAAGGCAAGAGTCTGCAAAACTCTTATACGGCGGTCCGATTCCGCCCCAGGCCTCATTGTTGTTTGAAAATTTAAGTGTAAAAACTAAAAATGCCCGGGTGGTGGAATTGGTATACACGCACGACTTAAAATCGTGTGGAGAAATCTGTGCGGGTTCGACTCCCGCCCTGGGCACAAAAATAAAAATCTCACGACTGTGAGATTTTTATTTTGTCCACTTCTTTTTTAGACTTATTAAACAAATATTTGGTATAATTTAAAGTATATGGAATTTTATATTTTAATTGGAGGATTGGCGTTGTTATTTTATATTATTAGTTTATCTCGTCGCGTTCATCATCTAGAGCAAATTGTAAAAGGGGAGATTGCCCAACAGTCTACCCAAGTAGATTATTTATCTCAAACAAAGATAGCCGAAGGTTTGGCGACGTCAGTGTCGGCGTCACCTAGTCAGCCAGAAATAGGACATGATCAAACAGGACCAAATGCCGTCGATCGGTTTGTCGAGTGGGCGAAAGACGAGTGGCTTCTCAAGCTCGGTGCCCTGCTTTTACTGATTGGTTTTGGCTGGCTCACATCATACGCTTTTCTTAATAATTGGATTGGACCGATGGGGCGAATTAATCTTGGATTAATTGCGGGTGCGCTATTTATTATTTTGGGTTGGTGGCGGATTAAAAATTATATCAATCAGGGCGGGGTATTTCTTGTGCTGGGTTCCTCGACTATTTTGTTGACTATTTTTGCGGCTCGAGAAATCTACGGTTTCTTTAATCCATTATTTGCTCTCGTGGTGATGTTTTTGAGTACGGCTTTTGTTGCTCTGGCCAGTGTGAAATATAATAATCGAGCTTTGGCTTTGTCCAGTTTAATTCTGGCTGGCGTAGCACCACTACTTACGAATTCACCAAATCCAGACTTCGTTGGGCTGTTCTTTTACCTATTTGTGGTTGTCCTCGGGGCGATTTGGATTGTGGTTTTGACTGGTCGGCGAGAGCTTACGACGGCTGCTCTTATCCTTGTTACATTTTATAGCCTACCACATCTTCTGTTTTTTAGTTCGGCTGTTGATAAGGGAGCGTTACTTCTTTTTGCTTACGCGTTTGCCGTGGTGTTTTTCTTTACGAATACGATGGGGATTTTAAAGTTGAAAGATAAAAATATTTCTCCAGACCTTCTTACTGCTGCGGGGAACGGAATATTTTTGCTTTCTTGGATTTTGGTGGCTGCGACAGAAGAGTGGAAGAGTTTAATAATCTCGGCTTGGGCGATTGTCTTTATTGTCGGAGCGTTTTTGATATTTAAAGCAACACGAAGAAAAGAACCATTTTATGCTTATGCTGGGGTAGGCATTGCTATGATTGCGGCAGCGACATCGGTGGAATTGTCTGGAGCCTCGTTGGCGATTGCTTTTATTATTGAATCTGCGGTGATATCACTTGTCACCTTTTTAGTTTTAAAAGATATAAAAATTGCCGAACGAATGAATTTACTTTTGATTTGTCCAGTTGTTTTGTCTTTCGCCAGTATTGCTTCTAGTGCTTGGAGTACCGGAGTTTTTCACCGAGATTTCTTTATGCTTTTGATTTTAAGCTTTACCCTTCTTGGGCTCGGCTTGATGTACAAAGAAAATGTTAAAGAGGTTGAAGATCCAGAGCCTAGACAGCTTAATACAATATTACTGACCGCTGGTTCAATTTACGCCTACATACTTTTGTGGCTTTCGCTTCATGCGGGCTTACAAAATGATAACCAAGCCGTAATGATTTCTCTTGTGATTTATACGGTAATTGGTCTGATCACTTATTTTTATGGTCTTACCAATGAGAAAAAAAGTCTTCGTTTGTACGGTAGTTTGCTCATCGGATTTGTTACTGGGCGATTATTTTTGGTTGATGTCTGGGAGATGGAATTGGCTGGACGCATTATCACGTTTTTCTTAATCGGAGCATTATTAATGAGTACTGCATTTTTGGGCAAGAAAAAATCAGTTTCAAGTTTAACAAATAATGGTCAATAAAATTATGAAATTAAAATTTTTAACTTTATCTCTTTTTTTGCTCGGTGTCTTATTAGCTTCTGGCGTAAACGCTGAACTACCACCATTACTAAAAAATCCAATCCCGAGCGCTTTCCGTTCTTACAAAGAAATAAGCAATCTTTCTTTTAAGGTACCGACCGTTGTCGATGTTCCTTTTTCTGGTGAATTTATTGAGCGTTTAGATTTCGCGGTTTTTGATACCGCGACGGGAGCTTTTGAGCCGTATTTTTTTAAGAACAAAACCGTTGAAAATAATATTTCAGCTGTAAGTAATCCAGAAACTGGTGGTGCTGGGCAAATGGTAGATGATAACCTTCAGACTTATTCAGAATTTCCGCTACCAGAAAATGCTCAAGGGAATGTTCAGATCACCCTTTCTAGCTTGAAACCGGTGACTTCTTCGGCTTTGACGGTCTTACTTGAAAATAATGTGGCTTTACCCAGTTTTGTGGAGGTGCGAGCTTCCGTGAATGGCCAGAGCCAAATAGTGGTGGCTAATAAAAAAATGGATGGTCAAACTATTCGTTTTCCCAAAACGACGTCTGATAACTGGGTAGTTACTTTTACTTTTAATCAGCCTCTTCGTATTAGTGAATTACGATTGATTCAAGACGAAACAGCACAATCAAGTTTTAGAGCGGTTCGTTTTCTATCGCAACCAGGTCATTCTTATTCTGTTTATTTTGATCCTGATCGTTATGTTCGAATTCCAGTGGGAGAGCTCGGTGATTTGTCTTCGACCAAAGAAGTCTTTGAGCTTTCGGCGTCGGAAAGTCCGACAAAAAGTAATCCTGAATATATTATTGCCGATGTCGATAAAGATGGAATTCCTGATGTGAAAGATAATTGTGTCGATGTCGCGAATCCTGACCTGCTCGACGTAAATGGTAATGGTCGAGGTGATGTTTGCGATGACTTTGACCAAGATGGGATAATCAACTCAAAAGATAATTGTCCAGATAATCCAAATTTTGACCAAAAAGATACCGATGGTGATGGTATTGGCGATGTGTGTGATAAAGAGGAAAGTAGGATTACTGAAAAATATGCTTGGTTGCCTTGGATTGGGATTGGTTTTGCTGGGCTAGTCTTGGTTATATTGTTGGTCTTAATGGCAAAAACAACAGGACTTAAGGGGACTGATTCTTCGGATAGCATTTTACCTCCTATGACTTAAGCTGGTAAGTAAGCTAATAGTGGTAGGTACTTTTTAGATTTAAATTTGAGCGGACAAAATAAAAAACCACGTTTGTGGTTTTTTATTTTGTCCGCTCAGAGGGGATCGAACCCCCGACCGTCTCCTTAAGAGGGAGCTGCTCTACCAGCTGAGCTATGAGCGGATATTTTTTAACTGACAAAAATAGTTTAACAAATTACTCGATTTTAGCCAAGATATGGTTCTTCGATTGTTTTCAATAATCCCTCAATTCTCTGACGGTTTTTTTCACCTTGGTCAATTTCGACTTCGATAAATGGCAAGGTTTTTAAACGAGCTCTTTGTTTTAAGAAATCACGCATCGCCGGGCGTTGTCTTTTGGCAAAATTTAACGCTTCTTTTTCCATATTTTCTGGTAGGACGGTAATATAAATGGTGGCTTTTTTCGAATCGCTAGACATCGAACAATCAGTGACGGTAATAACCGATTTGGTGCTGGCTTCCAAATTTAAAAATTGAGCGATTAGCTCTTTTAATAAAACCTCTTCTTTTTCTTGGTGGTGAGCCATAATTATTTGGTAACCAAATCAAAAACCTCGATGACGTCACCCGGAGCGATTTCAATTTTTGAAGAAATTTCAGCACCGAATTGATTGCCGGCTGGCACTTCGCTAGTTTTTATCTTTTGCATTTGCAAATCAGCAATTTCGCCGTGACCAACCTCAACATCTCGGCGGAGAATTCTTACTTTTCTGCCTCTGGCAATCACTCCTTCGCTGGCTTGACCGCCGACTACTTGTTTGTCTTTGGTGCGACTAAAAGTTTTTAGAATTTTTGCTTTACCGACAGTTTGTTCAATTGTTACTTTTGGAGCAATGGCTTTCATTTCTTCTTCTAGCCATTCAGATAATTTATAAATAATGTCTGAAGTTTTTATCGCGACACCGGTTTTTTCGGCGAGAGATTGGGCGTTGTTATCAATTTTTGTTTTGAAACCGATAATTTTAGCGTGCGGAAAAGCTGAAATTAATTTTATGTCGTTTTCGGTAATTGTACCGACACCTTGTTCGTAAATATCCAAGACTACCTTATCAACTTTTATTTTAGCTAATTCTTTTTCCAGCGCTTCTAATGTGCCGGCGACATCAGCTTTTATTATAACTGGCAAACCAACTTCGTCTGTTTGTTTTAAACTGAAAACAACTTTGCGACAATTTTCTTTTTCACATTCTGAAGCAAATTGCTCGGCTTCTTTTTTGTCGACGAAACTATGAAAAGATGAGCCGACTGCAGGTAAGGTTGTAAAGCCAAAAATTTTAGCTGGGGCGGAAAAGGTTAATTCTTTGACGGGGTGGTCGAGGAAATTGGCAAGCCTTTTGATTTTAGAAGCTTCTCGTCCGACGACGATAAAATCGGTGACTTTGAGTGTGCCATCTTTAATAATGACCGTGGCGGTCGTGCCACTTTTGGGATCAAGATGAGATTCTAAAACAAAACCTTCTGCGCCTTTTTGGGGGCTACCTCGCAATTCTTCCATTTCAGATACCAGAAGTAAAAGGTCGAGTAGTTCGTTTACGCCGGTTCCTTCGACGGCGGAAATGAGGGCACAAGGGACGCTGCCACCATAACCTTCAACAAAGACGCCATTTTCGGCTAGGCTCTGTTTGGTTTTGTCTGGGTCGGCTTGAGGTTTATCAATTTTATTGATGGCGACAACAAACGGTGTGTCGTGTTCCTTGATTGAGTTTAAAGCCTCGATTGTTTGAGCTTTGACCCCTTCTTCTGCCGAGACAATCAAAATGGCAATATCGGCAATCATTGCTCCGCGTTGACGCATTGTTTCAAAAGCGGCGTGACCGGGTGTGTCAATGAAGGTAATTTTTTTATTATTGTGGACTACTTCATAGGCGCTGGTGTGTTGGGTAATACCGCCAGCTTCGCGGTCAACGATATTTGTTTTTCTGATGTAGTCAAGGAGCTTTGATTTTCCGTGATCAATATGCCCCATCACGGCGATGACGGGTGGTCGTTCAATTAAATTTTGTTCTTTAGTATTGACCATAATTATATTAAACCAGTAAAAACGGGCTTTTACAAGGTTTACCCGCCTTGGGCGGGTTAAAAACAAAGGCAACCAGCGCTGATTTTATTAGAAAAATCAGCGCTGGCTAAAACGACCCGGCTTTTTCGATTGACTCTTTTTCTTCTTCAGAAAGTTCGTGTTCGGATTTTCCAGCGGATAGGGCTTTGGCGTAGATTCCAACTTTGTCTCGCGAATATAAGCTAGAAATTATGACGCCGTCGCCGTTTTCATCCATAAAACAGGTTGCGAAACTTTGGTTGCCACCTTGGTCTTTGAATGGATTAAACCGAACCGTTTGAACTTTTTGGATGGCTTTGGCAAGTCTTTTGTTGATATTGTCTATTTCTTGAGCGATAAGCAAAATTCGAGAATCCATTTTTTTTATATTTGATACAGAATCGCTGATCGTGTCTTCGAGGTCGCGAGCATTTTTCCCGGCTAAAATATTGCTAAGTCTTTTTTCTAAAATAAACAAGCGAATCAAGCAAAAAAAGACCAGAGCGCCTAGTCCGACAGTGATAATTAGTAGTGTTCCGATATTCATTAAGTCATTTTAACGCAGAACGGCAGAGTAGGCAACAATTGGAGCTATTTCGAAAAGATGGTATGATTTTTGGGTGAAAAACAAGCGAATTTATTGGGATACCGCTGCTACGACACCTTTGGATAAAAGGGTTTTTAAGGCGATGGCGCCTTATTTATCGCAAGCGAGTTTGTCCGGCAATTCGGGGAGCATTCATTTTGAAGGGGTGACAGCGGAAAAAGCGTTAACGATGAGCCGCCAAAAAATCGCGGATTTTTTGGCGACTCATCCTGACGAAATAATTTTTACCGGTTCTGGTACCGAAAGTGACAATCTCGCTATTCTCGGTACCGCATTGCCACAACAAGGTCTTAAAAATCACATCATTACTACACCGATCGAACACAAAGCAGTTTTAGCGCCGTGCCACTATTTAAGTAAGAGGGGATTTAAAGTAACCTATCTGCCGGTAGATAAAGATGGTGCAGTTGATTTGAAATCTGTTAAAGATTCTTTGACACCAGAAACTTTTTTAGTGTCGGTGATGTTTGCGAATAATGAAATCGGGACAGTGGAACCAATCAAAGAAATTGCGAAGATTATTCGGGCTTGGCGTCGGGATAGCAAAGCAAGCTTGCCACCCGATAAACAAAAAAATTATCCCTACCCCTACTTTCATGTTGATGCGTGCCAAGCTCCCAGATTTTTTGATTTGAATGTTGAAAAACTTGGTGTGGATTTACTATCTTTGAATGGTTCAAAAGTTTATGGTCCGAAAGGTATCGGCTGTTTGTATATTCGGCGGGGTGTAAAAATTTCACCGATAATTATGGGTGGTGGTCAAGAAAAAGGTTTACGGGCAGGCACGGTGAATGTCGCTGGAGCGGTCGGTTTGGCGGAAGCGCTAACTATCTGTGCGAAAGAACGAGACAAAGAATCAAAAAAATTGTCTGCGTTTCGTGAAGAATTATCAAATATTTTAATTACGAAAATTCCCGAACTAATAATTAATGGCGATGCTGAAAATTATTTACCGAATGTTTTAAATTTTTCGGTCAAAGGTCTCGAAGGTGAACAATTGGTTTTGGAGTTAGACGCCAAAGGTTTTGCGGTGTCTTCTGGTAGTGCTTGTTCTTTTGCTGATGAAAATGGTTCGTATGTGGTGCAAGTGATAAGCGGTAACAAAGAGCGAGCCCTTGGTTCGGTTCGATTATCTTTCGGTCGCGAAGTGCAAAAGTCCGAAATCGGTCTTTTTGTCAAAACTTTACAAGCGATTTTAGCTAAATATGGAATAGCGCGAACCGGGTAGTATCCATTTGTAATAAGCGTTGGAAGAAATTAGCTGATTATGGTATAATAAAACACAAATATATGGATATAAAAGATTTAAATAAAACACAATTTTTACTCGTTGTTTTTCTGGTGATGCTCGTAACATCTGCCGTGACCGCGATTATTACTATCGCCCTCTTTGACCAGACAACCAAAAGTAGTTTTGGTGGAAAGATTGATCGGGTGGTAGAGAGAACTATCGAAAAAATTGTGCCTGGGGCGACGACCACGATCGTACGAATTGTTAAAGAAATTCCAGCACCAGTTGTTAATGAAGGTGAAATAATTGCTAAAGCAGTAGATAGCTCTTTGCCGAGTTTAGTTCAATTACAAAATAAAACTGACAAAGGTTTTGAAAAAATTGGTACTGGGGTCGTGGTGGGTGAGCAACTCATCGCGACAGCGAGTCGTCTTCTTCCGGCAAATACTCAAGAAGTGACAGTTGTTTTTCCTAAAGTAACTTCACAAGCGAATGTTATTTATCGGGACGAAAGTGGTGTCGCTTTTTTGCGAATGTCGGCGACCACGACCAACCTTGTGCCATTTATGATCGACGCTTCCTCGACTAGTGGTATTGGTCAGACCAGTATTAGTTTGGTTTTGGCTGAAAATAATACACCAGACATTGTCACCGGTTTGATTCTTGGTACTTCAGAATTAATTTCAAATAGCACAACTACTGCCAGCACGACCCAAGAAGTCTTGCGAACCAGCTCGGTTATAGAAAGAAATGTTGGCGGACCAGTGCTTAATGTTCAAGGCAATCTGATCGGCATTGGTATTTCTCGCGGTTATGCATTGTCTATAAAATCTCTAAAGGCTTTAATTGACAAATTAAAGTAGTTATTGTAGAATTTTTAAACTAGCTACCGCTTTTAATTTAGTGGTTAAATTTATATTTTATGCCTCCATTTCAAAATTTTACATCCAAAGCGAGAGAAGTTATCCGGCGCGCTCACGAGCTGGCGATTGAGCGTGGACAAAATCAGGTTAGTCCAATGCATCTTTTGGCGTCACTTTTATTGCAAGACGAAAGCCTGACTGTCTCGATTGTTGATAAACTCGAAGCCGACACAATAATGTTGACTGATTATGTTTTAGATAGTATTGATGGTTCGGGAGTTTCCAATACAATGAGCCCGTCTTATCAGATTTACCTAACGCCGGAATTGGTGAAAGTGCTTGATACTTCAGCGAAAGTGGCGGGAAATCTGGGTGAAGACTTTGTTTCGACCGAGCATGTTTTGCTCGCGCTTCTTGATGTGCCAAGTCCAGCCAAAGAAGCCTTGTCTCGTTTTCGCATAAACAAAGAAGGGGTGCTGAAAATTTTGGAAGAATTAAAATCGGGCAAAATGCCAAATTTGAATCCACCAAAAAAATTAAAGGCGATTGAAAAATTTACTAAAAACCTGACTGATATGGCGCGAGCTGATAAGCTTGATCCGGTGATTGGTCGCGATGCGGAAATTCGACGCATTATGGAAATTTTGTCGCGTCGGACTAAAAATAATCCGGTGTTGGTCGGCGAGGCGGGGACAGGGAAAACGGCAATTGCCGAAGGTTTAGCGATTCGCATCGCCAAAGGTGACGCGCCGGAATCTTTGCGCGACAAAGAAATTGTGTCGCTTGATCTCGGCTTACTTTTGGCGGGCACAAAATATCGAGGTGAATTTGAAGAGCGCTTAAAAAATTTAATTAAAGAAATAGAAAAATCTGAAGGCAAGATAATTTTGTTTATTGACGAAATTCATACGATCGTTGGTGCGGGTGCGGCGGAGGGGGCGATTGATGCTTCGAATATGCTCAAGCCAGCTTTGGCACGAGGCGAATTGCGAACCATTGGTGCTACGACCATAAAAGAATATCAAAAATATATCGAGAAAGATCAGGCGCTCACTCGTCGTTTTCAGCCGGTGACTGTTGAGGAGCCAAGTGTGGAAGATGCGGTGACGATTTTGCGAGGGCTGAAAGACAAATATGAACTTCATCATGGCGTGCACATTACGGACGACGCGATTGTGTCGGCGGTGAATTTGTCCAGCCGTTATATTACTGATCGTTTTTTGCCAGATAAGGCGATTGATTTGATTGATGAATCGGCATCAGCGTTGCGTCTGCAATTGGAAAATAAACCGGTGGCACTCGAAGATGGTGAACGAAAAATAATGCGTTTGGAAGTTGAAAAAGAAGCGCTAAAAAAAGAATCCGAAATCAACGACAACAAAAGTGCGAAAAATCGGGTGAAAGAAATTGAGAAAGAAATTGGCGAATTGAAAGAAAAAATTAGCGAGCTTGAATTGAAATGGAAAAATGAAAAGCAATTGATCGGTGAAATGCGGGCGGTCAAAGGCGAATTGGAAAAAATGCGTTTTGAAGCTGGTCAAGCCGAAATGCGAGCCGACCTGGCGAAAGCCGCTGAAATTCTTTATGGTAAAATTCCGGAATTGCAAAAATTGCTCAAGGTGAAAGAATTGAAATTAAAAAAATTGCAAAGTGCGCGGAAAATTTTAAAAGAAGAAGTGACCGAAGAAGATATTGCGCGTGTAGTTTCTCGCTGGACCGGTATTCCGGTAATGAAAATGTTGGAAGAGGAAAGTGACAAACTCGTGAGGATGGAAGACGATTTGAAAAAGCGGGTTCGTGGTCAAGATGAGGCGGTGCAAAAGGTGGCTGAAGCCGTTCAGCGATCGAGAGCGGGTATTTCGGATCCTGATCGACCAATTGGCTCGTTTATGTTTCTTGGTCCATCTGGTGTCGGTAAAACCGAGCTCGCCAAAGCTCTCGCCGAGTTTTTGTTTAATGATGAAAAATCTTTGATTCGAGTGGATATGTCCGAATATATGGAAAAGTATTCAGTGTCGAAACTCATCGGTTCGCCACCTGGTTATGTCGGCCACGAAGAAGGTGGTAATTTGACCGAGCTTGTTCGTCATCGACCATATTCTGTTTTGTTGTTTGATGAAATTGAAAAAGCGCATCCGGAAGTTTTCAATGTGTTGCTTCAAGTTTTGGATAATGGTCGTTTGACTGATTCCAAAGGGCGCGTAGTTAATTTCAAAAACACGATTATTATTCTGACGTCAAATATTGGTAGCCAGTTTATCAAGAATTTTCAACGGATCGGTTTTTCTAATGTCTCTACCGAAAAAGAAGACTTCGAAGCGGTTAAGGGAAAGATTGTTGATAGTTTGAAAGATCATTTCCGACCAGAATTTATTAATCGTCTTGACGAAATTGTGGTTTTCAGTCCGCTTTTGCCGGAAGTGTTGGCGCAGATTGTTGATTTGCAATTAGAAATTGTTCGCAAAAGGTTGAAGTTGAAAGATTTGATTTTAGAAGTAAAGCCGGAAGTTTTAACCTATTTATCAAAAGAAGGTTACAGCCCAGAATTCGGTGCTCGTCCGATGAAGCGTTTGATTCAAAGTAAGATTCTTAATCCGGTGGCGCAGTTTATTATCTCTCGTCAGGTTCTTGGCGGGGGAACGGTCATTGTGGATATAAAAGATGGTAAACCGGTCGTTAATCTTGAAAAAAGAATCAAGAGTCGAATCAGCTTGAGCGGTTCTCGTCAGCAAGCTTCGAGTAAAAAATAAAATTGCACAACTGGGGTTTTTAAGTTAAAATGCCAGTTGAGTAATTATGCGTAGGTGGCGGAGTGGTCAATCGCAACAGACTGTAAATCTGTCGCCCAATGGGCTACGCAGGTTCAAATCCTGCCCTACGCACCAGTAAAAGATATATTGACTTTGGAAGAAATAGGTTTAGATTTGGGGTAGATACAAGTTAACCTGAAATCAAGTAACTTTGAGGAGCGATAAAAATGAAACTTGGCGTACTAGTTTTTACGGTGTTTTATTTTTTGTTACGTGGATGTTCGGCGTACTGATTTTTAACCGCTCGACCAATTTTTGGTCGAGCGGGCTTTTTATTTATCCACTGTTTTTGGTTGACAGTGTTGTGTTACACCTGTACCCTAGGTGTAGGTATAAATATTAATAACAAAATTCTAACTAATAATTTATGACAAAAGATATTAAAGAAAAAGATAAAGAGAAGCGGACAAAGGCGTTAATTAGCTTTCGCAAGGCCCATACTCATTTGAGTAATATTATAAAAATGGTCGAAGACGGTCATTATTGTATTAGCGTAATGCAACAAAACTTGGCGGTGATTGGTCTTTTAAAATCAGCCCATCAGACTTTAATGGAAAATCATTTGCACGGCTGTTTTGCTAGTGCGGTAGAATCTAATAATAAGAAAAAACAAGAAGAGATGGTCGAAGAAATTATTAAAGTTTCCAAATTATCAAATAAATAATATGGCACGTTCAATTTATTATATTAAAGGGATGCATTGTGCATCTTGTGAGCTCTCAATTGAAAAAAAGATGCTAGAATTTCCTGGTGTTTCTTTTGCTGACGCTTCTCTAGCTAAAGGGGAAGTCGTTTTTGATTATCAAGGTCAGAAACCTAGTGTAAATGAGTTAAATAAATTTTTTGCCGACCGGAATTATAATTTTTCAGAAAAAGTGGGTGTTGAGAATAAAAATTTGGCTAAAATAGAAAATGAGTTAAATTCGTCTGCTTTATTGCCAGCGGTTACTATTATTATCATCTTTTTGCTATTAGAAAAACTTGGTTTGTCTGGTTTGGTCAACGTGACCGCTTCAGCTTCTTGGCCGGTGTTTTTTATCTTTGGCATTATTGCTGGTTTGTCTAGCTGCGCCGCCTTAGTCGGTGGTTTGCTTTTATCTTTGTCAAAACAGTGGCAAGAACAATATGGCAAAGAAGCAAACAAAAAAGCTAGTTGGGAGCCAAGCTTGATGTTTAATATCGGGAGAATTATTTCCTATGGAATACTCGGTTTGTTTTTGGGTTTTGTTGGTGAAAAATTTCAGTTTTCGCTAACCGTTAATTCGGCTCTAGTTATTATTATCTCTGGTTTGATGACGGCTCTGGCCTTGCAAATGCTCGGCGTAAAATCTTTTCAACGATTTAAAATTGCTTTGCCAAAAAGTTTGACCCGAAAAGTGGCGGGCGGTCCAAGTGGAAAAAACCGGTTAATGCCCTTCACTTTTGGTTTTCTGACTTTTATTTTACCGTGCGGTTTTACTTTAATGGTCGAAGGTTTTGCGGTGTTGTCTGGCAATCCTTTTCGCGGAGCGATAATGCTAGGCTCTTTTGCTTTGGGTACGGCGATACCACTTATGGCGATTGGCGTCTCCAGTGCCAAATTATTAAAAAATGAAAATCTGGCAAATCGTTTTATGCGCATTGCTGGTATTCTCGTTTTGTTTTTTGTGTTCTATAATTTGAATGTGCAATTTAATTTTGTCGATTTAAATAAGTGGACAAATTTTGCTTTTACCGGTACGACCGTCGAAGAAAATGTGGGGCAACCAATCGTGGTGTCAGATACTTCTAATAACACTTCGACTTCTAGTGAGCCGGTGACCAATAATAGTAATGACGTGCAAGTGATTAAAACCACCTATACTTTAAATGATGATATCCAACCAAATACTTTCACCGTTAAAAAAGGTCAGCCGGTCAGTTTCCGAGTTGATGTCAAAGAAAATGGTCAAGGTTGTATGAGTACGATTATGATTCAACATCTTTATCCCAAATCAACATATTTACAAGCTGGGACTATTATCAAAATGGATTTTACGCCGACCGAAGCGGGAGATTATCTTATCACCTGTGCGATGGGCGTACCGCGTGGGAAATTAAAAGTAATTGATTAACTTAACTAAAAAATTAATGAATACTTTGTCAAACAAAAAAGAAAACGAACATTTGGATCCGGTCTGTGGTATGGTTGCGTCGAGCGAAATTCCGGAGTCTAAGTATCAAGGTAAAGATTATTATTTTTGTTCCGAACATTGCAAAGAGCAGTTTGATGCTAATCCAGAAGAATTTAACGGCTAGATAAAAATTAAAATATGAAACACGTATATGAAATAAAAGGAATGCATTGTGCTAGTTGTGCTGGTATTATCACCGATAAATTATCAAAATTACCCGGGGTGGATAATGTTGATGTTAATTTTGCGACCGAAAAGGCGAAGATTGATTACGATATGCAACAATCTTCAATCGCCGAGTTCAATAAAGTTATTGGTCCTTTGGGTTATAGCTTGATTGATTCTATGGAACATACTGGTCACGAAGGTCACAATATGGGTGGTGGAATGGATCATTCGGCACATGCCGGTATCGGTCAATCAAAAGAAACAAAACTGAAAGAGCTTGCCTCGCAAAAAATGAAAGTGCAATTTGTTTTGCCTGTCTCGTTGATTATTTTTGTTTTGATGATGTGGCAGATTTTGGTGGAATTTCTTTCAGTGCCAGAATTTCCGATTTCAATGGACGCTTTAAATCCCATCTTTTTAATTTTGGCAACCTTCGTGATTTTCTGGATCGGTCAGCCGTTTTTGCTTGGAGTGTGGCGGTTTGTAAAATTTCGCGTGGCAAATATGGATACACTGATTGGTATTGGGACGCTCGTTGCTTATATTTATAGTGTGGTCATGACACTTTTTCCGGCGGTCAAAGCTTTGCTTCACGCTCCCGATGCCACTTATTTTGATGTGACAATTGTCGTGATTGGTTTTGTGACTTTGGGTAAATATCTCGAAGCTCGCTCGAAACTAAAAACCGGTGAAGCGATTGAAAAATTACTTGGTTTGCAAGCCAAGACCGCTTTGGTTTTGCGAGATGACAAAGAAATCGAAATTCCAATTGGTGAAGTGAAAATTGGCGACATGATTATCGTCAAGCCGGGAGCCAAGGTTCCTGTCGATGGCAAAATTATTTCTGGCAGTTCTTCGATCGATGAATCAATGATTACCGGTGAATCATTACCGGTTGATAAAAAAGTTGGGGATTGGGTGGTGGGGGCGACGATCAATAAACAGGGCGCTTTTAAATTTGAAGCGACAAAAATTGGTTCGGATACGATGCTGGCACAAATTGTAAAAATGGTGGAAGAAGCCCAAGGTTCTAAAGCGCCGATTCAAGATCTTGCCGATAAAATTTCTTCGATTTTTGTGCCGATTGTTTTAGGTATTTCAATTGTTTCTTTGCTTGCTTGGCTGACGATTGGTGCGAGCTTCCTCGGCTTCTCTTCGGCTTTATCTTTTGGCATCTTATCATTTGTGGGAATTTTAGTGATTGCCTGTCCGTGTGCTTTGGGTTTGGCAACACCGACGGCGATTATTGTTGGTGTAGGTAAGGGTGCGGAATATGGCATCTTAATTAAAAATGCCGAGAGTTTAGAAAAATTGAGCGCCGTCGATACGGTGGTGTTTGATAAAACCGGCACAATTACCAAAGGCACTCCAGAAGTTACTGATATCGTGATTTTGGATAATAATTTGACCGAAAAAGATATTTTGAAATTGGCGGGTAGTGTGGAAAAAAATTCGGATCATCCTTTAGCTCTGGCGATTGTTGAGCGAGCCCAAAAAGCCGGTTTAGATTTTTTTGAAGTTGAAAGTTTTTTAAATTTGGAAGGAGTGGGTGTCAAAGCGGAAATTGATGGAATGTCGGTGATGGTCAAAAAACCAAGTGGCGAGAAAGATGAAAAAATTCGCACTTTGCAAAGCGAGGGGAAAACCGTGGTGATTTTAGAAAAAAGCGAAAAGGCGATTGGTTATATTGCCATTAGCGATACGATAAAATCCGAAGTCAAAGTGGCGATTGCGAAATTACATCAGAAAAAAATTAAGACGATTATGCTCACCGGTGACAACGAAGCGGTGGCTCATTACATTGCCGGTCTTGCGGGCATTGATGAGGTGATTGCCGAAGTCTTGCCACAAGACAAAGCGAACAAAATAAAAGAATTGCAAAAACAGGGGCGGAAAGTGGCGATGGTTGGCGATGGTATCAACGATGCTCCAGCGCTGGCTCAAGCGGATGTCGGCATCGCTATGGCGACTGGTACGGACGTGGCGATTGAGTCGGCAGGTATTACTCTGTTGAAGGGCGATATGAATAAATTGTCGCAGGCATTTGATCTTTCTCGAGCGACGATGCGTACTATCAAACAAAATCTTTTCTGGGCGTTTATTTACAATGTCATCGGTATTCCGGTTGCCGCCGGTCTCTTGTATCCGGTTCTGGGAATTATTCTAAATCCGGTTTTTGCTGGTATGGCAATGGCGGGTTCGAGCGTATCGGTGGTGGGGAATTCCTTGCGATTAAAAGCCAAAAAATTGCTCTGATTGTTCCATTTTAAAACCACAGAAAAAGCCCCAGCGGGGCTTTTTCCTCTGCTTCAAGTCGCCATTTTGCTTTTGTTCCACTACTTCGTGCGGAACGAGCTTTCAGCTCCGAAAGCAAAAACCATGCTGGCGACAATTCCGCAAGTTTACCCGACCCAATTTTTGCTGTGCAAAATTTGGGCGGGGGTTTTAAAATGGAACAATCCTCGCGTGGCTGATTCTTTAGATTTGCTTTTTTCGAAAAAGTAAGTTATATTTAAACGGTCAAAAATAAACATTATGTCCCAAGATTTCCTCATAAAATTGGCTTGTAAAAGCTGTAAAAGAATCAACTACTGGTCCCGCAAAAACAAGAAAAAAGTGGAGCGGAAAATTGACGTGAAAAAATACTGCAAATGGTGCAAAAAGCACACCCAGCACGTAGAAATCAAGAAATAAGCCACTATTGTAATTCGCAAATTCGTGTTAAAATGAGCCCAATCAATTAGGGCTCATTTTTAGTTATTATTAGTTTTTAATTTTAACCCGCCAAAATTTTTGTAATACAAAAATTTATGCGGGCAAGCAATATGAAAAAATATGTAATTATTTTGGTTTCGTGTCTTGTCGTTTTCTTATCGGCCTCGGTTGTTTTTGCCAAAGATTGTCGTTCTGGTTTATCAACAAACAGCACTTGTGCGATTCAAAAATTTAAAACCGATAAAGAGTTTTATTCTTACTTAAAAAAAGTTGACCAGCTGTCTGGTTATGGTGGTGGCGGAATGGTGACAGATATGGTCGCGGTGCCGATGATGGCGACCGCCAAAGGGGCGTCTGAAAGTGCACCTGTTGATCGTGTATCCGAAACCAATGTTCAGGTGGCGGGAGTGGACGAAGCCGATGTTTTAAAAGTTGATGGTAAAAATATTTATTTTGCACCAAACCCAAGTTATCGCTATTTGGCAACACCAATGACTGGTGCTGCTAGCAAAGTCTCGTCTTTCTGGCAAGGTAATGAACAAAACAAAACTACGGTTGTGAAAATTTTTCCACCGGAAAATATGGGCGTGGAATCTCGGATAAATGATGCCGGCGATTTACTGCTTTATGAAAAAAATTTAGCCATCATTTCTTCGACTCGGGTCAGCGGTTATGATGTGACTGACACCAAAAATCCAACTTCAAAGTGGTATTATGATTTACCGGAAAATAGTCAGATTGAAACATCGCGACTTCTAAATGGGAAATTGTATTTAGTTAGTCGAAATTACATTGGTCAGGATTCTCCTTGTCCAATTCCGCTTTTTATGAAGAACGCGGAAAATGTGGCTACAATAAAATGTACCGATATCTATCGTCCGGTTGAGATCGCCAACACCAAGACGGTCTATACGGTGGCGGTGCTTAATCCGGCGACCGGTCAAGTGGAGAGAAAAGTTTCGTTGCTTGGTTCGCCAGAGACGACCGCTATTTATATGTCAAAAGATAATCTCTATCTTACTTATGTCAATCAGCCGGAAACTGTTAGCTATATGTACGGCTTCTTGAAAAGTTCGGCTTCTGATTTAGTCGGGCAAACAGTTTTGACGCGAGTGCAAAAATTAATGAATTATGATTTAAGTTTGGCGGCCAAAAATACCGAACTCGGTTTTATTCTTGATGAGGTACGCTTTGGTTTGACCGGTGATGCTCGTTTGAAATTCGATAACGAAATGACCAATCGTTTAAACAAATATAATGAAAAAAATAAAAGATTGCTTACTTCCACTAGTATCGTAAAAATTAGTTTAGGTTCGCTTCAGGTGGTGGCGACGAGCAAGGTTCCCGGCACCTTACTTAATCAATTTGCTCTCGATGAATATAAAGGTAATCTGCGCGTCGCGACGACCGTTGACCCGCGACAATGGCTATTTGGTTTTAACGCCAATGGCGAAAGTGTCAGCGATGTGTATATCTTAAATAGCAACCTTGAACGCGTGGGTTCAATTATTGATTTAGGTAAAACCGAAAGAATTTATTCTGTCCGATTTATTGGCGATGCTGGCTATCTGGTCACTTTCCGTCAGACGGATCCATTTTATGTTCTCGACTTGTCTGTTCCGACTAAGCCGGTTGTGCGTGGCGAGTTGAAAATTCCCGGCTATTCTGGCTACTTGCATCCGCTTTCGGCAAATATTATTTTAGGTATTGGCAAAGAGGGAAGCAACGTCAAATTATCTTTGTTTGATGTTTCCAGTAAAAATAATCCGAAAGAAATTGATAAATACACTCTCGATGAATACTGGTCAGAAGCGTTGAACAATCACAAAGCTTTTACGCAAGATGCTTTGATGAAAGTATTTTTCTTGCCGGGTTCAAAAGGTGGTTATGTTTTCTCTTACGATAATAACCAATTAAAATTGGTACAGACCGTGGAAGATAGCTATGCCGTAAAGAGAGCGGTTTATGTCAATAATTATTTGTATGTCGTTAGCGACAATGGCGTCGTGGTTTTTGACGAAAAAACATGGGAGAGGGTAAACGCCTTGAAATACGATTTTACTTCAAATAAATAGCCGACGGTCGTAAAAATTGAAAAACAGTAGTTTTTTGTGCTAAGATAAAAGTGCTTGGGAAGCCTCAAGCACTTGGGCCTATAGTTCAGTGGTAGAACGTCCGTCTCCAAAACGGATAACCGAGGTTCGAATCCCCGTGGGCCCGCCAACATTTCGGAATCTGTCTTCGAGAAATTTAAAACCTTCTCGACACTTATAATCCAACGTATTATCGGTGATATTCAGTTCGTAAAAGATTATTTTGGCAATTTCTTCTTTTTCGTTAGAAAGAGCTAAATCGTAATACTTTGAGCCGTTTTTTAGCAGTTCGGAAAGTTTCAAGGCATCTTGGAACATTTTATGCATGGAGAGCTCGGCATACTTCTCGATAACCAAACAGGACAAAAATTCAGTATGAAGACGGCCTTCTTCGGTGGCCAAAGATTCTGGAGAGAAAACTTTTGATCTTAATAAAGAAATTTTGTTTGAGCGGATATACTCAAGATCTTCTTGGAGTTTTCTTTTAATCCTGTCATTCTGTCTTAACTTTTCTTTCTTTTTCTCGTCAGCGCTGATGATCTTGTCATTAAATTCGGCATCGATTTCAGACAATTCATCATCAGTAAAAGACAACTTCGCCATTAATCCACTAACTTTTTCTTCGAGAAAGGATAGGTTAAAGTTTTTCTTTTTATTCTCACAACCTCGCTGGCAGTTAGATCGAAAGAAAGTTATCCCTTTTTGTTCGTAAGGAGTATAAACTCGACGACAACCGCCACAACGAACAAAGCCACGATTTGCCAGTGGTAATTTATTAAGATAATGAGCGCTGATATTTTTGCCTCTCAAGACCATTTGAACTTTATTAAACAATTCTTCGGTAACTAGTGCCTTGTGGCTAGTGCTTTTTAGGTATTGTCCATCTCTACCTCGTATTAAGCCAAGATAAAAACGATTTGATAGTATCCCGTGAATACTTTGAGGAATAATCGGACGCGAGACGGGTATCTCGCTATCCCTTTTATCACCAGTTTCTTCGTCATCGTCCTCGGCCATTTCTTCTGGTGTCCGGCGATGGCGACTTGGTGATGTTGTTAATCCTGCTTTATTAGCCCAACGAGCTAAGTCGGCAAGGCTCCACTCGCCAGTGGAATATAGCTCGAAAAGTTCTGTAATAATTGGACCACGGACAGAATCAATCGGTTTATATTCAGCTTTTCCAGTGTTTAAGTAGCCGACTGGCGCTTTATAGACACAAACGCCTTCGTTTCTTAATTTTTCTTGAGCTAGTTTAACTTTTTCACCAACAACTCGTGAATAATGGCCAGAAAACATGCTATCAACCGAACGATGAAGAAAACCTGAGCTATTCTTTTCGTAATTTGTTTGAGCAAAGCGTAAATCTACACCATTGGCGATTAACTTATTAATAATGGCGTCGTCGCCACTGTTACGACTGGCTCGATCGTAGCAGAGAAAGATAACTCCCTTAAGCAGTTTTTTGTTTAGGAAGTAAACCATTCGATGGAATTTGATGCGAGAAATACTGTATTGAACTTTGCCGTCAGGAGTAATAGTAAAATTCCCATCTTCTTTAAAACCTGAGTGTTTCTCCGAAATTATTCCGTCTGTGCAGAAGCCAACGATAGTGATAGGTGCAATTAGTAGTTTTTTGTCATGAGCAAACTTTAAATTCTCAATTTTTTGATAACTAAGAGAATTTTTCTGGTTATCAGGCTCGTCCGTTGATCGACGGTCGTACACAAAATAATAATCGCGGTATTTACCAGCGGTGATATCTTTTAATATTTCTTGATCTTTTGTATTTAGAGTTGCCATTTTTATCTAGTTAATTATCGCTCATTATATAACCATTTGCTATGAGTCGTCCATGAATCCTTTTTAGGACCTCTCCCAGCTTGGTCATTGCTTCTAATGATTCATTATTTAGTTGGCGAGATATCTTCAGGTTTTGGGTAATCTTATCCCCTTTAATTTTGTTAAATAGTTCTGGCATGGTGATTAGTATTACTTTTGATAATAAAGGCCCTCCACGCGTGAGTTACCCCCGATTTTATACCCGCCTCAACCGGTTTTGTCTTGACCAAGAGATCTTCAATCAAGGCTTTCTTATCTTTTTTGTCGTAATCATCGGGATCAACTAATTTGTTGAACCAGTAAAGGATAATTTTACGAGAAAAGTTCTGACCAAGAACCGCTCCATTGAAATGGACAATGCTGTAATGGTGTGGATCGTTTTCGGCTCTAATTTTAAATCGTCGTTCTAAGCTCTTCATGATTAATTTGGTTATCTTGATAATCTTCAAGTCGATAGCCGATTTGGTAGTACTCTTGAATTATCTCATCTAATAGAAAAGACATTGTTACCTCAACCTTGGCGGCTTTTTCCTTTAGTAATTTGTGAAGTTCCCTGTTTATTCTCACTGGTTTGGTAATCCTCAACGCTTTTTTGATTTTTACTTCTACTTTGTTGTCTTGTGACATAAGTTACAATTTTAATTAATTTGCCCGACCTAACCTTTTAATCCCTGGGAGGGGGGAGCATTCTGGGGCTATGTGGCTAAAGATTACAAGTTACATTCTTAGGGCTACTGCTTAGCTTCTTAAGTGTAACAACGCCAGATGGCCGTGATAACATCCCTAGATGATTAAAAGGACTGATAATAACTATATAGTTGGGAGTGGTTGCGTGTTGCAGGCCCCTTTAGAGAAGTTTCATCCATTGAGTTTCATAACTTCTCGACATAGCCTCAACCGCAACCTTAGGAGGCTCCGGAACCGATTAAACGGCTGGGTGCAGGTCGGATGGCATTTTCCCAGCTGTCGATATCGACTCCTGAAACTCCCTTCATCATCCTTATGATAATGTTTCGTTTACCTACTCCGCGCTCTCAACGCCAAAGTGGGGGTTGTCGGAACCGTTTTACCTGGTGGTCCCGAAATCAGGGTTTTCCCAACATTGTCAAACATCTTTACTCGAATAATTTACCTTGGTTTGGTGATACTTCCTCAGGAGTTTCTTCACCATTGCCTTCGTCAAAAGAGCGCTGAGCATCAAGGAGCTCTTCATTAGCTAACGATATTATGTAATTATTATTTCCCATACGATTAGTTTATTTGCTTCGTGGCTACTAATTTATCTTTGCTGAGGGTCATCTTTTTTATGATTGGCCAGAAATTCTTCTCGGCACACTCTAAGTCATAAATAGCAATTGGTTGATCGTTTAGAGTTATTACGACTAAACTTTCATGCTTCTCACCCGTCTTGTCGATAAGTAAATGAAAATGGAGGCCGTCTTGAATCTTTCCCAGACATAGGGTTACGCCCCTGAAACGACCTAAACCCAAGTTTTCTTTCGTGATTTCTTTTTTAGCCATCAGTTTTGTACCCTTCTTTTTTGTTTTCATAATTTATATTTTATTGATTAATTCTTTTAATAATTTCTTCGACCTTGGCCAAAATAAAAATCCGCTATCGGCACGATGAGTTCCATGGAGGTAGAACTCATCGACCCGATAAGGGACTTCGATGGCCTCCATGGCGAACTTAAATTAATGACAATGTTATGACCTAAGTCTGGTTCAAAAGAAGCTTAAAAAAAAGAGTGTTACGCAGGCACGATCTTTTTTCTAATCATTAAAAATCCGTTTATTTAAGCCATTTTAAGACATCAAAAAAGGCACATCCTCGTGCCTACCTCATGCCCAAAATAGAAGTTGTTAGATTATGTTATATTTGTCTCTTTCAATAAAATACTGATAGCTCACGGAGTCGTCTTTTATCGTCCTGACAAGGTCATGATTAACCTTTAGATACTTTCTAAAATTATTATTGAACCTTTTTATTGCATCTCTAACTGTTCTGGTGTACTGCCTTGATCTCTCGGCCAACTCTCTCGTTTTGATCGGAGTACTACTTCTCGCTAGATATAAGACTGTTTTAAAAATTTCGCTTTGGGGACTTAAACAGCGATATGTTAATTTTTTACCGTCAGTATCTATTCGGTAAACTCCGGTTCTTTCGTCAATATTAATATCAATCTTCGGTTGAGGTACCCACTTTTTCCCGGCGTTACTTAAAAAGCTGTGGTAATTGGTTTTAATCGCCTCACCGATCTTTTGTAGTTTTTCTCGATTCTTCGTCAGATTTTTCTTTGATGGGTTAAGGATATAGTAAGATTCCTGTTCGGATTTGGTCTCCCTCGGATCTAAAATGAACTCAGCTTTCTCTTTAGTTAAAAAATCAGCCAAGCTAAAGAGGGCTTCATTTAATTTATTCCAGCTAAGAGCGATTGATTTATCTTTGAAGTTAGCTTTGGGAAGTTCCACATACTCTCTATATTCATTGATAAATTCAAAAAATGATTCTTCGTAGGACCCTTGAAATAACTGGTTCACCATCCAAGCTACCGTTTCCTCGGTCAACTTTTTTTTAGTGAAATAGTCGAATCGGGTTTTGTCAGTAGTAAAAAAGTCTAGTTCCTCCATATTCATACCCCAGACTAACATTTTTGTTGGACGATTTCAATTTGGCATGGTACCATAAAAGGACAATTAAATAGTTAAAAGTAACCTAAACCCAGCGGTGCTGGGCATGGTGAAAATCCCGTGAAGCATAAAGAACTCTTAGTCAGAGTTTTGCCTTCACGGGTCGTATCTCGAAAGGGATATGGATGGCTTCAAAACCATCAATCTGGCTAAGAGCTTTTTGCGTTCTAATATTAAAAATTATCAGTTAATAAACAACATTATGAAGAAAAGAATTTATTTGAGTCTCTTTATTTTTTTCTTTTGCTTATTTATTTCGCCAGATAAAATTCGCGCCAGTGATTGCTTGTCATCGATAAGGGCGGAATACGAAGCCCGGGGGCTTTCTGGTTCTGGCCTTGAAAATGAAGCAATCTATAATTGTACAAGGGATCAAAGAATTCAGGATCAACGAGCAAGAGATCAACTAGCCGCTGATGCTACTCATGCTCAAGAGATTTTTAAAATTAAATTAGATTATTTCTATAAATTAGACGGTATTGAAAAACAATATGACGCTGCGGGTAGTTCAAATTCTAGTTATACTCAATGTCGGTTAAGTAATTCTGATTGTCTTCAGGGTGCGAGGATTCCGTCTGACCCAACTTCTCTGGACTTTGATGTTTTTGTGAGCCTTTTAGGAAGTAAAGAAAGGTGTGTTACGGCTCTTTTACAATGCTCAATTATGAGGGAAACTCCACCTCCGGCAATAACTCCCTCAAAGTCACAGGATCAGATTTGCAGTGAAAAATTTGGGCAAAACTTTAAATGGGTGGGTGGTACAACTTGTGGGTGCAAAGATGGTTATGTTAGAGACTCTGGATCTGGCTGTATTGTTCCGCCAGTTGTTCCCCAAAATATCAGCTCTGGGTCAGAGGCTTTGCGGGGACAAATAAGGGCAAGTAATATCGAAGCAGAAATCGCTTATCAAAAAGCCCTACTCTTGGCCAGACAAAAGGCTGAAGCAGTTGCTCCGACAAAAACGAATGACCAGATTTGTCAGGATGAATATGGTAAAAATAGTATATGGGGTGGAGACAAAAATAATGAAGGGGGGTTAATTTGCGACTGTAAAGTTGGTTATCAATTTAATTCTAATAGCACCGTTTGTGTCCTAACACCTAAAATAACACCAGTGGTTCCTAAGTTAGAGAAAAAGATTAAGGCTCCTGATATTAATAATAAATCTGAAAGTGGTGCTTCTTCCACGGCAACGGGTATTGATGGAATCGTAGCGATTTTAAAAATCCCAGGAGCTTTTAGGGAATGTCCGGGGATGTCTTGTGAGGTGATTAGGTACTATGCCGAAACAGCTGAAGTTTCCATTATTAGTATTGATGGTAGCGGAGATTGGTATCAAGTTAAAGCAAGAAATGATAATAAAGAGATAATAACAGGCTGGATGAGCAGAAGTCTTTTTGCTGGTGATTTTAGAGATCAACTTAAAGCCATTAGTAATTCCAAACAACAAGCATTAATTCAGCCTGAGGTAAAAAATAGCAGTACTACATTTGCGTCTGGTGACAAGAAGACTAGTTTCTGGTCGAGGTTTAGATCATTTTTTGGGTTATAGTCAGTTGTTTACCAATTTTACTTTTTAGCTAGTATCATTGATACTTTAGTAATGATATTAAAGAATCTTTTATTAAAAAACTGGGTTAAAGTCGCCGTGGCTATCCTTTTGGTGGCAGGGCTAATTTTTATGGCCTATTATTTTACTGGCCAACAATCTTTAGGGCTAATTAGAAAATGTAACATTGATGGACAGAAATTTTTTGATCAATACAAATCAAAAGAAGCTATTGCCGGACGAATTCTTGGTGAACCAACCTATCATTTTAATCGCCAATTAAACACCTGTCTTATCTCAATCAATTACCAAGATTCAACTCATTATAATTTTAATGGTAGCGAGTATCTACCCGCCCATGATATAGATTTTGATTCAGTGACTGATATTTACTCAAACCAGTTACTTATCTCAACTGAATCTCTCTCTAGCGACACTGATTATCAACAGAAAAAGGAAGGATTGATGAGAGCTGATTTTGGTTAGTAGCTTGGTTGAAGCAAAAAAAAGACACACCAGTTAAGGTGTGTCTTTTTAAGTTGTTTTGTCGCTATCAGGTGCGCAGGCATAGGGCCAGATTTGGCATTGGCAACTCTCGCAAACTCTTCAGGTGTTGCCACCCTTGGTTCCTTAGAGTTTGTCCCAGCGATAGATTCGCATCTCTACACCCACGCACTCGATAGCGACAAAACTTAATTCTTTAGCTATTTAACTCCTACAAAACTAGCTATCATTTCGCTAGCTTCGTGCCTGGTTAGGGTGGTTAAAGAGTTTAACGATTCTTCTCGCTCATTCTCGTCATTAATGTTGTCATATAGGAGCTGGGTCAAATAAGACTTCTGACGGTCACTAATCATTAGGGCCTCATTAGCTCTGGCTACTTCTTCGATTTGAACAGGACCGCCCAAGCTAGGCATATCTTCTAAATCTTGAGTAAAATCTGACGACAAAAAAGTGGATCTCAACGTCGCGCAAATCATGGAACTTTTCTCAGCGAGCTTTAAACATTTATTAATATCGCCGTTATTTTTCTCAAGCGTTGACGCCCCACGTCCTTCACCGACCACAGAACCGTCTGCTCTTCTTAGCGTACATTTGAAGATCACGACTCCTTTTGTTTCAGGGAATGATTGAAGGCTGTCATAATCACGCTCAAACGAAGCGGTTAGGCCATAAATCTGACAGAGTTTTTCTGCGCCACCCTTACTCAATGATTTTTTACCATTGATAATATAGTAGTCCTGATCTTGCTTGAGCATTGGTTTGATTTTATCAACAAAAAATCGACGCTGAAGGAGTAACTGGTTGATCGATACTTTGAAGACATCAAGCGACTGTAACGCTTCGCCGATACTAACTGCTCCACGACTGACGGTGTTAGTTTCCATAATTCGGTAGGCGTTTTACTTGTGGGTAATAAAAAAGATGGCAAATACGAAAGAAGGACGCTACAGTTTTTTCATTCTCATCTTTTTTCTCCACGATAACCTTGGATTTCAAAGATTTCTCGCCAGGTTTAACACGGTAGCCTCTTGAAGCCCATTGTGCCAAAGTCATACAGTTGGTGTACGGATCGTATTCTTTGGCGAGTTCTGGTCCAAAACGCTCCAAGATTTGTTGCTTAACATCATCTCGAGTATGTTCTGAGCCAGAGTAATTTGTTTTGATTGTTAGAGTATCACTCATATTTTATTGGTTAATAACTAAATAATAAAAGGCGTTACTTGGACTAGAAGCAACGCCAGAGGGTGAGATAATTTTCGACCAAATAAAAGTTAATTTATTTTATTATCTACAAAGAAAAGTTTTTATTGATTTATGGCTACTCAGTGAGGAGGGGTAGGGGGAGTTGTTCGATTCGGGACTCTGAAGATTCAACGGTACCATACGTAAAGGACTTATCCGCTCCCGTGGCTACTATTAGAAATCGCTCTAAAACCGGCAGGGATCAGTAACCCTCCAGCCTAAAAATATTTTTTGTAAAAATTTGCTAAAAGTGCTAAACTCTTGTCAAGTATCAAGTATCTTTTGTGTTGATAAATAAGGCTCTAATAATAGGTAATCCAATGGAAAAACAACAACTTAATCAATTATTTAATAGCTTTCTTGCCAATTATGACACTGAGGCCAAGAATGCTGTTTGGGAAAAACAAAGTAAACAATTTCATGATTTTTGGGTGACTAAAATAATGAGTGGTGACAGAGAAGAACTAAACGATACGGAGACGGATCAAATTATTAAAATTTTGGATCGAAACGGTAAGGGCAATACCAAAGAAAGTGAAGCTGTCGCCAAAGCGATGATTCCACAGGGGGCGTGGCGCAGAATGTTTAATGAGATAAAAATAAATAAGAATTTATCCAACCTGCTGAACAGTATTTTTACAGAAAAAGATGTTGATAAGAGGGCGGAACTTATAAATGAGGTATATAAACTTAACGAGGGGCATCGTAATAATCTTACTGGTCCAAGTGGTAATGCCATAAACGCGATGCTGGCCGCTTTTAACCCCGTCAGCAACTTAAGTGTTATCTCACTTAAGGATCGAAGAAAAGTTTTTGAGTATTTTGGATTTGAGGGGGCTCCAGATTTCGATAAAGATTCTATTGGAAAGAAAATAATTTTTTCTAATATCGAAATAATGAGAGGCTTTAATAGCTTTGGCCTTAATTACTCAGCTCGAACTATTTCCGATTTTCTGTATTCTTCGGAAGCTAAGCCTCTTTGGAAGATTGAGCATGAAGATGACTATGCCCCATGGGGTGGTTTTAAAGAAGTCTCCGTAAATAAAGAGGACACAACCTCTGAAGTTTTGGTTGATCCGTCTGTTTTTTATATGGAGAGTCAACTTGAAGATTTTTTAATAGAAAACTGGGATAGAACTGAGTTGGGCCAAAGATATGACCTTATCGAAGAGGAGGGTGAATTAAAAAGCCAGCAGTATCAGACCGGTATCGGACGAATTGACATCTTGGCGCAAGAAAAAGAGACCAAAAATTATGTTGTTATCGAATTGAAAAAGGGAAAGACGAGCGATGATACTGTTGGGCAACTTGCTCGGTATATGGGTTGGATTGAAGAAAATAAAACTAATGGCAAAACGGTAAAAGGAATCATTATCGCCTCGCAGTATGACGAAAGACTGTATTACGCCTTGAAAAAAATAAAAGACACGGAGGTTTATTTATATAAAATTGATTTTAAGCTTCAAGAATTTAAAAAATAAAGATTATGGCAAATTCTAAAGAAGCATCTGCTCGAATTAAGATCAATAAACTTCTCGAAGCTTCTGGCTGGCGTTTTGAGGATGACAAAAACGGCAAAGCTAATATCCGCCTTGAGCCAGGTGTTAAATATTCTGACCTTGGAGATGACTTTGAAAATGAAACTCATGGCTTCATAGATTTTCTTTTACTTGATAAAGATGGCCGAGCCTTGGTGGTGGTAGAAGCGAAACGCGAAGCAGTTGATCCACTTTCTGCCAAAGAACAAGCGAGAAATTATGCTCGTAACTCTGGCGCTCGTTTTATCATTCTCTCAAATGGCAATATTCATTATCTCTGGGACACTAAGCATGGTAATCCTGACACCATTTCTCGTTTCCCAACCCAAGACTCAATTACTCAATATGAAAAGTACACTCCAAATCCTGAGGAATTAGCTAACACTCCAGTTGATGAGAATTATGTTGCCGTCACGCAAATGCCAGGATTAATAAATGATCCTTCTTTTCAGAATGAAGCCACGAGATCTGACTTCTTAAAAAATAATCGTATTAAGCAACTTCGTCCTTATCAACTTCAATCGATCAAAGCTCTTCAAGAATCAGCGAAAAGTGGTAAGCAACGATTTCTTTTTGAGATGGCCACTGGCACTGGTAAGACTCTCATTTCCGCAGCGATAATTAAATTATTCTTAAAATCCGGTAATGCTCGCCGTGTTCTTTTCTTGGTAGACCGTTTAGAGCTGGAAGATCAAGCCTACAAAGCGTTTACCGCTTATCTTGGTCACGATTTTGCCACGGTTATTTATAAAGACAGCCGGGATTCTTGGCAAAACGCTAGCGTGGTGGTTTCTACTATCCAAACCTTTCTCGCTGGCGATCGTTATAAAAAAGAATTTTCACCAACCGATTTTGAATTAGTTATTTCAGATGAAGCACATCGTTCAATCGGTGGTAATAGTCGAGCGGTTTTTGAATACTTTGTTGGCTATAAATTAGGTTTAACGGCTACACCTAAAAATTATTTGAGAGGCTTTGATACTGAAGGTGCTGATAGTCAAAGAGAGTACGAGCGACGACTCTTGATTGATACCTATAAAACATTTGGTTGCGAATCCGGTAATCCTACTTTTTCTTATGACTTAGACACTGGAGCAAAAGAAGGCTACTTGATTAAGCCGACACTTGTCGATGCTCGGACCGAAATTACCACTGAACTTTTATCAGAGAAAGGTTATGCCGTTCATACCCTAACGGAAAGCGGCGAGACCATCGACGAGGTATTTAATGAACGCCACTATGAGCGGAAAATTTTTAATGATGAGACCAATATCGCCATGTGCAAAGCCTTTATTGATAACGGGCTATATGACCCAGTGGCTAAAAAATTAGGAGTAGATCTTTTTGGTAAATCAATTGTCTTTGCTGTCTCTCAAAAACACGCTGCTCGACTGACCAACATATTAAACAAAATTGCTTTTGAAAAATGGCCAGAGCAATATAGTGAATCAAATTTTGCGATGCAAGTTTCTTCACAAGTAGACAGTGCTCAACAAATGACCATTAATTTTGCCAACAATCGCCTTGGCGGACAAACAAAACACCCAGAAGGCTATGACACAAGCAAAGCGCGGATTGCTGTCACTGTCGGCATGATGACCACTGGTTATGATTGCCAAGACCTACTCAACATCGCCTTAATGCGTCCGGTTTTTTCTCCCACCGATTTTGTTCAGATTAAAGGACGAGGCACGAGAAAATGGCTGTTTGAATATAACGATTATCAAAATGATAAAGTTACCCTACCGAAAGAAAAATTTAAGTTTTTCGATTTCTTCGCCACCTGTGAATATTTTGAAAATGAATTTGAGTATGATGAAAAAATTAAACTTCCCATCGTCCATATCCCGCCATTAACTGGTCCGGGAGGAAATGGTCCTGTCGGTGGTCCAACTCCGGAACCACTTAAGGGGCCGATCGATCTTGCGACTTCAGATGAATTAGCCACAATTTCTGAGACTCCCGAGGGTGTGATTATGCGAATTGATCGCGAAGGTTTTAAGCGAGCTGTCGAAGAAGATGTCCTTGGCAATGAAACTCTAAAGAATATGTGGGAGAACGGCGACACGGAAGCGGCGGAAGACTTTGCTAAAAAGCAGATTTTTGATAAGCCGAAATATTTCTTGAATCTTGATAAGATCCGTAAGATTTTTGGCGTTGACCGCCGAGTGACTGTTAAAGAATTCTTGCAGGTAGCTTTTGGTGATAAAGAAACCTTTGAGATGAAAGATGACCTCTTGGAATCCGAATGGCAGAAATTTGTCGATATTTATAATGTTGATCAAGACCATTACCGACCAGCTAAAAACTTCTTTAAGGCTTACATCTCTGACGAAGAAGTTCGTGACATTGTGAAGCGCAATCAACCAGCTGATTTTTATCACTGTCCCTCTTTCGACTTTGAAGATTATCAGAAATTAAATGGCTACCGAGTGATCGTCCCTCAATATGTCCGTGATTATGCCTACCAATTAACAAACTTATAAATAAATGAACGCTGACACAAAACGACATATTGATTCGGCTCGTCAAGTGCTTGTTGGAGTGGTACCAAATCCGACTTCGCAGATTGATCAAATCACCAATGCTTTGGTCTATAAGTTTATGGATGACATGGATCAGGCGGCGATTAAAGCGGGTGGCGAACCTTCCTTTTTTGTCGGTAGTCTCGAGCGTTACGCTTGGACTCGCTTAATGGATTCTCGCATGGGAAATCAAGAGCGCATGAATCTTTACTCAGAGGCCCTACTTAAATTCTCAGAAGCCAAACAACTGCCGGAACTTTTTAGAGGGATCTTTAAGTCTGCCTTCTTGCCGTATCGTTCACCTGAAACTTTGGGGCTATTCCTTAAAGAGATTGATTATTTTGATTACTCTCACCCCGAAGAGCTTGGTAACGCTTACGAATATTTACTATCAATAATGTCCTCTCAAGGCGACGCTGGTCAATTCCGTACTCCTCGCCACATCATTGATTTTATAGTTGATGTCGTTAATCCAACAAAAGATGATAAAGTTCTTGATCCCGCTTGTGGCACGGGTGGCTTCTTGGTTAGTTCTTACAAACATATTCTTGAGCAACATGATGGCAAAGACGACCCAGACAAAAAAGAGAAATCTCTGACTCCGGATCAAAGGCGCGCTTTAGCGAATAACTTTGAAGGCTACGACATCGATCCCGGCATGGTGCGTATTGCTCAAGTTAATATGTATCTTCACCAATTTAAGAATCCAAAAATCTTTCAGTATGATTCTCTTTCAAGCGATGAGCGTTGGAACGACAAATTTAGTGTAATTCTGGCCAATCCACCTTTTATGTCACCGAAGGGAGGCATTAAACCGCACAGTAAGTTTAGTATTCAATCGAGCCGAAGTGAGGTTTTGTTTGTCGATTACATAATGAACCACCTCCAACCAAAGGGCCGAGCCGGTATTATTGTGCCTGAGGGTATCATCTTTCAATCAGGGACTGCCTATAAGCAACTGCGAAAAAGTCTCGTTGAAGATGGCTTGTTTGCTGTCGTGTCTTTACCCTCAGGCGTGTTTAATCCTTATGCTGGGGTAAAAACAAGTATCTTGTTTTTTGATAATGAGCTAGCAAAGAGAGCTCAGGATATTTTGTTTATAAAAATAAAGGATGACGGCTTTGATTTGGGCGCACAGAGGAGATCTCTTGGTCATCAGGGTGATTTGCCTTTAGCTTTACATTATCTTCGAATTTGGCAGGACACTTTAATGGCCGGGGATAAAAAAGTTAATTTAAAAGGAGAAAAAGAATGGGATCTTGGTTTGTGGGTTGAAAAATCCAAAATTGCCGAGAGCGGTGACTATAATCTTTCCGGTGATCGTTATCAAGTTGTCACCGATTATTCTAACGCCAAGTGGCCAATGGTTGAGTTGGGCGAGATTGCTGAAATTATAAAAGGTTCCGCCATAACAAAAAAAGACACTAAAGATGGGAATATTCCAGTGATAGCGGGAGGTCAAGAGCCAGCCTATTATCACGACGAATCAAATCGGAATGGTGAAGTCATCACGGTTAGCGCTTCTGGTGCTTATTCTGGATTTGTAAATTATTTTAATACCCCAATTTTTGCCTCCGATTGTTCGACAATCCAATCAATCGATAAAAATGTAGTTAGCACTAAATATCTATTTTATATTCTTAAAACAAAACAGGAAGACATCTATAAATTTCAGCAAGGAGGTGGGCAACCACATGTTTATCCAAAGGATCTAAAAACAATTAAAATCCCTCTCCCACCTCTCGAAATCCAAAAGCAGATTGTAGTAGAGCTGGAAGGATATACGGGTATTATTTCCGGCGCTAAACAAATTACCCAAAACTGGAAAACGAAAATCGAGATTGATCCTGAGTGGGAGAAGGTGAAGTTGGGAGAGGTTGGGAAAGTTAGCATGTGTAAAAGAGTTTTTAAGGACCAAACTAGTGCCGATGGTAAAGTCCCTTTTTATAAAATTGGTACATTTGGGAAAAATCCAGATGCATTTATTAGTCAAGAATTGTTTGATGATTATCAGGCTAAATTTTCTTACCCCAAAAAAGGCGATGTCTTAATTTCAACTTCTGGGACTATTGGCAGAACTGTTATTTTTGATGGTGAGCCAGCCTATTTTCAAGATTCAAATATAGTTTGGATAGAAAACGATGGAAAAATAGTAGACAATAAATATCTTTATTTAGTTTTTCAAGATATTAATTGGGTTACTACTAAAGGTGGGACCATCGAACGGCTATATAATAAATTAATTGAAGAAACTGAAATATTTGCACCTCCTCTCGAAATTCAAAAACAAATTGTGGAAAAAATCGAAGCTGAGCTCGGCTTAGTCAATTCTGCTAAAAAACTTATTGAGATTTATGAGCAAAAGGCTAAAGAAGTATTAGCTAAACTTTGGGAAAAATGAAAAAGATAAAAAAACAAGAAATTCCTGAACGACGCTTTGCGACAGACGACCCTGATTTTTGTGTCTGCGAGATATATCGCAAGACAAATAAAACGATTTATAACTTCCGGCCGACAAAAGCAAAAGAGGTTTCTAGTATTACGCTCGATGGTTTTCAGGGTGTTCCATCAGGACTTTACCTTAACAAGAACGGTTATGGATTTAGTGGTAGCAAGAAAGGCGTTTTTCTTCTCCTTGGACTTAAAAATCACTTGGCAAACGGGAGGATTCTTGAGTTTATAATATCAGACAAACAAAGAAAAAAAGTGAAGAACGGTATCCATAAAATATCAGTTACCCTTCCTTTTATTGACATTAAGAATCTCCTTATAAGACTTGGGAGAATAAACGAAGATAACAATAATGAATTGCGTGGTTCCGTTGCTTCCTTTTTGAGTACAAAATTTCCAAAGGAAATTAGAATTTCTGCCGATGATTTTGACGAATATAAAGGAGGTGAAATGGCGGCGCTTCTGCGGCGCAAAAAGGTATCCCAAAAGCTGAATGAAGAAGACCTCGAATCTCTTAGCGATTTCTTCCCTAAAATATTTGAGGGTTCGACCAAGGGCAAGAAACGAGGAGTTAAAATTGGACGTGCCACGCTTATAAAAAAGACCAAGACTGTCACTGATAAAATTTTTCTTGACGAAGTTATAAAAGAATTTGATCTTAATTTGGCGAAAAAGACCCTCTCTGAAAATGATTGGCAAAAATTCTTAAGCGAAAAAGTTTTTCGTTTTATGGCAAACTATATCACTTCAATAGAAAAACAAAATGTTAGTGTCAGTGTAAGTTACCCAGATTTTGTCTTGGTTGATGTGTACGGTTTCGTGGATGTTTTTGAAATAAAAAAGCATGACACCCCCTTACTTAGTCTCGACGAGGACCACGATAATTATTATTGGAAAGCTGATATTTCAAAAGCCATTGCTCAAATTGAGAATTATAACGATGAAATTGTTCGTAATTCTGATGATTATATTCGTGCAGTAAAAAGAAAAAAGACTCTAGATATCCGTGTTGTTCGTCCTCGCGGTTATATCATCGCGGGAACAAGTGCTCAATTTGCAAACAAAAAGGAATCGGCAGATTTTAGAAAATTGGGATCGTCGCTAAAAAATATTAATTTTATTCTCTATGACGAATTATTGGCTAATCTTAAAAATCTTAGATCAAAGTTATAGATTATTCCTGACAATGTTGAAAAATATGTTAAGTCAAAAGCCGAACGGAAGAAACATACTGACGCAATTTTAAATTCTATCTCAAGACATAAAATTGTCGTTGCTGGGCCGGGGACAGGGAAGACCCATCTTTTTAAAGAGATACTTAAAGGGAAAAAAGACACACTAACCCTTACCTTTGTGAATGCTCTGGTAGAGGAACTATCTCTAGAGCTTTGTGGTGTATCAGAAGTTAGAACTCTCCATAGTTTTGCCAGAAGTGAGTTAAGTAAGGTGGTAAAAAATGAGATAAAACTTTTTCCTAAACTGCCACGGGTAATAAAAGAAGATGCCAAGATTGTTTTAGAAAAAGACATTGATTTTGACCAAATTTTTCATAACCGTGACGACGATAACACGGATTTAGAATTTTACAAGAAGCGAAAGAACTTTTATGGCAAATACTATGGGTATCCAGATGTTATCTTTGCCGTGGTTAAATATTTTGAATCTAAAAAAGAAAAAATACCAAAGTGGGAACAAATTGTCGTCGATGAATTTCAGGATTTTAATAGACTAGAAGTTTCTCTCATCGAGCTACTTTCAGAAAAAAGTCCCGTCTTGTTAGCTGGGGACGATGACCAAGCTCTATATGGTTTTAAGAGTGCCAGCGCTGATTATATACGACTCAAGCATGGTGATTTGTGCCCGGAATATGCACCATTTAGCCTTCCCTATTGTTCTCGGTGTACCGAGGTTATTGTCGATGCTACGAATGATTTGATATTGTCCGCCAAGAATAACGGGTTATTAAAAAATCGGATTGATAAACCATATCAATATTTTCCGGATGAGAAGAAAGACAAGGAGAGCGAACTAAACCCTAACATTATTTATAACCAATCGTATGCTGGCCAAATCCCATGGTATATCCAAACAAAAATTGGTGAGATAGCTGAAGAAGTTAAGGGTTTATTTTCGGTCTTAATAATATCTCCAACAAAAAAACAGTCAAAAACTGTCGTCGAAGCCTTACGCAAAAAAGGTTTTAGTAATATTGAGCACCCAGAAAAAGAAAGTGGTGAAGACCCAACAATTATTGATGGATTTAAACTCCTTCTGGATCACATTGGCAGCAATCTTGGTTGGCGTATTGTTGTAAAGCATTATTTAAGCAAGGAAGATTTTGAGAGGCTAATTAAAGAGACGGCTAAAGATAACGCGAAACCAATTAGCGAAATTGTCTCTAAGGATATCAAAAAAGAAATCAATGGAGACTTAAAGATCTGTCGTAGTATTAAAAATGATAAAATTGTCGATACCGTTGAACTCGAACAATTGTTAAATAAAATGGGGTTTGAAAATAAAGAAATTATAAAAAACTTCCTAAAAAATGAGATCGAGTCTAATCCCTTAAAAGGAGGAAATCCGGGAATTAGGAAAATCCCAATAAAAGCCACTACTATCCAAAGTTCCAAGGGTCTGGCCGCTGATATTGTCTTTATTACTCACTTTGATGATCAGTATTTTATCAAAGGCAAAGATAAGAAAAATATTTCCGACCAAGATATCTGTAATTTTATTGTTGCTTTGACTAGAGCTAGGAAGAAAATATTTCTCATCTCATCTAATAAAAATAAAAAACCAACATTTTTAAAGTGGATTAATAAAGACAGGGTCGAAGTACGTTGAAGAACTAGGAATAAATATGAAAAAAGAATTTAAAATAAAATCTCGGGGGTTATTTAAAGCCAAAGACGACAAGCCATTTAAGATTAGCCGCAGTGGTATTGAGTCGTTTGTTAATTGCCCTTGTTGTTTCTACTTAAATAACCGTCTTGGGATTAAACAACCAAACTGTCCACCTTTTAATATTAACAAGGCAGTGGATACACTCTTAAAGAAAGAATTTGATATTCATCGCGCCGACAAAACGACTCATCCGCTAATGAAGCAGTACGGCATTGATGCGGTGCCTTTTCAGCATGAAATGATGGACGAGTGGAGAGAGAACTTCAAAGGTGTTCGCTATCTACATGAACCGACCAATCTGTTGATCACTGGGGCGGTTGACGATATCTGGATAAATAAAAAGAAAGAGTTAATCGTGGTGGATTATAAGGCGACGGCTAAGGAAAGCGAAGTTAATCTTGATGCCGAGTGGCAAGACGGCTATAAGCGCCAAATGGAGATTTACCAATGGCTACTGCGTCAGAATGGTTTTAAGGTGTCCGATATTGGCTACTTCGTCTATTGTAATGGTCGAACGGATAGAAAAGCGTTTGATGGCAAGGTAGAGTTTGATATCGTAGTCCTTCCGTATACCGGCAAGGACGACTGGATTGAAGCGGAGTTGGTTAAGATTAAGAAGTGCCTTAATCGCGCCAAGATGCCCAAGGAGACCATCGATTGTGAGTTTTGTGGTTATGCTAAGGAAAGGGCGAAGTTAATTAAATAAAAATACCCATGGAATATAAAAACAAGACAGATAATGAGTTGGTCGATCAAACCCTTAATACTTCGAGCAGAGCCTCTGTCGAAATGATGCGACGGCTCAAGAATTCAACCGACTTTTCAAGTCGAGTAGTTATCGTCCTTAATGTAATTTTAGTGATTCTCACTATCGTTTTAATCTGGCAAGGATGGAATAACAGAATTTAGATAAATCTATGGACGATGAAATAAACAAAAGATGACGAAACACCCCAAAAATTTTTATAACCTGTTGCTGGTTATTGATGATTTGTGTCGCACCAGTTTAAAAAAGTTAGATGATTACCAAAATAAGATAGAAGGAAGTGATATTAAGAAAGATTTTTACAATATTGATTTTGTCTATATCCACTCCATTATTTTGGATATGGCAAAGTTGATTTCAGTGACAAAGAGCGATAAATCAGGATTGAAACAATTAAAAAAAGACTCACCTCAAATTTTTAAGGACAGAATTAGTAATTTTGAGAAGAAATATAAAAACATTATTGATAAAATTACAATCAATAGAAATAAAATAATTGCCCATGTGGATATTAGTGACAAGGGTTCCTATTTTAACATGGGGTTCTCTGAGATTGAAATTGATACAAAAATCGAAAGTTATAAAAAGCTTTTAGAATTTCAGGGGGGTTTAGATAGCGATGGTTCAAAGGTAATAGAAGATTTAAAGAAATTAAGATCGAAATCTACTAAGGATGAAAGGTATAGTCCGTCTGATTTTTCTAAAGAAATAGATAACTTAAGAGCCTTAGCCAATGAGGTTTTAGAGATTGCTCATGGTATAAATAAGTATTATTACGACAAAAATCAACATGCTTAAAAAACAGTATTTAAAATGGTTCACAGTCTTAATCTTTATTTTTGCCGCTGTTGTTTTAGCGGTAAGTAGTTCTAAATTATCACCATCTCCTCAATCTAGCGACTTTGGTCAAAAATTAGTGGCAAATGTCCAACTTAGTGGCAATTTCGCTTCAAGCTCGTTATTTAGAGTAACCAAAGTCGTTGATGGCGACACGATTGATGTGGATATTAACGGCAAAGTAACAAGACTTCGTCTGATTGGTATGGACACGCCCGAAGTGGTTGATCCTCGAAAACCAGTTCAATGTTTTGGCCGAGAAGCGTCAGCGAAAGCGAAGGAGCTCTTGTCAGGCCAATCAGTCGGCTTAGAAAGCGATCAATCACAAGGCGAGCTTGATAAGTACGGCCGGACATTAAGATATGTTTATTTGGCTGATGGGCGAAGTTTTAATAAGTTGATGATTGAAGAAGGCTATGCTCACGAATATACCTATGACCTCCCTTACAAGTATCAAGCGGAATATAAAAATGCCCAGAAAGTAGCTGAGGCGAGTAAGGTAGGCTTGTGGGCTGATAATGCTTGCCAACAAGTAACAAATGCGAGTCAAAAAGTCTCTTCCTCTAGCCCTGCAGTAATCGGGACCACCGGCCACACCTTTTATGTTAGCGCTCACCCAACAGCGAGATATTATTATTGCGATACTGATTCCGTGTGGAAAGGCTTGTCGCCAAAATATCTTAAGACCTTTAGCTCTGAGGCGGAGTTGCTAAAGGCTTATCCGGATAAGACATTGCATAAGGAGTGTAAATAAAGTTATGAATGACGAAATAAACAAAGACGAAGGACCAGAAGAAGAGATTGCCGAGCTAATGCTGGCTCACGATCTTGATGAGGACCAAGCCGAGAAGGTACAGGAGCTTATCGATGAAGGTTTGGACGAAGATGATGCTTTAGAGGTTGCCGAGGAGATATAAGGGAATTTTTCCAAGGACTTATGCTAAAATTTAAAGGTGACTAGATCATCTTTAATTGAAGAGTGTTATCAACTATCAACTTCTGCTTTAAAACGCTCAATATCTCGCTGTAGGAACGCTAGTGGGGTCGTTATTACCGACCAAGCCACTCTTTTAAACGGTAAAAACGAGCTAATTGTTAATTATTGGCTAGAAATGGAAGGCGGTGAACCAGTGGTGACACTTGGTGCACCTAATCGTGACTCACAAAAAATAACTTTACTGACACTAAGCACTCCTTTTGGAGGAACGAGGTACTATTTTGAATGCCCTGAGTGCTTGCGTCGATGCGACAAGCTCTATTTGTCACCAACAGAAAGAGAGTTTAAATGCCAGCAACATTTTATCTATGCTTTGACCACAATTAATCGACAGTCTACCAACGGCCAATATCTATATCAATTAAGCCGTAAAGCTAAAGTAATGGATAAACGAGAAGCTATCAGTCGGATTTGGTACTGTGGTAGCTATACCCGACGATATTGTTCTCTTCTTAACATGGCCGCTCGTGCTGGTATGACTGATTATGTCAGAGATGTAATGAAGATATGGCAAGATGTTCAAGCTATTGCTCGTTAGTCCAGAGTTTTTCGATGAAAGCACAGTATTTTGATAGCAGGGAAGTTGTGGTTTCGATCACCATCGATTTGAATTGGGAAGCTAGAGGTTATTTTTACGGATAAATCCGCTTTTAGATGAGAACTCGTAGTTTTTACGGGGTTTCCCATTTTCTAATAGGAACCCAGAGTTTTCTTTTGCGTTACTTTACGCTTTTAGATGGGAAGTTACGCCCGCCCTGGTGGGAAAATTTGAAATCTAAGAAGTTGTCCGCCTAACCGTCTCTACCGTCCTATCGTCTTCGTGCGACGATACCGACGATGGAGACGATATTTCGGGAGAGTTAAGGCTTTTATCGATCAGGAATTCTTCTTTAATAAAAACTGGACTACTCTACAATTTTGTGGTATTGTAACCAGTGGAATGATTTTAACTAGGAACTTTGTTAAGTAAACCTTGAAAGGAGGTTTCGTCATGGACAACAACGCTGAGGTGCTGACGGCCTCCCTTATTGATAAGGGGGTCGCGGAAAAAGATTCGGTTGGGTCAAGTTTTGAGATCATCAAGCTTAGTCACGCTGGATTTGAGAAGAAAGGTTCGTGGTTCTGGTTTGTTTTTGAGTGGACAATCGGCTGGTTACTGGCCGAATATATCAGGATTAAATCCCTGAGGGTCGCTCTGAACTTTTCCAGTCAACCCGAGTCGTTCGTCGAGGAGAACGGAAACGGTAATGGTAAGGACGGCATCCTCGATCAAGCCAGACAGAGTTTTGGACCAAAACGGTTGAAGGCGCTCTTTGAACTGAGAACTCTCGGTTTCAACGCGTCTTCGCCACTACTCCAAGACTTTTGTGAACACGCGGCCGAAGCGGAAGCTTTGGACGATGTTTACAACGCCATCGGCTCGTTCGAGTGGGACAGTCAAGCCATTTATCCGCTCAGTGCCCCACCCGATATGTGGTCGAATCTCTATCTTGATTGCCCGAACGCGCAGTCAGTTAGAAACCGCTATCGCCAGGTTGTTAAGCTTTATGAACAAACTGGTGGCGGTCGAACAATGTCAATCGCTTGTGGGTCAGCTCAGCCAATCGTTCACGCCTTGCGCAATCTGAAAGCAAAAGGGCGTGGACAAAAAGTCGAGTTGATCCTCACGGACGTGCGGAAAGAATCTCTGGCTTTAGCCGCTAAGAGAGCGGAACAAGCGGGAGTCGCCGATCAAGTCAGTTGCGAGCGGATCTCGTTTCTGAAATTGGCGGATCATTTTGCCGAACAGAGTTTCGACATCGTCGAGGCCTGTGGCATTCTTGATTATCTGCCAGACGACCGCGCGATTGCTTTGATTCGGTTTGCCCTCGGCTCTTTGAGAGAGGGTGGACAGATCATCATCTCGAACATGAGTCGGACCAGAGCGGCAAACCTGCTTTTGAAGATGTACAATTGGCCGATCATCTATCGGACTCCCGAAGAGTTTGGTCAACTCATCGAAAAGGCTGGTGGCAAGAACATCAAGGTTTATGTTGAGCCGTGGGGTGTTCACCCTGTGGCGACGGCAACACGCTGAGCCGACGAGAAAGCGTAACATAATAGCAGTTGCTTGAATCTAAACCATTCGAGCAACTGCTATTTTTCGTTTAATAAACGATTATGCTATAATTTTAATAATCAAACATATTTTTTATGTGGAGTTATTACTCAATTACTGCTCTTATTAATTTTTCGATCGGATTACTACTGGGCTTTTTTGTTTTATACAAAAATCCCAAAGCTCGTTTAAATAAATCATTAGCTTTTTGGTGTGCCTCTGTCGCTTTTTGGAGCTTCTTTTATTTTCTTTGGCAAACAGAACAAAGTAATAGCGACTTAGCTTTATTTTGGACTAGAGTATTGATGCTTGGGGCCGTTTGGATTCCGGTTGCCTATCTAAAAGTGGTTTTGGTCTTTTTGAATATTGAAGAGAGATATAAGAAGTTTTTAAATCTTAATTATCTTCTGTCTGTCGTTTTTTCCCTGCTACTATTAACTCCGTTAATGGTGGATCACGTTGAGCCATTGGCCGGTTTTATTTTTTGGCCTAAACCGGGCATAGCATATGCCCCATTTTTGATGATGTTCGTTGGAGTGTCTGCCTACTCGGCCTATTTGTCATTTCGTGCTTTAAAAACTGAAACCTCGGCGATTAAAAGAGCCCAGATTAAATATCTTCTTTTAGGTATCGCGATTAGTCTTGTCGGCGGTTCAACTAATTACTTTCTTTGGTATAACATCCCAATTAAACCTTATGGTAATTTATTTGCTTCGACCTACGTTTTATTCACTGTTTACGCCATTATCCGTTACCGACTCTTGGATGTTAGAATTGTTGTCCGCCGAATTTTTGTTTATTTCGGTGTAGCCTTTTTTGCTTATGCGATTTTTTATCTCCTTACTTGGTTTTATAACGAATTTTTTGGTGGTGTTTTTGCCAACGGAGCCTTGATTATCGGTCTAGCAATTGCTCCACTCTTTGCTTTTGGTTTTTATCGTGTCGACAAGGGTATGAAAATTTTTGCTAATAAATACCTCTTTTCCGGCCTCTACAATTTTCAAGAAACCATTAGTCGTCTCGCTGGTCAATTAACTTATCATACTGACTTGGTTGAAATTACTGACCTGATCACTAAAACGATTCAAGACATTATGGGGATTAAAAAAGTTGAAGTGACAATGCTTAATCCGAGAGCCAGAACAAAAGATTCTTTAATTAAATATTTAGAAAAAACTCAGCGACCCGTTGTGCTTGAAGAGCTGTCTTTATTTTCTTCTGATGAACGGTTGAAAGAAAAGCCAGAGGATCTTTTGCTGATTGTTGAGCAAATGAAGAAAATGGATATTTCCGTTTGTTTACCATTGGTTAATAACAAAAAATTAATTGGTTCGATTGCTTTAGGGCCGAGACTTTTTGGCGACCCATTTACGGTCGAAGATTTAGAATTGTTGATGACGCTTTCAAATCAAGCCGCGATTGCGATTGATAATGCCGAATTGTATAAAGAGGTTAAAGATTTTAATAAAACACTCAAACAAAAAGTAAATGATCAAACGATGACTTTGCAAGATAAAACGAAAGTATTGGAAGAACAAGCTGAACACTTAAAGAAATTATTGGCGATGAGATCAGAATTTTTAGATATTGCCTCACATCAATTAAAAACACCAATCTCGGTTATCTTTGGTACCATCTCAATGTTTAGAGAAGGGTCATTAAAGAATGTCCCACAGGAAACTCAAAATCATTTGATTGATAATATCTATCAAAAATCATTAAAGATTAGCCAGATAATTAGAGATATTCTCCAAGCCTCTGAATTTGATACCGAAAAATTTAGTTTTGTCGAGAAAAGAATCGTGCTAGTCGACCTTAACAAGGTGTTGGCTGATGTGATTGCTGATAGTCAAAATTTTGCTAATGAAAAGAAGCTACAACTAGTCTTTATTCCCAATCCAGCCAATCCTCAAATCAAGTCTGATCCCGATTATCTTGAACAAGCTCTCTTTAATTTGGTTGATAATGCTCTTAAATATACTAAGGAAGGTAAGGTTGAGATGCTACTGGACGAAAATCCTCAAAGTATTATCATTAAGGTTAAAGATACTGGCGTCGGTATTCCAAAAGACGATCAAGCGCGGATGTTTGGTAAGTTTGAACGAGCGACTAACGCGGTAGATATGTACACTGATGGTTCTGGCTTAGGTCTTTTTATCACAAGAGAAGTTATTCAGGCTCATCCGGGTGGCACGATTACTTTCATTAGTGAGGAAGGTAAAGGCACTGAATTTATCGTTACTATTCCAAAAACTAAAAAATAAATATTATGGCCGAAGAAATAAAACAAGTCTTAATGATTGAGGATGATTCTGATCAAATGTATCTTTACAAAGTAGCTTTTGATGTCGCCGGTATTCCTAGCGTGATGGCTAATGGTGGCAAGATTGGGGTTGAGCAAGCCAAGAGTTGGCATCCTAAAGTTATCGTTTTAGATATCGTAATGGAGGGTGTTGACGGTGAAGAAGTTTTAAAGCAATTAAAGGCTGATCCGACCACTAAAGATATACCAGTTATTGTTTTCACTAATCTTGATAAAAAAGAAGTAAAGCGAAAGTTTCTAGCTCTTGGAGCAACTGAATTTTGGGGAAAAACTGAGTTAGCCCCGATGGCTCTAGCGGCTAAGGTGCAAGATTATTTTGATCGGAGATAAAAATATATCTATAAAAGTTGGTTCTTTTGACCACTTGAATACTTTAGATATTCGTGGTATGGTTATTTTGGATCCGATCATTGAGATCTAGAAAGGAGAAAGCTATGAAGAAGGCCAATCGGTCGCAACTTCAAGCCATTGTCGGCAATATCGACATGGCCAGGGCGTCAGTCAGTGTCTGCGCCTGCGGTTGTTCTTGCAATGCTCCCAAGATTAAGGAGTAAGTAAGGGCGAGTCGTGGCGGGTCGGGCTAGTCCTGGCCCGCCACAAAACTAAGGTAAGGAGAAATCAGATGCAACACGGCGAAAACGCCCTAAGGTTGTCTCGGTGGGCACACATCATCAAGAAAAAAGGTGTCGATTTCTTCGCCGTTTATCATTCTCTTAATATCGAGACCCTCTTTCTTGAGAACAAGTTCAAGAAGTTGGTAGCGATGCTTCGAGTTGGGGCGACGAGGGAAAAAATCACCCACGGTCTTGCTGGTGTGCCAGCTGAGGAAGTTCTGTCAGTTATTGACGAGCTGTGCCAAACCGGAATAGTTGTTGAGACGAGGCAAAACGATCAAGACCTGCTGGACCGTAAACGCGAGAAGTATGTGCTTCCTGTCGGTCTTGAGACAATGTATTTGTTAGTAACGGATATTTGTAATTTGCGTTGCCGTTACTGCTTCATCAACAACAACATGCCAAGCGATTACCCCTGCTCTTCCATGAGCTGGGAAACAGCCAGAGAAGCGATCGACATGTTCTTCTCTAACATCTCGAGAAATCCTCCAGAGTTCGATGATTTCGTTAAGACGATTATATTCTACGGTGGCGAGCCATTGTTGAATTTCCCGATCGTTAAGCGAGTCATCGAATATACCAAAGAGAAATATCGTGCGGAGCTTAAAGAACTTGGCACGGGATTTCGGTTCTCGATTGTGACGAATGGGACGGTCATCAATGAGGAGATGGCGCAATTCTTTGGCGAGCATAAGGATATCAACATCGGGATCTCTCTTGACGGGCCAGCAATGGTTCACGACCAGATGAGAATTACGGTTGATGGCAACGGGTCTTTCGATCAAGTCGAGAGAGGATTCGAACTGTTGAGTAAAATCAGTGGTCGCAAGGATCTTTCGTTCTCTTGCACTATTGACCAACACAACATCGATCGACTGCCCGAACTTATTGCTGTCGGCCAAGACTGTGGTGTCTCGGCAATAAACCTCAATCCGCTTTTGGACACCAGCGAAAGACGAATCAGCCACCGGTACATGACAAAGGTGTCTCGTCGAATGCTCGAGTATTTCATTCTGGCGAGAGAGGCGGGTATCTACGAAGATCGAATCATGCGTAAGGTCAAAGCCTTCATCGGCAAAACGATTCATGTAGCCGATTGTCAAGCAACAGGCGCGCAAATCGTTTGTTCGCCAGATGGTCGGCTTGGACTCTGTCACGAAGGCATTGGGGCCAAGTGTTTCTTCTTTGGCCAAGTCTCCAAGGATTTTCGTTTTCACGATGAGCCCCTGGTTCAAGACTGGAAACAACGAACACCCTTAAACATGCCCCAGTGCTTCGACTGCCCAGCAATCGGTATCTGTGGCGGAGGATGCGCCTATGGAGCTTGGCTAAGAAACGGAAGTATCTGGTCTATCGATGACCGCTTCTGCGTGCATTCTCTCAAGACTCTCGAATGGCTGGTCTGGGACCTGTTTGACAGACTCTAGACTTGTTGAAGACCTTGAACCCCCTTGCCTTAATGGCTCGGGGGTTCTATTATTTAACAATGATTACAATAAGATTAAATAAAGAACTGGACTACGAAGTCTTTAATGATTTTAAGGATTTTAAAGTTGCCGGTATTGATTTTAGCGAAAAGATAAAAAAGGACCATCCGGAAATAGACGGGAATAATTACCAACAGTATATTGATAATTTTTACTTAACGAATAACGATTTGTTAGAGAAAAATATTCAGGAAATAAACGATTATCTTAATCAAAATCAACAATTATTTTTTGCCGAATTAAGAAAGATTTTCAGCTTAGATTTTTTGGGGAAAGAGTACACTGGCTACCTCTCAATTTTTAATTGTAATCCACGATATATTGAGGACCAGACCTTTCAGGTTTTTTATAAAAAAGACTTATTGGGTAAGGCCGAGGTAGCTTTTCACGAATCTCTTCACTTCGCCTTTTTTGATTATTGTGGTCAGTTTATTGAAGAGACAAAAGACTTAAGTAAAAACAATGGTCCACTTTGGGAATTATCCGAGATTTTTAATGTTATTATTTTAAACTTGCCACAACTTCAAGCGATAATAAGAAGACCAGAGCAATTATTTTATCCTGGATTAAAAGAAAAACTAGTTAAAATCCAAAATCTTTGGGACCAAAACAATGGTGATATAAAAAACTTTATAAAAGAAAGTTTAAAATTCTATGAATAAAATATTATTAAACACAAAATATTTTCAAGAAACCCTACACGCTGGAATGTGCGGGCCAGCTTCACTGAAAATTGTTCTCGATTATTACGGAGTTGAGAAGACAGAAAAAGAACTGGCCGATCTGGCTGGTTTAGATCCAGAGCTGGGTATTAACGATAAAGATATTGTAAGAGTAGCGGAATCGTTAGGATTCAAAGCTGAAATAAAAAACGAAAGCAGTTTTGAAGATATTGAGAAATGGCTAGAGAAAGGTGTTCCGGTTATTGTCGACTGGTTTACCCGTGGCCGACAAGATTATGATGATTCAGAAGTTGCCGACGGTCATTATTCAGTTGTAGGTGGCCTCGATGATGAGTATATCTATCTACAAGATCCTGAAATTGGTGGCGAAAGAAAAATTAAAAGAAAGGATTTTCTAAAAGTCTGGTTTGATTTTACTGGAGAGACGATTAAACCTGACGAATTAATTATTAGACAGATTATTGCGATCTACAAAAATAATTAGCTTTAGACGACGAAAGAAAGATGGATCTCAAGCAAGCTGTTAGTATTCTTAATAAACAACTAAAAACAAAGAAACCAGACAAATTTAGTAGCACTTGGGTTTTAGCTAATGCTCCACGAGTCTATCGTTTTGTCAGGTTGAATCTTAGGACCGAAAATAATCAGATTGATTGGGATCGAGTTACTTACCGACTTGATCGACCTTTTCAGAAACGCTGGGTCTACTATCAAGGCAAAGTGGCTAAAAAGTATGAAGATAAAGTTGAGGTCGATCTGGTTATTAATCGTCACAGACCAAAGCTTTATGTGCTAATGGCGCCAATCACCAACGCTGATAAGCGAAGACTGGAGCAAATTATCATATCGTTGGTCCGAATTGCCCAAAAGGGCAATCTTTTGGCCCAGCAGGAGCTTTGCCACTGGCTTAGTTACGTTATTGAGGAGTGGATCGATAGATATTCAACTTTTGCTCACTGGCGAGGCTATGATGATCGGATTCAGGCTAATATCGAGGGTTGTATCCGTCGTTATCGCTATACTGGTTGTTTTCTTGGTTATCTGTATCGAACATTGGAATATTCTGGTCGTGGGCTAGTTCCGCTTCAAAAATTCTCTTTCGATGATCCAGTTTTAGATGGAAGTAAGACTAAGATTGATTATTTTGTTCAAGAAGACTAACTAAAAGCTGAGGTAGCAGCCTTTTCTAGCTTTTCAAGTCCGATCTTGATATCATCATAGTAACTTGATAGTTCGTAAATCCAAGTAGAAAGCCCGCCTATATTTTTATCCACTTGATTCTTTTGTCTTTTTTAAACCACGTCATTTGGCGTTTGGCATATTTGACGATTTCTTTGTAGAGTTGCTCGATCATTTCTGGTTTGGTGATTTTGCCTTGTAAAAATCTGGCGAGATAGCGATATTCCAAACCTAATTCTTCCATTCTTTTCCAGCTTAAACCATCGGCGTGAAGTTTTTTGACCTCGGTAATCATTCCGTGTTTTAAGCGCTCGATTAATCTCTGGTAAATTTTTTTGTTTAATTTTTCTTGATCAATTTTAATACCGATGATTTTAAAATCATAATTAGGATTTTTAATCTTTTTTAATTCCGGCATTTTTCCTAAAGCTGTGGCAATTTCGATGGCGCGAATCAATCGCACTGGATTTTGGCTATCAATTTTTTTAGCATAAGCCGAGTCTAGTTTTTTTAAGATAGCGAAAAGTTCAGCTACCGATTTTTTGGCTAGTTCGGCGCGAAGTTTTTTATTTGGCGGAACTTCTGGTAAAACTAAACCATCGACTATTGCTTGAATATAAAAACCAGTGCCACCGACAATGATTGGTGTTTTGCCTCGAGCGATAATTTCTTCAATTTTTTGATTTGCTAATTTTTGCCAATCAGCGACCGTAAAAACTTTTTTGGGATCAGCCACATCAAGTAAGTGGTGGGGAATACCTGCCATTTCTTTTTTTGTCACCTTGCCGGTGCCGATATTCATCCCTCGGTAGACCTGCCTGGAATCAGCTGAAATCACCTCACCATTTAGTTTTTTGGCGAGTTTTATGGAATAGGCGGTCTTGCCAGAAGCGGTCGGCCCGACAATGACGTAGGTTTTAATTATTTTTTTCTTCATTTTATCTTGCCTATAATATGATAGGGGGTTTTTATTAAAATGAAAGCCGGAGCGAGGTTGATTTCATGAAAAAACCAACTTCGCTCCGGCTCGTTGTTGAATCCTACTTCTCTACCCAGTGGAGAAGTTCGTCCTCTGGCACTTCTTCTTCCTCAAACATCTCCTTTGGTAATTTGCCTTCAGTCATGGCACCTTCATAAAATATGAGTTTGTATGCGCCGTGTTTGATGCCAGGGGGAAGAATACCAACAGTCTTAACGACGAACTCAAGACTATTCACTTTCCTCTTGGAAATTTTAATTGAATTGATTCGCATCAGTATATGTTGGTCTAGTTGAAGGCAGGCTTTTAGATTGTCCTTTTCTGTGACATAGTGGAATGCCACAAAGGCGAAATCTTTTTTTGCCGCCATACGACCGAGGTGGTCGGTGTATTGGTGACTAGGCTGGTCTTCTTGGTCGCATATTTTCAGACCAGTGTACAAATCTCTCCATTTCATAGTTGCTTCTTTTCTGTGCTAGATAGCTAGCGTTTTTAAGTCAATGTCCTAGGTAAAGGTATTGCGTCTGTTAAAATACTATCATATCTAAATAGTAGTGTCAAGTGGTCGTTGTAATATTAAGGTGTCGTTTGGTAAGAAGTTTTTTACGATAAACCATTAGCAAAACAGGTTTGATTTTGTTTTAATTTTTAGTAGAATATAAGATAAGACAAAAGTCCTATCTTTTGTTTTTGCCGAAGTGGCGGAATTGGTAGACGCGCACGACTCAAAATCGTGTATCGCAAGATGTGAGAGTTCGATTCTCTCCTTCGGCACCATATGGCTAATGAATTTGAAGATAAAATATTTTTGATTGAGGTTGAGAAAATCAAACCCAATCCTTTTCAGCCTCGCAATGAATTTAACGAGGATCGTTTGCGTGATCTGGCTGATTCGATTAAACAATATGGTGTGTTGCAACCACTCGTGGTGACACGCAAAGAAATTGAACGCGAGGATGGCAGTTTTTTTAGCGAATACGAAATTATCGCGGGCGAACGACGCTGGCGAGCGTCTAAACTGGCTGGTCTGTATCAGGTGCCGGCGATAATTCGTAGTGGCGAACAAACCGACAAGATGAAGCTCGAGTTGGCGATTATCGAAAATCTTCAACGTGAAGATTTGAATCCTGTCGATCGGGCTCAAGCTTTTTGTCGCTTGGTTAAAGAATTTGATTTGACTCATTCTGATGTTGCCAAAAGAATTGGGCGAAGTCGCGAGTTTGTTTCCAATACTATTCGCATTATGAATTTGCCGCAAGAAATTTTGGACGCTTTGACAACCGGTCAAATTAGTGAAGGTCACACCCGACCACTTTTGATGCTTGGCGATCGGCCCGAAGAACAATCGACAATTTTTAAAGAAACCTTACTAAAGCGTTTGACCGTGCGCGAAGTCGAAGCAATTGCTCGGCGAATTGCTTATGACAAAGTCCGTCGAAAAGAATCAATGGTGGAGCCAGACATTATTGAAATGGAGGAAAAGCTGACCGAAAAATATGGCAACCGAGTTAAGGTGGAAAAAAGAGACAAGGGTGGACGGATTTCGATCGACTATGCTTCCATCGAAGATTTGCGAAAAATTTTGGAGATGATGTATAAGAATGAAGCCAATTCGATTTTAGAAATTACCGGTTTGGTGCCAGAAGAAGACAGGCCGGCTTTGCCAGAAAGTTTTGCCGAAGCGGAACGACTTGGTTTTAACCAGCCCGAAAAAGTAGACGAAGACGAAAATCTTTATTTTATTAAAAATTTTTCACTATAAAAAAATAAAATACCGCTCGAGGCAAGCCTCGAGCGGTATTTTTACCCAGCCTTTTTCTTGGTCGCCAGAAAACTCTTGATATGCCTTTTAGCATCGGTCGTCTTGGCTGTATCTGCCCATTTGGCTCTTGGCTCGCTATTTTTGCTGACTAAGATTTCAACCATATCACCGTTTTTTAAAAGTTTATCAAGAGTAGACATTTTGCCGTTGACCTTCACACCAGAAGCGTGACTGCCGATGTCGGAGTGGATGGCGTAAGCAAAATCGATCGGCGTGGCTTCTTTTGGTAATTCGACAACTTCACCTTTTGGCGTAAAAACGAAAATCCGGTCGTGAAAAAAACGATCTTTTAATTCCCCGACAAAATCGACACCATCACTACTGACTTGTTTTTGCCAATCAATTAGTTCTTTGATCCAAGACATATTTTTGGTTAGCTTTCCGCCGATTTTTGGTTTGCCTGATTCGTCATAATAAATGTGTGAAGCGATACCATATTCAGCTTCGTGTTGCATTTGTCTGGTGCGAATTTGAATTTCTACAATAGTGCCATCGCCGATGAAAACAGCGGTATGAATACTTTGATAGCCGTTTGGTTTCGGGTTGGCAATATAATCTTTCAGCCGACCGGGAATTGGCCGCCAGACGCTGTGAATAATTCCGAGGACTTGATAACATTCTTCAATATTTTCAACAATCACCCGCAGCGCCGAGATATCATAAATCTCATCGATATTCATTTTCTTTCGTAGAAGCTTCGTGTAAAGACTATACAAATATTTAATACGGTAATCGATTTCGAAATTATCTAAGCCACGATTGGTAATTTCTTTTTGCAAAATTCGATAAACTTTTTGTAAACTTTTAGCCGATTCTTTACCTTTGGTTTTTCGAAGCTCGACAACTTTTTTGTATTGCGTCGGATAAGCATAAGGAAAACTGGCATCCTCCAGCATTCCCTTCAAGCGCCAAATACCGAGACGGTTGGCAAGGGGAGCATAAATTTCCAAAGTTTCTACCGCGATCCGTTTTTGTTTTTCGGGTGAGACGTATTGTAGCGTTCGGACATTGTGTAAGCGGTCGGCAAGACGAATTAAAATAATGCGGATATCTTCTGCCATTGCCACGAATAATTTTCGCAAACTTTCGGTATGTCTTTTGGCGCCTTGATATTTTAATTGCCCGAGTTTGGTTACACCATCCACCATAAAAGCGACCGTCGAACCAAATTCACGGACAATATCTTCTCTGGTTATCGGTGTATCTTCAATTGTATCGTGCAGCAAACCAGCAACAATTGTTTCGGTGTCGGCTTTAAATTCTGCCAAAATGAGAGCCGTATTGAATGGGTGAATGAGGTATGGTTCGCCAGAAAATCTTTTTTGACCCAAATGCGCTTTCTCGGCAAAGTAAAAAGCTTTTTCGATTAAAGCCCGGTCTTTGGCGCTTGGGTTTTTTATTAAGCTGACTATTTCTTGAGGATTCATAATTAACTCTAATCTTAACAAAGTTTGATTAAAACAAAAGGACCCGTCGGACGCGAGGCGTCCGACGGGTCAAAACTAATTAGTGGTCTATGCCCCATTCCTGAAACTTCCGGGACAGGAATGTAAAGACCACAATTACTAGTATGCCTGCGAATATGGCATAAACTGCTGTGAGTGAGGCACTACCAGTAAGGTGGTATATCATCACCATACTAATCAACCAGATAATTCCTGGTGCCATAGCTAGGAGACAAAAACCACCCATAACGCCCAGACAAGCTAGTATCGAAAACACGTGAACCCACCAAGGTTCTTTATTTTTTGGCATAAAACTCTCCTTTCCGTTTGGTTACAATTCTAGCTATTATACTAGGCGGATTTGCAGAAAAGTCAATAGTATGGTGCTATTTTATTTTCCCTTTTTTATCTGGTCTGTTATTCTCGCACAGTTTATTACTACATCTCTCTGGGATTGTTTTCGTTCCCTCCATCATTAAAGACCCGCAGTCTGGGCAAAGCGCGCCAGTTGGTTTTGATTTTATGATATTTTTGCATTTCGGATAATTAGAACAACCATAAAAAACACCAAAGCGTCCTTTTTTCTCGGTCATTGTGCCGGCTTTGCAGAGAGGACATTCGACACCAGTATCACCGCGTTTTTCTTGACCTTCGATGATCGCGTCTTTTTTAATATATTTGCATTTTGGATAATTGGAACAGGCGACGAAACGACCAAAACGTCCGTCACGCTCGACGAGCGGGCTGTTACAGTCTGGGCAACTTTCGCCGGTCGGCTTTGGACCTTCCAATTTTTCGCCATCCATCGTGAGAGCGCCGGTGCAGTCGGGGAATTTGGCGCAACTATAAAACTTACCATTTTTGGCAAGTTTGATAATCATCGGACCGCCACATTCTGGACACTTAATATTTTTTGGAGCATCGCCAAGATTAGTAATTTTTTCAATTTTCTTTTTACTTTTTATTTCTTTGGTGAATGGTCCGTAAAAATCTTTTAAAGTTTTAGCATAACCGCGTTTGCCGTCGGCAATATCATCAAGCTCATCTTCCATTTCGGCGGTGAAAGTGTCGCTAATATAATGAGCAAAATATTCGCTTAAAAAATCACTGACGACTTCGCCGGTGTCGGTGGGCTGGAGAGATTTATTTTCTTTCACAACATAACCGCGGTCTTGAATTGTTTTAATAATCGCTGCGTAAGTACTTGGGCGACCGATACCTCGTTTTTCTAATTCTTTAACGAGGCCTGCCTCGGTATAGCGATGAGGTGGCTCGGTTTGTTTGTCGAGGCTTTCAATTTCAAGCAAGTTTAATTTATCACCAGCGCTTAATTTTGGTAAATCAACATCCTCGCCGCGAGCGTCGGGATCAGCTTTGAGCCAGCCATCAAATAAAACGCGTGAACCGCTGGTTTCAAAAACCGGAATATCTTTTTTGTCGGCGACAGCCGTAATCTTTGTGCGCAAGACTTCGGCATCAGCCATCTGGCTGGCGACTGTGCGTTGCCAAATCAATTCATAAAGTTTTCTTTCTTGAGGTGAAGTGCCGGCAGAAAAAACACTGGCGTGGCTGGGGCGGATGGCTTCATGGGCTTCTTGAGCATTTTTACTTTTAGTTTTATATTGTTGGGCGACAAAATAATTATCGCCGTATTTTTTGGCTACAACTTTAGAAATTTCTTCCACTGCCACCGTGCTTAAATTTGTACTATCAGTACGCATATAAGTGATGTGTCCGGCTTCGTAAAGTTTTTGAGCCAGACGCATCGTAATACTTGGCGCATAACCAAAACGTGACGAAGCGGTTTGTTGTAATGTCGAAGTGGTAAATGGCGCGCGGGCTTTGCGAGCCGCTTTGGTTTCTTCTACTTTTTCGACTTGCCAGTCAGTTTTTTGACTATCGGCGACAATTTTATTTGCCTCGTCTTCGGTCTTCGGTTCGATACTACAAGTAAAAGGAATCTTATTTTTCTTTTGATCTTCAAAAATTGCCGAGATTGTCCAATAATTTTCTGGAATAAAAGCGCGAATTTCTTTTTCTTTTTCCACGATGATTCGCAAAGCCGGGGATTGGACCCGACCAGCAGATAGACCATAACGGACTTTTTGCCAGATCAAGCCAGATAAATCATAACCAAAAAGGCGATCGAGAACTCGACGGGCTTCTTGAGCATAACGCAAATTGTTATCAATCTGCCGAGGATGCTTCATTGCTTCTTTGACCGCTTCTTCAGTGATCTCGTGAAAAACAATGCGTTCTGGTTTTTTTAAACCAAGCGCTTCTTTTATGTGCCAAGCAATCGCTTCGCCTTCGCGGTCGGGGTCAGTCGCGAGTAAAACCTCACTCGCTTTTTTAGCTAAAATTTTTAATTCGGCGACCACTTTTTCTTTGCCGGGAGAAATTTCATAGCGTGGCAAAAAATCATTTTCAATATCAATCGCATTTTTATTTGATTTTGGTAAATCACGAATATGCCCAACACTGGCTTTGACAGTGTAGGCGCCATCTAAATATTTTGAGATGGTCTTGGCTTTGGCTGGTGACTCGACAATAAGTAACTTCACTTTAATTGGTAATTTAAAATTTATAATTTTCCTTTTTAATTTTTTAACATCTCAAACAGTTTAGCAAGTATTATTCTTTTTGTAACTGTTTGTCAAACTGGGGATTATTTTTTTTGTTTGGAAAATTATTAATTTAAACAAAAGAAAAACCCCGCTGGTGTCTGCGGGGTCTTGGATTGAGCTGGACGAATCGGCTACCTACTTCCGGCTGGGGGGGGGGTTGATTTTGCTGACTTCTTTGTAAAGCTTCTCCGAAAAAAGATTTTTGGTATTGGGATTACCAGTTTTTTCTTTGATTTCGGACAACCGAGAGATTACCTCGTCGATATTTTCTCTTGGAATGATAATCTGCGAAATAACTTTTAACATAATAGTTAACTCGCAGGTCATCCTCGTCCTGTCGAAATGGCTGATATTAGCCTTGTCGAGAAAATTTAGAGCCACAACAGTCTCTTCGATTTCCTCAACCAACATTTCATAGGCGTGTCGCTTGTGTGTCATTTTTTCCCTCCGTACATTAAGAACAAAAATATTTCCTTGTTCGGAACGCCCAAATCAAGGAAAATATCTAATCTGTGCAAATTATATTATAAATATAGAATTATGTCAAATGGGGATAAAAAATTAGTTTAAATGAAACTCACCTAAAGATTCTTTAATTAAACCTTTAATTTCCATTATTGATAAAACGGTGTTGGCTTCGCTCGCGGAAACTTTAGCTTTAAAAACTAGTTCGTCTCGCGGGAGCGGTTCGATCCTTAAGAGCTCAACAATTTTTTTCTCAATCGGGGATAAGTCCGCCAGTTTTTCGGCGGAATCAAAATCAAAGCTTTCTTGTTTTAAACTAAAATGTTTTAAAATATCTTCGGCTTCGGTGATTGGCGTGGCGCCTTGTTTGATCAGCCAATTTGGACCGTAAGAATTTGGCGAAAAAACGGAGCCGGGGATAGCTAGGACATCGCGATTGTATTCGGTGGCGAGGCGAGCGGTGATGAGCGTACCAGATTTTTGTCCAGCTTCGATTATTAAGGTGGCGCGAGACAAACCCGCCATCAAGCGATTTCTTTGCGGAAAAGTATAAAGCGTGGCAATTTGGTCGGGCTGATATTCAGAAACTAAAGCTCCCCCATTTTCAATAATTTTTTCGGCGAGGCGACGATTGGCAGATGGATAAAGCACTTTTTGGTTAAGTCCTGATCCGGGAAAAGCGACAGTGATTAGACCAGCTTCGAGGGCACTTTGGTGAGCAATCGTATCAATACCTAAAGCCAAACCGGAAACGATCATGATCGGCTGACCAGCCAGACCGGAAACTATTTTTTCACAAACTTCACGACCGTAAGCAGAATAATGCCGTGAGCCAACAATAGTCAGAAAAATATATTTTTCCGGATCTGGTATTTTGCCAGCAACAAAAAGTTCTTTCGGCGACTGGGGGATTTCCAGCAAAGCCGGCGGGAATTTTTTCGGCGTAATTTTTTCGATTTGATACATTCTATATTATTGTATCAAACAAATCGGTGAGATTAAATTGTGCCTAACCAACTTTTGTTTTTTTGGGCGGTTTTTGCTAAGATTTGGGTATATGTTAGACATTAAATTTATAAAAGAAAACAAGGAGCTTATTAAAGAGGCAGCGCGGAAAAAATTATCAGCTTTTAATATTGATGAATTAATTACGGCGGATGACGAGCGTCTGAAATTGGTCGGCGAAACGGATTCTTTGCGCGCCAAACAAAATGTGGCGAGTGACGCGATTATGAAAGCCGATGCCAGTGGGCGAGATAGCTTGATTGAAGAAATGAAAGTCGTCAAAGACGAACTTCAGAAAAAAGAAGAAGAATTAAAGGAAGTAATGAAAAAATGGCAACTCCTAATGCTTCAAGTGCCAAATATTCCGGATATGTCGGTACCTGAAGGCAAAGATGATTCTGAAAATCAAGAAGTAAAAGTCTGGGGCGATAAACCGAAATTTAGTTTTACGCCAAAAAGTCAATTAGAATTATTTACTAATTTGAAATTGGTTGATTTTGAGCGCGGGGTGAAAGTCGCTGGTTTTCGTGGTTATTTTTTGAAGAACGAAGCAGTGCAACTGTCTTTTGCAATTTGGCAACACGCCTTGAGCTTGATGGTCAAAGATGGCTTCACTCCAATGCTCGTACCGATTGTTAATCATCCGGAAACTTTTATGGGGACTGGTTATTTACCGCAAGGCGAGGATGATCTTTATAAAACTCAAGATGGAGATTTTTTGGCTGGCACCGCCGAAGTGCCGACAATGGGTTTTTATATGGATGAGGTCATTCCCAAAGAACATCTGCCGTTAAAATTTGTTTCTTTTTCGCCGTGTTATCGGCGTGAAGCGGGTAGCCATGGTAAAGATACTCGTGGGTTAATTCGCTTGCATGAATTTTACAAAGTGGAGCAAGTGGTGTTGTGTGAAGCCAGTCACGAGGAAAGTGTCAAATGGCACGAGGTGCTTTTGGCTAATGCCGAAAAGTTGATGCAAGATTTAAAAATTCCATATCATGTGGTGGTAAATTGTACTGGTGATCTTGGTCAAGGTCAGGTCAAAAAATATGACATCGAAGCTTGGGTGCCATCCGAAGGAAAATATCGTGAGACACATTCGATCTCATATTTCCACGATTTTCAAACCCGTCGCTTAAACACCAAATACAAAGATACTGATGGTAAAACGCGTTTCGTCCATTCTTTAAATGGGACGCTAGCCGCGACGCCACGCTTGATTGTATCTTTAGTAGAAAATTATCAGCAAGCTGATGGTAGTATTTTGGTGCCGGAAGTTTTGCGACCTTATTTGGGCAAAGATATTATCAAATAAAATTTAATCGCTTTCGAGCGAGAATTCGTCGTGGCATCTAAGACGGAAATTCTTAAAAAATCGAAACAGCGCGAAAAAAAGATCAATACCGCTCGGCATATTTTGGGCGTGGTCATTGCTTTTTTGATTGTCGGAGCTTTTTGGTTTTTGATTAATTGTAGTTTTTTGCGCGTGACTAAATTTGTCGTGATGGGTACAACTTTTGAAAATAAAAGTTTGATTGAACAAAAAGCGGGCGAAGCGCTGACTGGTAGCTATTATTTTATTGTCCCGAAAAACAGCGTGTTTTTTTATCAAGAAAAATCAGTGCTAAATTATTTGAAAAAAAGTTTTCCGCGACTGGCTGATATTGAAATTATGGCACCAGAGCTTAATGCTTTAAAAATTACGGTCAGTGATAAAAAACCAAAACTTATCTGGTGCGAAGGAATGGCTTCTGATAAAAAATGTTTTTATTTGGATGAATCGGGGCGGACATATTCGGAAGCACCAAGTTTTTCCGAGAATATTATTTTTGAATTAGCTGGTTATCATTTGGGCGATAAGATTGGTCAGAAAGCTTTGACTTCAGACCGGATAGAGAATATCTCTAATTTTTTGATTTTTTTGACAAATATTTTACCAAGTTTTCAAAAAGACGAAACGGCTCTTAAGATTTTACAAACAAAAGTTTTGCCTGACGGTGATTTTTCTGTTGAAATTGGATTTAGTAGCGGTTCTAGTGTTCTTTTTAAAATCTTGTTTAATGCCGATCGCCAGACCGAAGATTTGATTAACAACCTAACTTCGATTCTTAAAAATGAAACTTTTTTGACCGAACTGAAAAATAAAGAGCAAAAATTAGAATATCTCGATCTACGCTTTGGACAGAAAGTTTTCTACAGGTTTATCTGATGTTTATTTTTATTTTGTAGTATAATATTGTTATGAGGTTTACCTTTATCTTTTTTAATTATTTGACCTGGCACTATGGTCGGGCGTTATCTGAATTCGATGCCATTTATAAAGGCTTAATAAATTTTGTTTATAATTTTTTCTCGATTCCGGTTCTTTTGAAATCTTTTTTTGCGCCGTGGCGCCGTCTTGGTGAGGATTATCCGAAAGATGTTTTAAAAATTGAAGAGATGGCTTCGGTGATCGTGATAAATTTCCTGATGCGTCTGGTTGGTATGTTGATGCGGGCAATTCTTATTATTGTCGGAGCGTTTTCTTGGTTGTCGATGATCATTTTATATCCAGTCTTGTTGATTCTTTGGTTGGCCCTGCCCTTTATTATTATCTTTTTGCTAATTGCTGGTGTCGCCCTTTTAATATTTGGTTACTAATTTAATCTATGAGTAATATTAAAACAATTTTATACGAGAGCCCGCTTTACCCAGTGCTCATTTTGGAGTCTTGGGTTTCTTCTTCAAAACGCCAAGCGATTTTAAAATTTAGCGGTTTGCTACTAGGCTTATTTATATTTTTGACCGCTATTGTGACGGCTTTTAATATTATTCCGGGTGTTGATAAAAACCTTGTCGCACTGTTGGCGCCGAGAGTTTGGGGGATTTTATTTATCAGTCTGGCTTTCTATTTGGTTTCCAAGATGATCGAGGCTTATTTTAATTCTTCTTATTATTTTGATAATGTCGCTCAAAATAAATATAAACCGGGTGATCTTTTTACTTTTACCGTCGGCCGAATTTTATTGTCGATCGAGGGTGATGAGATTTTGCCGGGCTTTCTTCGATCCTCGCTCGGCTTAGAAATTATGGCTCGTTGCGGGGTGACCGAATCAGATATCGGTACGTTTTTGGCAAATCATAAAAATGATCAGAATTACCAATTGCCACTGTCTAATGAAACAGTGCTTAAACTGCGTGAATTAGTCGTTTCTCTTTATGAAGAACAAAAAGATTTTAAAGATTTTTTGTATGGGTTTGGTATTAAAAAAGACGAACTTGTCGGAGCGATCAATTGGGTGGTGCGCGGTATTGAATCGGCTGAATATCGCAAGCGCTGGTGGTGGGAGGAAAATCTCAAACGAGTTCCGGGCTTGGCGAAAGATTGGGGTTTTGGTAATACTTTTACTCTTGATAAATATTGCTGGGATCTACTTTTTGGTTCGCAAATAAGTTCAGCTGATCACGATTTTTCTTCTCGTAAAGAAGAGTTGTCACAAATTGAAGAGATTTTATCAAAAGATCGCGAAGCCAACGCACTGGTCGTCGCCGAATCTAATCAGGAGGCGATGGATGTCATCTGGCATTTGGTCAGAAATATTCGAGAAAAAGAAGCACCACCGGCGGTCGCCTTTCGCCGACCGATGCTTTTAAATACGGGAAATTTTTTGGCTCAATTTAAAGAGCGCACGGCAATGGAGCAAGAATTACTAAAAATGCTCAATGAAGCCGCTAAGGCTGGCAATATTTTGTTGGTTATTGATAATTTTCCATTATTACTTTCAGGTTTGGAAAATCTTGGTTCCAATTTTTTAAGTCTCGTCGATCATTATTTGACAGCCAATCTTTTGCTGATCGTTGGTCTGGCTGATAGCGATACTTTTCATCGAAAAATCGAACCAAACGCTGGTCTAATGACTCGCTTTGATCGCATTTTTATTCGACCGATGCCAGAAGAATCGATTGTTCGAAGTTTGGAAGAAGCGGTTTTGTTGTCGGAAAAAAGAAATAGCGTATTTTTTACTTATCCAGCTATTTTAGCGATAGCTCACGATGCCGAGTATTATTTTTCAGAAAGTAATACTGGCGATAAAGCGGTTGATTTATTGTCCGAAATTGTTCCTTGGACAGCGACGCGTGGTATTTATTTGATTGGCAAAAAAGAAGTTGAAGAGTTTGTCGAAGGTAAGACGAGTATCCCGCTAGGAGAGATAAGTCCAGAGGAAAAAGAAAAACTTATTGGTCTGGAAGAAAATCTTCACAAACGAGTTGTCGGTCAAGAAGAAGCTCTTAAGGCAATCAGTAATGCGATTCGTCGTTCTCGGACTGGTATTAGAAATCCAAAACGTCCGATCGGCTCCTTCCTGTTTTTGGGACCCACTGGTGTCGGTAAGACCGAAACCTCAAAAGCTTTGGCGGAAGTTTTCTTTGGTAATGAAAAAGATTTGCTTCGTCTCGATATGTCTGAATATCAGGGAGCTGATGCGTTGGCGAAGTTGATCGGTTCTTTTGGTGAGAGTCAAGCCGGAGTTTTGTCAAACTTAATGCGCGAACATCCGTACGGCGTTTTGTTGCTTGATGAATTTGAAAAAAGCAACAAAGATATTTTAAATCTTTTCTTGCAGGTTTTTGATGAAGGTTTTTTCTCGGATATGAGTGGCAAGAAAGTTAATGTTCGCAATCTAATTTTTATCGCCACTTCAAATGCTGGTGCCGATATGCTTTGGCAAGCTGTTCGTGAAGGTCAGAAACCTGAAGCGACCAAAATAATCGATGCGATTGTCAATCAGGGTATTTACAAACCTGAACTCCTAAACCGTTTTGATGCGGTGGTGGTTTTCAATCCGTTGACTTCATCAGACTTGCTTCAAATTTCTAAACTGTTGCTTGATAAGTTGTCGAAAAGATTGTCGGAGCAGGGAATTGAGTTGGCTTACAACGATTATGTTTTGAAAGCTATCGCGACCTTGGGAGCCAACGAAGTCTTTGGCGCTCGTCCGATGATCCGGTTTATTCAAGATAATGTCGAGCAACCAATTGCGGATAAGATTATTAAAGGGGAGATCAAATCGGGTTTTCATATCGATTTAAAATTGTCGGCTCCTGGTGAAACCGGTCTGCTTCAGATAGACACTAGAACCCTCTAAAATGTTTAAGGTTCCAATAAAAAAACAGAAAAAACGCCAGATTTTTTTGCCGATTGGTATTTTTTTGGCAATGACCGTGGTCGTTTCTGCTGGGCTATTTGCTTGGCGAGTTTTTTATTATTCCTTTCTGGGTGACAAATTTGTTGCTTACGAGATAAGAGAAGAACAGGCAAATAAAAAAATTGAGGAAAATATTTCTAATTACGTTTTTAATAATTCCAGTCGTAAAGTACCGGTGACTGCCGGTTCTTATTTGATCTCTGATTTGAACACCGAAGAAAAACTTATCGGGCAAAATGAAAATAAAGTTTATCCCATTGCTTCAGTTTCCAAATTGATGACCGCGCTGATTTCTTTGGAAAATTACAATCAAGAAGCCACTGCCACAGTCTCGCGTTTTGCCGCCAAAACTTATGGCAACAAAAATAAATTAAAAGTTGGAACGAATATGCGAGTGGGCGATTTGTTATATCCGCTTTTGCTTGAGTCGAGCAATGCCTCGGCGGAAGTTATCGCCGAGTTTGGTGGGCGCGATATTTTTTTACAAAAAATGAATGATCGAGCCAAGTCTCTCGGTATGCTCGATACTCATTTTGATGATCCGAGCGGTTTGTCTCCGGGTAATGTTTCCAAGGCAACCGATTTACTTAAACTAGTTAATTATCTTTATCAAAATAAAAAATTTGTGTTTGATATTACCAAAGAAAAAAAACATAAAATTGGGCGTTTGACTTGGAATAATGTAAACAATCTAATCGGGATGAATTATTATGTTGGGGGTAAAAATGGTTATACCGATGAAGCCAACCGAACCTTAGTTTCTCTTTTTGATATTCCCTTGTCAAAAACACAAAATCGGCTGGTTGCCCTGGTCTTGTTGTCGAGCGGTGATCGCAAAAAAGATACCAAAAGCTTAATAAACTATATTGCCAATTATGTGACTTATGGTGGTAAGAATGGTTTTGTGCCGAGCGAGCTGTCGTTACCAAAAACTTAAAAATTTTTTATGACCAACAAACAGGGCTTTTCAAAGTTTGCCACTATCTTGTTTTTGGCAGTGTTTTTGATTACTAGTTCAATTTTTAGTTCTTACTATTTTAGAAACGTAAAAATTAATTGGTCCAAGTTCGAAGGACAATATGTTTATAAAAGTGATAAGCCGATTGTTATCGAAAGTATTATTTCTAGTTCAACTCCAGTTTTAAAACCGCAAATCAGTTTTGTGGCTTTTTCAACGACTAGCCTGCCGATTCAAGGTCGGGCTTTATTGGCGGACGTGTCGAAAATGAAATTGCATCTTTATGAAAATGGGCAAACAACCGAAACTTTTAATATTGTCTCGGTCGGCAAACCTGGCGTCCCTTGGGAAACGCCTCGCGGAGAATTTAAGGTTTTAACAAAAGAAGAAAATCATTTTTCGACTATTGGCGAAGTCTGGATGCCTTTTAGTATGCAATTTCTTGGCAATTATTTTATTCACGGTTGGCCTTATTATGACGACGGCACGCCGGTTGCCCTCGGCTATTCTGGCGGTTGTATTCGTTTGGAAACAGCTGATGCCGAGAAAGTTTTTAATTTTTCAGCCAAAGGTATCCCGCTGATTATCGTTGGTAAAAATTTAGCAGCGGAAATTAAATCAGCTTATTCGATAAAAGATAAAGATCAAAATTTGGATTTATCTGCTCAATCTTATTTAATTGCCGATTTAGATACTGGTGAGATAATTGCTCAAAAAAATAGTACGACTACTTTTCCGATTGCGTCGCTGACAAAACTGATGACCGCTTTGGTCGCTCTTGATCAAATCAATCCGCTTAGTGATGTCGTTGTATCGGACGAAGCGGTGGCGACCTTTGGTGATTCTGGTAATTTGCAAGCGGGAGAAATTCTCTCGGCGAAAGATTTGATTTTTCCTCTACTTTTAGAATCAAGCAATGATGCCAGTGAAGTTTTGGCAATTTTTGCTGGGCGAAATAATTTTATTAAAGAAATGAACAAGCGAGCGCAATCGATCGGACTATCGGCGACTACTTTTGCCGATCCGAGCGGTATCGACGTCAGGAACACTTCGACAGTGAATGATTTATTTTTACTTGCTCGCCACATCTATTTTGAAAAGAAATTTATTTTTGATGTTACGACTAAAAAACAATATTCGGTCGGTGAGCACACTTGGACAAACTTTAATCCGTTTTCGTCCGAGCCGGGATTTTTGGGCGGCAAGAGCGGCGAGACGAGTTTGGCACTTCAAACTTTTTTTAATGTTTTTTCTCTGGCTGGCGATAATGGCGAAAAAAGAAAAATTGCAATTATCTTACTCAAGAGCGAAGATCGTGATGGCGATACTAAAAAAGCTTTGGCTTATATCAAAGACAACGTTTCTTTTTTGCCTGAAAATGTTTCAGCTAAAAAAACTTCGGTCGAATCGGTTTTTACGACTTTGACCGATTTATCAACTGTGGCTTCGGTCGGGGCTGTCGGTTCTTTTTTAAAATCAAATTCTACCTCGACCGTTTCCTTGCTTTCTGTTGGTGATATTATGCTTGATCGTGGTGTCTTGCAGTCGGCTGGTACTCATAACGAGGGTGATTTGTCTTATATTTTTGAAAATATTAAAGATTTAAAAACCGGTTCGGATATTTTACTTGGCAACTTAGAAGGACCAGCATCTGATCTGGGTGAAGACAAAGGCAATCTTTATTCTTTTGAAATTGATCCGGCGGTTCTTTTGGTGATGAAAAATATTGGTTTTGACATTTTGAATGTGGCAAATAATCACGCTGGTGATTGGGGCTTGGTCGCTTTCACGGATTCTTTAAATCAAATTAAAAAAGCTGGCCTACTTTATACTGGCGGTGGCCAAAATTATCTTTTAGCTACGACGCCGGCAATTATTGAAAAAAATGGATTAAAAATTGGTTTCCTTGGTTTATCTGATGTCGGACCGAGCAGTTTGGAGGCGAAAAATAATCAAGCTGGAATTTTGCTCGCGAGTGATCCAAATTTTTCTAAAATAATAAATAATGCTTCGAAAGCGGTAGATGTTTTGGTTGTGAATTTTCATTTTGGTAATGAGTATGAAAATATTCACAATGCTCGTCAGGAAAAATTAGCTCACGACGCCATTGATGCCGGAGCAAAGGTGGTGATTGGTCATCACCCTCACGTGGTACAAGATACGGAAAAATATAGTGGCGGGTATATCGCATACAGTTTGGGCAATTTTATTTTTGATCAGAATTTTTCCGCGGAAACAATGCAAGGTCTTGCACTTCGGCTTGAAATCGGTAAAGATGGGGTAATTAAGGCGGAAAAGAAAAAGATAAAAATTAACGATGATTTTCAACCTAGTTTTGTTAAATAATCTTTATGAAAAAAGAAAATTTCTGGCTAAAACTGGCCAGTAAGGCCAGTTCGCCCGATCAATCGAAGATTGATTTAGGGAAAAAACTAAATAAACCATTTTTCTCTCTGGCACCAATGTATGATGTGACCGACGAGGCCTTTCGGCAGATGTTTGTAAAATATGGTAAACCAGATGTACTTTTTACGGAATTTGTTTCGGCAGATGGTTTGGCAAATGAAACCGGTCGTGCCAAACTTTTACGCGAATTATATTTTACTAAAAACGAACAACCGATTGTCGCGCAAATTTTTGGCAGCAAACCGGAGACAATGGCTACGGCGGGGAAATTGATTAAAGATCTTGGTTTTGCTGGTGTCGATATAAATATGGGTTGTCCGGATCGGGCAGTTGAAAAACAGGGAGCTGGTTCGGCTTTGATAAAAAATCCAGACTTGACGGTTGAAATAATCGAAGCCGTAAAAAAAGCGGTCGGAGCCGATTTTCCGGTGTCAGTGAAAACCCGAATTGGTTATAATAAAATTGATACGGAAAATTGGGCGAAGATTTTAATTTCAGCAAAACCATCGGCGATAACTTTTCATCTGCGGACACGAAAAGAATTATCCGAAGCGAAGGCTCATTTTGACGAAGCCGAAAAGGTGGCAAAATTATGTCAGGAAGCGGGGATTGTTGTTTTAATAAATGGTGATATAAAAAATGTTGCTGGAGGAAAAAGTTTGGCGGAAAAATATTATGTCGATGGCATTATGATTGGTCGTGGGGCTTTTGGTAAACCGTGGTTATTTGCTAATTTATCGACCGAACCAGCTTTGCCTGAAAAACTGAAAATAATGGTCGAACACGCAAAATTGTTCTATGATTTATATGGACCGACCGAAACCAATCAAAAATTGTTTAACGGTCATCAGAAAAATTTTGCCGTAATGCGCAAACATTTCAAAGCCTACGTTTCTGGGTTTAAGGGCGCGACAGATTTGCGGGCAAAATTAATGCAAACCGAAAATGCCAACGAGGTCGAGGATATAGTCAGTAGCTATTTGGTCGAGGCTAGGTGACTTTTATAAATTAGGGTATATAATAAAAACATATGGACGAAGAAAGCTTATTAGGTGAAAAAAGGCAGTTTGATCGGGTCTCTTTCGATCTAAATGTGGTTTTGGATGGCTCGGATGGAAAAATCGAGGCCGATTCGGTGGATATTAGCGAAAACGGTTTTCGGCTAATTAGTAATAAAATGTTCTCGCCGAATTCTCGTTATAATTTAGTTTTTAGTTTGAATGAAGAAGTTAAAGATATTCATTGTGTCGCCAGTTTGATGTGGACCAATCAGATGCCAAACGGTAAATATCTTAGCGGCTTCGTTTTCTCAAATGTCTCGCAAGATGATCGACTAAAAATTCGCAAATTTATTCAGGGCTCAAAAAAATAATTTTATATTCGGTATTTAAAGTATGTCTGAACAAACTCTTTATCGTAAATATCGACCGACAAATTTTTCGGAAGTGGTTGGGCAAGAACAAGTGGTGGGCGTTTTGGAAACGGCGATTAAGCAAGGTAACATTGTTCACGCGTACCTATTTGCTGGACCTCGCGGTACTGGCAAAACCAGTGTGGCAAGAATTTTAGCGCAAGCGATTGGCTGTACCAATCGTGACTTGTATGAAATTGACGGCGCTTCAAATCGTGGGATTGATGAAATAAGAGCTTTACGTGAAGCGGTCGGCACAATGCCATTTGAATCACCGTACAAGGTTTATATTATTGACGAAGTGCATATGCTGACCAAAGATGCTTTTAATGCTCTTCTCAAAACTCTTGAAGAACCGCCGGCGAATGTGATATTTATTTTAGCGACGACCGAATTGCACAAAGTTTTGGAGACAATCGTGTCGCGTTGCCAGACTTATGTTTTCAAAAAACCGACAATCAAAATTTTAAGCCAAACGGCAAAAAAAATTGCTGACAAAGAAGGTTTTAAAATTGACGAAGATGTGGCGGATTTACTCGCTTTTATGGGCGATGGTTCTTTCCGTGATACGATTGGTATTTTACAAAAAATTATTGGTTCGTCGGCAGATAAGAAAATTTCACTCGCTGAAGTTCAATCGATCACCGGTGCCCCGCCGATTAAATTGGTCTATGATTTAGTCGAAGCAATCGCCGATAATAATTTAGATAAAAGTCTGGCGGTGGTTGATGAAGTGGTCAGCTCATCGGCGGATTTAAAAATTTATCTGAAACTTGTGATGCGCGAAATTCGCCTCGCACTGCTCTCGGTGTTTGCTCCAAGTTTAAAAAATAAAATAATGACCGAAGCGGGGGACACAGAAAAAGAATTTTTAGCTGGCTTGTCTGGACGCTCTGGAGCGAAAAATTTACCTGTGGCGTTGGCAGAATTTTTAGATACTTACAACCAAATCGGACTGGCGTATCTGCCACAAATTCCGATTGAATTAGCGTTGGTGAAAATTTTTAAACAGTAAAACCGACTTCGTTTGGTCACAAAGCCTCTATTGCAGGGGCTGGGCATTATTTGTTATAGTTTGAGTATTATAAATTAGCTATATTTTTTAATAAATTATGTCCAAAACTAAACTAATTATCGCCGTAGTTACCATCATTTTTCTAGTCGTGGCTGGAGTTTGGTATTACAAAACAAAAACAACTACTTCTACTGTTCAAGCCAGCCCGATTAAGATTGGTATTATTACCGATCTGACTGGTCCCGCGGCTTATTGGGGTGAGTCAACCAGAGTGGGGGCTGAAATTGCTCAAAAAGAACTAAAAGCTGAAGGTTACAATGTCGACTTAATTTTTGAAGACTATCAACTTGATGCCACTAAGTCGGTAAGCGCGGCGCAAAAGTTGGTAAACCTTGATAATGTCAGTGCAATTTACTCTGAATTTAATCCAGCCTCAATTGCTGTTGAGTCGTTTTTGAAAGATCTCCCAGTTTTGCATGTTTATGACGCAGCGCCTGTATCACCTCTAGCTATGTCGCCAAATGTCTTCAAGACCTATATTGATTATCAAAATGGCTGTAAATTGGTTGCACAAAAATTCAAAGATGAACAAATCAAAAAAATCGCTGTCTTAATGCCTAAGATTGAAGCGGGAGAACTTTGCCTTGCTGGGGCAAAAGAGGTCTACCCAGATCTAGTTGTTGAGTCATACGAACTTGGTAATACCGATTTCCGCACTCAAGTTCTCAAGATTAAAAATAGTCAAGCTGGAGCAATAATCAATGTTGGTTTTGAGGGAGATACTCTTGGGACATTAAAATCAATTAAGGAACTTAATTATTCGGCTAAATATGGGACGGTTGATGACACCATAACTGATCAGGTAAAAGCTAGGTATGCCAAAGAATTAAAAGGTGCCTGGTCATTTGGTTTTGGTCAGGTTGACCCCAGTTTTGAGGCCAAATTAAAATCGGCTTCTTCCAAGATTTTAAGCACTGACTATGGTGCAGCGATCGCTTACACCCACCTCAAACAAATGGCGAAAGCTTTATCTAAATGCCAGAAAGATCTAGTTTGTGTTAATGGTGAGATAGCCAATGCTTCCGCCGACGGAACAATAGGTTTTAACGGCTTTAAAAATCGGATTGCCGATATTCAACTTCAGTTGAGACAGTATTAATTATCACTTTATTTTGGATTGCCCAAAAACTGCTTCAGCGATGGAGCGGTTTTTTGGTTTTAAGGAAGTTTTTGTGATATTATTTAACCAATGTTCTACCAGATTCTAGCTAATGGTTTAATTGCTGGTGCTATCTATGCTCTCGTTGCGGCGGGTTTTTCTTTGATTTATTCCACGACTAAATTTGTGCATTTTGCTCACGGTGGGGTCATTGCCTTGTCGGCTTATATGCTCTATCTTTTTTACTCTCTGCTTGGAATTAATTTCTGGTTATCAGCGATTTTGGCGATTATCTCGGGCGTTATTATTGGTGTCGGCATTGATTATCTTGTTTATCAGCCTTTGCGAAAGCGGAGAGCGTCGCCAGTAATTATTTTAATCTCCAGTGTCTCTGTTTTGCTGATTTTAGAATCGCTCAACTTAATGCTCTTTGGTGCCGATGTTAAATCAATCAACTTTTTAGATATCGGTTCGGGGTGGAGTATCGGACCGGTCATTATTACTTCCCTTCAGATTTTTATTGTCATTTCTTCATTTGTTTTGTTGGTCACATTATTTTTATTTATGAAATATTCAAAAATAGGCAAAGCAATGCGAGCGGTGGCTGATAATAAAAATGTTGCCGAAATTGTCGGCATTTCAGCCGAGCGAATTTATACTTGGTCTTTTGCGATTGGCTCATTGATTGCTGGTTTTGCGGCGGTTTTAATTTCTCTCGAGCAAAATATTGAGCCAACAATGGGTACGGCTTTAATTATAAAAGGTTTTACCGCTTCGATCATCGGAGGAGTTGAGAGTGTGGCAGGTGGAGTGCTCGGAGCTTTTCTTTTAGGTCTGACCGAGAATTTTGGCATTTGGTGGTTGCCGTCATCGTATAAAGACGCGATTGCTTTTGTGATTTTATTCGCCTTTCTGTTGCTTAGACCTGAAGGTATCTTGGGCGTTAAAAAGAATCAAAAATAATTATGGCTTCCGCATATATCATTCACTTACTAATACTTATCTGTATCTACTTGATTTTAAGTTTGTCACTTAATCTCTCCGTGGGTTATTCGGGCGTACTCAATCTTGGGCATATCGCTTTTTACGGTCTGGGCGCCTATACTTCGGCACTGATGGCTCTCGCCGGTGTGCCGTTTCTCTTGTGCCTACTCGCCGGTGGATTGGTGGCGATGTTCTCTGGTTTTTTACTGGCTTTACCGACTGACAAAATAAAAGGGGATTATCTGGCTTTGGTGACGGTCGGTTTTTCTTTTATTATTTATAGTCTAATGCTCAATCTCGACGAAGTGACGCGTGGACCACTCGGTCTGCCCGGTATTCCTCGCCCGTCAATTTTCGGCTTTGGCTTTGAAGATAATTTTTCTTTTTTAATTTTGATTGCGGTCATCACTCTTGCTGTTTATTTCATTATTCAGAGAATAGCTGATTCACCTTTTGGTAAATTACTTGAAGCGGTGCGAGACGACGAATTAGCGGCTAAGATATTGGGTAAAGATACTTTCAAAGCCAAAGCTTTTTCACTCGCAATCTCGGCTTTCTTTGCCGGCATCGCTGGTGCTCTTTATGCTAGCTATATTACTTTTATTGACCCATCGTCATTTTCGCTGATGCAAATTATTCCGATTATTTCGATTGTGATTATTGGTGGTTTGGCTTCACTGCCTGGGACCGTTTTGGCGACAATTATCTTAACGTTGATTCCTGAAGCATTACGGTTTGTCGGATTTCCGTCATCGATTCTTGGTCCAATGCGTCAGATTATTTATGCCCTCATCCTGTTATTAATCTTAATTTATCGCCCGCGTGGATTTTTGGGCAAAGTGGAACTGGAATGAAAAATGATATCCTAAAAATTGAGAATCTTAAAAAGCACTTCGGCGGTGTCCTGGCTGTTGACGATTGCTCGTTTGGTGTCGAACGGGGAACCATTACCGCCTTAATTGGGCCGAATGGCTCAGGCAAGACAACGGTTTTTAATTTAATTTCAGGCGTTACCAAAGTGGATAGTGGTAAAATTTTGTTAAACGACTTAAACATTGCTCATTTGCAACCTAGCGTTATTTCTAACCTTGGTATTTCGCGCGTCTTTCAGCAATCTCGTCTCTTTGGCAATCTGACTGTCGAAGAAAATTTGATGCTGGCGTTTGATAACGAGGATCAAAAATTTTGGGCGAGTTTTCTTGGTGATTGGTGGAGAAAACCCGCTTCCGCTAAAGATACAGCGAGGCAAAGTAAAAAACAAATTATAGATGAGTATTTAGAATCAATGCACATTACTCATATGAGAGATAAGCAGACGCGTGATTTGAGTTTTGGTCAGAAGCGTTTAGTGGAGATCTTACGGGCGTTAATTAATCCGCACAATCTTTTAATGCTTGATGAGCCAGTGGCGGGGGTGACACCAGAATTGCGAGACAAAATTAAAAAAGTTTTGTTGGAACTCAAAGCGAAAGGCGAAACTATTTTGCTAATTGAGCACGATATGAATTTCACGCTCAAAGTGGCAGATTGGGTGATCGTGATGGACGCTGGTCAGGTAATTGTCGAGGGCATACCAGACGAGATCAGACATAATCCTAAAGTCTTGGAGGCGTATTTGGATTAAACGTAATAAAATCAAAATTATGGAAAAAGACTTTGATAAGTGGAGCGAGCTTAAAAAGAAAATCGATACCAGAGAGGAGATTGAAGAAAACGAGATCTTTATAAAAAATCGGCAGATTTGGTGGTGTTCGATTGGGCTTAATGTTGGGAGCGAACAAAATGGCCATGGCGAGGTTTTTGAACGGCCAGTTTTGGTGTTAAGAAAATATACTACCGAAACATTTCTTGGCGTGCCGTTAACTTCTAAACAAAAAGACGGTAATTATTATTTTAAACTAGAACCGTATTCGGGAGTGTCCTCTTGTGTTATTTTGTCTCAAGCAAAAGTCATCGATCGAAAGAGAGTTAGAAGAATGATTTACGAAATTAGCTATCAGGAATATCAAAAAATTATTGAGCAGTATAAAAAGCTTTTCTAGTTTTCTATCAAGCGAAAACCCCCTTGCGGGGGCTTTCTCGGAGGCTCTGTTCACCGAAGCGAATGGCCAAAGTTATTATCAGTTTATACTTGCCAACCCAAGAAGTCAAGTTTAAAAAGTCATTATAGAGGGGTTTGCAGGGGGGGGGCTTTATTTGTTATAGTTTGGATAGTATAAATTAGCTATATTTTTTAATAAATTATGTCTAAAACTAAAATAATTATTGCAGTAGTTATTATTGTCTTAGTTGGGACTGGAGTTTGGTATTGGCAAAATAAGAAAACTGATGTTTCTGATTCTGCTAACAATGTCAAAACTGGAACAATTAAAATTGGGGCGTTATTACCTTTGACCGGCGGGGCTGCTTCGTGGGGAGAATCTTCTCAACGTGGGGCACAAATGGCAGTTGACGATATTAATAAAGACGGCGGTATCAATGGTCAGCAAGTAGAATTGATTTCTCAAGATCATGCTTGCGATCCAAAGACGGCTCTTTCTGCTTATCAACAATCTTTACTGCAAACAAAAACTTTTATTTCCTCTTCTTGTAGTGGTACGGTTTTATCAATCGCCCCAAACCTTGAGAGAGATAATGCCTTATTGCTTGCCACTGTTGTTGGTTCGGTTAAGATATCATCCGCTTCATCTTACCTTTTTAGAAATTGGACAGTGGAAACTAATCAGGCTAATTTGATTGGCGCTGAAATAAAAAAACTGGGCTATAAAAAAATCGGTATATTAAATGAACAAACTGATTTTGGTAAAGGTTTAGCGACCGGTGTTGAAAATTATCTTAAAGATTCTGGTGTCGAGATAATTGCCGATTCTTTTGCGCCAGGAGTCACCGATGTCCGAACTCAATTAACCAAACTAAAAGCTCAAAAAGTCGAGGCTCTCTTCTTTGCCCCTCAAACTGATACTAGTAGTGAGGTTGTTCTGTCACAAATGGAAGAATTGAAATTCAAGCCAAAACTCTTCGTTAACGATGTCGTTCTGGGTGCTCCAAAGCTATTAGCTCAACACACAGCTCTACTTGAGGGAGCGATTGGTTGTAATTTTGTGTCTCAATCTGACAATACTCAAAATTTTCTAGATTCTTATAAAGCTCGTTTTGGTTCAGAAATTGCTCACGCGACAGCAGGGGCAGTAGCCTATGATTCCATTATGATGTTGGCTGAAGCGATAAAAGCTAATGGCGATACAGCGCAAGGTATTGCTAGCTACTTAAAAACCATTGATTATCAAGGTCTAAGTGGAAGCAACTCTTTTGACCAAAAGAATGATCGAAGTGGGGTTGGCTATATTCTCAATAAAGTTAAAAATGCTCAAGTGGTGTTTTAAAATATGATCGAAGAAAAGACACAATACTCTGGTGGTGGTGCTTACTGGGACAAAAGAAAGTCGCCAGTGATGGGTGATATGAGACAACGACCAGAGCTGTTAAAGTTGCTCGGCGACATAAAAGGTAAAAAGGCGTTGGAGGGTGGTTGCGGAACTGGTTTTTTCTCGAGGAAAATTTCGGCTTTGGGTGCCGAGGTTTATGGCTGTGATATCGAACAAGATATGTTAGATACTGCCAAAGAAGTCGAAAAAGAAAATCCGCAAGGAATTAAATATGACTTGTGCGATATTAAAAAAACGGTTTATCAAGATGGCTTTTTTGACAAAGTCGTTTCGGTTGGTGTTTTGTTCCACCTTGATCGAAACGAGTGGCAAGAATATCTTAAAGAATCTTATCGAATCTTAAAATCAGGTGGCGAATTGATTATCTCAATCGAACACCCCTTTATCTTTACTAAATTTAGTCCGACAAGAAATAGTAAAAAATGTTGGGCGGTACATACTTCAATAGAAGACAAAAATTATGATCAAAGCCAGCTGTTCGAAGAAAAGTATTATAAAGCTGACGGTGATTTGTACACTACGAACCTCTGGCATCATCCCTTAGAATTTACAGTTAACGCTCTTGTTGAAGCTGGTTTTTGTATCGAAGAAGTAAAAGAGATTGTGATCGAAAAAGAAGATCTAATCTCAGAATTCTGGGGGACAGATTATGGCTACCCAGCTTTTATCCAGTTGAGAGTTAGTAAAAAATAATTAATTTATCCTTTATTTCGGTTTGATTTAAGTTGCCCAACTACCGCTTCAGAAATGAGGCGGTTTTTGGTAGAATAAAAGAATGTTAACGATTAAGAATCTAAAAGCGGGATATTATAACGGACCAGATATTTTGCACGATATCGATCTGGAGGTTAAGCCTGGCGAGATTGTGGCCCTAATTGGACCAAATGGAGCTGGCAAGTCTACGGTGCTTCGCAGTATTTTTAATCAAGCCGAAGTGCGAGGTGGTTCTATTAAATTTATCGATGACGAACTGACTAATCTGCAAACTCATCAACTCATCAATTTGGGTATCAGCTTTGTGCCACAAGGTCGGCAAGTTTTTTCAACAATGACAGTTAAAGAGAATTTAGAAATGGGGGCATTTGCGATTAGCGATCAAAAATTAGTTAAAGATAATATCGAGACAGTTTTTAAGCGGTTTCCAATGCTTCGCGAAAAAACGGGGCAAAACGGGGCAAATCTTTCTGGCGGGCAACAACAAATTTTAGCCATTGCGCGAGCTTTAGTCCAAAATCCCAAACTTTTATTGATGGACGAACCTTCGCTTGGTCTATCGCCAAAAGCGATGAAAGAGATTTTTGCTGTGATTAAAGAAATAAACAAAGAAGGTGTGTCACTTCTGATTGTAGAGCAAAATGCCAGAGCGGTGGTGGAAATTGCGGATCGCACTTATGTCTTAGAAATGGGCAAAGTCGCTTTGACGGGTGGACGGGATATTCTTGATAACGAAAAAATCAAGAAAATTTATTTTGGGCAGTAGTGGTGTAGGTAAGACATTTTTGGGCAAAAATGCTAGACTGAAAACTGCTCAAAATGTCCACGGAACTTAGTGATAATGAATTAGTCAAAGATTATTTGGCGGGTGATGAACCGGCGCTGGTTTTTTTGTTTGGGCGGTATTTTAAGGTGATTTATAATTTTGTTTATCGCTTGTGTGGTGAACAAGATTTGGCTAGTGATATTACCCAAGAAACTTTTGTGAAGGCTTGGCGTCATTTAAAAAAGTTTGATCAAAATCTTAATTTTAAAACTTGGCTATTTACCATTGCGAAGAATACCGCGTTTGATTGGTTGAAGAAAAAAAAGTCGATTGTTTTTTCGGCACTATCAGCTGGTGATGAAACGGATAATTATTTGGAAAATATTGCGGTGGATGCCGAACCGTGGCCAGATGAAATTTTTGCTCAAAAAGAACTTAAAGAAAAATTAGAAAAACAATTATCGAAAATTTCACCGGTTGACCAAACGATTGTTTTGTTGCATTTGCAAGACGGTCAGACTTTTGAAGCGATCGCGGAAATTTTAGGTGAACCGATGAATACCGTCAAAAGCCATTATCGCCGGGCGTTGGCTAGATTACGGCTACTGGAAAATGCACCAAATTAGCCTTATAATTCGTATTGTTAAAGATGGATAAAATCAGTCATTTATTTAAGTCGTTAGAATCGCGAGAATTGCCAAAGGATTTAAAGCCGGCAATTTTTTTGGCTATCCAAAAAGAAAAACGAAAATGGATTTTAATTGATTTGGTTGTTTCTGGTACCGCTTCGGTAGTATCTTTGATTGCTGTGGTTTTGGCGTCGATTTATACTTTTTCGGCTTTTGCTCAAGCTGGATTTTTTGAATACGTTTCTCTTTTGTTATCGGAAAGAACAGCCGCGCTGTCTTATTGGAAAGAAATTGGTTTGACTATTGCCGAGGCTCTTCCTGTTTTCAGTTTGACTATTTTATTAGCCACATTTTTAGCGTTGGTCTGGTTTGCTGGTCGGGCAACTCGTGATACTAGAAATATTTTATTACCAGCTTAAATAATACCGCCAAAATTTTTTGAGAAAAATTTTGGCGGGCAAATTAACGAGAAAATTTATGCAAAAAATTAAAGATTTTACTAAAACAAAAACTTTTCATTGCGTGCTAATGGGTCTCATTGTCGCGGTGCTTACGCTGGTTGTTTTTCAGGTTGGTATGTTTGTCGGGTTTCGTAAGGCGTCTTTTGCTTATAAATATGGCGATAATTATTATCAAATGTTTGAAGGTCGGGGGACAGAAAAAGGTCGTGGACCAGAAGTCGGCGGAATGTTGAGAGATGATTTTCGGGGTGGACACGGCGTAGTGGGGAAAATAATTAAAGTGAGTTTGCCGACGATCGTGGTGGAAGGTTCAGACAATTTAGAAAAAGTTGTTTTGATTGATAACAATACGGTCATCAAGCAGTTTCGTAATCAAGCGACCTCGAGCGATTTAAAGATCGGTGATATGGTGGTGATTGTTGGTACGCCAGACGACAAAGGACAAATTGATGCCAAGATGATCCGTTTGATGCCAGGAGTACCCGCTGGTTTTTCTGGTGGACAAAAGTCGTCAACTTCAAGTGTTAGTACAAATTCACCCCGTTAAATAGCAAAGCTAAATTTGTAAACAAATTTATTTAACAGGGTAAAAAAATTATTAATCCTTAACTTTCCAAAAAGATGAAAAACCTGTGGTCAAACTTGAGTTTTAAAAAAATTAAAAAAACAGCATTAGATCATAAAATTATTAGCGCGATAGTTTTAGTGGTTTTGTTTGGTGGAGGCTATTGGTCGTATGGCAAATTGACAGATACGAGTGGCGAAACTAAATATGTTGTTTCGGCGGTTGAAAAAGGTACTATTGTTTCAACTATCACCGGTACCGGTCAGGTGTCGGCGTCTAACCAGCTAAATATTACGAGCAAGGTTTCTGGCGACTTAGTATACCTTGGTGTAAAATCTGGTCAGAAAGTTTCAGCGGGAACTTTGATTGCTCAAGTCGATGCCGGTGACGCTCAAGCGAGTTTGGAAAGTGCCCAAATTGCCTTGGCAAAATTAAAAGAACCAGCGGACAAACTATCGATTGTCCAGGCGGAAAATGCTTTAGCGTCAGCCCTTGATACGAAAGAGAAATCATACAGCGACGGTTTCAGCGCGGTGGACTCGGCTTTTTTGGATATGCCGATAGTGATGACGGGGCTTGATAATTTATTCAATAACTATAATGCCTCAACTTATTTTTCTAATGATTGGAATCTAGGCGATACGGCAAAAAATTATCGCCAAATTGCTTCAAATAGTTATTACCGAGCCAAGACCGCTTATGATAAAAATGTCATTGATTATCGTAACGTGAGTCGGACCTCGGCTAGTTCGTCTATTGAATCAATTGTTAAAGAGACGGCTCTAACCGCTAAGATGATCGCACAAGCTCTCAAAGAAACAAATACCGCCATTTCTTATGTCATTGATCAGACTGATACTCGCTATCGCACGGCAGTGATGACGGCCGATACAAATAATCTCAATACTTGGTCGACCGAAATGAACGGTCATGTGTCTAGCTTAAATTTGATTGCTGATACTATTGACAACGCCGATCGAACAATTGCCGACAAACAAGAATCTCTGATTAAATTAAAAGAAGGGGCGGATGCTTTAGATATTCGCTCGCAAGAATTAAACGTTGAACAAAAGCAAAATGCTTTGAATGATTATTATATTCGGGCACCTTTTGCTGGGACGGTGGCAAAATTAGATATCGAAGCAAATGATTCAATCAGTGGCGGGACAGCAATTGCCACTTTGATTACCGACAGCAAACTTGCCGATATTTCTCTAAACGAAGTTGATGTCTCAAAAGTAAAAACTGGTCAAAAAGTGACACTAACTTTTGATGCAATAGAAGGGCTTACTGTTACCGGTGTCGTTTCGGCGGTTGATCAGGTCGGAACAGTGTCGCAAGGTGTGGTTAATTATAATGTACGTATTTCTTTTGATACTCAAGATGTCCGAGTTTTGCCGGGAATGAGTGTGAATGCGGCGATTGCTACGGCGGCCAAACAAGATGTTTTGATTGTACCGAATGGAGCGGTGAAAACTCAAAGTGGGACTTCTTATGTTGAAATACTCGATCAAAGTGTTGGTGTGACCGATAATCAAGGTGTTGCTTTGACTGTTACGCCGACCAGACAAACTGTAACGATTGGAATCTCTGATGATTTGTCGGTCGAAATTCTCTCGGGCTTAAAAGAGGGCGATAAAATAATCACTAGAACCATCGCTCCGTCTGCCACCAAAACTACCGCTAGTGCTCCAAGTATCTTTGGTGGTTCTGGGGCTAGTCGTACCACTAGCGGGGCTTCTCGTGGCGCGGCGGTCGGTGGATTTCCTCACTAAAATATGATTGAAGTTAAAAACATTACCAAAGTTTACCAAACTGGCGATATTAATTTTTCGGCCTTAAAAGGAGTTTCTTTTGATGTTGAAGACGGAGAATTTATCGCGATTATGGGACCCTCTGGTTCGGGTAAATCGACCTTGATGCATATTCTTGGTGCCCTTGATACGCCAACTTCCGGTTCTTATCATTTGGATAAAAAAGATGTCTCGCGAATGTCGGAAGATACGCTAGCTGATATCCGTCGAGATAAAATTGGTTTTGTGTTTCAGTCTTTCAATCTTTTGCCAAGGACATCTGTTTTACGAAATGTTGTTTTGCCTTTAATTTATGATCAGGTGCCGGCCGAAGAAAGAAATCGTCGAGCCGAAGAAGCCCTTGTGGCGGCGGGAATGGATCGCGAACATTTTCATCATTTATCAAATCAATTATCTGGTGGACAAATCCAGCGCGTGGCAATTGCTCGGGCTTTGGTCAATAATCCATCTTTAATTTTGGCTGATGAACCGACGGGAAACCTAGATTCGAAAACTGGCGAAATTGTACTTGATACTTTTCAACGATTGAATGAAGAACAAGGCAAGACCATAATTTTAATCACGCATGAACACGAGGTCGCCGAACACGCCGATCGCATTATTCACATCAAAGATGGTCTGATTATTTCTGATAGCAAGCATCATATAAAAAGAAAAATAAAAAAATAAGTTTATGCACATCACTGATATTTTACAAGAAACTTTTACTTCGCTTTCTGCCAACAAGGTTCGTTCTGGTTTAACGATTCTTGGTATCGTTATCGGCATTGCGTCGGTTATCGCAATGGTCTCTATTGGTCAAGGAGCTAAAGCGTCTATTCAATCAAGCATCGAGGGCTTGGGTTCAAACTTACTGACAATTATGCCTGGCGTGATTCAGCCAGGGCGAGGGATTGTTTCATCTGGCCGTGGTTCAGCTCAAACTCTAAAAGAGGAAGACCTCGCCGTGTTAAAAGACATCGAGGGGATAGTCGCTGTTTCTCCGGAATCTTCTCGTCGTTTTCAAGTTAGCGCCCCAACCGGAAATAATACTAATACCACGGTGACTGGTGTTTTGTCTGTTTATCCTGACGTAAAAAATGTTACGGTTGCCAATGGTAGTTTTTTAAGTGAGAGTGATACTCGAAGTTATAGTCGAAAAGTTGTACTTGGCGCGACGGTGTCGCAGGATCTTTTTGGCGACAACGATCCACTTGGTCAAACAATCAGAATTGGTGGTTCGACTTTTCGAGTGGTAGGAATTTTAGCGACGAAGGGTGGCTATGGTTTTTCTGGTCCTGATGATACAATTTTTGTCCCTCTTCCGACAATGCAGAAAATTTTGGCGGGCGTTGATTATCTCTCAACCATTTCTATTAGCGTGGCGAGCAAAGATCAAATTAATAGTGTTAAAGACGTTGTCACCAGCGCTTTGCTCTCCAAGCATCGAGTCTCCGATCCTGATTTTTCTATTATTTCGCTTGATGATATGTTGAGTACTTTGTCACAAGTTATTAATACTTTTACAATTTTTCTAGCGTCGGTCGCGGGAATTTCGCTGGTCGTGGGTGGTATTGGTATTATGAATATGATGCTTACAACGGTGACCGAACGGACGCGTGAAATTGGTTTACGTAAAGCGATTGGTGCTAAACGTCGAGATATTAATTTACAATTTTTGATTGAATCGGTAGCGCTGACGTTTATTGGTGGGATTATCGGTGTCGCACTGGGTTGGCTAATATCTTTTCTGGTTACTTATTTTGGTATTTTGCAAACCCAAGTCTCATTGTTCTCTGTTTTTCTTTCTTTTGGAGTATCAGCGACGATCGGGATTGTGTTTGGTTATTATCCGGCTCGTCGAGCGGCCAGTTTAAATCCAATCGAAGCTTTGCGGTATGAATAATAAAAATTAAAATTTAAAATTATTAAAAAATTAAGGCTAAAACATTTAAAAAATGTTCGCCCAAGCAAGTAAAAAAATATGAATAAAACAACAAAAATAATAGTCGGGGTGGTGGTCGCTGGTTTAGTTTTCTTCGGTGGTTATGAGTATGGTTTAAATAAAAAAGGTGGTACTTTGGGGCAAGATTTTACTGGTGGTGCCGGTCGCTTCGGTGGTAATGGTGCGATGGGGCAACGCGGCAATCGAGCTGGCGGGGGAATGACCGCTGGTGAAATTTTAAGTAAAGACGCGACTAGTATCACTTTAAAATTACGTGATGGTGGGTCAAAAATTGTTTTGGTTTCCACTTCGACCGAGGTGCAAAAAATGGCAAAAGGTGTCCTTGATGATCTGTCAGTCGGTTCATCAGTCTCGGTCAATGGTTCGACGAATGCTGATGGTAGTGTGACCGCTCAATCGGTGCAATTAAGACCAAATTTACCTCAAGGGCAGGCTCAAGGTGGAAAGCCGGCTAATACTAATTAGTCTTAAAAACAAAATCACCCCGTCTTTCAGCGGGGTGTTTTTGTTTTGGTGTAATTAGATTTTTACGTTAATAATGTTTTATCCCGTAATTAATGGGCTCGACTTTATTTTTTCTTGGGAATCAGATGTCCGAGTTTCTTGCCTGGTTTTGCTGGAGTCTTGGTCGAAATATTTACCTTGGTGGCATTGATAATGTTTTTATTGGGAATATCTCTGATCCCCACAACGATCACTCTTTGTCCGATCGCTAAATCACTTAATGGAGCAACTTGACCATCTTTTTTGAAAATGGTGGTACCTGTCGTATTGACCGTGACGGTGGTCGTGCCATTTTTCATTCGATTTTGGATATTGAAGCTTGAACCATTGATTGAAGAAATAATTCCTAAAGCGTAGTTGTTATTTTCTTGACCAAGAGCCTTGATTCCTTTTCTGATATTTGGAGCTTGGTGTCTAATTGAACTTCCGTTTTGGTTGGCAAAGTTTTCGTCTGCAAGGGCTGGTCCGCCTACGACTAAAGATAGAGCCAGTGCCGAACCACTAATAATGATTAATTTTTTAGACATATTTTTACTTGGGCGAACATTCTAAAATTTAAAATGTTTTAGCCTGGTTTTAAATTTATAATTAGAAAAGACCTTTAATATTTTTAATACGAAAAAATACCACCTTTTGGTGCAAAATCTTAATATTGCGAAATGACCTAAAATTGTGTTAATATGATCCTGCGAATTCATCCATTACGGGATCGTCTAACGGTAGGACAGCAGCCTTTGAAGCTGTGAATCTTGGTTCGATTCCAAGTCCCGTAGCCAATGAACATCAATTACAATAAAGAAGATGTTGTCGATCATCACGGTATTGCCGCGGTTATCAAGAACGCCGACGGTGAAGTTTTGGTGCAAGAACATGTTAAATATGGATTTTGGACGATTCCTGTCGGTAAAGTAAAAGATGGTCAGAGCGTGACAGACGGATTGAAACAAGAGATACTGGAAGAATGTGATATTGAAGTGCAAGAATATAAAGAAATTGTTGAGAGAGATTATTTTTACGAACGAGAAGGTCGTGAGATAAAAGTTAGCAGTCACCTTTTTGAAATTCTAAAATATTCTGGAGAGTTGAAAAATATGGAGCTAGCAAAACATCGCCAGCAGATATTTTTGCCAATTGAGAAAATTAAAGAACTTCCTTATTTGTCTGACTTGACCTTGATGTATTTAGAGCAATTAGGTTTTAAAAGAGAAGCTCATATTTAATAATTAATATGCAAAAAATATAATTTAATGTTTGAAAATCCAAATTTAGCTCAAGAGGCTGGAGAAGAAAATTTAATAGAAAAGGAAAAACTGGTGGAAGAAGTTAATCAACAATACAACGAAATTTATTCAAAAAAACGGATGACTTTAAGCGACGAGATGTTTGCGGTTTCTCACGGTATTAATCCGGAGACGGATGAAATTTTTGAAACTATCGATGGTAATATTGGTATAAATTTTGATGCTCATGGTATAGCCAAGACAAATCAATTGAGCACTTTGATTGATTTATTAAATAAAGGAATAGATAAAAATCGTGATTTCTATACCGCACCATTTGAAGTACCAAAAGAACTTCGAGCAGCACTCGGTGCTGGTCTGGGGACTGGTGGTGGGACAGCTTATAAAGATGGCTTGGCAGTTCTTACTTCGGGTTATAAAGAAAAATTAAAAGAAAATGGTATAAAACATGTTTTCATAAATGACGCTTTTGCTGGGCTAAAAGATTCACTGGCTAAAGCTTATCCGCAATATCTATTTCACTTGTTAAGCGAACAAAAAACGGTGATGGAGGTCGAAGCCAGTAAAGCCGAAAATAAATAAATGATCATTACTGAAAATTACAAAGGAAAAAGTGGCGTGGAATATATTTTTGAATACACCGATGCTGGCTCTTTTGCCGATTTAGATTATTCTTCGTGTCGGCAGGTTTATGGTGTTTGTTTTTGCGACAATAAGCTGGTGATCGGTTTCGGCGGTAGAAAAGCCGATTGGGGTTTGATCGGTGGAACGATTGAAAAAGATGAGACTTTTGAGGAAACTTTAAAACGAGAAATTCAAGAAGAATCAAATATGGAAGTTTTAAAGTGTCTTCCGCTTGGCTATCAAAAAATGACTGATACTAGAGACGGTAGTTTCGTCTATCAGCTTCGTTACGCTTGTCTCGTGCGACCTTATGGAGCTTTTGAATCTGATCCGGCGGGTAGTGTGACTGAAATTAAATTGATTGAGCCAAAAGACTATAAGCAATATTTTGATTGGGGTCAGATCGGAGAAAGGTTGGTTTCTCGCGCTTTGGAACTTAAAGAAAAGCTTGTTTAGTTCTGGCACTAGTATTTTTTCTAAATATGTGTTATTCTTAAAGCACTTAGAAAGTCTATTTTTGAGTGTCGGCAATTAGCATATTAATTAAAATAAATTCCGCTACGGCGGGTAAACATATGGGTAATTTTAATCGAGGAGGAAATGGTGGCGGTGGAAGAAGTTTTGGTGGTGGACGAGATAACCGTGGTGGTGGTCGCCCAGAATTTCGTGGTGGCGATCGAGATCGTGACAACATAATGCATAAAACAAAATGCAGTGATTGTGGCAAAGAATGTGAAGTACCATTTCGCCCAACTCAAGGCAAGCCAGTTTTTTGTAATGATTGTTTTGGCGGGAAAAGAGAATCTAGTTCAGAGCGATTTCCAAGACGAGAATTCAATGACCGTCCATCTCGCCCAAGTTTTGATCGTGGTCCCGTTGTGAACAAAACCAGCGATGATGGCACAAAAAGACTTTTGGAAACTATCAATATCAAACTTGACCGTTTGATCGAAGCTCTAGGTTCAAATCAGCCAAAACCGGTTCAAGCCAAAAAGATTGAAGAAGTTAAAAAAGAAGAAAAGATTGAAACTCCTAAAAAAGTAGAAAAGAAGGCCCCAGCTAAAAAGGTTGTGGCAAAGGCTAAAACATCCGAAGATGTTCGCCCAAAGAAGAAAGTTTCAAAGAAATAAAAAAATTAAAACCGTCCCGACACCTAGGTGTCGGGACGGTTTTAATTTGCTATACTAAACAAATTAATAATAAATACAACAAAATGAAAAAACTCGTTTTTTTAGACACCGAAACCACCGGCAATGATTTAGCCAAAGATCGGCTGTGCCAGGTTTGTTACAAAACCGATACAGAAACTCGAACCGAATATTTTAAACCGCCAGTGCCGATTGGCGTGAAATCGATGAGCATCACACATATTACGAACAAGATGGTGGCAGACAAGCCTCCGTTTGCGGGAAGCCAAATGAAAAAAGATTTGGAAGCTTTGCTCGCTGATCATATTTTTGTGGCTCATAATGCTAAATTTGACTTAGCAATGCTGGAATCGGAGGGCGTGCACGTCCCGAGTTTTATTTGTACTTTGCGGATAGCGAGATGTTTGGATGAGAACGCGATCATTCCAGAATATAATTTACAATTTCTTCGCTATTATCTTGATTTGGAGGTCGAGGGTGGAGCACACGATGCCGAAGGTGATGTGAACGTGCTCTATGCGATTTTTCAAAGACAATTACAAAAAATGAAGGAAAAAGGAATGGGTGAAGACGAAGCAATTGAAAAAATGGTGGAAATTTCTAACCAGCCATCGCTTTATCGCAAATTTAATTTTGGCAAACATAAAGATCAAATGATTTCCGAAGTGGTGAAAACTGATCGCGGTTATCTGGAATGGCTTTTGAAACAAAAACTTGAAGATGGCGAAAATGATGAAGATTGGATTTATACACTTAAAACTAATTTAGGCTTGTTGATATAAATTTTAAAACAATTCTATGGAAAATATGGATAGACAATTTATGGGTGTTGCTTCCAGTGGAGAAGGGTTGAGAGAGGAAAAAGAAAAACAGCAGAAGATTGGTTTGGAACCGATAGTCGGAGAAAAACCAAAGACTGAAGAAGAACTAAAACTTATTAATCTTGCCAATGCTGGATTCCAGAAGCTTTTTGAGAAATATGGTATTGAAAAAACGATTGGTATTACTCCGGAACAAGTTCATTTTACTGATTATAAACTTATATCTGGTGATCATAATGTAGGTGGGACGTCTAATCCTGTCGAGGAAATGATTATTATTACAAAAAAACAAGAATTTTTTTCTTTGTTGGAAATCCATTTTCTTGCGCATGAAATGGCTCATTTATTTTCCCATACTCGTCATTTTGCGGTGATAAAAGATGGAGAGGATGGAAATAAGGACATTAAACTTTTTCCAGTAAGATCGGGATTTGGCTTAAATAGACCATGGAATAAAAAAGAAAAGGGTAAGATACGTCATTTTACTGGATTTAATGAAGCAATGACTGAAATTATTACTACAAAGGTGCTGCTCGTTATTTCGGAAGAACTAGAAAAAGAATTTAAAATTAAAGAGGAAGAGCTATCTAAATCTCATATTGGCAAAAGAAAATTAAAGTATATTCCTTTTATAAAGAAGGCTGTCATGGTTTCTTATCGAGAAATGTATGTTCCCATTGTGGAAGAGATTATTAAAAAGATTGCCGAGATGAAAGGTCAGACATCAGAAGAAATTACTGATCAATTGGTCAAAGCTTATTTCAATGGTGAGAGCCCAATGCTTTATGATATTGAAAAAGCTTTTGGTACTGGCTCGGCTCGGATTTTGTCGTATCTTGGCTCTCAAACTCCAGAAATAGAAGATTTAATTGATGATTATTTTGCGGTAGAGGATCTAGAAGAAAGGAAAGAAATAATGGAAGAAATCGATGACCTGATGAGTGATAAAATAAAAGAGTAGACAAAATTTTATTAGGGTTTAATATATTAGGTATATGTTGGAAGAAAAACCAAAAAAAGAGGAGCAATTAGAATTTTCGGACGATGTTTTAAGTGTTAAGTCTGAAGCTAAAGATTTGGCATCGGCAGATTTCTCTGCGACCGAAGAAAAAGATTGTCCGGTGTGCGGTGGTTCGGGATCTTGTTATGCTTGTCCCGAAGGGATTGCTCGAGCCGAAGAATTTAAAAGACAAACGGGGAAATAGGATTGGCCGGTCGAAATTTTGCTAGGCAAAATTTCGACCGGTAGTCTTTTTGCGATTTTCTAAAACCTATGGTATAGTTAAGACATTCTCCAGTGGGGAGAATTTTTTAATTATGGAAATCAGAAACATCGCGATTATTGCGCACGTGGACCACGGCAAGACCACCTTGACCGATGCGATGCTTCGTCAGACCGGAATGGTGGACGAGAATTTTAGTATGGATACTAATGATTTGGAAAAAGAACGCGGCATTACCATTTACTCTAAAAATGCTTCGCTTTTTTACAAAGATACCAAGATCAACATTGTCGATACGCCTGGTCACGCCGACTTCGGTTCGGAGGTGGAACGTGTATTACGTTCGATTGATTCAGTGCTTTTGATTGTGGATGCTCAAGAAGGGCCGATGCCACAAACTCGGTTTGTATTAAAAAAATCACTAGAGCTCGGACTTAAACCAATTGTTGTTTTAAATAAAATTGATAAACCGGCGGCAGATCCAGCTCGGGCCGAAGAAGAAGTTTTAGAACTGTTTATGGATTTAGGTGCGAGTGATGAACAATTAGATTTTACTGTGGTCTATGCAATCGGTCGTGATGGTATTGCCAAGCGAAACTTAGAAGACGAATCAACAAATATGAACCCACTCCTTGATGTTGTTTTAGAAGAAGTGGCACCAGCCGAAAATAAAAGCGATTTACCGTTTCGAGCGCAACCATTCAACTTGGCGTATGATAATTATCTTGGACGTCTTGCTATCTGTCGCGTCTATGAAGGGACGATTAAAAGTGGTCAAGCGGTTTTTATAAAAAGAGCTGATGGTACTGGCTATACCGGAAAGGTGGTTAAACTTTTTACTTTTCGTGGTTTGGCGCGGGAGGAGGTCGGCGAAGCGATTGGTGGAGATATTGTGATTGTGTCTGGTATTCCGGATATCTATATCGGCGAAACTATTTGTGCTGAAGAAAAAGGTGAAGCTCTGCCGGCGATTAGTGTCGACGAACCGACGATTGCTTTAAACTTTATGATTAACGATTCGCCGTTTGCCGGTCGCGAAGGAAAATATGTTACCAGCCGACAAATTCGGGAAAGATTGGAGCGAGAGCTCGAAGTCAATGTTGGCTTGAAAGTTGATTTTTCTGGCGGTGACAAATTTAAAGTTTTTGGCCGTGGCGAATTACACATTTCTATTTTGCTTGAAAATATGCGACGCGAAGGTTATGAAATGTCGGTGTCGCAACCACAAGTAATTATTAAAGAAGTTGATGGTGTGAAATCCGAACCGTTTGAAGAAATTACGATTGATACACCGTCGGGTTATCAAGGTGTAATTATCGAAAAACTTGGCGGTCGCGGAGCAATTATGACCAATTTGAAACAAGTCGATAATATCTCACGGCTGACTTTTGAAGGACCGACTCGTGGGCTTCTCGGTTATCGCAATCAATTTATCGTTGATACTAAGGGCGAGGGGATAATGTCGAGCCGAGTGCTTGGCTTCAAACCTTATGCTGGTGAAATTCGCAAAACACATCTTGGCTCAATGATCTCAATGATTCCCGGCAAAGCTTTGGCTTACCCGCTCGATAATCTGGCGACTCGTGGCACTTTGTATATCGGTCCAGGTACGGAAGTATATGAAGGAATGGTGATTGGTAACACGTCAAAAGGTGAAGATATGGCAGTCAATCCGATCAAAGGCAAACAGCTGACAAATATGCGTGCCGCAGGGACTGATGAAAATGTAATGCTGGCGCCGCCGTATCTTTTAAGTATTGAACGCGGGTTGGAAATAATTTTGGAAGATGAATATTTGGAAATCACGCCACATTCGGTTCGTTTGCGAAAAAGTATTTTGTCGGAGACTGATCGCTCGCGAAATAAACGGACAAGTTTTAAGCCCGGTGTAAACTAAAAAATACTCTGACTTTCGCCAGAGTATTTTTTAGTTTGCTTTAGTTTAGTCTGCGTATTTTTCTTCTTCCTCTTTTTCTTTTTCGTCTAGAGAATTAGCGACAGTCGCTTCTTCATCTTCAACGCCAGATTTCGTGGTATCGGTTACGCCCTCATTGTATTTACAGACGCTTTCGCCACCACATAGACAGGTGATTGGACCACAACCGCAACTTTCGTCACAGATGTGTTGTCCTTCTTTTTTTTCTTCGTCCATTTAGATTTACTTACCCGGTTAAATAAATTTGCTTGAAAATTTAGCTTAGCTATTTAACTGGGTGAAGTTAAACTTATAATCTTGAATTAATTATATCTTACCTGTTTAAATTTGACTAATTTCAACTGAATTGATTGTGACTGCTTTAGCTGGTCGATCATTCGCGCCAGTTTCGACATTGCCAATCGCATCGACAATTTCCTGACCTTTGATTACTTTTCCAAAAATTGTGTAAGCATTTGGCAAAGGATTGTCCTCAAGCATTATAAAGAATTGACTGCCGTTGGTGTTTGGACCGGAATTTGCCATTGCCACTACGCCTTTTTTGTAACCATTTTTGTATGATTCAGTGTTTGGATTTAATTCATCGGCAAATTGATAGCCAGGACCGCCCATTCCGCATTGATTAGCGGTTTCGGCTTTAGAACAATTTGGATCGCCACCTTGGATCATAAAACCCTTAATTACACGATGGAAAGTTAGACCGCTATAAAAACCCTGGCTGGCAAGTTTGGTAAAATTAGCCACAGTATTTGGGGCGTCGTTACCGTAAGTGGTAAATTGAATATCGCCCAAGCTTGTTTTTAGGGTAATTAAGTTAGACATAGTTTTGTTTTGATTATTTGCTTGGTTTGTAATGTCAGTGCCAGAGGCATTGTTGTTTATTAAATTATCGACCGCGGTAGAAACACTAGCTGTCTGATTGGTTGATGTCGCTGTCGGCGATTCGTTGGTGGTGGGTTTTTTAAAATAAATACCAGCGACAAAAAGACCGATGACAATAATAAAAACGACGATTAGGTATAGATTATTTTTCATAGTTTATAATAATTATTTTGATAATGTCAGGATTATAACAGAAAATTTTATAATAAAACAAGTTGTCATCTTGACTTGTTGTTTTTTTAGCCTAGAATAGTCTTTAGGAAACAACAGCTCTTTTTAGAGCGGAAGGAGAAAAAGATGTACACTCACTATTGGTCGTGGCTACTTTTTTGGCCATGGTGTGCTTTTCAGGTTGTGGTGCTGTCTTCTCTTGTGATTTTTGTTGCTGGGACGATGGCGGTCCAATTTTCTGATGTCTGGACGCGGTGGAAAGCTAAACGCCGGAGTCGGCGACTAAAGCCGATAGACCTCGGTTGATCTTGGAGTTTACCCCGGTGCGCCAAGGCGCGCCGGGGCTTATTTTTCAAATAAATAAAATGTCTAAAATAACTAAAAAAGAAATTGACTGGTTGGTCCGTGATAAATATCAAGGGAAAAAGCCGGAATCAAAAAAACTTGATCAAGATATTGCTCGTTTTGAAATGGGTGAGCCAATCGATTATATTATCGGCTGGAAAGAATTTTTAGGTTGTCGGATTGATTTGTCGATGAAGCCACTAATTCCGCGGGAAGAGACAGAATTTTGGGTTGGGGAAACAATCCGGCTTTTTTTGTTGGAGCAAAAAAAGCCGGCAATCTACCTCGACCTTTTTGCTGGCTCCGGTTGTGTTGGCGTCGCTGTCATCAAAAATTGTCCCAACGTTAAGGTGACTTTTGGCGAAAAGGACAAAAAATTAATTGAACAAATTAAGAAAAATTTAAAACTCAACAAAGTTTCGGGCAAGGTTATTCACTCCGACATTTTTTCAAATATTAAAGAAAAGTTTGATATAATTCTCGCTAATCCGCCATACATACCAAATAAAAAAAGTGTAGTACAAAAATCGGTCAAAAAATATGAACCAGCCAGCGCTTTGTGGGGTGGAAAAGACGGATTATTTTTTATTGATAAATTTTTAGCTAAAGCTCAAAACTATTTGAAACCAGAAGGAAAAATTTTTATGGAATTTGGCGCTGGTCAAAAAAGTAACATCGAAAGGTCGCTAAAAAAATACAGCTACAAAAAATGGCAATTCAAGAAAGATCAATTTGAACGCTGGCGCTTTGTTGTGGTAGAATTATAAATATGAAAGGTAACTCAAAAAATAAAGTAGGTAATAAAAAAGGTGGACCAGCCTATCGGACGCCATCGACTTTTATCGCCAATCAAAGTGCCCAAAATAGTTTTCAAAAAGGAGGTTTCAAAAGTCGTCCAGTTTTCGGTAAAAATAATTTTCGGAAACCATCCGTCTAGTTTTTCCTTGCTTTGTATTTTTGTGCGTATTATAATTAAGTGAAATATAAATTCTCTTAATTATTTTTTGTTATAAAAATTTTATGTCTATTAAAAAAATTATAGAAGAAAAAAAGTCTTGTTGCTTGAGTCAAAATAACCCCGTCGTTGTTTTGGGTTTTATCGTCGGTGCTAGCCTAATTATTAGTACAATGATTGGCGCGTTTTCTTTTTATAAAGTTCGTGCTTACGATGATTCTCTGACTGTGACTGGTTCAGCGAAAGTTCAAGTCAAATCTGATATTGTAAAGTGGATCTCGTTTTTTACTCGGGTTGCCGATGCCAATTCTCTTAAAGATGGTTACAAGAAAATGGATTTAGATTTGCAAGAAGTTAGGAAGTTTTATGTTGCTAATGGCTTCAAAGAAACAGATTTAGTCATCTCTCCGGTTTTTATGGATGAAATTTATGATCCTAATAAAGTTTCTGGTTCCAAACAATACAATCTTCGTCAAACAGTAGAGCTTCGTTCGAGCGACGTTGAGTTAGTCTCGCAAATGGCCAAAAATACTCAAAGTTTGATTGGTCAAGGTGTGATTTTCTCAACTCAATCTCTTGAGTATTATTATTCCAAATTGCCAGAACTTCGTGTTTCGCTTTTGGCGGACGCTCTGAAAGACGCCAAAGCTCGCGGTAATGAAATCGCTAAAAGTGGTGGGAAAAGTCTCGGTGGTTTAAAATCGGCTTCGTCTGGAGTGGTGCAGGTATTGCCTTTGAATTCTATCGATGTGAACGATTACGGCAATTATGATACCGGTAGTATTGAGAAAGATGTGATGGTCACCGCTAAAGCCTCTTTCACTTTAAGAT
>CAIRHC010000001.1 GCA_903878275.1 Candidatus Vogelbacteria bacterium | reverse complement strand
TATCAGAAGTAGTAAATGAGTTTTCCGCTGAAATAGTAAACAGAGGTTGAATACCTAAGGTTGTAAAACTATTTTCTGCACTAACAGTGGTAATGATTATTACTGGAATATCAGAAGTGGTAAACGAGTTTTCGTCACTAACGGTGGTGATAATAATTACTGGAATATCAGAAGTGGTAAAACTATTTTCTGCACTTATTGTGAATAAAGGAATTACTGGGATATCAGAAGTGGTAAACGAGTTTTCTTCGCTGACTGAAATTAGAATCGTCGCCAAAGTGGTGAAAGTGCCTTCATTTGAAATTGCCGGAAGAATAACAACCGACATCGTGGTAAAACTATTTTCCGCCGAAACAGTCGGTAAAATAGCCACGTCTAAAGTATTAAAATTATTTTCTCCGCTGACCGATAGCGGAATCGCCACAGCAAGAGTGGTAAAATTGGCTTCCGCTGAAATTGTTGGCAAAACTACCGACGACAAAGTATTAAAATTATTTTCTCCACTGACCGATAGCGGAATCGCCACAGCAAGAGTGGTAAAATTGGCTTCCGCTGAAATTGTTGGCAAAACGACAGCTGACATTGTAGTAAAATTGGCTTCCGCTGAAATTGTTGGCAAAACAATAGCAGATAAGGTTGTAAAACTGTTTTCTCCACTGATGGCAAATGTCGGGACACTGCCCAAGGTGGTAAAACTATTTTCACCAGAAACTGTCGAGACGACAGCACTAGCTAAAGTATTAAAATTATTTTCTCCACTGACCGATAGAGAAATACCATTTACTAAGGTCGTAAATGAATTCTCACCACTAATTGTAATTGAATTTGGTGGTGGAGGTGGAGGAGGTGGTGTGCCAGTCGTACTAAAAGAATTTTCAGTACTAGTGGTTGGTTCATTAGTTGGGGGAGGTGGCGGTGGCGTCACACCGGTAGTTGTGAAATTTTGTTCGGGGCTAATCGTTGGACTAGCTGGTGGAACAATCTCCGTTTGAGTTGTCGCGTTTAGTTCTTCGCTAATCGTCACAGTTGTCGCGTCAGCCGAAATTAAAGCCGGACCGTTGGAGCTAGTATCAATCATGGCTGGAACTGTACCAACAGTCGTTGTGGCGCTAACATCTCCAATCAAAACACTACTGGTCGCTTCAGTACTCGAAGCATCAGGAATAGTAATAATTGTCGTAGTTGCGATATCAACCGGTGTAGTCGAACTCGCTTCTCCTGGGATCACCTCAACTGGTGTTGTGCTAGTTGAAGTTTCGCTAACAGCTGGAACACTCGAATTGTCTACTTCTGGAACAGCCACGATAGCTGGTTCAGTAATCGGCGTTTCGTTGTCGATCGCCGTAGGATTTACTGCGGTTACGCTAGTATCCGTGACAGGAACAATAACTTGAACTTCTGTCGCTGAAGGGCTAACAGCTACTGGAGTTGTCACTTCAGCTGGAGCTGGAACTTGAACACTCTCTGGAGTTGGACTTTCACTTGGCGCACTAACTAGAGCCGTTGCAACCGATTCGCTTGGAGCAACTGGCGCTGGAGCAACCTCATCCGCATAAACAGGCGCAATATTCACGGTAAAGAACCCTAATATAAACATTAGAGCCATAACAAAAATAGTTATTTTCTTTGGGTGAAGATAATGCATCGCTTTTGCAGACTACGCTAATAAAAAATAGAGCGTGCAAAGAGCTGATCATTATCAAAGAACAAAACGAGGGTGGTGCTAATTACTACTAACGCCATTACTATCAGAAGAGTTTAAATAATGCAATGTTTAGTGCCAAGGAAGATCAAATTTACACCAAAAAGAACCAGTTCAAAATCTGATTTTTCGACAAATAAAATGTTTCGGAGAGAGAAATTTAAAGGACAAAAACGTTAAAGGACAGCCTATTCAGCTGTCCTTTAACTAAAATACCTTGTTTTTGAGCTTATTTTGTTTTCATTAAACGCTGGTGTTCTTCGGTATTTAGCAATCCGCACTTTTTATATTTCTTACCACTTCCACACGGGCAAGTATCATTGCGACCAGTTTTTTCCAACTGGTCATTTGCTGGCAAACGATTAGCCCCACCAGAGGCGACAATCCCTTCAGCCGAATTATGAATTTCAATCAGCTGACTCGCCTTTTCTTCTTTGACCTGATCTTCGACATTACTTAAAAATTCCAGGACATTACCAAAAATTGACGCTTCCATTTCGCGAAACATTTGCAAACCTTCTTTTTTAAATTCGACAAGCGGATCGCGTTGACCATAAGCTCGCAGACGTACGCTGGATCGTAAATAATCTATCCCCTCCAAATGATCCACCCAAAACATATCGATCACCTGCAAAATTAATTGTTTGGCATTACGCACAAAAACTTCCGGTTCAAATTTTGCTCGTTTCGCCGAAATTTTTTCTCGCAAAGCGTCTTTTTCTTCGTCTGGTAAATTGACGCCTTCAAAAGCTCGCTCAATAAAATCATTAATTTCCACCTCGCCACCGAGCAAAACATTATTGCGTCGTTCATAAATAGTCTGCCGTTGATGACTTGTTACATCATCATATTCAAGCAAATGCTTGCGCATATCAAAATTCATTCCTTCAATTTTCGCCTGTGCATTTTCGAGTGATTTTGAAACCAGACGATTTTCAATCGCTTCGTCCTCCGGAATACCAAAACGCCCCATCATATTTTTGATTCGATCCGAACCAAAGACGCGCATAAGCTGATCTTCTAGTGATACAAAAAATTGTGTTTCACCAAAATCACCCTGACGACCAGATCGCCCACGAAGCTGATTATCAATTCGCCTGGCGTCGTGCCGTTCGGTGCCAAGCACAAACAAACCGCCAAGAGCTTTTACTTCTTCCGCTTCTTCTGGCGTCGGTGTCGCACCACCAAGCTTAATATCGACACCACGACCCGCCATATTGGTCGCAATGACCACGCTTTTCTTTTTGCCAGCCCCAGCAATAATCTCACCTTCTTCTTCGTGATTTTTAGCGTTCAAAACTTTGTGCACAATGCCTTCTTTACGAAAATAGGCTGAAAGTAGCTCGTTTTTTTCGATTGACGCGGTGCCGATCAAGACCGGCTGACCTTTATCATACAGCTCTTTTACCTTGTGAATCGTCGCCTGGTATTTGCCTTTTTCGGTTTGGAAAATGAGATCGCCTTTGTCAATTCGACGATTTTCACGGTTAGTCGGAATAGCAATCACCTCCAGTCCGTAAACTTTCATAAATTCTTCAGCCGAAGTCTGCGCCGTACCGGTCATACCCGCAATCTTTTTGTACATTCGAAAATAATTCTGTAAGGTAATCGTCGCAAAAGTCCGTGATTCTTCTTGAATTTTCACGCCTTCCTTGGCTTCGATGGCTTGATGCAAACCTTCGGACCAACGCCGACCAGGCTGTAATCGCCCAGTAAATTCATCAACAATAATTACCTCGCCATCCTTGACCACATATTCTTTGTCACGCTCAAAAAGCGCCTTAGCACGCACCGCCGTTTCCAAATGATGAACATACTTAATTCCTTTTTCAGTATAGATATTTTCCACGCCGAGCATTTTTTCGGCACGATTAATTCCATCGTCGGTCAAAGTAATTGCCTTGAACTTTTCATCAACGGTATAATCTTTTTCAACATCCAAAGCTTGAGCAATTTGCGCAAAAGAAGTGTAGAGATTTTCGGTTTGACCAGATGGCGCCGAAATAATCAGCGGTGTTCGCGATTCATCAATTAAAATTGAATCGACTTCATCAATAATGGCAAAACTGTGCCCACCATTTTTAGGCTGACGCTGGACCACGTCTTCAACTCGACTGGCAATATTGTCGCGCAAATAATCAAAGCCGTATTCATTGTTGGTGCCATAAGTAATATCCGCCAAATAAGCTTGAGTGCGCGAACACGGTTTTAAAAATTCATAAATAACTTTAAACGAACCTTCTTCGTCGCGAATTTTGTCACGATCGGTATGAGCGGGATCATATAAATAAGAAGCTTGATTGTTTAGCACGCCGATAGTCAAACCAAGAAAAGAGTAAACCTGACCCATCCAGACGGTATCACGACGAGCCAAGTAGTCGTTGACGGTCACCACGTGCACACCTTGACCCGAAATAGCATTTAAATAGGCTGGCAAGGTGGCAACAAGGGTTTTGCCTTCTCCGGTACGCATTTCAGCGATATTGCCCTCGTGGAGTGCCAATCCCCCAATGAGCTGGACATCAAAATGCCGTTGATTTAACACGCGTTTTGAGGCTTCTCGGACCACCGCGAAAGCTTCTGGCAAAATATCGTCCAAGGTCTCCCCCGCCGACAAACGCGCCCGAAATTCAGTCGTTTTAGCCTTCAATTCCTCGTCAGACAAAGCCATTAAAGCTGGCTCGAAAACTTCAGTTTCCGCTACGATTTTACTCGCCTTTTTCACATATTTTTGACTTGGATCGCCCAACAACATCTTTAAAAATGACATAAAGCTCATCATAGCATAAAAATACAGCTAGACCAAAAACCCCTGCCGGCTTGTAGCCGGCAGGGGTTTAATTAAATTAACAAAACCTTCCTAAAAAGACACTGTCTTCGTCAAATTCCCCAATCCAGATGTAACGGTCAGAGGATAAGCACCAATAGAAGTACCGTAATTTACCCCCGTAATTGTTAAGGTTTGGTAAGTTGCCGCTGGACCACACTTAGAAATCAATCCCGAAAAATTAAAAGTTCTAGACATACCCGCAGGTATAGCATAGGCACCAGGGGTGTCACCACTTGATGATGGCGTAAATACGTTTGATATAGTCGTAGAAGCAGTGCAGCCACTAGGATTTCTAGAAACATTTAGAAACCTAAGGGTATCACTAGGAACATAAGTTGGATTATTACCATCGTTACGTAGAATTATGTTAAAACTAGCAGTATAGGAAACAATTGGGTTATTTCCGTTGTTTAGAGGTGTAACCGTTATTGGAGAATTATTGGTCACGACAAGTGAACTATCTTGAGTTGTCGTAGCCGTATAGGTAACTACATTATTTGTCTCGTCGGATTCAAAGATTGTATTGTCGGCACTAAAAGTAACCGTATTGTTGGCGGCATATTCTGTCGCCATATCAGCCGTTAGAGTAAATTTATAATTACTTATACAAGTGCCATTCTTCAACCCGATCATCGTTGATCCACCCATACTAGAAACATAATTTTTAGATGGATAACCGTTGGCACCATAAGTTGCCGCGTAAAAAGTAAAGGCACCTTTTCCGATATCAGCCAAACTAGCTCTGCCGTTGTTGCAAATATCCATTGTAAAAGCTGGTGGGTTACTACCCGCAACTAATTTTACATTTTTAATCGTCAAATCGGGCAAACCCGAAGGATTAATCGCTCCGACTGCTGCCAATTGATATTGGCTAACTATTAACGATAGCGAATTTACGACTTCCTCCAAACGACTTAAGACCGAAGCGTTTGCCAAACCTGGAGCAACAACCAAGAAAAGAACCGCTAAAACAAAAAGATATTTTTTCATAAAAAATAATTAAACTAATAATTGCTAATAAAAACTTATTTAAGTATATCATTAAAGCCCCCCCCCCCGACACAATTTAATTATCCACAGTTACCTCCTCATTAATAATTGAAAAGAAAAACCCCGAAACGAGTTTCGAGGATTTTCTTTTGGTGTACTAGATTAAAAAAGAAATTTATTTCTTCTTCTTAGCTACTTTCTTTGTTGCTTTCTTAGCCTTCTTTTTTGCTGCCATAGTATTTTTATTTTTTTTATTTTTTTTAAAAGATTTGCAACGACATTCGACCTTTTATCAACATCGTTACACTTACACATAATTATCTACTAATTTAAAAAACATAACAATATTTTTTAGCACAAAATTGTGGATAACTTCTAAACTTTATAAAATAAATAAAAAAGTTTTTATTTTTCTTTTTTAAAAAATATTTTTCATAATAAAAATTTCGCAAAAAGAAAAAAATATTTGCTGATTAAATTTTTATTTAAGAAATAAAAATAAAAAACACCGTCCCGATTTGCAATAGCAAATC